>CAZFLD010000005.1:0-99866 GCA_964519835.1 uncultured Spirochaetales bacterium
GGGCGGGTTGGCAGACAGAAATTTCCGTCGCGGACTGTGTTTACTGCCCGCTGCGGACGTGCTCTACGGGCCCTCTGCGGAGCCGAGGGCGGGCGGCGCGGAAGGCGGCCGTACCAGCGTCGGCGTTCGGTCGAGCTCTCCGGTGTACGCGCTGATAATCGTAAACAGGGCAAACAGGCATATAACTATGATCGCCAGCTTCCTCAATGGTCTCCCCCTTTCCAAGCCACTATAGGTGTTATGTCCTGTTTAGCTGCATCCTAATGGAGATACTGCATTGGGTCTACAGCACGGCCGTTGTTTTGCAGAATTCCAAAGTGGAGGTGGCTCCCCGTGCTGTAGCCGGTACTTCCCATAAGACCCACGCGGTCGCCCTGGCCGACATACTGCCCCGTGGACACGCTGGCTCGGTTCAGGTGTGCGTATAGCGACTGATATCCGTCTCCGGGGTGGCTAATAATAACAAAGTTTCCGTAGAGATTGCTCCACCCCACATGACTTACGGTCCCGCTCCGCGAGGCGCCTATCGGCGTGTTTATGTCGTTGGCTATGTCGACGCCGTTGTGGTGCGTCCGACGACCGGTAAAAGGGTCGGCACGGTACCCAAAGGCTGAGGTTATCCGACCGGAGACCGGCCATACAAACAGCGTTCCCAATATGGTCTGCTGCTCCACCTCGCTCATGGTAGCTTCGGGGATAAACAGCTCTTGGCCGACATAGATCGTAGCGTCGGCAAGATCATTGGCGTCGAGGATCGCGTTTACGCTGATACCGTGGCGAGTGGCGAGTCCGCTAAGGGTCTCTCCTCTCTGGACGACGTAGGGCAGCCCATCGCGGTTTGGTATACGATACACGTCGCCGACACGCATACGGCGAACGTCTTCTATCTCCGGATTAAAAGCTGCGATGGAGAACATGCTTACCCCGTAGGTGGCGGCCAGCTCGCTTAGCGTCTCCCCCACTCGAAGTGTGTGAGTTGTGAACTCCAGTCCCGCAAAGCGGGTTGGGTCAATATCGACAGGGCCACCGGTCCGACCGGCCCGGACGTCTTCCTGTAGTCGGTTCCGCATGATTTGATCGCTTGTCGCAAGATCCGGCAGGCGTACAGGACGGGAGAGCGTCGCAACCAAAGATCCCGGATACCCTTGTGTGCCGAGCCACAGGCTTACCACAACAAAAAACAGAATCGCGGCCAAAAAGACCTGATTGTGAACAGGGACGTCGATGCCCGCCCAGAGCCCCCCGTCGATCGACAGCCTCCTCGTGCGGCCCGTGGTTCGCTCCCTTTTTTCGCTTGCCAGTGCCAAAAGTCCGGACGATCGAGCTACCGGGCGTCGTCGGGGGAAAGCCTTCCGACGGCGCGGCACACCTATGCCGCGAGTTTTGGTTGATACAGGCGGTGAGATAAGCACCGCGAGTTTGGGCGAGCCGTCCGCCCGTCGCTTGCTGACACGCTGATTCTTTATTAAGGTAACCATGTCTTAATAAGGGTATCGACATGAGCGGGAGTGCGTTTTAGTGCTTTCCACGAATCGGAAGGTACGGGAGGGGAAGCGCAACCGTGGGTCGCCGCTGCCGGCATTTATCGCCGGCGCCACATTTGTTGTTCTCCTACGTTTTTTTGTTATAGAACCCGTTACCGTCAGCAGCACGTCCATGTATCCGCTTTTGGACAACGGTCAAACCGCATGGGTATTCCGTGCAGCGTACGGTTTGCGGCTGCCCTTCTCCACCCATGCCGTACTCCATTGGGGTAGAGCTCGGCGGGGTGACGTTGTCCTGTTTCGCCGGCCGGACACCGGCTCTATGGCGATCAAACGAGTGCTTGGAATAGCCGACGATATAGTTAGGGTCGTTGGGGACACCGTGACCGTTAACGGCGAAGCGTTGGTTTCATCGTACTCCCTCGATCACCTTTCAAGTGGCCGCATACCAAGCGGGCACGTATTCCTGGCCGGCGACAACCGTAACAATTCGGTTGATTCCCGGCATTATGGTCTGTTGCCGGAGTCGCGAATTATTGGCCGAATCATCGAACCCTGAACAGGCCGCCCTGACACGGCGGACCAATCGACGATTTATCGTAGTACTCGTAATCCTCGGCGCCCTCGCCCTTGTGGTGGT
Organism: uncultured Spirochaetales bacterium; assembly: GCA_964519835.1. Taxonomy (GTDB): domain Bacteria; phylum Spirochaetota; class Spirochaetia; order DSM-27196; family CAZFLD01; genus CAZFLD01. The sequence continues at coordinate 2,125 of CAZFLD010000005.1, forward strand.
TGTGCGCTTTGCCGGCTTGATGCTCGGCGACCCACAGGACGAGCGGATTGTCGGTACGCCCGACGTTGAACGGGGCGCCATTCTCGATAGGAACGGAAGGATACTCGCAATCCAGACACAGCTCTATACCGTGTCCGCGTGGATACCAAATGTGACGGATCCGGAAGACACCGCGGGAATTCTTGCTTCGGTGCTCGGACTGGACGGTCCGGCACTTCTCGAACGAATTCAAAACGGCCGGGGACATCTTGTGATCAAGCGAGGCGCGGGGCCTACAGAGATTCAGAGGCTACGCGAGGAGGCCGGCGGGGATCGACTCGCCGGCGTCTCCGTGTCCCCTCAGTCCAGCCGAACCTATCCCGAGCGGGAGCTCGCAGCCCACGTTGTGGGATTCGTGGGCGTAGACAATGTCGGCCTCGACGGCATCGAGTACACGCTCGACCCCGAGCTTTCTCCGCCTCCATCACCGCAGTTGGCGGGTCGCTCCCCTACCGGTGACACGGTATACGGAAACCAGGTTTTCTTGACTATCGACATCAACATTCAGAACCGGTTGCGTCGCATGGCGATGGACCGCCTCGAACAGTACCGGGCCGATGCGGTTATGCTTTTGGCGATGGACGCGGGGAACGGCGAGATTCTTGGTTACGTGTCGGTTCCAGACTACGATCCTAACACCTTTGCGTCCTACGACCCCAACCAACGTCGCAACCGGCCGATCTCCACCATCTACGAACCGGGCTCCGTATTCAAGATCTACAGCATAGCCTCTATTCTTGCTCTTGGGGGCATCGGCAACGGGTCGCTATTCGAGACCAACGGCATCTACGAATCGATCGACCCACCAATTCGTGACTTGGGAAACTACGGCACTATCTCCACCGGGGGCATTATCAAGTATTCTAGCAACGTAGGCGCCGCTTATGCGTCCGACACGGTAGAAGCCGAGCCCTTCTACCAGATGCTTCGCGCTTTTGGTTTTGGTTCCCAAACCGGGCTATCACTCAACGGTGAAGAAAACGGAATCCTTCAGCCAACAAGCGGGTGGAGCATCCGCACAAAGCCGACGGTCGCCTTCGGGCAAGAAATCGGAGTTACGGCGATGCAGATGATCACAGCGGCAACCGTGCTCTCAAACGACGGTATGCTTATCGAGCCCCAGATTATTGACAAGATAACATCACCGGAGGGAAGAACCGTTCACGACTACAACCGCACTCCCGTCCGTCAGGTGATCCCGTCGGAGGTGGCGGACCTTATGCTTCGCTACATGTACGAGGCCACCCTACGCGACGGGACCGCTCGACGCGCCGCGGTAGAGGGCATCAACGTTTCCGCAAAAACGGGGACCGCTCAGATGGTAGATCCCAACACCGGGACCTACTCACCAGATGCATTTGTGGCGTCCACGCTCGCAATATTCCCCACGGAGGCCCCGGAACTAATTGTCTACGCGGTGATTCTGAGACCCCGCGGTGACGAATACTACGGCGGCCGCATCGCGGCTCCATTAGTGAGCGAGATTGTTGAGTACCTTGCGGACTACATGAGCGTGGGTGTCGACACCGACCGCGTTGTCGAGCGCCCGGGCAGACTTCAGGTAACCATTCCCGCAACGCCTCGCATCGAGACGTCCATGCCCGATTTTACCGGATACTCGAAACGATCCCTTGTTCCCCTGCTCGCGCGGGAGGACCTGGTGATCCGAATACAAGGTGACGGCTGGGTCGTAGACCAAGATCCTCCGCCGGGCACCACCGTCGAATCCGGAAGCGTGATCACGTTCCGGCTGGAGTAGGAACGGTGCAACAGCCGTCACGGAACGTGTCTACGTCACGGATTGATCCGGCCACGTATCGAGCAAACTACGCGGCGCTGGAGGCTGCTTTTCCCGAGCTCATAGACGATCTTCCTATGCCCGGCACAGAGGCCGCTTTGGACGGATCACTCGGCGAAGGCGGTGCCTCGGAGTACGAGTGCATCGATGCGCGCAACGGCAGCCCCACGCTTCGCTTGCGAGGGGTCATGGTTCACAGCGCCTACGATCCCGAACGCGAAGCCAAGCGCATCGTGGACACGCCGGATCTGCACGACGCACTCTGTATCGCTTTCTACGGTTGCGGGTATGGCTACCACATTGCCGCGGCGGCGGCCATTAACCCCGACGCCCAGCTACTTGTCATCGAACCCGACGCGGAGCTCTTTGTCCTCTGCCTCCGGATGCAAAACCTCTCACGACTGATTGCATCCGGGAGGGTGAGCGTTGCGTTGGGCGCCGGGCCGGAAGCGGTTATTGCCCTCCTCGGCTCGTTTTCCTCCTCCGAGCTGGCAATTGTTAGAATCAAAGCCCTTTATCATTGCCGCCCCGACTACTGGGATGCACTGGACCAAGCGTTTATGTCCCTGGCCCGGAGAGACGAGACCAATGCCGCGACCCTCGCGCGTTTTGGCCGTCGCTGGACCAAGAACCTCATTCGCAATCTGCCGGCACCGCTGACTGCGCCGACGGTGGAGGCGTTCCAACGTGCGTTTGCCGGAGTGCCGGTCTTATTGGCGGCTGCCGGTCCCGGGCTCCACGAGGTGGCGGAACACCTCGAGGCTCTCTACCGGCGCTGTGTTCTTGTTGCGGTCGACACCGCTCTTCCATACCTTCTCGAGCGGGGCGTCGATCCGGACTTTGTGGTTGTCGTCGATCCCCAGTACTGGAACTCGCGCCACCTCGATTACTGTGGGGCCTCCAACTCCGTTGTGATCACCGAATCCTCCACCTATCCGCGGAGCCTGAGGCTTTTGTCCGGCGTGAAGGCTTTTGCCGGCTCGCTCTTTCCCCTCGGGAAATATCTGGAGGAACGAGTTGCTCCTCGCAGCAAGCTTGGTGCCGGCGGTTCTGTCGCGACTTCCGCCTGGGACTTCGCAAAGCAGATCGGCGCCTCCACCGTGTACTGCGCGGGACTCGACTTAGGCTTCCCGGGCTATCAAACCCACGTGCCCGGCTCCCTCTACGAGCGGTACTTTCGACTGCGTGCATCACGGACCTTGCCCATGGAGACGGGTCAGTTTTCGTTTTTTTACTCCGGGCAGGTGACCTACAAAAAGTCGGCGAGTGGTCGAGCCGTCCCGACCGATGCCCGCATGGCGGTCTATGTATTTTGGTTCCAGATGCAGCTCGCGGCCGGTGATGCGCCACCGACCTTTACGCTGTCGGAGAACTCCCTTGCCGTTCCGGGTATGCGGTACGTTTCGCCGCCCGAGCTTGATGACTTGCCGGACCGGCGAGATGAAATCAACCGGACGGTGTCGTCATTGCGCGCACAAGTACGAGCACAAGTACGAGCAAAAGCAAAAGACACGCCAAAAGCGGCAAAGCCGACAAAGGCGCCAACGGCAAAAGAGGCAACGCGTGACCGAGCCGGCAGCATTTTTCAGGCACTCTATTCGGCGAAGCGGGCGCTCGAACGCATCGGCGGTCTTGCGCGCGACGGGTTGCGGTTGGTTGGGGTGGCTGAGGACATCGCAGCCGGCAGGCATGTAAGCACAGCCCCCGAACTCGACTCGGGCGCCGCATTTGGCGGCGAACCGGGCAACAAAACGGCGGACATGCACGCGATCCTGACCGCACTGGATCGGGTGGACACACAAATCGCCCGCGATGAGACACGACACATCGCGGCTTTTCTAGCATCAGCCGCAATCCATGACGTTGCCTCACCGTCGGCGAGCCAGGATGGCACCGCGGACACCACTAAGGTTCTGGCGCGATCTCGGCAACTCTACCAAGCACTTGTCTCCTCCGTCGAGGATCATCTTATACTCTTGGCTCATGCTCTTGACGCCCATACTCTTGACGACCGACAACGCGAACAGAGGTCGGCTCACGGATACATCCCCAGTAAGCCAGAGATATGACCTCCGCCCCCGGTGCTTCAAGTTTTTGGCGCCGCCGGCCGATATTGTAACAAGTAGCGTAAGCTGCACTTTCTTTCCAGAAACGGTATGCATTCGACGTCCAGGCATACCGTTTCTTTTTTTATCCCCGCCGGCAGACTCCTATCCCCTTCGCTCCAGTTCTTCTTCGGCTGCGGCGTATGGCAAAACCAACTCAACCTCTGCGTCGGCAACCCCGGAACTATAGAAGCCTTGCTTTCGCCGATCCACAACAACCGACTCGTCTCCTATAACGTTTGCTACCATAACAACAAGCGGCAATCCTCCAAAACGAAGGGCGAGACCGGCGGCCCCCACCTCGAGCTCAGAAGCCGACGTGATCACACCAGATACGCGGTAGACCGGCAGAAGCTCCCCGCCCAGGCGGTAGAACACCCTATCCTCCTGATCCACCGCTGTGGTTCTTCGATTCAAGAGAACCTTCTCGGTCACAATGGAGGCCGGAAAGCCGATCAGGCGGTCGTCGTCCTTGCAGGTCACCACGGAAGTCAGCCGCAAGTTGGACGGAACTCTTATCACAAACTCAAGGCCCTTCCCCGGGCGGTTTTCCATATTCACCGTGCCGGAAAGAACCTCCTCCACCGCGTGCCGAACCACGTCCAGGCCAACGCCTCGACCGGACCGCCCACTTCCGGAATCAACCGCGCCCGTAGTGTACCCGGCCGCCGACACCCGGTCGAAGGTATCCCCGTCGGATTCGTCAGGCTGTTCACGGGCAATACCACGGCCGTCGTCCGAAACGGTTATCGTCAGACGACCACCATCAAGACCACCCACCATACGCACACGGGCCTCGGTGCTTTTGCCGGCGCGCTGCCGCTCCTCGGCAGACTCGATCCCGTGGTCGAGGGAGTTTCTGATCAGGTGAAACAAAACGTCCGTGAGAATACGCCCGACGTGCACATCGACAAACGCGCTGGTACTGTGTGCGTCGAATACAACGGGCACGGCTGACCGCTCGGCCAACCTTTTGGCGGGACTGATGATCTCGGAAAAAAGTGCGCGCAAGGGCACGCGCGCGGCTCCCTTGACCGTCTTGTCTATCTCCGTGGCGAGGCGCGCAAGAATCTTCATGCCGCGGCGTCGAGACTTATTATCGACGGTACCGTCGGAGATCGAAACGATCTCGTCGACAGCAACAGTAAGCTGTCGCACCAGCTCCGTCGCAAAAAGACCAAGACGCTCGTAGCGCCCCGACGAGAGCTGCAAGCTCATCGCCCGCCGATCATGGTCCACGACGTGCTCTGCGTCGGCGTCAGCGAGCACGGTTTCCGCGGAGACCGGCGTGACGGCAAGGTGAGCTATCTCATCGACGTTGGTGGCCTCGTATACGACATTCTCGTCTTCCGTTGTAGAAAACAAACACTCGAAACTCCGAACTCTGCCGGTCTGCAGCCTTGCGGTATCGGGGAAGATTTTGATGACGTTTACTTGTTGCTCCAAGTTGTTTATCACCAGGTATATACGAGCAAACGGCATGCTGGAATCGGCTGAGATAGAACAAGACAGATAATAAAGCGTTTCGCCACGATCCGCCGCATCGGTAACCAGGCTTCGTTCGAAGGGAGAGAGCCTCATGAGCCCCGACGACTGGTCCGGAAGGTCGGGTGTAGAAACATACTCAACATGCCCCACTTCCTCTGTTCCCGTTTCGAAGCCCTCATCGCCCTCCGCCCCACGGCCCATAGGCGTCGGCGTTGATAGGAGCGTCCCAGGAACCGCATCACCGTCATCAACCGCGGCGCCGGACCCAGTCTTGTCGTCTTCGAACGTTTCAGGCTGCTCAGGCCCCGCCGTAAAGGCCGACTCGATCTCCACAAAGGCGGCAGTTGCCTCGTCTAAGCTCTCGGCATTAAAGTCCTCGGGAGAACGGCGCAGCCGATTGAGGGCTCCCTCAACCGCGTTCGCCTTGGATGCAAGATCATCGAAACCCAGGAACGCCGCCTCCGACTTGACCGAATGGGCATGTCGAAACGCCGAGGCTATGACCGAGTCGTCGTAACCGCGTTCGTGGAGCCGCTTGAACAACTCACCCAAGGAATCGACCATCTTGCGGCCTTCCTCCTGAAACATGGCGACAAGCGTTTTATCGTGTTTGGTCTTTTCCATTCTGTTGCTCCTTTGCTGCTTCCGACGCGGTGCGCACTAGCTCGATATACAACCGTAGACAGATCCGCTTAACATCTTTGTCGTCGTCTTTTAGCCCGATCCTAATCACGTCGGTAAACACGCTAAGGTTCTTGGAATTCCGGATGTTCTCCACAACAGCTCGACGAACAAAAGGGCTCCCGTGGCTAAGAAGCCGGAAAAACTGCGGAGCCACGTCTTCCGGGCCGATCACTCCACAGGCCTGGATCGAAGCAACCACTACCGACTCATCACCATCGGAGAGCCCATGTCGGAGGTACATAAGTGCCGCCTTGCGTTTTGCCTTTCCCAAGAGCCTCGCCGCTCGTGCTCGCGCATGAGGATCACGATCCCGCATAAGGCGGCTGCCGAGCTCCATGACCGTCGGCGTTGCCGTAGAGGCGACAAGCGCTTTGTATGCGTCAACAACAGCCGCGAGGCGGCGGTGGGCTTCTGCTCCGTCCTGGCCCGACACGTCCGGGTGATAGCGTTTGGCAAGACGGCGGTAGGCGGCACGTATTGCCTCGGGGCCGGCCCCCGGACTGAGCTCAAGTGTCTTGTAGTGATCCCGGTGCATACGCCGCCTCTCGAACCTCGTCGAGTGCTATCCGCAATGCCTCCTTTAGGTCATCCCCGCCGCCTGCCGTTACGTCCGCGTCGGCAAGAACGGAAAAGTCCGCCAGTCGGGAATCCGTCGATTCAAGCAGCCACCTGCGAAGCTGTTTCTGTAGGTCTTTGACCTCGTCCTGTGCATCACGGATCTCTTCGTGGGACCTAACAACAATGCCTTCGCCGGCTCCTGTATCTATATCTCGCGCATCGACCCGGATCACGCCATCTGAGTTCAAGAGTGCACGCACCTCAACCCGCGGGACACCGGCGGGGGCCGAATAGATGCCCTCAAGGAGAAAAGTACCTACGATTACTCCGACGCCGGATGTCGGGTCCACTCTCTGAACGACGGCCACTTCCACAGAGGGCTGACCGTCGGCCACCGTGGTAACCTCGGCTCGTCCGTGCGCGGGAAGCGGAGCGTTTCTCGGGATGAGCGAGATAAACGCGCCCCCGTCCGCCTTGATGCCGATTTCACAGCTGTTGGTCCACGCTACCACTATTTCCCCTCAGTATTGTGCTCGTACAGCGCCACCATAAGATCCACCTCTCCTACCGTAACTCCCACCTTTGCGGCTATCTGCTGCGACGAGAATCCCTGCAGGTACAATCTGACCACACGCGACTTTTTCGCCTCACGGTTCTCCGGCGCCGCCGGTGGCTGCTCTCCGGCCGATCCTGGGTGCCCTGCCACACCGGCGCCGGCATCTTCCCCGGGAGACGCTCCCTGCGAAACCTTCCTGCCGCGCGATCCCAGGTGTGTGTACAATTCCGCCGTTTTCTCCTGCCGCGACACCTCGGTCTTGAGAACGCCAATACGTCGGTCGGCATCCTTCAGAAGGGTTTTCAGCCGCTCGACACGATCCTCGATGAGCTCGATGTTGCGGTCGGTGGTTTGATTGATCTCCACGATCAATCCGGCAAGCTCCTGCCGGATCTCGTCGACAATAGAATCAATTCGGATACGCCGGTTTATCTTAGCGTTAAGGATAAGAAAACAGAGAGCAACGGCCGCCAAGCTGACGAGTATCGGCAAGAGAGTCGACACACGCCCTTACCCCAACAGGTCCACGTTGGCACCGAGCTTGGGGTCGCGAAAAACGGGCGGCTCTTGTTCCTGCTTCTCTTCCCGGCGCTTTTCGCCCCGGCCTCTCGACTCCTCGCGTTCTTCGTCCTCTTGCACTTGTTCAGGGCCGTCCTGGAGGTCCGCAGGCTCGGTCACGGTCTTGTCGATATCCTCGCTGCGTTTGGCTATCTCGCCGGCAACCACCGATTGCCCTTGGACGATTCCGTCCTTTTGCATGGCTACCTCTCGCCCAATTTCGCCAAGGCGGGCAAACAGTATCTGCTGATCAATCGGCTGAATAGGCATGCTAAGACCTCCGGATGACGCTGATATCCTCGTCCGACTCTTCGTATTTGATCGGCTTGACGTTTACGCCGTCGGCAACAAAGGTGACGGAACGATACTCGATTTGGACCGGCGGAAGACTCAAATCACGAATGCTGACCTTTACTCCGGGGTACACCGTACCGGATGCACTTACTCGACCGGTCGTTTTGAGCTGCGAGAGGTAGTTCTTGACTTCCTCGGTTTCCTTGTCCAGCTTGCCCTTCTCAAGGTCCAGCTCCTGCTTTTTTGCCGTGAGTTCATCAAGGTATTTCTCTTTGTCTTCCGGCAGCTTCTTTTTAACCTTCTTTAAATTCGTCAACGTATTGAGGTTCAGCTTTATCTCATCGAGTGACTTATTAAGATCCTCGATCCTAGACTCGAGCTTGCCTAAGCGCTCTTTTGCCTTCGGGTCGTATCCAACTTCCAAGACCGTCTCCATGCCCGCGACCGATCCCAAGGTTTTCGCATCGATCTCCTCTGCGGCGCGGAGTCTTCCACCAACAATACTCGCACGCTTGCCCTTGCAGATGATCTTCTTGTCCGAGAATACGCTGCTGTTGATAATTCCGTCACTAACCACCACAATTCCAGCGGCCTCGATGTTGGAGTTTTCTATAAACTTAGACCACACGTTGCCGCCGGCCTTTACAACGCCTTGACCCTTGCCGGCGATCCCTTGGTGGACAATTACGTCTCCCTCGGCGTCGAGAGTACACTTTCCCACGCTGCCCATAACCTCAATATTGCCGGCGGCCTTTACTGAAAAGCCGTCATCGACGTTGCCTTTTATCACAACACCGCCAAGAAAAAGAATATTGCCGGTTTTGAGATTGACGTCGCCGTTGACCGTGTAAACCGGTTCCACATTGATCTTACCGGCCTGGATCATGACCTGGCCGTTGATTTCCGCAACCGCACTCCGTCCGTCCTCGGCGAGACGAACGTTTTTTCCTGCTTGAATGGACACGTCCCGGCCATCCTTAGCAGGAATAAGCATTCCCGTTACGGTTCGCCCGGGCGTTCCCTTCTCGGGCGGTTGCTTCTTTGCCAGGACTTGTCCTTCGACCACGTTCTGAATCGTATTGAGCTCTTTGAAGTCAACCTTGCCCTCTTTTTCTCTCAAGCGCATCTTCTTGCCGGCCTCTTCAAAGCTGTAGATGATTTTGGCGTCGGCACCGTTTTGTGCTTTTGGACCTTCGGCGACGAGGATTCGCCTGCGAAACTCCGGATTGTCGCAGAAACGTTGCACGGCGTCTTCGAGTATGCCGTCCACAACCCCGTTGCTCTGCAAAAACGACACCGCCGACTCGTATTCGGGGTCGGAGCCGTCGGCTCCGGGCGGTTGTACCGTCAGGTAGGCCTTCATTTCGTCGTCGGTAATGTCGACGGACATGACCGCGTCGTTTGACGGGTCGTAGTCAAACTCACCGACCCTGACAAACTGGCCGTCTGCAAGCTTCACCACCTTGGCGACAAGTGCCTCGTCGACAGGGTTTCTGGTCCGCTCGTGGATGCGTTGCAGCGCCTCACGCGCGGTGACCCGAACACCACTGCCTTTGGGGGGCAACACCTTGAGTAGAATTCCGTCGGAAGATAGTCGGACACACGCCTCCCCGTTGCGGTCGTCGGAGAGTTCGGGGTCTTCGATACCAAAGTCGAAGGACGCCGCGGCCCCGGCGACGGTTTCCGGTTTGGCCGGGTACGCAAGGATTAGGCAGGGCTTTTTTCCCATGCCGAGCACGCCTTTGCTGCCTGGATCGAGTATCTCGTATTCGATCTTTTTGATCGGGAGGCCCAGCTCGATCGCGGCGTCGCGCAAGGCTTCCTGGAGGTTTTCGCCGGAGGTGTTCACAACCGGACGATCCTTGTCTTCGCCGGCCTGCGATTTGAGGTATTCCTGAAGCTCTCGGAATCCGATCATAACTTCTTCCCTTTTGTGATCATCGGCAGTATGAGCATTCCCGGATAGACCCCGGCGCCTCTATATCAAAAGAGTATCGCTCAACGCGTGCCGCTGTAAAGTAAGGGTGAAGTTATAATTCCGCTGCGTATTTACACCCTATCGAAGGTTGGATAGGGGGACGGGCCGCGGACTGCTGTCTTCGCCTTCGAGCTCCGAGAACTCTTTTAGAAGCGACTTGGCCTTCCCAGAGAGACGGTCGGGAATGACTACCTGAAGCCGGATGTACATATCGCCACGCCGTTGCGGGCTGTGAAGAAGAGGAACACCTTCGCCCCGCAGACGCATCACCTTTCCGTTCTGGGTCCCCGACGGGATCTTGACCTTCACACGCTTGTCGTCGAGGGTTGGCACGGTAATCTCGGCGCCAAGAGCCGCCTGTGTAAAACTAATAGGAATGACACAATGGATGTCGTCGCCGTTGCGCTCAAAGTACTCGTGCGGCTGCACGTGAATAACCACGTACAAGTCCCCCGCAGGTCCGCCGTTGGGGCCCGCATCTCCCTGACCGTGGAGGTTGATCCGCTTCCCGTTTCCGATGCCTGCCGGGATCTTTACGCTGAGAGTCTGCTTTTTCTTTACAAGACCCGCACCGCCGCACTCCCTGCACGGGTCTTCGACAACAAAACCTTCACCTCGGCAGGTTGGACACGTGGAGGCGATGGAAAAAAACCCCTGCTTCTGACGAACCTGGCCGGCGCCGCCACAGGTTGGACAGGTCTTTTTCCCACTTCCTTTCTCGGCGCCGGATCCGCCGCACAGTTCACATGCCACGTTTCGCGCATAGGCAAGCTCTACCTTCGATCCAAACACCGCGTCCTTAAAAGAGACCTCGAGGTCATAGCGCAAGTCGGCGCCACGACGGGCCTGGCCGGCCTCGCGACCACCACGGCCCCGGCGACCGCCGCCGAAAAATGAGTCGAAAATGCCCGAAAAGTCGCCAAATATATCTTCGAAGTCCCGAAATACCGACGAAAAGTCCTGTTGGCCCCCACCGGCGCCCGACATGCCCTCGACACCCGCAAAACCGAACTGGTCATAGGCTTGGCGCTTTTTGTCGTCGGCTAAGATCTCGTAGGCTTCGGTCGCTTCCTTGAAGCGCTCTTCCGCCTTTGTGTCTCCGGGGTTACGGTCGGGATGGTTTTGGACGGCGAGCTTTCGGTACGCCTTTTTTATTTCGTCCTTGCCGGCGCTTTTGGAGACGCCAAGGACTTCGTAGTAGTCGCGCTTTGCCACGGAATCGATCCAGCTACGGTCTAGCCGTTATCTTCCTCGTCGTCGACAACCTCATAGTCAACGTCCTCGACGTTATCCTTGGATCCCGCTTCCTCGGATGTATCTCCCCCGGCAGATGTATCCCCTTTGGTCTCGGGCCCCTGGCCGCCGGCCTCCGACCCTTCACCGGCCTGCGCCTGGGCGTTCTTATACACTTCCTCGGAAAGCTTGTATGACGACTGCTTCAAGGCTTCGGTCTTTTCTTTTATCTGGTCGACGTCTCCGGACTCGAGAGCCGAACGGAGGGCCGCGATATCGCTCTCGATCTTGCCTTTGTCTTCCTCGCCGACCTTGTCGCCAAAGTCGTTCAGTGCCTTCTCCACGGTGTAGACGAGAGTATCCGCCTCGTTGCGCGCCTCGGCGCTCTCTTTTTGCTTTTTGTCTTCGGCGGCGTGCGCCTCTGCGTCCTTTACCATTCGGTCGATCTCGTCATCGGAGAGGCCGCTCGAAGACTCAATGCGGATTTTTTGCTCTTTGCCGGTACCCAGATCCTTTGCGGACACGTGAACGATGCCGTTTGCGTCGATATCAAACGACACTTCGATCTGCGGGACACCTCTGGGCGCCGGCGGAATGCCCACCAAGTCGAATCGACCAAGAGTTCGGTTCTGACCGGCCATCTCGCGCTCACCCTGGAGCACGTGAATGGACACGGCTGTTTGGTTATCCGCTGCAGTGGAAAAGATTTGACTCTTCCGTGTCGGAATCGTTGTGTTGCGCTCGATGAGCTTCGTAAATACGCCGCCTAGAGTTTCAATGCCCAAGGAAAGGGGTGTGACGTCGAGGAGCAGCACGTCCTTGACGTCTCCGCCGAGAATGCCTCCCTGAATGGCCGCGCCAATCGCCACCACTTCGTCCGGGTTTACTCCCTTATGGGGGTCTCTCTTGAAAAGGTCCTTGACCAGGGCCTGCACGGCAGGAATACGAGTAGAACCGCCGACCAAGATGATCTCATCGATGTCCTCCGGGCCGAGCCCTGCATCCTTCATGGCTTGCCGGCAGGGTTCTTTGGTGGACTCCACGAGGTGCCCAACCATTTGCTCGAACTTTGCACGTGTAAGCGAATACTGGAGGTGTTTTGGGCCTGATTGGTCCGCCGTAATAAATGGAAGATTTATTTCCGTCGACTGTGTGGACGACAACTCCTTTTTCGCCTTTTCGGCAGCCTCTTTGAGCCGTTGGAGCGCCATCCGGTCCTTGCTGAGATCAATTCCATAATCACCTTTGAAGGACTCTACGAGCCAGTCGATAACACTCTGATCGAAGTTGTCTCCGCCGAGGTGTGTATCACCGTTCGTAGATTTAACTTCAAAGACGCCGTCACCGAGCTCGAGAATCGAAATGTCGAAGGTGCCCCCGCCGAGGTCGTATACGGCGATTTTTTCTTCCTTTTTGTCCTTGCCAAAGCCGTATGCAAGGCTGGCCGCCGTCGGCTCGTTCACAATACGCTTGACCTCGAGACCCGCTATTCTTCCGGCGTCTTTTGTTGCCTGACGCTGGGCGTCGTTAAAGTAGGCAGGCACGGTTATTACGGCTTCGGTAACTGATTCGCCGAGGTAGTCCTCGGCGGTCTCTTTCATCTTCTGAAGGATTGCGGCCGAGATTTCGGGCGGCGAGTACTGCTTATCGCTAATCTGAACTCGGAGACCGTCGGTGGGGTCCTTGACCACCTGGTAGGGTACCATCCCGACTTCCTCGCCGACCTCCGAATACCTACGTCCCATAAAACGCTTGATGGAAAAAACGGTGTTCTCCGGATTGGTAACCATCTGGTTCTTGGCGGGCTGACCCACAAGGCGCTCACCCTTGTTTGTGTATGCCACCATTGACGGCGTTGTTCGCTGCCCCTCCGCGTTTTGAATGACAACCGGCTCACCGCCTTCCATTACCGCTACGCATGAATTGGTGGTTCCCAAGTCGATACCAATTATCCGTCCCATATCCTGCTGCTCCTCTTCGCACCCAAATGATTTGCCACGATCTTCCCGAGTTTCGTTGGATATCTCGGTCCGTAGCCGTGTTCCTAGCCGGCGGGCATGGTCACCTTGACCTTCGCGGACCGAAGGACACGATCGTTCAGCATGTATCCCTTTTGATAGTCAGCCACCACGACCGGTTCCTCGATGTCGGAACTGTCCTCCGAGGCGACGGCTTCATGCTTTTGTGGATCAAAGGTCTCGCCCTCCGAATCAAAACGACGCAACCCCCACTTCCTCTCCAGCATGCTTGTAAACTGTTTCTCTATAAGGACAACACCGTTGTGAAAGGCGTCAAAGTCCTGCGACTCATCCGCCGATCGAATTGCCCTCTCAAAGTCATCAATAATTGGGACGATGTCAAGAAGCAGTTGTTGATTGGAGTACGCCGCCATCTCCTCTTTTTCCTTTAACACACGCCTTCGATAGTTTTCGAAGTCCGCGCTCTTTCGAAGGAACTGATCCTTGAGCTCGCTGTTCTCCTCTTCGAGTTCTTGAACCCGAGCCTGTAGTCGACTCAACTCGCCCGGCTCATCCGCGGTCTCAACGGCCTCCGCTTCCGCAGTAGATACGTCGGTCGGCGCGCTTGTTTCTTTCTGCAACTCATCGGCAGTCCCCTCCGATGCTTGGGGCGACACTTCAGGCCCGGGCTCCTGAGCGGATGCATCATTCCCTGGGATGGATTCTTTTTTCCCGTTCGAGTCAGGCATTCGTTCCTCGTAATCTCTGAGAGTTGGACAAAAGATAATGATCCGCCCAATGCCGGTCAACCAAGCCGGAACCAAAGCAACGGCAACCTACATCACGATTTAACAAACAAAAACTTGACCGCCCGCCCGGCCATGCGTAACGTTAGTCGTGTCGATTCGGCTGTACATTTTTATCTATCAAAAACCGCTTACAGGCTTGATCGCACTCACCAGTGCTCTACTCCGCCGGCGACAAAGGAAGTCACGTGGGAATAGTAAGACTCGACACTGTCCATAAGATTTATCCACTGGGAAAAACGCAAGTGCATGCCGTCAAAGGCGTTTCGTTTAGTATCGACAAAGGCGACTTTATCTCCATAGCCGGACCGTCGGGAAGCGGCAAGTCGACAATACTAAATCTGATCGGATGTATCGACACGCCCACAGAAGGCACGGTTTCAATCGAAGGAACACCGACAAGCGGTCTGTCGGATAGAGATATCACAAATCTCCGTCATCGGTTTATCGGGTTTATATTTCAGTCGTTTAACCTGGTACCGGTTCTCAACGTGTTCGAGAACATCGAGTTCCCCCTGCTCCTCGGCTCCGATACCGGGAAGGGGGCCAAGGGCGAACGCAAGGACTATATCGAATACCTGATCGAGGAAGTTGGGCTGACAGATTGGCGAAAGCACAGGCCCAATGAGCTCTCCGGCGGCCAGCGGCAGCGGGTTGCCATTGCCCGTGCTCTAGTCACCCAACCGCAGATCGTCCTCGCGGATGAGCCGACGGCCAACCTTGACTCCAAAACGGGCGAGGCAATTATCGAGTTGATGAAAAAAATCAATCGTGACATGGAGACGACCTTTATTTTCTCGACCCACGACCAGGCAATCGTGTCTATCGCGGACCACGTCATTCGGCTCTTGGACGGCGAAGTCGTGGAAAACGTCAAGGTCTCGGCCGGCGATACTCACGCCGTGCCGGAGGCTACCGGCGTTCACGGGCCGGCAGCGGAGGCATAGGCATGCCTGTTCTCCTACGAATCGCCTTCCGCAACCTGATGCAGCACAAAGGAAAGACCTTTATCATCGGTACGATCATCGCGGTAGGTGTCATTGTGCTGATTGTGGGTAACGCCTTTATGGATACCGCTGCCGAGGGGATAGAGCGGGCATTTATCGACAACTACACCGGTCATGCGATTGTGACCGGTATCGCCGAAGGACCAATCTCGCTTTTTGGCGTCCAAACGGTGGGGCAGATCGAGGAGACTCCGGTGATTCCCGAATACCGGCGTATTCAGGAGTACCTTCAGGCGAACGAGCAGATCTCTCTTGTTACGACTCAGGTCACCGGATTTGGACTGCTTCGGCCCGAGGATGAACGAGTCGGAGAGCTCGAGCGATCAACCTTTTCGCTTTTGTTCGGCATCGATCCGGCTTCCTACCAGCGGCTCTTCGATAACCTCGAGGTTATCGAGGGAGAGTATCTTCAGCCCGGCGAGCGCGGAGTCATGATTTCCCGCAGCCGAGTTGAGCGGATGGAGCGACAACTGCAGGAAGCGTACGACGAGGCCGGCATCGAAGAAACCGCGGACATTTCAGCCGGCGACGAGATTCGGCTTATTGGGCGCTTCACCCAAGGTATCCCACGAATCCGTGTTGTGCGACTCGCCGCGGTCTACGAGCCGACAAAACAGGCGGAGGGCGTGGGTGTCGACTTGGTTTCCTACGCCGACGCACAAACGCTTCGCGCACTCTTTGGATTAAACACCGGTGGCGCCGGCGAAGTCTCCCTTACGGATTTCGAGACAGCACTCCTCGAAGACCAAGGCGTCGGTGCCGATCTCGACCTCGACGCTTTTTTTGGTGGCGAGGCCTTTGGTGTTGACGAAGCGGGAGACGGCAGCTTGTCGATAGAGGAGCTGGACAATTTGTTGTCCGCCCCCGCGCCGGCGGCAGACGTCGATGCTGCGAACGCGGCCGACGGTGCGATAGCCCCCCCGTCAGCGAGCGACGATGCGGTTGTTCCGCCGCCTGGCACGGCAGTGGACCTCGGGAGTACCTGGCAATACTTCATTGTCAAGCTGGAGAACCCACGCCGAACTGATGCCTTTGTGAGAGAGACAAACCGGTGGTTCGACGAGCAGGCGATTCCGGCCCTTGCAGCCAACTGGGAGGCGGCGGCAGGGCCCTTTGCCACCACCGCGGACGTTATTCGAACCGTCTTTAACATCGCCGTTATTGTTATTGGTGTTGTGGCGGTTATTATTATGATGAATACACTTGTTATATCGGTCGTGGAGCGTACCGCGGAGATCGGAACAATGCGGGCGCTCGGCGCGCAGAAAAATTTCGTTTGGCGGATGTTTCTGTATGAGACATTCACCGTCTCCGCGGTGTTCGGGGCGATTGGGGTGATCCTGGCGCTGGTGATCACTGCGGTCCTCAACGCCATCGGCATTCCGGCCACCAACACCTTTCTGGAGATCCTGTTCGCCGGCCCCGAGCTCCATCCCGAAGCCTCGCTCCGCGCGGTGATCAGCTCGGTCTTGATCATAGCCGGTGTCGGGTTCGCCGGCCACTTGTACCCCGTAACCGTAGCGCTCAAGATACAGCCGGTGCGCGCAATGCAAAGCGAGTAGCAATGAAACTCATCCTTATAGCTCTGCGAAATCTAAGTCGACAAAAACGGCGCACCTTCCTCTTGGGTGGGGCGATTGCATTTGGGATCCTTATCGTCACCTTGATCAACGGTTTCGCCGGAAGCTTTGTCGAAAACGTCAGCGAAAACTTCAGTCAATTGCTGGCCGGCCACATCTTTATCGAGGGCGTCGAGAAACAAGAATCTGGTGGCGAGGTAGAGATTATCCGTGACGATAAAGCCTTGCTGGCCGCCCTCGAAGAGGCGGAGGTCCCGGTTGAGTTCCTTACAAAACGGAGTTCTTTCTCCGGCGGCATGGTTTTTCAGGGTGTAGAGGTCCGCCAAGAGGTCGTCGGCGTTGACTGGCAGGAAGAGACGTTTTTGCCGGAACGGCTTGTCCTTTTGGAAGGTGACTTTGCGTCTATGCAGCAAACAAGCGACTTCGGTCAAAAGAACGGCATTATCATAAGTCGTGACGTAGCCGACGCTCTCAACGTCCAACTCGACGACCGCGTCGACATGAAGCTTCGCACCGTCGACGGCCAACTCAACGTCGCTCGGTTTTTTGTCGCGGGAATCTCTTTCGATCCGGGTCTCTTTGGATCGATATCCGCCTATGCCGATATCTCGTACGTCAACGAGCTCCTAACCCTCGATCCCGGCGACTATCAGATCATGGGCGTGTTTGTGCCACGCCTCACCATGATTGACTCAAGTGCGACCCGATTTTTCGAAGCGTTGAACGCTCGGGTGAATACTTTTCCGCGACCGGACTCGGAAGAGGAAGGCAACCCCGTTGAGGCCCTTTTCGAACAAGCTGAAGAAGAGGATTGGAACGGTACTCGATATCGAATGTTCACCCTCAACGACCTGCTCGCCGAGGCCGAGCAGATCGTTACGCTCCTCGATAACGCCGCCTTTATCATCCTGTTTGTGTTGTTTTTTATTATTATGGTGGGAATCACGAACACGTTCCGAATGATTATGTTTGAGCGTATTCGAGAGATAGGAACGGTGCGCGCATTAGGAATGCAACGAGGGTCGGTCCAGGGGCTATTTCTGCTCGAGGCTCTGTTTTTGGCCATTGGCGGTGTTATCGTTGGTATGGCGATCGCAGCGCTGGCAATGATCATCGTGTCGAATATCTACATCGGCCTTGAGTCGCCTGTGTACATTTTACTGAGGAATGGATATCTCACGTTCAGTTTGGAGTTGCCCAAAGTCCTGATCAACGTGGCCATCGTCGCCGGCCTGACCGTCTTGGCGGCGTTTTTCCCGACGTTCAAGGCTTCAAGAATGCCGCCGGTCGATGCCCTCAGGTCGGAAACCTAACTGACTTTGTTTTGGAGAAGCATATGAGAAGAGCCCTTTTTGTAGGAATAGTATTGGCGCTTGTGTCGACACCCGTGTTTTCCCAGGCGGAAACGCCCGACTTTAGTCGAATTCTGAGCGAGATAGACGACCTCGGCCGATTCGCAGGGGAAGACTTTTCCGGCGTGTACACAATCGTCTCGGAGCGTCCAAACGAAGAGCGCAACGTTACCCAAGCGCGCCTCTTTCGTCGCGACGTCACGGATCAGTTTGTAATCCTTATCCTCCAGCCCGATGTTGATCGCGGACAGGGTTATCTGCAGGTAGACGATACCGTTTGGTTCTACGACCCCGAGAGCCGAAAATTCGAGCGCTCGAGCCTCAGAGAGAACATCCAAGAGTCGGATGCACAAAATGACGACCTGAATCAACAGTCGTTCGCCGACGACTACCAGGTAGTGAACTGGCGGTCCGGTCGTCTCGGACAGTTCGACGTGTACATTCTGGATTTGGAGGCACTCCGAGACGACGTTACCTACGACAAAACAACACTGTATGTCCGCCAGGACGTGTCGCTGGTGCTTGTAGAGGAAAACTTCAGCGTCAATGATCGGCTTATGCGCACGGTTGTGTATTCCCGTTACGCCACGGTCGCCGGTAAGTACGTACCGTCACAGGTGCTCATCCGCGATGAGATTAACGAAGGCGAGCGAACGCAATACACACTGAGCGACCCGTCGGTGGCCATAATTCCCGACTACGTGTTCACAAAGGCATATCTCGAGCGAGTCAATCGGCAGTGAGCCGGCCTCTCCTTGTTGCAGTCTGCCTATCGGTCTGCCTGCCGCTTTTTGTTTTTGGTCAGTCGGAAGAATCCGACGGGGACGCGGCCGAGAGCGATTTCGGCGACTTTGACTTCGAGGACCCCTTTGCGCCTCCAAGCGACGACCCCGTTGCACCGAGCAACGGCGAACCGGCTGCCGACGGAGGTGGTGAATTTGGCGGCGACCCCGACCTCGACGGTTTTTTTGACAACACGGAGATGGTCGAGGAGATAGACACCGAGGTGCAAAATGTTGCGCCGCAGGACGACCTGCTGGTAGAAGAGGGCGTTCGCTTTAACGGTCGAATCTCGGGTTCGATATCGGCCGATTGGGACTGGGATACCTTTGCCACGAATCGGTTTGATCTGCTTGATGCTTCGGCCACCTCGCTTTCCCCCTCCCTCTCGTCGGATCTGAACTTCGATGCCCGCCCGACTCCGGATTTTCGCGCCTTTGGTACTTTTCGTATTACCGCAGACGCCCCGGGAGGCGGAGCGACACCCGCGTTAACCGCCGGCGCGATCGACGAAGACGGCCTGCCGGAGGGCTGGACAATCGAGGAGGATCCCGAAACGGGCGAACAGGAGATCCGCGACGCGAACGGTATCCTGGTCACCACACTTGCCGCCCAAGACGAAGAGGAGGAGTCCACAATAGATGAACCCTCGACCGGCCAGGCGCCGAACCTCTCGCTGTCGGTAGTAGAGCTCTTTAGCGACTTCTCCTTTGACGACACCTTGTTTTTTCGATTTGGGAAACACACCATCAAATGGGGAGTTGGGTACTTTTTTTCTCCTGCCGATGTCTTGAACTTGGCGGCGATCGATCCGGAAGACCCCACGGCGGATCGCGAGGGCCCCCTCTCGTTGCGGACGCAAATACCCTTCGATCTAAACAACTTCTATCTCTACACGATTATCAATACCAACGCGAATCCACTCGACGTGGCTCTCGCGCCCAAGCTCGAGTTTCTTGTGGGAGAAACCGAGCTGTCGGTTGCCGGATATTATCAACGCGCCCTGTCGCCACGGATCATCGGCACCTTTTCCGGTCCACTTGGTGATTTGGACGTCTTTGGTGAGGCCGTGGTTTCCTTCGGCTCGGACAGGATTTTTGTCCGGCGCTCGGTGGACCAGACGGCTGCCCAGGAGACTGACGAGGATGATCTCGAGGTCGTGCTTGATACCTACGAGCTCCAATGGTTTCCTTTTTTTTCGGGAACCGTTGGATTTCGGTACTTAGAGACCTTCGAAGAGATTCTTGATCTAACGCTTGTGGGGCAGTACTTCTTTAACGGAACCGGCTATCCCGATTCGACATTGCTCGAACCGGCGGCATACCTGTTTCAGAACCCGGACACAAATGGACTTGTCCTCGACAACGAAGGAGAGCAGCCGAGCGAGTACGAGCCGCCGGCGGACCTTCGCGGCCAGGATCTACAAAACTGGGGACGACATTACGTCGGACTCACGGCGTCGTTTGGATCCTTGTTTGAGACCAAGGTGGGCATCTCTCTTTTTTCGCTGATAAACCTGTCGGACCTTTCAGGCATTTTCTCACCGTCGATTTCTTACTCGTTTCTCGACTGGTTTCGATTTTCCATTGGAAGTCGCATGACCTTCGGCGATGCGGGAGATGAATACACAAACCCGGCGGCGTTGTTCGGCTTGGGTGGTGACGACGATACAACCGGGCCCACCTTTAATCTCTCGATCAGCCTTTCGGTGGGAGGTGGTAGCTTCTAATGCGTTTTGCACCACAGACACGGACACGTGAAACTCGTCGCCACGGTGTAGCGGTAGCCTCCACGATGGTGGCGCTTGTGCTTATGCTTTTTTCCTGCACCGACTGGTACGCGCCCGATCTAAACGTTTCGCCGACGGGCCTCGAGGCAACCGACAACCTTGCCAGTCGTATTGAGATCGACTGGGACGATTACCCGTCCCAAGTGTTGTATCTTGTCTATCGCTCCGAGATCGAGGAAGGACCATTCGACACACCGGTCGCCTATACTACCGCCTCCGCTTACGTCGACACCGACGTCGGCATTGCCCCCTACTATTACCGTGTGCGCGCCGCCGATCCCACAGACACCTCGCGAACAAGCCCACTGAGCGAAACGGTAGCGGGCACCGTCGATGCACGTGACGCCGAGTGGCAAGGGGCTCAGACATCCGCGGCCGGAGTTAGTGCAATCCACTTCACCGTCGACGCAACAGGCACTCGCTACATGGCCACGGTGGCCGACGCGGTAGACGCGGCCCCGACTCTCCGTCGCTACGACGCCGAGACCGGCGCCTGGACCGTGCCGGCCGACCCGGCTGGTGCCGTGGTAGACGGGACCACGCGCCCTATTGCGGCCGCTGTTGACGATGTTCCATATCTGTTTTTTACCGACGCGGCTCGTTCGGGAAGGCTCTCGGTTTATGCTCTAAACGAGGATGCTCCCGAAGGCGAAGAGCCGACCATGGACACCGTGGAGGCATCTTTGTTGTCCGCCGGGCCGGTCTCGTGGTTGAGCGCAACACCGTCTACGCTTGGCGCCGTGGTGGCCTGGGTAGAGAACGTCGATGATGACGGTCTTGGTGAAATCAGGGCCGCAGTCGCGCAGGACGGCTCCGTCACCACGATATCCTCGCCCGCAGCCTCCGAAGCCGCGCCGGTCCTATCATCAATCGAGAACGGCGTTCTTCTTGCCTCCTTTGACGGCAAGGAAGGTGCGGCAGGAGTGATACGGGTGCGAGCGTATAACGGCACCGCCTGGTCGCCGGTCGCCACACAGGCAGTCGCGGCGCCGGGTCTTATCCATACGAGCTTGGTGATTGCCGCGGAGAGCGAGGACCGATTCTGGCTCGCCTACGTGGAGGCGGACGGGCCGAGTCACGTTGTTTATGAGTACAACGATGGCTCGTGGGACGACCACTCCCCGGCAACGTCGACCGCCCCGGTGTTCGGCTCCGGATCGCGGCCGGCTTTGGACTTTCAGGCAGGAGCCGTGGAACGGCCATACCTCTTTTTCCGAAGCGGAGACGACGGGCGCGGGATTGTACTCAGGCGCACGGAGGATAGCGGCGTGAACTGGAACACGATTAGTCCTGAGGAATTCACGGAAAATGCAAACGTCGGAAATCTGTTTCTCCGTGCCGTGGAAGGCTATGTCTATGCCGCCTACACGGAAGCTGCGGCCTTCGGCGGAGCAAACGCGCGCACGCGCTTTTTCGAGTAGGGCCGCATCGCGGACCCTTGTCACATGCCTTACCGCCGCGACATTTCGAGGATCAGCTCAACCTCGCTTAAGCTCAGCTTTGTGGCACGAGCTATTTCCGCGTTGTTCCAGCCCTGCCTTGCAAGGCGGATCACGGTCTCGCGGGAGTTCGGGGGCGGGGCGCCTTTCTCTTTTTTCCCGTCCTTGAGCTCGTCTTTAACGAGGTCTTTGAGAAGCTTCACCCGCTCCTCCGCCTCTTGACCCACCTCCTGGAGCCGCGTCTCCACACGAGCCAGCCACTCCCGGGCGTTTTGCATCTCCTCGATCCGGGACTCGACGTCCTTTAGGGTTGTGTTTAGCTGCCGGACGGTACGCATAGTGGCATCCGCGTCTTTCCTATTCGACGCAAGCTCGGTAAGCGTGTCCGAGACGGTATCCAGGCGGGGCGGTAGCTGGGAGAGATCGTTGTCAAGTTCGTGAAGCCGTGTCTCCAGATCGTTTAGTCTTTGAAAATTCTTATCCACGCCGTCGACGGTTGTATCGAGTATGCTGCGCTTTTTCTCGAGGCGCTCGAATCGATCGCCGACCTCCCCTTCGAGTCTTTCTAAGGCCCGTAGTCTCGCTTGGATGTTCTGCAGGAGGTCGCCGGTGGACGTAACTTGCTCCAGCCGATGATCGACCGCCTCCGACATGGTAATAAGCTTTTTGTAGTCATCCTCGAGGAGATCGATGCGCTTTTTCTCTGCCATAAACTTCGCCATCTTACCGGACACATCGTCCGCGGCCTTTCGCAGCTTTTCGAACTGAACTTCAAAGTCCTTTACTTCCTTACGGCGCGCCTCGGCCTTGGCCAATTCGGTCTTGAGCTCGTCAACGGATTCGTTTAGCGCCACTTTGAGCGAGTCAGCCCGCTCGAATATCTTTGTCTGCTCCACAAACGACTTCTGGCGTTTATCGATCTCGGCCAAGTTGTTGCTCAATAGTTTTGTGTCTTCGTTCAGACGGTCGATAAGCTTCTCTCGCATTCCGTCAAACTGCTCGCGCGTCTGAGCCACAAGACCTCGAAACTCTTTGACTTTTGCGTCCAGCTCTACCTGGGTCTCCTTGAATTGGGCCTCGAAGTCCTTGATTGCCTCTTCGGACTTGGTCGACAGCTCCCGGTCGAAGGCGGCAAGGCGCTCTTCCGCGTCGGTGAGATCGGACCGCAGCTTGTCCCGTTCCTCTTGGGTCTGGACGATAAGCTGCTCCTGCTGCTCGCCAATTTCGTCCTTGAGGATGGCGAGTGAGTTCTGCATGTTTAGACGTAGATCGCCCAACGCCGTCTCGAGATCGTCGGAGGCACCACGAACCCGTTGTTCTAGCTCCGACTGCCGCATTGAGAGACCGGACCTGAGCTCTTCGAGTGCCGCACGAACATCGCCGCCCTCGGTTTCTACGCGCTCACGAAGGCCCTTGATCTTCTGGTCAACGGCCTTCGAGAGCTTGTCCAATTCACCGTCTAAACGCTCGGTTTGGGCATCAAGAGCCTCGCTAAACCGTTGGTCTCCCTGCTCGAGAACAGTTGCGAGGCGCCCACTAAAGTCCTGCCCAACCTGGACGATACGGGACTCCGTCTTTTCGAAAAGGTCATCCACTTCGTTGATACGCGCATTGGCCTTCTGCATGGCCTGGGCGGCTCTGGATTCGAGCGCTTGGTTGTATTCGGCTTCGACCGCCTTTCGAGACATCTCCCCGTTTTCTGCAAGGGCTTCCAAACGGCGATCGACCCCCGTTTGCCACTCCATCAAGCGCTGCTCCATGGTATCGCCGCGCTCACGGAGATCGGAGAAAAACTCGTCCTCGAACACCTTGAGATTTTCACTCACGTTGTCGTAGGCTCGTTGTTTGAGCTCCGAAAGGCCCTCCTCCAACGCCTTCATTTGATCTCGAAGTGAGGTAACGTCCGACAGAAAGCCGTCGCGCTCTTCGACACGGAGCCTCTCGAGCTCGTTGCCAAACTCGGTGAAGTCCGACCGAAGGCGTGACGCCATACGCTCCATGGTTTCCCTCAGGCCGGACTCGAGCGCATCGACATCATTCGTCACGGTTTCGATCTTTTCGAAACGGTAGCTTATCTCCGACTCGTAGTCGCTTAGACGCTCTTCCACGTTGGATAAAACCCGTGTCTCAACGGCCATAAGACGGTCTTCGAGCGCCCGTGAGCGGGAATTAAGTTTCTCCCCAAACTCCGCCTGCTCCGTCTGTGCGCTCTCCACGATCTTCCGAAGCTGTGCAGACGAGCGCTCCATAGATGCTTCAAGCTCCTGCTCGAGCTCCACCGTTCGTTCCGCCTGTTCGTTCTGCACGCTCTCGAGTTTTTGAGAGAGCTTCTCGAGCTCGCTGTCTACCGAGGCACGGTAGCTGGACACGCGTTCTTCGGTCTCCCGGACGTGGGAATCAAGCTCCTCTTTGTGCTTATCTCGCGCCTGTGAGGCGCTGGTTTTGAGCGATTGCACCTCCGACTCGAGAGTCGAAATGTAGGTTTGGGATTTCTCGATCCAAGCATCGACCTGCTCTTTTAGATTGCCGAAGTGTTCATCTACGCGATCATGGGCCGCCTGTGCGCTCAGATCCAGCTCTTCGATGCGTTTGCGAATGCCGGCCTCCAAGCTCTCCGACTTCGCCTCCACGTCGCGGCCGATGCGCGCGACCATGTCGTCGGCGATGGTGCGTCCCTTCTCTTCCGCTGCAAGCAGCTTTTCCGTGAAGCCGCTCTCAATAGCGTAGAGTCGCGACTCCATCTCCTCGGAGCGTGTCCGCGCCAGCTCTCTAAACTCCTCGAGGCGCGAATCGACGCCGGTGCGATATTCGGCCAACTCTTGGGCGTAGTCTTCCTGAGATCGTTTTACACCGGAGGTGAGGTTTGTAAGCTCGTCTGTAAGCCGCTTTTCGAAGTCCCTGAAGCGCATCTCGAGCTCGTCTTCACTCGTGGACGCTGCGCTGCGGAGCTCCGAATACCAGCCGTCCACGGACCGAGTCAGCTCATCGGACTTGGCCGACAGCTCAGACCGCAACCGTTCGATTCTATCCCGCGCGTCGCCGGCGGATTCCTCCATGACCTCCCGGGTACCGGCAATGTCTGCATCGAGTTTTTCGCGAAGCGCGGCGAGTGCGTCGGTCTCGAGGGTCTTTCCCTGTCGGACCAAATCCTCGAGTCGCTGGAGGAAGCTTGCTTCGGTTTCCTCGAGCCGACGTTTGTAGGCCGCGACCTTGGTCTCCGCGCTGGAGAACACGACTCCAACTTTGGTATCCAAATCGGCCACAACACTGCCCACACGCTCCTCGGCGGAGGCCACGCGGCCTTCGATTTCCTCGACCCGTTTGGCTCCGGCCGCCATCACGGACTCTTGGCCACGATCAAGAGCAAGCTGATTCTCTTGACTGAATCGCTCGACGAGCGAGGGGATATCTTTCTCCAGCTCCTCCATCTTGGTGGCGGCGGCTTTGATTCGTCTGCCCACCTTGTCCACAAAGTCGGATTCCGCTTTGATTCGGTGTATGTTGGCGTCGGCCTTTTTTGTCATCTCGAGCAGCTCACCGAGCGCGGCATCGTACTCGCGAATCCGTTTCCCGATGGTGTCCATCTCTTCTACACGGCTGCCAAGCCCGTCCTCTACGCCCTTGATCCGCTTGAGAACTTCTTTGGACGCCTTCTGGTGGACCTCCAGCTCAATTGCCATGTCTCGCAGTTGAACCGCGCGTTCCTCGACGATGGAATCGAGATCCGCCCGAGACTTTTCTGCGAATCGCTTAACCTTTTCGAGACTACGGTTGTTGCGGTCCAGCTGACGGTAGGCGATTAGAACGGCAATAACGACAAGAAGGACAATCGCGTCACCTGCCGTAAAGATCATGGCTCCTCTCCCAGTTTGTTAATCCCCTGTGAGATTATACACAATCATCAAAACTTCGGGTACGAATGCATCCTAACTCACTGCCAGCCAAGCACGTAACTCGTCGTACGCGCGAAAGCTGAAATCGGCGAGTGACCCCTGCGCCGGCGATGAGGTCAGGTGCGCGACGGCCAAACCTGCATTCTTGGCACCGACCACGTCGTAGGAGTAGCTGTTGCCCACGTAGAGCACTTGCGACCTGTCCACGTCAAGCTTCGAAACCAGGACATCAAAGGGTTCGGGATTCGGCTTCAAGTAACCGGTGGTCTCTGCGGAAAACGCAACATCAAAGAGGCCCTCCACCCCGAGGAACTTGAGCTTGCGTCCTACCGGAAAATCAGACATCACCGCCGTTTTTACGCCGGCTTCGCGCAAATCCACGATAAGCTCGCGAACCCCGGGATACCGCGGTATTCGCGCCAAGACCGACTCCCACTTCTCGTAGATAAGCGAGTCTAGTTTCTTACGGACCGTCGGCGTGTCGCTTCCGAGGATTTTCGCAAGAAGCTCCGCCTGGAGCTCGTAGAAGTCGTGAATCGGCCGACGTTTTCTGATCTCCTTTCGCACCCGGCCGTAGTAAAACACAAGGCGGGGGTGCGTCAGGAAAAAAGGCACGGAGTAGAGATACATGGCCCTGTTGGCATAGAGCGTACCGTCCACGTCAAAGGCGACGGCCTGGAATCGAGACCTCACGCAGCGGCACCTTCAATAGCGGCGGATGGAGAGGCCGGGCCGCGGCCCGTCGCCCCGGACGGTGACAACAAATCCCATGTTGGCGCCGGACTCGAGCGTATCGTAGGCATCAAATGTGTTTCCCGAGGCTCGGCCGAGAAGGAGTCAAAGCCCTTCTCCGGAAAGCGGCCGGTTCTACTGCGACCCCTACTGCGACTCGATGATAAAAGTGATCTCTCCGCGAGCCGGGGGCGCGCCCGCAACCTGGCGGAAGACCCTGCCGACAAACAGTGCCTCGATAGCTTCATCGAGGCGAGTGTAGCCCGTTGAAGGCCGCCTGAGAAGCGTAACCGTACCGTCGGCGGCAACTTCGAAGCGTACCGTTGTAGAAATCCGGGACGGACGGTTTGGATCGTTGGGAACCGCACTCTCGGGGATCACAAAATCCCCGATCGGAACCCTCCCACCGCCTTCCCAGTTAATGCCGGAATCATCCGGACCACCGGGGCCGGGTCCGGTTGTGGGATCATCGCTTGGATTGCCCGTCGGCGTTGTGTTGTCGGTAAGGCGTTGTATTTCCCTGTCGAGGTCCTCGAGTTGCCGGCGAAGATCTTCGACCGCAGGGGCCGTCGTCGGCTCGTCGGGAGTTCCGTTGTCCGTGCCGCCCGGATCGCTCCCCGAGGAAGTTTCCTGGGCTGCCTGCTCCTCGAGGTCCGCGAGAAACTCTTCGAGCTGCTCCCGCTGTTGCTCGAGGCGGGCTATCTCCGCGGCGTTTTGCTGAGGCACAAACTCGAAGTCGCGACGCCCCGGTAGCGGATCAGGGGTCGGCTCCGGATCACGGACAAAGGTCGGCTCGTCGTCGGGCTCACCTACCGGGGTGTCGGCCGCCGCCGGTGTCTCCGGGTCGGGCTCGGGCTCGGGCTCCGATCCCTCGGGGACCTCGTCACCGGGGTCTGTTTCCGCAGGCTCTCTTGTCTCCTCGGGCACCGGCTCAGGGTCCTGCTGGTCGTCGGGTTGTGGCTCCGGCTCCGGTTGGGAGTCCTGCACGTCCGCGACTTCGTCGGGTTCCGCGTCATCCGCAGGCTGGTCGGTAACGTCAGGGCCCTCGGCGGGCGTGGGCTCCGGTTCGGGCGTAGGCTCGGGCGTCGGCTCGGGTTCACGCTGCGGCTCAGGCTCCGGCGTTGGCTCGGGCGTTGGCTCGGGCGTCGATTCCCGAGTCGCTTCCGGTTGTGGCTCAGGTTCCGGGGTTACGCCGCCGGAGGGGTCCGGCACGCCGGTTTCGTCGGCGACCTCGGTTTCGTCGGGCAGTTGTTCGGGAAGAGGTTCAACGGGCTCGGGTTCCGGTTCAGGCTCGGCAATAGGCTCCGGTTCCGGTTCATCAACCGGTTCCGCGGGCTCGGGCTCGGTCGGCTCTGTTTGTTCGGGCTCGGGCTCTACGATTTCCGGCTCGCCGAGCTCGATGTAGATCGGTTCCCGAAAGGGAATATCACGATCAAACTGCGCCGCGATCGAAATCCCGACAAAAACGAGCACGTGAAATACAAGAGCCGCGACTCCTGCGAGTATAAAGCGATCGCGATCGCGGGTATGCATGGTGAATTCCCTTACGCGGGCCGCCTCTCGCCGCCCTACTCGGCGACGCCGCCGGCGGCGCCCGCACCCTCTTCGAGGGGCTGAGTCCGAAGATTCACTCCCCGGTAGCCGGCGCTTCGCAGCACGTCGAGGATCGACACAAGTACATCGTATGTCACGGCCGAGTCGGCCTCAATGACAACCGTTTTGGTTTGCTCCGCTTCCGCTTCGTTTCCCTCCGCCGCCTCCCGTGCCAGCGCATCGGTAAATCCCTCGAGGTCGTGGGCCTCTTGGTTGATGTAGATCACCTCGTCGGCGGTAACGGTAACAACGAGTCGGGTCATCGCCACCGGCTCCGCAGTCCCGGCGTTGGGCAACTCGAGATTAATGCCGGGAGTAACGATAAATGTGCTCGATACCATAAAAAACACCACGAGCTGAAACACAACGTCGATCATCGGCACTAGGTCGACGTTGGCCCGTGGCTGCAGCCGTCGTCGAAATTGCACCCTATGCCTCCCCTCCAGCCGGGCCGGCTGTGCCCGTCCCGGCACCACCCGCGGAGGAGCCGCCGGAGGAGCCTTCGGGTGACGGGCTGCCGGCGGCGGCTTGTGGCGGAATACCGGCCTCAGCATCGGACAGTTGCTTTGCCACCGCACTTCGTTTCAAGACCAGCACCAACTCGCTGACTCGATTATCGAGTCGAATGATGGAGTGGTTTACGCGGCTGACGAGGTGGTTGTAGAAAATCACGGCGGGGATGGAAACAATAATACCCGCGGCCGTGGTGATAAGCGCCTCGGCGATACCGCCTGCCAGTTGGCTCGGGTCGCCGATCGCACCGGCGCTACCGAGGACACCAAAGGCTTGGATATTCCCCGTCACCGTACCCAAAAGACCGAGTAGCGGCGCAATATGAGCGATTGTTCCCAGGAACGAGAGCGACCGCTCCATGTGGGGAATCTCCAGATTTGCCGCGTCGGTGATTCGCGCCTTGATAAACTCCTCAGTAAAATCCCTGTGCTCGATTCCCACCTTCATAAGATTGGTGACCGGCGACGGGTTGTTGTCACAGATCGCAAGCGCTTCGTCGTATCGACCCTTGGCGAGGGTGGACTCGAGGCGCCTGATGGTTTGCCCCTCGTCGATTCGGATTTTTCGGAAGTACAAAAGACGTTCGATGATAATAACCACCGCAATAAGTGAGAGGACGACGATAAGGATAAGGACGACCCCGCCGTCCTCGATTAGCTGTAACATTAATCACAACCTCACAGTGAGATAAGAGCCCGAAGCGCGGCTCTGAAGCCTGGAGTGACAAACGGCGACAAAGACACATCCGTCCCGAATTGGAGCCTGCCGGCGTCGTAGATCGGCGAAAGCAGATCCTCGAAGTCGAGCTGAAACTCAACGCCGTCGGATACCTTCCAGAACCCGCCCACCGACAATTGCGGAATTGTCACTACGTTGTAAATGTCCCAAAGCGCTCGCAAGTTACCACCAAAGTCGCCGTTCTCCTGCCGAATTCCAAGCTCGAGATCGATCGTGGACAAAGGCTCGAAACCACGATTGCCCACAAAAACACCTGTCCAACTGAGGTCGGCGGAAAAGACCCGCGACGGTGAGAACTCCAAATCGACAGTCGGCCGGAAGGACATAAGCTCCGACACCGTCGCCGCGAAAAGGTCCGTCGCAGGATCCCACGCTCCGATCACAATAGCGTTTTCCACAACTTCAAAGTCGAGGCCGCCGCGGGCGCTAAATACCTGGTCCGGCGTCTGGTAGTCAAAATCGATACCGGCGTGCCACCGCCGCTCGGACGGCATGGTGGCGGGGACCGCGACAAGAGGAATACGCTCCCACAAAGCGGTGAGCGACGTTCTTTGCACTTCAAGCCCACCGGACGCGCCGACGGAGAATACGTCATCGACGGTGCCGCGAATCCCGATCTCAAAGGGCACGGAGAAGGCGTTTGTTGTGTTCCAGTGCACTCCGATCCGCCCGTTTAGGAAAAGAGGAACATCAAAGGCCGCATCAAAGCCCACACGCGCGTCCACTCCGTGCTGAGTGCCCGCCGGATTAACGCGCAGCAGATAGTCCGCCTCGGCGCTGACCACAACCGATTCCACATCGACGCTTATGCCGACCCCGGGGTCCACGAGAATCTCCTCATCGCGCGGCGCGGTGTCGGAAGGGTTTGTGACCGACTGCAGTCGACTGTTTCCCCGCGCCTCGACTTCGGCATTGAGCTGCACGATCGCCTCAGGCAGATACGACAATCCGGCGTAACCCCGAAGGTATCGCTGGTCGACCGAGTAATAGTCGGACCGGCCTTGAAGCCCCTCTTCGCGCTCGAAAAACGAGGCTTCGAGGTCGACACTAAGGTCTCCAGGTTCAGGCTCCGGTCCCGCGGGTGCGCCCTCCGCACCTATCGCGAGGGCAAGCCATCCATCGATTTGGTCCTCGGTGAAAAAATAGCTTGTGCCGGGATCCCGGAAGTTGTACCCGTCTATGCCCTCGTGGGAAAAGCCAAATCGAAACCGGGGATACTCGCCGAGCTTGAACAGTGAAACGGCGCCAATAATGTGGTTCATCGTTCCGAAGCCCAGGGTACCGTTTGAAAAAATCGAAGACCCCGTTGACGCCGGCAAGTTGGGGTCGAAGCCGTCCAAGAGCGGCACTTCGAAGGCAATGTCGAACAGGTCACTCGTGTCCGTTTGTGGTAATGGAACGGTAATCTCCGGTGCGAGGATTTCCTCCGCCGGTGGGAGAGCCACCTCGAGGGTCTCCAATGAAACGTCTTCGATCTGCAACAAGACCGAGGGGAGCAAGATCTCCGGCTCGGTAGGAATCCGTGAGGAAGGCTGGTCCTGGGCAAACGGCACGGACACGGAAAAGACCATCAGCAGCAATAGGAACGTTGTAGTTTTCATTACTCGCCCCCCTCTTGGAGTCGCTCGGCTTGCACCGACCACTCGGAATCGGGGAATCTGGTGGATATCTCTTCGACAAGAACGTTCATCTCGTCCGGCCGCCCAGCGGCCTTATAGCTCTCCGCGGCTCGGTACAGAGCCAGCGCGCTCAAGTCCGTGTCGGCGGGATTGATGGTTGCCGCCGTCACAAAACTCTCCGCGGCGAGTCGGTGGTCCCTGTTGCGGGAATGGTACTCCGCCACGAGGAACTGAGCCTGGGATGCCGCCGCGGGGTCGACATCAGTTTTCTCGGCTACCTCACGCAGTAGAGGAACAACCAGACTCTGGTCCAAGCTTGTGCCGGTGCCTTCGTAAATCAGGCTTCGCCCGAGCTCTATGATCGCCTGTCGGCCGTCGACTGTTTCCGCTCGGTTGTTTTCCTCAATAGCCACCCAAAGCGCAGCCTCCCTTTCAGATAGGCCGCGAAGAAGCAGGCTTATTTGGTCGGCTGTCCGCTCCGCATCAACCGCGGCCGCTTCTTCGGGATACGAGGCAATAAACCGCGTGATCGTCTGAAGGGCGTTCCGATAGTCGCCTCTGTCCCGGTGAACCTGCGTTGCCAGTTGCATCGCCTCGGAGCGGAAGGGGCTTCGCGGGTATTCGTCTATAAGCCGCGTCCAAAGCAGAAGCGCTCCCGCCGGCTCGCCTGATTCGAGCGATGCCCTTCCGCCGTAGAAGAGCGCATCGTCAAAAAACGCTCCCGACGGATAGTCGGTTCGATACGCAAAAAACGCGTCCCGCGCGGCGACAGGGCGGTTTGCGTCGTAGAAGACCTCGGCCCTGCGATACAAGGCATTCTCTGCTATGGAGGCCTCGGGATAGGTGGAGCTAATCGTCAAAAGCTCGGCAGCCGCTTGCTCCGTTTGCCCCTCTTCCGCGAGGAGTGTGGCGTACTCGAAGTGAGCTTCCGACGCCAGATCTGCGGACGGATAGTCCAAAAACACACTGCGGAACGCGAGCTTTGCGTCGTCGACGTTCCCGAGGCTCTGCTGTGTTTGCCCGAGCAGAAATGTCGACTCTACCGCAACTCGGTCACCCGGCTCGGCAAGCCCCGTCGCCTCCTCGAGGTAGTCAACCGCCCGTGTAAGTTGTTGTGTGGAGAATGCACTCCAGCCCGCCAGATACGCTGCACGCGGCGCGAGCGTGTGGTTTCGCTGCTCCTCGATCAACAGGTCAAACGCCTCTATGGCCGAATCGTAGCGGGCCAGGCGGTAGTACGACCAACCGCGGTAGAACAGGCGGTATGGGCGCATCACCGCAAGCTCAGCGGGCAGGGCCTCGATTTCGGAACCACCACCCGTTCCTGTACCGAGAAAGCGCAATGCCTGGTCGTATCGTGCAAGGGCTACGTTCGCGAGACCCACAAGATAGTTGATCTCAGAAATCGGACGCAGAGGCGTCTCGGTGCCGGTGTTCGCGAGCACTTCAGCGCCCTCCTCCGCGACCTCCGAAAATCGCTCGAGCACAAAAAGGAGCTTGAGATATTCCGCCCGCGCGGAAAGATCAGCGGGCCGCGACAGAATGTACTCGTAGAGCGCGTCCGCGGCGTCCGGAGTACGACCGAGCCGCCGGAGCACCGTGGCTTCGAGGCGAACAAAGTCGTCGCGCATCGCCCCCGCACGGGCACCGGAACGGATCGCCCGAATTTCTTCGAGCACAGTGGCAAAGTCCTCGAGACGGTACAGGGCGTAGACACGCTGATATGCCGCCTGGGCGAAAAAGGCCGAATCGGTATTTTCCGCTAAAAAGGTATCCAAGTGCTCCGCGGCCCGCGCAAACTCACCGTCCTCTAAGAGAATCGCTCCCAAGCGAAACAGCATCTGGTCGCGACGACTCAGGCCCAAGTCCAGCGCGGTGCTGAGGATTTCTCCTGCCCGCCCGCGCTCACCGCGAAGCTTGTATAGCTCCGACAGGTAAACCGGAACAATGCCGTCAATACTTTCCGTAGTACGCAGGTCCCATATGCGCTGCAGGTAGAGCTGCGAGAGATCAAAACGGCCCTCCTCAAAGCTCTCGAGTCCCACGCGGAGCCAAAAGCTTCGTAGAACCTCCGTCCGGCCGGCCAACGCTTGCTCGGCGCGCCCCACGATTCCGGTTGTCTCTTCGCCGCGCTCCGAGGCGATTTGAAAACCGCGTTGAAAGGCGATGGAGGCTACCTCCACGGGTGCGTCATAGAGATCCTCGTAAATATCCCTCGCAAGGCCGACCTCCCCGCCGGCGCGTAGCGCCTCGGCTTCAAACAGCAGGATTTGGTCGGACCAAGGTTCTTCAAGGTCGTCGTGGTCTATGGAGCTTGTCGCGTCCAGGACCGCGCGGTAGCGACCCTCCTCGGCGTATATAGACAACAAGAGGGCCAAGGCGTAGGTGTCGTTGGATTGAAATCCCCCTATACTCCGATCCTCGTCAGGGTCAAAATCGAGCAGTGTCTCGAACGCAGCGGCCGCGTCCTCTTGGTGCCCCTGGGCCAGATTGCTCAGGCCAAGGTACAAGTGCGCCTGATCCGCCACGTCCGGCATAACCGACTCAAAAGAGGTGTCGGTCTGCAAAAAACGCCGCAGGTCTGCGACGGATTGCTCATAAGCCCTGGTGTAGTACCGGACCACGCCGCTCCAGAACGGCACAAGATCAAGGTACTCGGTCGACCGATAGCGCCGCTCAACCCGAGCGAATAGTTCGAGGGCCTCTTGATAGCGTCGGAGCCTATAGAGCGTTACGGCGCGGCGAAACTGCGCGTCGGGGACGTATTCCGACCGCGGATACTCCTGAATCAGAGTCTCATATCGATCTAGAGCGAGCTCATAGTCTTGATTTCGAAACCGCGTTTCGGCGTCGCGAAAGATATCTCGATCAGATTGGGCGGCGGCTACGACGGCCGCGCTGAGGAACATGCAAATCAGCGCACTTCGCATAATGCCGTGAAAGCATATCTCAACCTAATCCTGAAATTCAACAAGCGGCGGAGTATATTGCGGAGACGCCTCAACACGGACCAGATGTACAAAGTCCCGCTCGTAGCGATTGAGCAGCGACTGGAGACCCGTTTCGACGTTTCGCTCCATCACCGAAACCCGATATTCACCGTCACGGGTAAAGTACGGGAACACTACGGCGATGTGCGTGTGCTGATGCAGAGAGGGCGACGAGCCAAAATCTCGATTCAACGAAGCAATGTAGAAGTGTCCCGGCTCTCGCATGGCCAGGTCGTAAAGCACAATCGGCAACCGTGCAACCGGAAACCCCACGTCTTCGGTGTATCGTGCATAGGAGGTTTCTCTAACGTCCGCGGATTCCGGGTCTATTTGGTCGAACGGCAACCCAGACTCCAAGGAAATCATGACCCGGGCAAGATTTCTCGACCAATCGAGTCCAAAATAGGGATCCCGTTCGTCCTCGTAGAAGGACGCGAGTGCGGTGCCGCGGTGATCGAGGTGCTTTGCTCTGAGAATGTCGATGTCCGTATACGTTCCTGTCCGGGGTTTGTAGAGTCCGTCTACAATCCATTTCGCGAATCCTGAGCAATTGAACCCCGCTGTCTGGTCTTGGAGCACCAGAGACTCGATAAACACCAAGTTGCCGTCGGCGTCCATGGCTCCGTCTTCTGCGTCCGGTAACGTGTGCAACGCGCCGCGAGCGGCGGAAGCCATGGCAGAAACCGCGGCGTACCGGTGGTCGGCCGGCTTGGCGAGGAGATATCGCCAATCGACACGGGAGGAGGATGCATTCATGACAATTTCAAAGCTCTCGAACAAGACCGTATTAAGGGCTATCGGCAGTCGAATCGCCTCGTGGAGCAGTACTCCGGCGGCGACCACATCAACGCTTATTCCTCGCTGCTCTGGGTATACACGTGCAAAAAAAGCCGGATCGCTGCGCAGAAACACCTTCACTTGATCTACAATGCCGTCCTCGTCCCGCCTGATTATGTAGCTTCCCTTGGAATAGACGGGAAACGCACCGTCCTGCTGGTTTACGAATAGCTGATAGTGCCACCCGTCTTGCACCCGGTACTCGTACTTGACGACTCGACCGTTGCCCCGCTGCCTAATCGGCGTTGTGATGCTCCGCTCGATTTCGCCGATTGAGGCATCGACAAACTCTCGCAAACCCTGCCGGGCCTCGGAGTTGTCTGTCCAAAAAAACGATGCGGCTTCAAAGGCGGTCGCCGATCCGGTCGAAACAACGAGTAGGAGTATCGGACCAAGGGCATTCCGGGTGATTTTTTTCATGGCAATCCTTCTTCTACCAGCACTGCGCCGTCGTCGCATCGCCTGTTCAAGACGGCTCTAAACAGTAAATAGCGCTTCCCTGCCGTATCGATTGTATCGTCAACAGACGACTCGCTCTTGAGAAAATGGGGCTTGAGCATATCGGGCTTGAGCAAATCGGGCGGTGCCGGCGCGAGTGCAAGCGCCTTCCGAAAGATCGACGAACAATCACGCCCGACAACCGTGGAACCGGTAAGAAAAAAGAGACCCGGCTGGGACAAGCGCCGGCAAAAAAGCGTCGGACCCGACGGTTGTCGAACCAGGTGCTCGGCGATTTGTGCGGCCATGCGAGCCGGTTGGTCGATCACAGCAGTCTCAGGCGCATACAAGACGGACCCGCCGGCCGGAGCGCCGCGCCCGGCAATAGCCACCGCGAGAATCGCATCGCGCGACGTGGAAACCAAAAGCCTGCCGTTTCCGTCCACCACCGGGCAACCATCGAGTGTAAGCGGCAGTACCGGCGCCGACAGCACATGCACCAACCCTCGAGGGAACCGTCGGGCGGCCGTGTTAATACACGGCGAGGCCCAGGGTGGCGCGTACAGGTACACCGAGGGAACGGTGCCGGCTCGCAGGGACGCCTCGTGAATCGAGGTAACAAAGGCGGAGACTCGTTTGTTCCACTCGCGTACTGCAAGCACGTACACCACGCCCGTGGAGCACAGCGTGTACGCCACAGCATCGTCCGCATCGTCGCGGGCCGGGGTGCCGTCTACGACGCGGCCGAGGCCACAAGCACGGGCTATCGCATCCGGAGTGACGCGCTTCACCGCCTCCCAAGAAGCCGGTTGAGGGTCGGCATCCAAACAAGGAATCCGTGTAATCAGATCGGACAAAAACTCGGCGTCCAGGTAGCGGTAGCCTGGAACCTCCGCCCTCCCTACAAAGCCGTCCGGGCGGCCGAACCGGCGAATCCTCGGCATGGTCGTGGCTCTTTGTTTGTCCTCGGCGGCAAATCGCTCGCGGAGAGAAACCAGGGTGTCTCGTATAGACTCCGACACGACCTGCACGCTTGCGGCCGACCCGGTCCGTTCCTCCCATACGACCTTTCCAGCGCTTTCGGGAGAGAGGCCCTTGTCAAAGACCAGGTGTTTTAGTCGATACAGGAGCCGGAGGTCGGATTCTCCGTAGTGTCGTCTGCCGCCGACGCTCTTGTCGGGCGTTAAGAGGTCAACGACGGTTTCCCAGTAGCGCAGGACATGCGGTTTGATGTCGAGAAGGCGACAAACCTCCCCAATGCCATAGCTCTTCATGATCTGAGGTCGAGCGTAAAGGGAACGTCGGTAAAACCGAAGTCCTTCCTGATCTGATTACGCAGATAGCCGGCATAGCTATCGGGAAAGCCGTCTTTTTTGTTCACAAAGGCAACAAACTTTAGCGGCGCCACCTGCGCCTGCGTGATGTACTTCACACGAAAGCGGTCGCGCCTGCCCGCCGGGGCCGGGTTTTTGTCCACCCACCGCCCCAATGCCTCGTTTAGCTTTGCAGTCCCCACCCGCTTTACAAGCTGACCCCGCACGCGATTCACCGTGTCGAGAAGATCGGGAAGGCCCGTTTGGTCCTTGGCGGAGATCGGAACAACCGGCGCAAAGCTCAAGATGGGAAACACAAAGCGAACCCTATCCACGACGGCGTTGAACTCGTTAGGCGTGCCCGTTCGCAGGTCCCATTTGTTCAGGACAAGCACAACGCCTTTGCCCCGGCGCACGGTAACCGCCGCGATTTTTTTGTCTTGCTCAGAGAACCCCTCGACGGAGTCGATCAGCAGCAAGGCTATGTCGGCTTCCTCGACCGCCTTCACCGCACGATTCACCGAGTAGTACTCGACGTCCGTGTCAACCGACCGTTTTCGGCGGATGCCGGCGGTATCGACGATACGATAACACACGCCTTTGTGGACAAAACCCGCCTCCACGGCATCGCGGGTTGTTCCGGGCACATCCGACACGATGGAAACGTCTTCGTTCACAAGAGCATTCGCCAAGGTCGACTTACCCGTGTTCGGCTTGCCGATCAGGGCAAGTTTTACCGTCTCTTCCACCGACTCCGCCGCCCTCGTCATCATGTCTGCGGGGGCGTCTCGTTTTGGGGCTTCCGGGTTTGGGGCGTCTGCGGTGGCAAGACGATCGGCAATTGCCTCCTCCAGGTCCGGCATCCCGATGCCGTGCGCCGCCGCAACCATAAAAAGCTCGGGAAGTCCAAGCTCGTACAAGGCCAACGCCTCGGTCTCCCGCTTGCTGTTGTCGACTTTGTTGACTACCAGCAGTGTCTTTTTGGCAAAAGGCCGCAATTCTTCGAGGAACTCCTGGTCGGCAGCCGTGAGGTCGCCAGGCTCCACAACAAACAAAATCAAGGCGGCGCGATTGATGGCACCGTAGCTGCGTTCTGCAACTAGTTTGTCGAGCCCCCTCGCGCCGGGCAATACACCGCCGGTGTCTATAAGCAAACAGCGGGTGCCGAGAATCTCGGCATCCGAGCGCACGGGGTCGCGGGTCACACCGGGAGTCGGGTCGGTTATTGCCTTTCTCCTGCCCAGGAGACGGTTGAACAGTGTCGACTTCCCGACGTTCGGTCGACCGACGATCGCGACGACGGGCAACGAGGAGGAGTGTTCCGGTTGGTGCACGCTAAATCCTTATTTGAAAAGGTACATCGAAAAACGGTCTTCCATCAGTTTTTGTATGTGGTTCTCGATCTCGACGTACGACCGCATCTCCAAGACGTCACCGACGATGTCTTCGGCCTCTCCCATCGATACGGCCCGAATGATCTGCTTTACCTCGGGAATGCCCACGGAGCCCATGCTGAACTCATCGAGGCCAAGTCCCAAGAGGATCACCGTGGCATTGGGATCCCCGGCCATTTCGCCACACATGCCGACCGGAATTCCGTGGGCGTGACCACTTTCGATAATAAGCTTGATAAGGCGCAGGACCCCGGGGTGAAAAGGCTCGTACAGGTAGGCTATGCGTTCGTTCCCGCGATCCACGGCGATGGTGTACTGAATAAGGTCGTTTGTTCCAATGGAAAAAAAGCTGACCTTTCGGGCCAGAATGTCCGCCGTCATAGCGGCCGAGGGAACCTCGATCATAATTCCGACCGGCACGTTCTCGTCAAATGCAACGCCCGTTTTCCGCAACTCTTCTTTGACCTCTTCGAGCACCTCGCAGGCGGCATTAAGCTCCTCGATTCCGGAGATCATGGGAAACATAATCTGCAGCCTGCCCTCAATGCTGGACCGGAGGAGCGCGCGCAACTGGGTCTTGAAAACGTCCGTGTGGGACAAACAGAACCGAATTGCCCGCCAGCCGAGAATCGGGTTGCGCTCTGGAAAGTCCCTGAATTCCGGCACTACCTTGTCGCCACCCACATCGAGGGTACGGATTGTTACCGGCTTGTCCCCCATGGCACGCAGGACATGGGTGTACGCATCTACCTGCTCGTCCTCGCTCGGGAGCTTCCCGGGTTGCAGGAATAAAAACTCGGAACGGAAAAGTCCCACACCATCGGCGCCGTGTCCCGATACGGAATCGACTTCATCCGGGATTTCGATATTTGCCTTGAGCGCTATTAACTTGCCGTCCCGGGTCTCCGCCGGCAGATCGTTTAGCTTGAGCATTTGGACTTCGTGGCGGCGCCACTCGTCCTGCATCGTCCGGTACCGCTCGCGTGTCTGATCGTCGGGGTCAACGACCACTTTCCCACGGCTGCCGTCAACGATGATCTCGGCACCGGCCCGCGCAGCGTCACTGATGTTAGATAGTCCAAGGACGGCCGGTATCTCGAAAGCCCGCGCCAAAATCGCCGTGTGGGACGTCTTGCCGCCCGCATCCATAGCGATGCCCTTGACCATGCGTTTGTCCATCGCGATGGCGTCGGAGGGCAACAAATCGTGGGTAACCAGGATCACCTCCCGGTCGATATCCGCGAGAGAAACTCGCTCGCCATTGACAAGGTGGTTCAACACACGGCGCGAAACGTCCTCGATATCGACCGTGCGCTCCCGCAAATAGTCGTCGGAACTCTCGGCGAGCTTTGACATCATGTCGGTAATAAGGCGGTAAAAGACCCACTCAACGTTCCGCTTGTGGCCGTTGAGCTTTTCTTCCATGTTCTCGGTGAACTCGGGATCCTGCAGCATAAGCACGTGTGTGTCGAGAAACCGCACGTGCTCCTCACCGATCTCGTCGTGGCTACGGCGCTTTAGTAACTCGATCTCGTCCTTGGCCTTTGAGATAGCGTCGAAGTAGCGCTCCATTTCAGAGTCGATTTGGTGGGATTCGATGGAGTAGCGAGGAATCGTGGGAGTATCGTCGACGTAATAAAACGCCGGACCGATAGCAATGCCCGGCGACGCGGAGATGCCGTCTATTTCTACCATCGCGAAAAACACTATACGTCCAAGAAGTACTGCTGTCAAATTGAAGACGCTTTTCCCGCGCACCCAGACCGCCGATAAATAGGGTGTATGGCAAGAGCAACGCGGAAACGTAAAGCTTCGATTGGTGTGTTGTTTTGGATCGCCTTTATCCTGCTACTCCTGGTGATCTTCCTCTTTAGCCGGTCCAATATCGAGCGAGTCCTCGAGAACACCGGACTTGTCGAATTCATCAACGAGCGCTTTGGCGATTCGGGCGAAGCAGATGACTCGAGCGAAGGTCCCGCAAGCGACACCGGCGAAGAGAGGCCCGGAGAGGAGAGGCCCGGAGAGGAGACCACACCGGAGGCTCCCGGCGCCGGTCGACGCACGGAACCCCTTGCGGCTGACAACACGATGGACACCGAAGGAGAGCCTGACGGTTCCCAACCGGTAGAAATAGTGCTTGAGACGGAGGTGGAGGAGAATACACTCCCGAGCGCAGAGTCGGACGACGCCGGCACCACGGACCCTGAGCCGGAAATCGCACAGCCGAGTGCAAGCGGATCAACCAATACCCGGTCGTCGGAGAAGCCAAACGTCCGTAACGCCACCGTATACCTCATCCGGGTTACGGACGACGGCAAGATCAACACCGAGGGCGTCCGACGCCAGGTCTACTTCGACGCCAGTCCGATGACCGACACTATCAGCAGCCTGCTCGCGGGTCCGAATCGCGATGAGCTCAACGCGGGCCTCTTGAATCTGGTTCCCAACGGAACCCGACTCTTGTCCGCCTCGGTACGGAATGGTGTAGCAAATCTAAATTTCAGCGAAGAGTTCCGGTTCAATCCGATG
This sequence comes from uncultured Spirochaetales bacterium, assembly GCA_964519835.1. Taxonomy (GTDB): domain Bacteria; phylum Spirochaetota; class Spirochaetia; order DSM-27196; family CAZFLD01; genus CAZFLD01. The sequence goes on from CAZFLD010000005.1 coordinate 42,716, forward strand.
GGTGTGGAAGGTTTGGTCGCTCAGTTGAAGCAAATCGTCTACACCACCACCGAGTTCTCGACGGTAGACGCCGTTCAGTTCTACATCGAAGGTGAGACGGTAACCTACCTCGGAAGCGAGGGCCTACGCGTCGACCGGCCACTGTCCCGCGACGCTTTTTAGTACGGCCCGCAGCGGGATAGCCGGCCGGTCGGACTGCCGGCCCCTTAGTCCAACACCAGATAGACCAAGTATTCGCGATTTCCGTACCTACCGGCCACGGGCGAGTCGGTCGTTTGCAAGCAGCGAAGGCCCTCGGTCGCAAGGTCGGCGAGGGTCTTTTCAAGAACGCGACGTCGCTCCGCCTCGCTTCGCACCACGCCGCCGAAAGCGCCACCGATTGTGTCCGGCGCCAACCCGCCTTTGCCGCGCGCTGCAGCTTCCACCGACGCCCGGTCGACCGCCCGAAGCTCCGCCGCCAACTCGAACTGCGGCTTGACAAGCGCCACCACGCGCCGCTGCCGTGTGAGCCGCGCGGCGTGGGCCGCCACTCGTCGAATAGAGCGAAACGAAAGGTCCATAACCGCGAAGTCCGCCGGCGGTTCCAAGGCGGAAACGTCCATGATGTTGGTTCGCTCCCGGACCACGACGCGCGGGTCCGCCCGGAGCACGTAGGCAAGCTGATTGTACCCGACGTCCACCGCATGGACGGTTCGCGCTCCCCGCCTCAAAAGACAGTCCGTAAAGCCGCCGGTTGATGCACCGGCGTCCAAAACCACCAAATCGGTCACGTCGATTTCAAAAACGTCGAGGCCGTGAGCAAGTTTGTTCCCTGCACGCGACACGTATGGATGAGCGTCCGTGAGATCAATACGAGCCGTCTCTTCGACCGGCGCCTTGGGATCACGTTCCCTGTGACCGTCGACGGTTACTTCGCCGGTCATAACACAACAAAACCACTCATCACGATTCTTTTGGAGTGGGGTGTTTTTGTACCTCCGCACCAACACATCGAGGAGCGGTCGTTTCACACAAGAGACTCTTCGGCAATCCGGTCGATGGCGACGGCATGACCGGATTCCGGGTCTATCCGCGCGACAATGCCGCTGATTCGTGCTTTGTTGTTCGACACTTCGTTTTTCAACGGCATTTGAGTAAGCACCCGTCGCACGCCGACCTCAGGCTCAAACCCAATGATGCTGTCGATCGCGGCGGTAGACCCAACGTCGCTGATATACGCAGTACCGTTTGGTAGGACGCGCTCGTCTGCGGTCTGAACGTGTGTGTGTGTGCCGAAGACAAGAGAAACATCGCCGTCTAGGTAGAGAGCCATCGACTCTTTTTCCTCGGCGGACTCCGCGTGGAAGTCCACGACACGTACCTTGATACCGGAGCCATGCTTCTTGAGGATATCTCGAGCCTTTTTGAACGGGCAATCGATCGGACGCATGCGGACTCGGCCCTGCAGATCGGCCACAAGCACCTTTGTGCCCCGAACCTCGTCCACATAGACTCCGCCGCCGGGATTACCGCCGGGGTAGTTAGCCGGCCTCAAGACCCGCTTGTCCGTGTCGAGGAACTCAAACACCTCGCGATGATGCCAAACGTGGTTGCCCGTGGTTATGACGTGTGCGCCGGCGGAAAAAAAGTCCACCGCCACGGCTTCGGTGATCCCAAAGCCTTCGGCGGAGTTTTCTCCATTTACGACAACGAGCTCGGCGCCGTGTCTTTTTACAAGTGTCGGCAGTCCCGCGACGACGGCCCTGCATCCGGCCGCTCCTACAACGTCGCCGAGGACAAGCACCGTAAAGTGAGATGCCATGCTATCGCGCGTACTCCACGATCCGCGTCTCACGAATCATCGTGACCTTGATGCGGCCGGGATAGCGAAGCTGCTCTTCGATTCGCCGCGCGATGCTCTTTGCGATGTCTTTGGCCTTTCCGTCTGAGACCTGCTCGTGGTTGACCATGATGCGTAACTCTCGTCCGGCCTGGATTGCATAGGCCTTGTCCACGCCCTCGAAGTCTTCCGCGATCTTTTCGAGGCTTTCAAGGCGCTTGATGTAATTGTCCAGGCTCTCCCGACGTGCACCCGGTCTGGAAGCCGACAGAGCGTCGGCAACCTGCACGAGCACCGACTCCACACAGCTGTGAGGCACATCACCATGGTGGGCGGCTATCGCGTTGATAACCCGAGCGTCCTCGCCGACTCGCTTGGCAAGCTCAACTCCCAGCTCCACGTGATTGCTGTCGCCGTTGGACTCGATACCCTTCCCAATATCGTGAAGGAGCCCCCCACGCTTTGCAACCTCACGGTCGCCGCCAACCTCCGCGGCAAGCATTCCCGCTAGGGTCGCCACCTCTTTGCTGTGGGCCAAGACGTTTTGACCGTAGCTTGTTCGGTAGTGCAGGCGACCGAGCCCGCGGATTCCGTCCGGCTTCATGTGATGGATGCCCAGATCAAAGAGCGTTTTTTCGCCCTCTTCGAAAATAGTCTGACTCAGATCCTGAGTAACTCGCTGAACAACCTCTTCGATACGCGTCGGGTGGATCCGCCCGTCGGTCACAAGTCGCTCGAGGGACTTCCGTGCGATCTCTTTGCGCACAGGGTCAAAGCAGGACACCACAACCGCCTCCGGCGTGTCGTCGATAATAACGTCCACCCCGGTAAGCGTCTCGAGCGTCCGGATATTGCGACCCTCTCGACCAATGATTCGACCCTTCATCTCATCATTCGGCAACGACACCGACGACACCGTTACTTCCGCGTTGACATCCGAAGCTACCCGCTGGATTGTCGACACCAAGATTTCACGTGCTTTTTTGTCGGCGGACGCTACGGCTTCCTGCTCGATTTTGTTGAGCAGGCCCTGCGACTCATGGCGCGCCTGATCCTCAAGAGATGAGATGATCTGCTTTCGAGCTTCTTCTTGTGTCAGCCCGGAAACTCGTTCGAGCTCCGACCGCCACGTTTCCTCAAGGGAAGCCAACTCGCCTTCCCGTTTAGTAATGTTCCTCTCGCGGTCTACGAAGGCCTGCGTTTGTCTCTCAACCTGCGCGGTCTTCTTTTCTAGGTTTTCCTCTTTCTGGAGAAGGCGCTTCTCAAAGCGCTGGATCTCTGCCCGACGTTCCCTGAGCTCTTGTTCTTGGTGATTTCGCTCACGAAGGAGTTCGTCCTTTGTTTCAAGTATGAGCTCTTTTCTAAGAGCTTCCGCATCTTTAGCTGCGTCTCGTTTTAATCGTTCAGCTTTCTGCTCTGACGAAGAGAGCTGAAACTTGGCATATAGCCAACGTACGGTCCAACCTAGAACCAAGCCGCCAAGAGGAAGGCCGATGTAAAGTACCAACATCGCCGTCCTCCCAACTCAATTTTGTTCCAGTTAGGTTAGCGGAAGAATGGTGGTTTGTCAACTAACAGCGATTTTTGCTTACGAGAGCCTCAATAAAAGCGAATGTGGTTGAGATTGATAGTTATTTCATACTCATTTCGAAGGTTGATTCGGCGAAGTACGTAAAAATCTCCGTCCTCATCCTCCGCCACCAGGTCAAACACCATGGTCCCCCAACGTGTCACGTCAAAACGTGCAAAAAAACGCTCACCGGCATCGATTATCTGGGCTTCGGGCAAGAGATGTTCGCCCTCCGCCCAACTCGCGGCATATGACGGTGACGAGTAAAGGTGATGCAGTGCGTAGCCGGTATGGTTGTTTACGACAAGGTAACCGAGGTCCGGATCGACCGCGCCGTCCGGCTGGGCCTCCTCACGATAGGACTCGTTGATCTCAATCGGATTCCACCGTCCGGCATACGCGTTCCGAATCGAGTACTCCCGTCCCAGTTTATCAACGGCATAGATGTCGTAGGCCTCGCCCTGCCGCACCATGACTTCTACGCCCGTGCCCGGCTGAAGAATCGCACCGTATGACAAAAGCACGTTTGGACCCCATGTATACCGATGCGCCGGCGACACAAATAGCTCGGAAAGCCCGGCATCCGTGTCGTTGAGAATCTCCATGCCCACAGAATCGGCGCCTTGCCCGCGGGTGTCGGGCGCAAGGTCGCCGGGTGCCGTCTCTTGGGCGCCGACGGACTGGGCGCACATGCTAAGGACGACGGCCACGGCAAACATCGCAGATGCTTGCCGCAAATACTTCGAGATAGACATATTTCGCACAATGGCCAACAGCAAGCGCATTTTAGATCTCAAAAACGACCAGGAAGCTCGGCTCCTATCGGGCCTTCTCGACGACGAGGGCATTCCCCACATTATGGTATCGTACCACGACTCCGCCTACGACGGCATCTTTCAGCTGCAGCAGGGCTGGGGCCATGTCGAGGCCCCTCCGGAGTACCAAGAGCAGATCACCGACATCTACAACGACATGGGAAAGGGCTTTGTCAAAGAACCGTAGCGTCTATCCCGTGCGGGTGCCATTGGGGCCGGTTTGGGGCGATTGCCGACCCCGAGTGTTTAGTCCAGGTTAAAGGGGCCGCAGAAGGCGCCCGGCTGCAGCGATCCCGGTTTCCGGCGGACACGTGTGCGCACAGCGGCCAAAACCGCGACGCCCGCCCCTACCACCGCGACCCGCGCTATGTGGTTTCCCACCACGCTCTTCAAACCACTACCGTTAGATCGCGAGCTCCCGCTTAACCTGCACAAAGCGCTCGACTGCGTAATCGAGGTCCTCTCGAGAATGGGCCGCCGAAACCTGTGTTCTGATACGAGCGGCACCCTTTGGGACAACCGGATACGAGAAGCCGACAACGTAGACGCCGAGCTCGAGCAGCCGATCAGCCATTTTATTGGCGAGTGAGGCTTCCCCTAGCATGATGGGTACGATTGGGTGGCTACCGTCTGCGATCGTGAAACCGGCGTGTTTTAGGGAGCGGCGAAAGTACGTGGTGTTATCCGTAAGTGTGTTGCGCAGATCGTCTCGCGCCTGGATCAGGTGCAGAGCCGCCAGACTCGCCGCGGCAATCGGCGGTGCGAGGGTGTTTGAAAAGAGATAGGGCCGCGAGCGCTGCCGGAGGAGGTTAACTACCTCTCGGCGGCCGGAGGTGTATCCACCGCTCGCACCCCCCAGGGCCTTGCCGAGCGTGCCGGTGATGATGTCGATCTTGCCGAGAAGGCCCGCGGCTTCGTGGCTTCCCCTTCCTCCTTCCCCCATAAAACCCACGGCGTGGCAGTCGTCGATCATCACAAGGGCATCGTACTTGTCGGCCAACCCGCGCATCTCTCCTAGGTTGGCCATGGTACCGTCCATGGAGAACACGCCGTCTGTCGCGATGATACGGAATCGTTGGCTTTGAGCCTCTTTTAGGCGCGCCTCCAACTCCTCCATGTTGTTGTTGGCATACACGTACCGTTTGGCCTTGCACAGACGAATCCCGTCGATGATACTCGCGTGATTCAGCGAATCGCTGATAACCGCGTCTTCGGAGCCGAGAAGGGTCTCGAAAAGCCCCCCGTTTGCGTCGAAACATGAGCTGTAGAGGATTGTATCCTCGGTGCCCAGGAAGTCACTCAGCTCCGCTTCCAGCTCTTTGTGGACGGTTTGGGTGCCACAGATAAATCGGACGGATGCCATGCCGAAGCCCCACTCATCAAGAGCTTCCCGTGCCGCCGCAACAACCTCGGGATGGTCGGCGAGGCCGAGGTAGTTGTTTGCGCAGAAATTGAGAACACGATTCCCGTCGGTCTGAATCCAGGCCTCTTGCGGCGTCTCGATAACCCGTTCACGTTTGCACAGGCCCTGCCGCTCAATGTCGGCAAGCTCCTCCGCAAATCCTTTGAGTGCGCTAGAAACCATCAGCGAACCTCCTCACAACGCCCGACACAAAAAAGAATGCCATCACCCCGGTCAGGCTCAGTTTGACAAGCATATTCAAGAGAGTTCCGAGTACCACGCCGAACCCCACGCGCATCGATTCTTTTGTTTTCGATCGATCTTTGACCAGCTCGCCGATCACGGCTCCCAGGAAGGCGCCAACGATAATGCCAAAGGGAGGAAACACCAGCATTCCGATCAACATGCCCAACACCGACCCCACCGTTCCGTGTCGCGATGCGCCGTACTTTTTTCCCATAAGAGCCGGAATAAGATAGTCGAGCACGGTGGCTACAACGGTTAGAACACCCATCACGATCAGGGTGGTGGTCGGGAAAACCGTCCATCCAAACCCGAACGATACAACAATTAGCGAGGCATAGCCGAGAACAGGACCCGGCACCACCGGAACTACACAGCCGATAATGCCCGCGAGAAGTATTCCGGACCCAAGCACGGTAGCAATAATGGCTCCGACCATTCATTCCCCTCGATCTCATCGGACGGATGCCTCGTTTCCGGAGGCGCCCGGCCATGATAGTATCTTGCGCATCTTGCGCGTTTTCGGCATTCTGCGCGATCCTGGCTGTCTTGGCGGTCCCCGCCCTATGCCAGGAATGCGAGATCGACAAAAAAGCCCGCGATCAGCAGGCTCCAGTGTACGACGACCAACACCCCGGCGACAACAAATCCCGTAGCCGTAGTGGGCACAGCGGCGTCTTCTCTTGCTTCCGTGGTAGTGCCGGGCAGATAGACCTCGCTCAGCAGCTGATCGATCCCCGCAATAAGACGCGACGCTTTGAGCCGCTTTTTGCCTTCGAGAATGCGCTCGAAGTAATAGAATACACCGCCGATAAGGCCGCCGAGCCTCCCCGGGATACGAAGATCCGGACGGACGGATGCAAGCGACACAAAAACAAGGCCGACTATCGCAAATCCCTTGAGGAGCCCGGTCCTCAAGGCGCCGACGGTTATGGACCACGGTCCGACCTGCGCGATGACCCGGCCGATCGGCGTTAGCAGATTAAAGACCGTGATCGTCGTAACCATGATCACAAAGTAGAGCCACTTGATACGTTTTCCGGCAATAGAAGCCGCGGAGGCGGCGATAAGCGCTTGAGCGACAAGAAACGGCAAGAACTGCTGAAACAGCAGCGTCGGAATAATCAACGCTCCCGCAACAAACTGGAGGGACGCGGAGAAGTGCTTATGAAAAAAGGTGGTTTTCATAAGCATCCCTTACCTGAGCCAACCAAACCGACTTCTCTTTGAACCGCTCGGCGAATACGCCGACCACAAGGCCGGCAAACGTCCCGAGACCCAAAAACACCGGCGTGATAACCCACGCCGACGGACCAAAAATCACAACGACACTCAAGACGACCTGCACAACATTGCTGGCAACGGCGCCGAACATACTCACGCCGACGAGCGAGATGTGTCGGCCGAAACCCCGATGCACCGCCCACATGGCAAGCCCCGCCGCAAAGGACCCCGCAGCGGAAAACAAAAAGACGTAGGAGGCAAGTGTCCCGTTGACAAGCCCCTGTCCGAGCACCTTGAGGAGTATGAGCAACAACAGCGTAGGGAGCTGGAAAAACTCGAGGGCAATAAGTACCGGTAGATTTGCGAGCCCCAGACGGAAAAACGGGACCGGTTTGGGAAACAGGTACTCGATTGTCGCGAAAAATAGGCAAAGTGCTCCGAGAAACGCCACGAAGTTGGCGTACTCTTTGTTATCCAGGATTGATTTTCTATTCGCGGGCATATTTACGGCCTTATTCCAGAATTTGTGGCCCGTTCCAGGGAGTACGCTGTTCAGGAACGGGCGCCATGTGCATCTTAAATGTATGGCAAGCACCAACAAGATAGCAATCATAGGCGCCGGAAGTGTTGGGGCGACCATCGCCTACAACCTTTCGATACGGGGAACGGCCAACACAATCGTCTTGGTCGACATCGACAAGACAAAGGCCGAAGCCGAACGCATGGACATACAGCAGGGCAACCCCCTCGGAAGAGCCGTCCGGGTCGTTGCTGCCGATTACGACGCGTGCCGAGACGCCGATGTGGCCGTTGTTACGGCCGGCGCGAAGCAACGGCCGGGCGAGTCGCGGGTTGACCTGCTGGAAAGAAACACGTCAATCGCTCGGACTATGGCCTCGTCCCTGCGGGACTCGGGTTTTTCGGGAGTTTTGTTTGTCGTCACCAACCCCGTGGATGTACTTACCACGATAATCCAGGAGGAGGTGGGGTTCCCCCCCTCGCGGGTCATCGGTTCGGGCACCGTGCTCGACACCTCGAGGCTCCGCGAGTTTTTGGCGGGCTATTGCGACGTTAGCCCGATCAACGTGCACGCCTACGTCCTCGGCGAACACGGCGAAACGTCGTTTCCCGCGTGGTCATTAACACGAGTTGGGGGACTGCCCGCCGACGAATTCGCGCGTGTGCGCGGTAGGGATCCCGATGCCGACGACCTGTTTGCCGTCGCAGCCAAGTCGGTGCGCGACTCCGCGGGCGCGATTATTGCAGCTAAGGGTTCTACCTTCTATGCCGTGGCCCAGGCGGTGGCGGTTATGGTGGAGGCGGTCCTACGAAACGAGAACCGAATTCTGCCGGTGTCAGTTGTGGATCGCTACGCGGGGATCACCGGTGTCAGTTTTAGCTACCCGACCGTTATTGGGGCCGAGGGCGCCGTGCAACGGCTCCCGGTGGTTCTTTCCGCCGACGAGCAACAGGCGCTACGCAGCTCCGTCGAGTTTATCGCCAAGAACACGGCGGAAGCGCGGGATTGACCTCGAGCCGCAGGCACCCGGCTGATCGCCGCGGGCACGCCGCAGCGCACGTGTGGTACATTCGACTCGCGTGACAGCATCGTTGTTGCGTGTCGGATCGCCGGCCGGCACAGGTCTTGCAGCACCGGCATACGGGAGGCGCACCGTTGCTGATTGTTGAACTTCTTATGGCCCTTGTCTTTGCCCTGCTGTTGACTCTTGTCCTCTCGGCGGGATTCGGCCGCAAGGGGCCGTGGGCGTCCATTGTTACGTTTTTTCTTGTTGTCTTTCTCGCAACCTGGACCATGGGAATCTGGTTTCTTCCCTTTGGTCCTGTTCTGTTCGGCATCTCGTGGATGCCGTTTTTGATCGGGGGGCTTATTGTCGCCTTGGTGATGGCCGCGGCGGTGCCGCCGCAGGCGCTGCCCGGAGCCACTGCATCGCCTGAACGGCCGGACCGGGAGAAGCCCGTGGAACGGCAAAAGCGGGTCGACATCTTTTTTGTTATCATAATGGTCGCGCTTGTGGCGGCGCTGGTGGTCGGTTATCTGGTTCGGGAGGCGGCGTAAGTCAACGCAATGTCTACGGTGCCGGGCGGAGTTTGTCGAGTATCACCTTGAGGCCGTCCAGCGTTAACCATTCGTCAACGTCGTGGATGCCCTTGCAGCGCGGCCCCATGACCGGCGAAAGCCCCCCCGTTGCCACGATAGCGGGGGAGTCACCGAGCTCACTTGTCATTTCCGCCAGGATCTTCTCCACAAGCCCCGTATAACCCAGCACCAGACCCGACTGGATGGCATGGACGGTGTCGGTACCGATGGCGGTTTGTGGAAGCTCGAATCGGACATTTGGCAGTTGGGCGGTCTGCTTTGTCAATGCATCAGCCGCGATCTTCAGGCCCGGCGAGATGGCGGCGCCCAAAAAGGCCCCGGAGGCGTCTACCGCGGAAAACGTAAGGGCGGTGCCGAAGTCAACAACAATGCAGCTTTTTTTGTACCGATTGAATGCGGCCGAGGCGTTGGCGATCAGGTCGGCGCCCACCTCGCGGGGGTTTCCAACGTCGAATCGAATCGGCAGGTCCAACGCCGTGCTCACAAAAAGAGGCTCCATGTCAAAGAGGCCTCGTAGGCACGTGGTAAAGGTATCCGCTAGGGTGGGCACCACACTGGCCAGCACGACGTTTCTAACCAGTCGGGGTTCCCGCGGTAGCTCCGCGAAAAGGCCCCGTATCGTGAAGCCGTACTCATCCGGCATCCGATCCGGAACTGACTGAATGCGCCACTTGCGCACCCAGCCGTCGGCGTCGTAGAGGCCCATTGCGATGTTCGAATTCCCCAGGTTTACAACAAAGTTCAAGAGCCACTCCCCAAACGATGATAACAGATATTGACTACGGATGATGCCCCAACCGGAACTTCCTGTACCACGCCGGACTCCGGCCGGAAAGGGCTAACACAAATACAGAAAAACGAGTTGAGCACGGCGGGATTCGAACCCACGACTTCCACCTCCGGAGGGTGGCGCTCTATCCAGCTGAGCTACGTGCCCCTGACCACCACCACTACCGGCTTGCTACCGGGCAGGTGGAAAGCGCTGTGAACAGACTATGGCGAACCGGGCGCGTTGTCAACGTAACCGGCCGGCAATCCCGGCCGGCGCACTGCATCGAATGCGGCGGCTCCACTCGCGACGCTGTTGACAGCTGCCGGCGGGCCCGTAGAATCGGGCGAGTGAAGCCGTCTATCAAAAACCTCCGAAGCTTACTGCTGCTCCTTTTTGTGACAGCGATCGTGGGTACACTTGCATGGGCCCTCTTGGAGAGACTCTTAGCAATCGGCGGCACCTCGGTCGATGCATCGGTCGGTCCGATCGGCTTTGATTTGCACGTGGTGTCTCTGTATCTACGGTTTAATCCCGGCACCGTCCTGGGTCTCGTGGCAGGGGCGCTTATCTTCCGGAGCGTGTAGGCCGTGCCGGAACCGATCGTTTTGGCCTCCGCCTCGCCACAGCGGCGGATGCTCCTCGAGCTGGTCGACATCCCGTTTGTTGTCTACCCGGTAGATGTTGACGAGAGCTTTCCGCCGGAGGCGGAGCCGGCGCAGACGGCAATTTCCATTGCTGAGACAAAGGCTCGCGCCGCTCTCCACGATTGGCGAGGCGGTCGGCGGCCGGAAGGGTTGAACCCCGCCGGCGCCGTGCCACCCGTCCTCATCGCTGCGGACACCGTGGTCTGGGGTCCGGCCGGTCCCATGGGGAAACCGGAAGACGACGAGGAGGCGCGAGAGATGATCCGCCTACTTGCCGGCCGGACTCACCACGTCATCACCGGTGTTACCGTTTGCTTCGACGGCCACCTGGTCAGCGACGCAGAAGACACCGAGGTGGAGATAGCCGCGATGTCGGCCGGTGAGATCGACGATTACGTCGCCCGAGGCGAGTGGCGAGGCGCGGCCGGCGCATACCGCATACAGGGCTTTGGGTCGCGGCACGTACCGGCGGTCCGGGGCTGCTTCTACAACGTCGTGGGCTTGCCAATCCATCGATTGTGTGCCATCTTAGCGCGCAACGGCCGCCGGTACTGACGGCCCATCTCCCTGTGGGAGAATATCTTCCGTCGTTTGGTCCGGGCGCTTCGAAACGTGCCACGGCACCCAAACGGTCGAGAAATACGCGAAGGAGCCCGCCGTACGGGTGGGTAGGAGGAAGCACGTGGCAGTAGTGACCATGAAGAATTTGCTCGAGTCGGGCGTCCACTTTGGGCATCAGACCAAGCGCTGGGATCCCCGCATGAAGAAGTACATCTTTGCCGAGCGGAACGGGATCCACATCATCGATCTGCAAAAAACAATCGGTGCTATCAAGGACGCCTATGATGCGGTCCGGCGCACCGTACTCACCAACAAGTCGGTGCTCTTTGTCGGCACCAAAAAACAGGCTCAGCAGGCAATTCAAAAAGAGGCCGAACACTGTGGGCAATACTACGTAAACCACCGGTGGCTCGGCGGCATGCTCACCAATTTTTCAACGATTAAACAGTCCCTTTTGCGACTCAAAAAGCTTGAAAAGATGGAAGTTGACGGAACGTTCGAAAGCTTGAGCAAAAAAGAGGTTGCGCAGCTCAACAAAGAACGCACCCGCTTGGAAAAAAACCTTGGCGGCATTAAAGAGATGCGAGAGCTGCCCGGGATAATTTTTGTTATCGACACCAGAAAAGAGGCGATTGCCGTGGCCGAGGCATTGCGTGTCGGCATTCCTATCGTTGCGGTTGTAGACACAAACTGCAATCCCGAAGGCATCGACTACCCTATCCCAGGGAACGACGACGCAATCAGGGCCATTGCACTATTCACGCAGATCATCTCTCGAGCGGTTGTGGAGGCCGAGTCTGAGGCGGGTCTCGAGGTCATCGAAAGTCTCCAGGACGAAGAGAGCGAGGCGGTCGGCGGGGAAGACGAAAAAAGTCCCGAAGGCGATGGGGAAGACGCGGACGTCGAGACGGCGCCTGTCGGCGAACATCTTGCCGAGGAGGGCGACGACCGATTCAGCACCGACGACTATTCCGACTACGACCCTTCAAAGGATTCCGACAAGGGTGGCAATACCGTCGAAAAGCTGCCGGAACACGAAGTAGCGGACAAGGCCGGTATAGACGAAGACGAGATGTACGAAGATTAACTGCCGGCAAAGGAGCATCGGGTGGAAATTAAGGCGAGTGACGTAAAGGCGCTTCGGGAAAAGACCGGCGCCGGGATGATGGACTGCAAAAAGGCCCTTGTTGAAGCCGCAGGCGACACGGCAAAGGCCGAGAAGATTCTCAAAGAGCTGGGACTGGCCGCCGCTGCAAAGCGCACGGGCAGAGCCACGAATGAAGGGCGCATCTTTACTCACGTGGGTAACTCGCGAGCCGGTATGCTCGAGATCTCCTGCGAAACCGACTTTGTGGCACGAAACGCCGACTTTGTCGAAATGGGTAGTCGTATCACCATAATGATGGTGGAAGAGGGATTAGACGCGGGTTCCGAAAAGGTCGACGCCGAGCTCAAGGAAGCGATGTCAACTATCAAGGAGAACATGACGGCGCGGCGTTTTGTCGCTATGGACATTGGTGCCGACGACCTCGTCGTCGACTACGTTCATGGGGACGGAGGGACCGTTGGAGTTCTTGTCAAACTAACCGCCGAAGATGCCGCAGTCTTAAAGGACGGCAAAGCCACGAGGCTTGCCTTTGACCTGGCACTCCATGTTGCGGCGTTCGCACCGCAGTTCCTCTCTGAGGACACTGTAGATCCCGCCTACGTAAAGGAACAGGAGGGTATCTTCACGACTCAGGCCAACAATATGGGAAAGCCAGCGAACGTCGTGCAGGGAATCGTAAAAGGCAAGCTCAAGAAACATCTTTCCGAAATCGTCTTTTTGAACCAGCCCTTTGTGAAGGACGACAAACAGAGCGTTAAGCAGATGGTTGAGTCGATCGGAAAGGCTCTGGGAAGCGCCCTCAACGTGACCGACTATAAGTACTACCGGGTCGGCGAAGAAACGAGCGAATAGGCGCCCGACAAGGAGGGCTTGGTATGCAAGACATAATCAACGACGCTAAGGACAGGATGGGCAAGTCTTTGTCTTCTATGGACGAAGACTTTAATACCATTCGGACGGGCCGCGCCTCGTCCGCGCTGTTCGACAGAGTAAAGGTCGAATACTACGGCAACCCAACGCCCCTCAATCAAATGGCGACGGTATCCATTCCCGAGGCACGTCTTGTCGTTATTCAACCGTGGGACAAGAGTACTCTCGGCGACATCGAAAAAGCTATTCAGCGTTCGGAGCTGTCGGTGAATCCCTCAAACGACGGCAAAGTCATCCGAATCAACATACCACCCCTTACTGAAGAGCGTCGAAAAGAGTATGTGAAAGTGGCCAAGGGGATGGCGGAGCAAGCGAGGGTGGCGGTTCGCAACATCCGACGCGAGGCTAACGAAGAGCTAAAAAAACGGCAGAAGTCCGGAGACCTCAGTGAAGACGAGGAGAAGCGCGGCGAGGATGAGATTCAAAAACTCACCGACGACTTTGTCGAACAGATCAACAAGAAGCTCGAAGCAAAGGAACAGGAAATCCTGGAGATCTAATGGCGGCCGCACCGCAGGTCACTCCGGAACTAACGCGAGTTCCCGACCACGTTGGGATCATTATGGATGGGAACGGGCGGTGGGCCACGAGCCGTCGCCTTCTCCGGCCGCAGGGCCACCAGGAAGGCCTCAAAGCGGCCAAACGCGTTGTGACCGCAGCGGCGGAGATGGGCCTGCGGTATCTGTCCCTCTACACATTCTCCACGGAGAACTGGAGACGCACGGCAGACGAAGTGCGTTTCCTGATGGGACTTGTCGCGGAAAACCTCCGTAAGGAGCACGATTTTTTCCGTGAAAACGACATTCGTGTTGTCCACAGCGGTGACGTCGCTCGGCTTCCCGACGACGTGGTTGCGGAGCTGGACCGTGTGCAGTCGGAGACAGGCAAACACAAAGGCCTTGCCGTCAACCTTGCGATCAACTACGGTGGACGGGACGAGATAATTCGAGCGTTCTCACGAATTCTCGAGGCCCATAAAAACAACGGTGATGCTCTCGACTTCATCTCCGAAGACCGGTACCGGCAGTTTCTCGATCTACCCGACTTTCCGGACCCGGACTTGATTATCCGTACCGGGGGAGAAATGCGGATGAGTAACTTCCTCCTCTGGGAGAGCGCCTACTCGGAGCTGTATTTCTCCGACAAGCTGTGGCCCGATTGGCGGGCCGCTGATCTGCGCTCGGCGCTCCTGGAGTTCCAACGACGATCGCGTCGTTTTGGAGCCGCCCAATGATTTGCCCAGAGTATCAGTCGACGGCAGTTTCTGGGGCCGCAGGGTGACGAACTTCGTCTTGAGGATCTTTGTGTTCGTTCTGGGCATTCCGGCCCTCGGTGCCCTGATCTTCCTGTTGCCCAATGCGAATCACCTGGCCTTTAACGTTTTGGTGATCGTAGTCGGTGCCGGAAGCGCCTTCGAGGTGGCACGCTTTTTCCCAGCGCAGGAAACCAGCTATCCGTTGAGTCGCCTGGTCCTGCCGGTGTTCGGCGGATTGCTGCCGCTTATCGTTCTGCTGGAGCTGTTTGCTCTTGTTCCTACGGAAACGGTGGATTGGGCCGTAACCGGGCTGGTTGCTTTGAGCATGGCGTTTCAGGTCTTCAGACGAAAGGCAAAAGAGTTCCCGGACATCGTGCCGCGGGTGTCGGCCCACCTGTTGGTAGCCCTCTACCCCGGGCTTTTTTTAACCTACATCGTGCGGTTGACCGCGTTCACTGCCGCATCCACGGTCATCGCCGCGTTTGTACTGGCCTGCTACCTAAACGATACCGCCGCCTACGTGGTCGGCATCCTCTTTGGAAAAAAAAGCATTCATCCCGTCCCGGTCAGTCCCAACAAGAGCCTTATCGGCTTTGTCGGCGGACTGGTTCTCTCGCCCACCGTGATCGTCGTCGCCAAGGCGTTGGACCCACGAGCCTTCCCCGGAACCTACCTTTCGGCGGTGTTATTCGGGCTTGTTGTTGGAGTAGCGGTTATACTCGGAGACTTGGTGGAATCGGCACTAAAGCGAGGGGTGACCTTGAAGGATTCCGGAGGCATTATTCCGGGGCGCGGAGGACTCCTCGACTCGATTGATTCACCGGTGTTTGCCGCACCGGTCTTTTATCTCGGCTACAAACTCCTTTTTATTGGCGCGTAAATCGTATGACAACCATTCTAAACATTTTAATCGGCCTTATCGGGCTGGGAATCGTTGTGTTTTTCCACGAGATGGGGCACATGATCGCAGCCAAACGAGTCGGGATCGAAGTCCAGGCATTCTCCCTCGGTTGGGGCAAGAAACTGATGTCCAAGCAAATCGGGTCTACCGAGTACCGAATCAGTGTCTTTCCCATCGGCGGATACGTAAAAATGAAGGGTGAGCACGCTCTTCTGCAGGCGTGGGAGAAAAAGACCGAGACGATAGAAAAGGAGCCGGGATCGTTTTTTGCCGCTTCGTGGTGGCGCCGGACAATCGTCTCGGTGGCCGGACCGATGACAAACTTGTTGCTCTCGATCCTGATCCTGGGTTTTGTCTACACGCTGGGCAACACCATCGAAACATTTGAGCCACGAATCGTTCCCGCCGAAGACTTGTCGGAGCAACTAAACATCGCCGCGGCGCCGGCGATTGAGGCGGGCCTCCAAAGCGGTGATCGTATAGTCTCCATCGACGGCGAGGAAGTCCGGCACTACCGTGATATCCAGCAGCAAGTCGCCGTGTCCGCCGGCGAGACAATCGAGGTGGTCTACGAGCGCGACGGCACCGTGAGGACAACCACCATGGATGTCGCCCTCGATACCGGGACCGGAGCCGGCGTAGTGGGGATATATCCGCTTATTGAGCCGGTTATCGAGCACGTGGAGCCCAACTCGCCCGCCGACCGCGCCGGTATTATGCCCGGTGACCGGATTGTCGCCATTGCCGGCAGAGAGGTTGAAAACTCCATTCAAGTATCCAGGGCAATCGCGGAGAATCCCGCCCGTGTCGAAGTAGTGTTGGATCGCAACGGCTCCCGTCGGGAGCTTGTTTTGGAGCCGGACCTCGTGGAATCGCAGCCGCGCATCGGCGTACGATTCGGCGGGGCAATCCGCGTGACCGAACGGCTTCCGATCCCGCAGGCGGCCGGTCGCGCAGTCTCCGAGACGTTCCGCAATTTTGCCCTAACAATCAGAAGCATCCAGCTCTTGTTCCGTGGGGTAGATGCCACCCAAGCCCTGTCTGGGCCGATCCGTATCACCGTCTTGGTAGGTGAGGTCGCAACCCAGGGATTTAGCCTTGGTTTCGGCGCCGGGCTTTCCGCGTTCTTCTCGTTTGTCGCGCTTATCAGTGTTGCGCTCGCCTTTATGAATCTGCTTCCGATCCCGGTCCTCGACGGTGGTCAAATCCTGATGTTTCTTGTTGAAGCCGTAACACGCAAGCCACCGAAGCCACGTGTCGTGTACTATTATCAGGTGATTGGCTCGATTCTGGTATTTGCCCTGCTGGCGTTTGCGGTTTTTAGCGACGTACTCTTTTTTGTGAGGCGATAACGTATGCGGCTCAAGAATGATCTTTTTTGCCTAGCACTCTGCCTCATTCCTGCGGTGCTCCCAGCCGATAGTGTAACTGTAAATCGTTCCCACACGGGTAGCGTCACCGTCATCGAGCACAGAGGCACGGAGATCATCGCAACCGGGGCGTCCGACGGCAAAGTCATGGTCCGACGCGGCTCCGACTACGTCCTTGCCGCCGGGCTGCAAGTCTCTCATCTACCAATACGACTGATCGCGATCCACCCTACTCTGCCACGGCTGGCAATCGTCTCCTCAGATAAAGCCGGACAATACCTGCTCCATCTCTGGGATTGGACCGCGCGAACAGAGATCACTCGTCGCCGTCTGTCAGACATGCCGTTCTTCGTTCGGTTCTCCGACAGGGGAAGCTATTTTTTCTACGGATTGCCGTCGTTCAAGAGCCTCACGTTCCTAAGCTCAGAAAGCGGCAATGAGGTTCCGTACCTCCCCAACGGGTTCGGATTTGTTTCTTTTGCAGTTACTTCCGCCGACGAAACGCGCCTAGTCACCTACACGCCCGGCAACGGTCGTATCGCATACTGGGACCTGCCGAACAATCGGCGCCTGCCCCAGGTACAAGACGACATTCAGTCGGAACGGAATCTGCGCAGCCTTCAGGCTCTCGGCCGGGCGTTTTTTGCAGGTATCCGCGACGACGAGATCATCGTTGTCGACAACTTTACCGGTCGTATTGTTGCCCGGATCGAGCAAGAAGGCATTGTTAGTCTCTCCTCGCGCGCATCCCCGGACGGGTCCAATGAGTACCAGTTGGCGGCTTTTATGCAAACTGAGGACGGCCCGACCTTTGAGACCTTTACGTTCAACGGCAGTTCTTTGCGCTCGACCTATTTCTCCACCCGCTACATCGAAGCCGACACAACCGCCATGGCATACAGCGGGCTCCACGCCGTCTCCGGCAATAGAGACGGAGAGTTACGCCTCTTCCGAAGCACGGCAGGCCGCCCACAAACCCTCGAGTCGGCTCCCATCGAGCCTGCGCGCTCCATCGCCTTTTCCCGCGATCGGATGTTTGTGACCTTCGATGATACTCTAAGGACGATTACCAGCGATCTATTCTTTCCTCGTCCGGCCGGCCCGCCGGAGGTTGCAGGCGTTACCATAAGCGACCGTCGCCTTGTTGGTTTCGACAACCCCCGCATCCAACCGCTGGACGCAACTTCTCTGTTGGTCTGGTCGACGAGTCCTGAAACCTCCGTGCTCGCAAAGATCAGCTCGATCTCTCGAGCCGCGTTCGATCGCGAGGAGATCAATCTACCCAACCTAATCTCCGTTACCACGAGCGAAGACGCTGTGGCGCTTGTAGACGCCGCCGGTAGATTGCGGATTGTAGACTCGGATGACTACGAAACCTTATTTGCTTACCGTTCACCCGGACTCCTTACGGCACTGGACACCAACTATTTTGGCATTGCAGTAGGCAAAAACGCGTCCGGGAGGTTTGATTCGGCATTGTTTACCCTCAATACCGAAACGGGGCAGACTGTCCCCATCGCTACGGAGGCCTTTATGGTCGTCTCCTTTGCTTTCGACAAAAGGGGCCGTAGCCTATATTCTCTGGGTCTCAGTCGGGAAAACGGGTCGGTAGAAACGGTGCTGAGCGTTCACTTCGGCCGCGACCTCGAACACAGTCGCTTGATATTCCGGTTTCCCGGCGAGCTGTCGGTCGGCACGCTCCATCTCGATGAGGACAGCGACCTCCTGTACACCACCATCAATCAGCGGACCGTAAGCGTCTGGGACGGCGCCGAGCTGCGCGACTTTGTGCCGGCACAACACCGCCCGATCGAGCTTGCCGCCCAGGAGGGAATTCTCTACTCGCGCAACGCCGACGGTACCATTAGTGCATGGCTGACCGAATCCGGTGAACACTTTATGGATCTCTACTTTTTTGAAGGTGACGAATGGATCGCGCTGTCGCCAAGCGGGTACTTTTTGGAAAGCGAACCAGGGATAGCCGACGAACACTTGAGTTTTGTTCCCTCGGGCCGCCGTACGCTTGATGACTATCGACTGGAACTGCCGCTCCTCAATCAGGCGCGATAAGCGGCCAAGGTTGGACGCTTCGCCCGTTTGACGTAACTACGCGATTATGCAGCCGCGTGGCGCTAAGAAGGGTTGCGGCCTATTCGTTCCACGGCTTTCTCTACCGCGTCCCGAATCTCTTCCTTGGTCTGTTTATCAAGGGCATCGGCATACAAACGGCCGAGGAGATTGGCGCGATACATCGGTCTGACAAGGTTCAGCGCAAACGCCGCCATGTCGATTACATTGTCCTCCTTGTGGAGGCGTGGGTCGTCGACCTTATCCAGACGCCGCTCGAGCTCTTCGAGAACAAGTCGCTCGGCCTCGTTTGTAAGGACTTGAAAATCGTATCGTTTGTTAATACTCACCGTGCTACCCCCCCTGCACTAATCGTAGCCCCTTTCGAGCGCCTCAAACTTGGTGTACTCCTCGATAAAGGCGATTGTAATCGTACCAACAGGACCGTTTCTTTGCTTGGCGATTATGAGCTCGGTCTCCGCTTGCGGGCTCGCGTCCGCTTCCCGGCGCCCGGTCGCGCGATTGCGGTGCAAAAGGAGCACCACGTCGGCATCTTGCTCGATGGAGCCCGACTCCCGGATGTTGGCAAGCGTTGGTTGTTTGCCTTCGGCATCGCGACTTACCTGGGAAAGCGCCACGATGGGAATTTGTAACTCTCGAGCCATGGCCTTGAGGGAGCGGGATATTTCAGCAATCTGTTCGTGGCGCGGAGCCGAGGTGTCCTCGGCGCCGACAAGCGTGATGTAATCCACAAAGATGATCTTCACACCGGAACGCGAAACCATTCGACGCGCGATAGCGCGAAGGTCAAGAAGTTTGAGACTTGGCGTGTCGCTAATGTACAGGGGCGCATCGTAGATTTGTGAGGCCGCCTCCATAAGGCTCGCAAGGTCTGCCGGACGAAGGTTTCCAGTCCGAATCTTCTGTGACGGAGTCCTCGACTCCATGGCGAGAAGGCGCTGCATGATCGCTTGGTCGGACATCTCCAGGCTAAAGAACCCAACGGGGACCTGCTTGTGGACGGACATGTTTGCCGCCATGGTTAGGGCCAATGCCGTTTTCCCCATGCCGGGCCGGGCTCCCACGACTACGAAGTCAGAATCCTGAAAACCGGAAAGCATACGATCGAGCTCGGCAAAGCCGCTTGGCACGCCGGTGTAGTCATCGTGGCTGTTATGGAGTCGTTCGATTGCCCGAACGGTCTGCGTAACAACCTTCTTAATGTCCTTGATAGCGTCTTCCGCGTGCTCCTCGCCAATCTCGAATATCCGCTTCTCGGCCTCGTCGACGATCACGCGCACCTCTTGAGACTCGTCTTGGGCGTCGGCGGTTATTTCTGCGGCGATGCGCAGCAGCCGCCTCCGAATGCTCGCTTCGCGAACTATTCGCGCGTAATATTCGACGTTGGCACTGGTCGGAACGGCGGATGTGAGCTGGGATATATAGCCCGGTCCACCACATGCATGGAGGTTTCCAGAGGCGCGGAGCTCGTCCGTAAGGGTGATAAGGTCGATAGCCTCCCCGCGATCATAGAGCTTTATAATCGATTCGAAGACCTTCCTGTGAGCCGCGCGATAGAAGTCCTTCTCGCGGATAATTGGAATAACACGCTCGAGCGCCTCACCATCGAGGAGTACCGACCCGAGGGTCGCTTGCTCCGCCTCGTTATTGTGAGGCGGTACGCGGTCTTTTAGCTGCGCGCGCAGCGTGTCCGCCATGCGCCTACGTTCCTATTCCGCCGGCGTCTGTCGGGAGTTCTCTTCTTCAGCGTGGTCCGTGTCGGCGTCGTCCTCTGTTTGCGTGGCTTGAGCTTCTTCCTCTGTTTCTGCCAAGGCGCCCGCCTGCTCCGGCATGGCGCTCTCCGGGACCTCAGACGGCTCCGCGGCTTCCGTTCTATCCGGCGTGGTCGTCTGCTCCTCGGGCCGGTCTTCCTCGACCTTGGTATCCGCCGTGGCGGCCTGAGTCGCTTTTGCACCGCCGGCCTGAGTGTCACCGGAGCGCCCCTGCACATCCTGGCCGACGACATTTACACGAAGCGAAGCAACCTCGCCGCCGTAAAGGCCGACCTTGACCGTTGTTGGACCGGTTGCCTTGATTGTGTTCTCCAGAATGTCGATGCGTTTCCGCTCGACGGACACGCCGATCTTTTCGAGCTCGTCGGCGATTTTCGCGGCCGTTACCGAGCCATACAATCGCCCATTTGCGCCGGCAGGCATGTGTACCTGCAACTCGTCGCTCTCGAGTCGTTCTTTGAGGCTCAGGGCAGCCTTTCGCTTCTCTTCCTTGCGTTGGCTAATCTCTTCTCGACGCGTCTCCAGCATCGCCAATGACGCCTCGTCATATCGCATGACCAGCTTACGCGGCATAAGGAAGTTGCGGGCATATCCCGGCGCTACATCCTTGATGTCCCCTTCTTCCCCGAGGTTGGGAATGTCCTGATTAAGGATGACCTTCATTGTATTTCTCCTTTACCCTTTCCCGAATCGGAACCCAGGTCTCGGCAACGCCCAGTCCCGGCAGGCCCAATCCGATCGCAATATTCACACCGGGGATTAACAGCCCGATCACACCGCCGATCACGGCGCCGATACGGGCCCCCACGGACAAGCGACGCGCATCGAAATACGTCGCAATAATCCCGATACCCTGGCCCGCATAGAGCAAGGCAAGAATCAGCGCGGCATTCCGAAACACGTACAGCAATACACCGATATCGGCAAAGATGCCCAAAAGAACGCCTGCGAGGGCAACAATAAGCCCCCACACAGCGTTGATCGGGACGTAAAACGTCGCAAACCGATGGCTTCTGCCCGCCACGACCACGTTTCCTTGGACCCGGGAAAAACGTGCGACGACGTTTCCCAGGCTATAATCAGCAAACACCAACAATAGCCCAAACGCCCCTACGGTGCTAAAAAGCACATCTCCTGCCACCTGAACAACCGCATCAACCTGCAATAGCCGACCGCCCTCGTCGGAACCAAGAAAAAGCATCCGCTCCACAAGGACCAACTGGGCATCTAGGAGCTCGCGAAACGCCTCGTTGGAGCCGACAATTACCGCCGCAGGGACTATGCCCGCCGCCACGGCGGTGCCCGCCGCCGCGAATCGCCACGGCCGCGCAAATCTATGCAACACGGGCGTGTCCACGGCCCACAGACCGGTCACAAGCCCCGCGGCAACCAGAGCGTCGCTTACAACAAAAGCCCCACCGAACTCGACCGCGGCCCCGGCAACAAGCCGTACGATCACAGCCACCAAAACGACCAACACGGCCGCACTAAGAAAATATGCTTCGCCGCGCTTTTGCCTCAAGACATGCAGGGGGACCAACGCAATCAGAGCCGTCAGGCCGAGGTTAAAAAACAGTACGGCAACTGCAACCGTAATCAAGATCTCTATCGTTCCCGAACGTCGGGTCCTCATGGTTGCTGCCTTGCTGATCTCTTTTTACCCGTCGACCACATCCCCCGCCGCTATCCGAGGGGCAACAGCGCAATAGCTCGCGCTCGCTTGACCTCTCTAACAAGACGACGTTGATTTTTCGCCGACGTTCCGGTTATCCGCCGTGGCAGGATTTTTCCTTGATCTGTAAGGAACCGACGAAGCACCTCCGGGCGCTTGTAATCGATCACAAGATTGTGGGCCTTGATCTTGTCGATCTTTTTACGGAAGTAGACACGATTCCGCGATCGGTACCGACCACCACCACGGTCGTCGCGGTCGTCGTCACGGTCCCGGCTCCGGTAGTCGTCCCCCCGGTCTCCGCGGTCGCCTCGGTAGCCGCCGCCTCTATCGTCCCGGCTGTCTCCGGTATCCCGAGACTCGCGGTTCTCACGACCGTCACGGTCGCTCGATCGGCCCTGTACATCGGCTGCATTGTCGGTTTTGGTCGTCTGTTCGTCGCTCATAGATCCTCCTCTCGTGCAAAAGACGGCCGCAAGCGACCGCAAAAAGGCGCCACGTTTGGCGCTCAACCGTCTCTAAAACGGTATATCGTCTTCGAACTCCTGACCACGGTCGCTTTGGGGTTCGCTCCGTGGCGAGTCATGATCATCGTACGAACCAGCTGAATCGCCACCCCGTCCGCCCGAACCCGAACCGCCGCCCGAACCGCCGCCCGAACCGCCGGGTGATCCAAGGAGCTGCACATTCGTGGCAAAGATCTCGACACGGCTGCGAGACTGTCCGTCCTGCTCCCAACGGCTCTGGCGAAGCTCGCCCTCTACACCGACCTGTTTTCCCTTTGTTAGGTAGCGGTTGATTGCCTCCCCCTGCCTTCCCATAAGAACACAGTCAAAGAAGTTGACTTCATCGACCCACTGGTCGCCCTGTTTGCGCCGTCTATTAATGGCCAGTGCAAACTTGCAGATGGCGAGCCCGCCGCCGGTGTACTTCATCTCCGCATCCCGCGTAAGACGCCCTACGAGTACAACCCGATTAATGTCGGCCATTTCCAACCCCTTGGCACCAGCCGCCCCGGCGACCGCATCGCCTTTGTGACTAGTCGTCCTTCCGGATGACCAGAACCTTCAAAAGCTCTTGTTTGAGTTTGAGTATCTCTTCGATTTGCGCTGCTTTTTCCGGTTCCATCTCGACGAAGTAGACGTAGTAGTGCCCTTGGTTCATGCTCTTGACCGTATAGGCCAAGGTACGGACACTCATATCCTCTTCTTTGTTGATTGTGGCATCTAACTTGGCGAGTTCCTGCTTGACCATTTCCCGGCCACGCACAAACTGCTCGTCTTCCGGGCGGAAGACGCATGTGATTTCATAAGCCCGCATTTGGACCTCCCCTCGGACTGACGGCCGCCGTTCCCGTGCGGTAATTGACGACGGCAAAGAGGTTCGAAAAAGCTACCACCATTTGGTACGCCATGTCAAGATGTGGCGAATGTCTGTCTGGATGTGTGTACGCCCACCGTGGCCGGAGCGTCCCGGCCACCAAAACGGTGCGGTTGCCCGGTCTACAACGTACGGCTCAAGATACCTCGCCATGTGTCAAGCCATATGGGAACGTGGTATCCTCCGCATGATGGCGAACAAGACGAACTACGAAGACAACTTCTTTTTCTTCTCCACGCTTATCCGAGACCTCGCAATCGGAATCAAGCTCGACATCGACGCGGATATGTTCCGTGACAAGATCATCGAGGACATACTCTTTATCGACAATGGGCTGATGCGCATGTACACGGATCTCCACGACAACAAACGCCTCATCCGACGGATGAATTATCTGCGCGCACTCCTGCGAACCGAGCACATATTTACGGACTTTCTCGACACGGCATTGGATACGAGCATACCGTTCTCGGAGTACCTCGAACCGTACAAAAGCAAATTAGCCGTCGCCAAACGGGAGCACGCAAACATATCCCGGGAGATTATTCAAAGCCTGCAATCCACTGAACCAGGCGACGACGAGGATCAAGTGTCTCAGGAAGAGATTGAGCATCTCCTCGAACCGTATAGCGAAGGCGAAGGACCATAGGTATACTCGAAGAAATATGAGACGCCGTCTACGAAAAACAAGTATCGTCTGCTCGATTGGGCCGGCATGTGACAACACACAAACGATTAGGGAAATGCTTCATGCGGGCATGAATGTAGCCCGGTTTAACTTTTCTCACGACACCCACGAGGGGCACCTACGCCGGATTACGATGGTACGCGAGGTCTCCGAAGCCACCGGCATTCCGGTGGCCATCCTGCTCGACACAAAGGGCCCCGAAATCCGTACCGGGATCAACCAAAGCGGAGAGAAAATCGACCTCCGGGTTGGACAGCGAGTCGTTGTAACAACGCGGGAAGTGGAGTGCACAAGCGGCGTAATCTCTATTACCTACAAGCAGCTGCCCGCAGAGGTCTCGCGTGGTAAGCATATTTTCCTCGCGGACGGGTTGATCAACCTGGAGGTAGAGTCCGTCGATCGGACCGACATCCACTGCGTGGTGCGATCAGGCGGCCAAATCGGCAGTAGGAAAAACGTAAACGTCCGTGGCGTCCGCACTTCTCTGCCCGCCGTCACAGAAAAAGACGTTGCCGACATCGAGTTTGCCGTAGAGCATGGACTCGACTTCATCGCGGCGAGCTTTATAAGGAAGCCCGACGACGTAACAACAATCCTCGATATCCTCGACAAACATCGCTCGCCCATTCAGGTCATAGCTAAAATCGAGGATCGGGAAGGCTTGGACAACATCGACGAGATCATCCGCGTTTCCGACGGAATTATGGTTGCCCGCGGCGATTTGGGCGTACAGCTCCCCACCGAAGAGATTCCCCTCGCACAAAAGCGCATCATTGAAAAATGCAATAAGCGGAACAAACCGGTTATCACCGCAACGCAGATGCTCGATTCGATGATCAACAATCCATTTCCGACACGCGCGGAGCTTACGGACGTGGCCAACGCCATCTTCGACGGAACCGACGCGGTCATGCTCTCAGGCGAAACTGCTTCCGGCAAATATCCGGTTGCCACGATCGAAACGATGCACCGCATCGCGTTGTCGGTCGAGACCTCCGACGAGTACTCCAAGGCCATGGAACGTGACTTGGATTTCCTCGAGTCGAACAGCGATATCGGCCACGCGATGGCAAAGGCCGCCTTTTTGGTTGCCCACGACATCGATGCTCAGGCGATAGTCACGCCGACGCTGCGGGGCAACACCCCGCGCATTCTCAGCCAGTTCCGGCCGAGGCAGCCGATCATCGCCGTGACGACCTCCGACGTGGCGCACCGGCAACTCCTTCTGCACTGGGGTATTTTCCCCGTTGTTACCGAGCTCGTCGATGACTCGGAGTCCATGGTCCAAAACGCGCTACTTGTTGCCCAAAAGCTGGGGTTTGTACACCGCTTCGACAAGGTGGTGACGGCGGCAGGCGTGCCCGTGAACTCACCAATAATGATGAATACAATTAAGGTTCACTTTCTCGGCAACATTCTCGCCCGTGGGCATCGCGGCTTCGGCGGCTCCTGCACGGGCAAGCTTGTCCGCGCGTCGGACATAAACGATGCACGCCGGCGTCTCGACCTCGATGGGTCCGAGATACTGCTGACGCACATGCTTACCGAAGCGCCGCAGGAGATAGTCTCGAGGATTCGAGGAATCGTGCTCGAGGAACAGTCGCAGATTCCATGGGAAACTCTCCAAGAGCACAATCCCGACCTAGTGTTCCTATCCGAGGTCTCCGACGCCATGTCTCGCCTGGAGAACAACCTTCTGGTAAGCCTCGATGGAGGAGAGCTTATCGTGTACGAAGGTATGCTGGACGGTACTGTCTAGGCGGCTCCCGCCTACAAGCTTCTATGCGCCGGCTGGTGGGACGAGAAGCAGTTCCGTTGGTTCTTACATTTTTGTAGGAAACCTGCTATGCTTGGCTCCTTTCGGAGGCACGAAACATGGAATCGGGTAACACGACCCTCCCGCATCCTCAAAAATTCGAGGAGCTGTCGTTATTGTTTGAGCTAAGCCAGATACTCGACCAAAGCATGGACATGAAGCAAGTTGTCCATCCGGTGCTGCGTACCGTTGCAGAACACACCGGCATGACCCGGGGTACCATCACTCTTTTAGACCGAAACAGCGACGAGATTTTTATCGAGGCAGCCTACGGACTCTCCACGTCCCAGCGCGAGCGGGGACGCTACCGCCTTGGCGAGGGTATAACCGGCAAGGTTGTCGAGACCGGCAAGCCGATGGTCATCCCCAACGTGGACGAGGATCCAACCTTCCTTAACAGAACCGGGGCACGCAAGAGCGCCCAAGAGGGACCAACCTCCTTTATCTGCGTCCCCGTCAAGATCGGAAACACCACCATCGGCGCATTGAGTATCGATCGCCCCTATACGGACAGCGATGCCCTCGACGCCAATGTGCGCCTACTCTCGGTTATTGCGTCCATGGTGGCCCAAGCCGTGAAGATTCGCCAATCCGTGATGGAGGAAAAACGACGACTCCAAGAGGAAAACTCGCGCCTGCAAAACGAGTTAGCGGATCGTTTTCGGCCCTCCAACATCATCGGAAACTCAAAAGCCATGCAAAACGTGTTCGACATGGTTGCCCAGGTTTCCAGAAGCGACGCCACCGTGTTGATCCGCGGGGAGAGCGGCACGGGAAAAGAGCTTGTGGCACACGCAATTCACTACAACAGCCCACGTGCCGAACGCCCGTTTATCAAAGTCAACTGTGCCGCGCTTCCGGAGACGGTGATTGAAAGCGAACTGTTCGGCCACGAGCGAGGGGCCTTTACCGGTGCCGTTGCCACACGCAAGGGTCGATTTGAGCTTGCAAACGGCGGCACGATCTTCTTGGACGAGATCGGCGACCTGTCACCGACGACGCAAATCAAGCTCCTGCGGGTATTGCAGGAAAAAGAGTTCGAGCGCGTCGGTGGTAACGACACCATTCGCACCAACGTTCGGATTATCACCGCAACAAACAGGAATCTCGAACAGCTGCTTGATCCTGGGACATTTCGCGAGGATCTCTACTATCGGCTCAACGTGTTTCCCATACATATACCACCCCTTCGAGACCGAAAGAGCGACATCCTGCTTCTCGCCGACCACTTTGTGGAGAAGTACTCGAACCAGAACGCGATCCCGATTCGCCGGATATCAACGCCGGCGATCGATCTTTTGATGAATTACCACTGGCCCGGCAATGTTCGAGAGCTGGAGAACTGTGTGGAACGTGCGGTTCTCCTGTCGGTTGACGAGGTTATCCACTCACACCATCTGCCGCCGAGCCTGCAATCGGCGGAGTCTACCGGCACGCGGCTGAAGGGCACCCTCGTTGACGCGTTGGACGGCCTCGAGCGAGAGCTCGTCTGCGACGCCCTAAAATCCACAAAGGGCAACATGGCCAAGGCCGCTCGGCTTTTAGGCGTCACGGAGCGGATGATGGGATTGCGGGTTGCAAAGCACGATATCGACCCGAGGCAGTTCCGAGCATAGGTAACGTTTCCGTCGGGTTCGCGGGGTTATCCTACGTTTGCGTTGTACTCGGAGAATCAAGCTACATCTGCGTAGTTAGAAGCACGTTGCCGCTAGATGTGTGTGGCGGCATGCGTTGCTGCAAGTCACGACATTGTAGCATCTTACCGTTGTTTACCCTATGTTGGCACACCCTTCGCTAAAGCGGCACCAGCAAACACTTTTTTAGGAGGATTGTAGCCAACCATGAAACAACTACTGTCGCTTGTTCTCTGCGTAGTGGTTTTTCTACTCATTGCGACGCCGGCATTCACGCAGGATGCAACGGCGGTGCCCTACACTTATGGTGAGGGCGATGATGCAGTTACCACTACAGTTGCGGATCGATTGGACGACTATTCGGCGTCCTTCGATATGATCTGGCTGGTGCTCGCCGCGGCGCTTGTCTTTTTTATGCAGGCCGGATTTGCCATGGTAGAAACCGGCCTGACAAGGGCTAAGAGCGCGTCGAACATCCTTATGAAGAATCTGATGGACTTTTCCGTCGGAGCGGTTGCCTATTGGGCCATTGGATGGGCGCTGATGTACGGTGCCAACTCCGGTGAGGTCGGCTTTATTGGGTCGTCGCAGTTCTTTTTGGTCGGCGCTGATTCCACGGTCTATCGCGATTGGATGTTCCAGGTCGTGTTTGCCGCTACAGCAGCAACGATTGTTTCCGGAGCCATGGCGGAGCGAACCAAGTTCACGTCCTACCTGCTCTACAGTGTGTTTATCTCCGCGCTGATCTACCCGATCTCCGGTCACTGGATTTGGAGCAACAACGGCTGGCTGGGCGGACTCGGATTCCATGATTTTGCGGGATCCACCGTTGTTCATTCCGTTGGGGCCTGGGCCGCTCTTGTCGGTGCCATCTTGCTCGGACCTCGAAAGGGCAAGTACGTCAAGGTGAACGGAAAGGTCACCGCCAAGGCCATCCTCGGGCACAATATGCCGCTTGCTGCGTTGGGTGTATTTATCCTTTGGTTTGGCTGGTACGGGTTCAACGCCGGCAGTACGCTTGCGGGTACGGACCTCGACATCGCCCACGTCGCCACTACCACCACTCTGGCGGCCGGCACCGGCGCCATCGGCGCGATGATCATCAGCTGGATCATGTTCGGCAAGCCCGACCCCAGCATGTCGCTCAACGGTGCGTTGGCCGGTCTTGTGGGAATTACGGCGGGCACGTGGGTCATCAATCCCCTCGGTGCGGTTATCGTCGGCTTCCTCGCCGGCCTCATCGTTGTGCTGTCCGTCGAGCTCTTCGACAAGGTGCTGCACGTCGACGACCCGGTGGGCGCAATTTCGGTCCACGGCGTCTGTGGAGTCTGGGGAACACTTGCAGTGGGGTTGTTCGCCGACGGCACCAAGGGCGGCGCCGGATCGGAAATCACCGGCCTGTTTTACGGAGGTGGCCTCGGCCAACTCGGTGTGCAGGCGCTTGGTGTGATTGCGGTGTTCGCCTGGGTCATGGTGACCGCCTTTATCCTCTTTGGAATTATTAAGGCAACCACCGGCCTTCGGGTAAGTGAGAAGGAAGAGATGCAGGGACTCGACATTAGCGAGCATGCAAGCGAAGCCTATAGCGGCTTCCAGATCTTCCAGAACATGTAGGCCAAAGGAGGAGTAGAAACCAATGAAATTAATCGTGGCCTATGTTCAGCCACATAAGCTGAACGACGTTAAAGAAGAGCTTTACAAGACGGAAATCTTCAAGATGTCCGTCACAAATGCCCTGGGCTGCGGCCAGCAGAAGGGCTACACGGAGAGTTACCGTGGTGTCGATGTAGAGGTGAACCTCTTGAAAAAGACACGCATCGAGATTGCGGTTAATGATCAGTTTGTCCAGCCGACGATCGACGCCATAGTTCGCGGCGCTCGGACGGGTGAGATTGGTGACGGCAAGATTTTTGTCACGCCTTTGGAGGAGGTGATACGGATCAGAAGTGGAGAAAAAGGAAAGGACGCAATTGGATAATTAGTCCATTGTCACTTCGTGCCTCACGGGGCTGTTCTACGTAGTGGGACAGCCCCGTTTTCTATGCTCTGATATACTCGTCCCGTGTCAGATCCCACTAACCCTCCAGGACCCAACCACCCAAACGATTTGATCGACCGCTTCGTAGAGCGCCTCGGAGAAGCCAATCGCGACGCCGTGTCACGTCTGTTTTCCATTCTTTCATCTTCGTTTATCCGGGACTCCTCTCCCGATTCGCTCCTCGCCTACGCGAGAGCCGCCGTCGAAGTGCCCAACAATGCGCCGTGTCTTGTGGAAGTTGTGGAAAACGACGATCGGCACGTTACGGTAACAATTGTTGCGCCGGATTACCCTGCGGAGTTTGCCGCCATCACAGGACTCCTTTCTGCTGCAGGGCTGGACATTCAGTCGGGCCAAGTGCACACAACGGCCGGTCCGGCGCCCGGCAAGATAAGCTATCGCGAGGCGCGCCGGATGCGGGCCCTCAAGAAACCCGCCACCGAGCCAAGCGGCCTGATCATCGATCGGTTTACCGGGATCGTTAGCACGGGAGAGGATAGCGCGGTCTGGGCCGGCAGGCTCAAAGAGCGTATGGCGACCATAACGAGGGTGCACCTCGAGGAACAAGCCACGGGAGGCGGCACTGCGACGGTAAAGCGAATGGTTGCTGAAGATGTTTCTGAGGCACTCACGCGTGGAAACGACGCCGGCGAGGCACTACTCATGCCGGCCGAGATCGAGGTCCAGGCGGCCGTTGGCGGTAAGACGGCGATTATCCTTAAGGCCGAGGATACGCCGTTTTTCTTGTACGCCGTTTCCACGGCGCTGTGGCTCAGCGGCGTAACAATAGATTCGGTAGAAATCACGACCCTCGGCGATCGTCTCGAGGATCGGTTTATAGTTACCGGCGTTGACCCCGCGGACGAGGATGCTGCCGCGGCCGTGCGCCTTTCGGTCGCCTTTACTAAACAGTTCACGTCATTCCTACCGTCGGCGCCGGACCCGTACCAGGCCCTTATTCGTTTCGAACAGCTCCTGTCGGACATGTTGGACGCGGGCGAGATCTCAACGGCGGCAAACCTCACCAATCCCGTGTTTATGCGCGGCTTAGCCAAAATCCTCGGCACAAGTGACTTCCTGTGGGAAGACTTTATCAGGGGACAGTACGAGTCGCTGTTTCCCGTCCTCGATCAGATCGGCTCAGCAAGTCTAGAAGAGTCCGAGGTCAGGGCAACCCTCGAGAAAGCGCTCAAAGAGGCGGACGGGTTCGAGGCAAAAAAGGCCCTTCTCAACCAGTTCAAAGATAGAGAGATTTATCGGATCGACCTGGACCACATCGTTCGGCGCCAGGCGGACTTCTTTTTCCTCGGCCGGCGACTTACTTCCCTTGCCGAGGCGGTTATCCAGGCCGCCCTGTCAATCGCTGAACCTCCTCTTGTTAGACGACATGGCCGGCCGGCGTCGGCGGGGGGACTTCCCGCGGTGTACGGGGGGTTTGGCCTTGGCAAGCTGGGCGGCGCGGCTCTTGGTTACGCCTCCGACATCGAGCTGCTTTTTATCTACAGCGACAGCGGACAAACGGATGGGCCCGAATCCATTACTAACTCTGAGTACTTCGAACGTTGGTTTCGCGAAGCTATCTCCATAATCGAAACAAAACGCGAGGGCATTTTTAGCATCGATCTGCGTCTCAGGCCTCACGGGTCCGCCGGTCCCGTAGCCGTCGCTCTGGAGCAGTTTGTCAACTACTACTCCCCCGCAGGCCCCGCCCACAGTTTTGAGCGACTGGCACTGGTGCGCATGCGAGGTGTTGCCGGGGATTTGGTGTTTTGCCGGCGCGTGGAGCGACTTCGCGACGACCTGATCTATACTCGTCGGGCAATCGACCTAGACAGCCTAAAGGGTCTACGAAAAAAACAGCTGGTTGAGAAGGCGCCCGGGACGAGGTTCAACGCAAAGTTCAGCGCCGGCGGCCTCGTGGACCTCGAGTACACCGTGCAAATTCTACAGATTGTCCATGGGGAGTCCCACGAGAGCCTCCGGACACCGCGGATTCACGAGGCACTGCGCGGCTTGGGCGCGACCGGTGCGATCGGAAACGACGAGGCCGATCGACTAATCCAGGCGTATCGGTTTTTCAGGCGTCTTATTAACGCGCTGCGGATGCTCCGGGGGAACGCATCAGACCTCTTGCTCCCCCCCTTCGACTCCATAGAATTTCGGCATGTGGCACGACGGGCAGGTTACGTCTCCGGAGAAACCATGAGCGCCGTCGAGATGCTCCGTCTGGACGTAGAAACATGGAGCGCAACCGTCCGGGTGTTTGTGGAGCGCCAGCTCGGCCGACGTATTGGTAAAGACGTCCCTGTTGCGGGCATTGCGGACGTGGTTCTTTCGCCGGAGGACGATCCGGCGGCGTTTGAGGAATTCTTGCGGCAGTCGTCGCTCGCCGACCCCCAGCGGGCCTTTTACGCCATCAGGAGCCTGTGTGGCGACGGCGAGCGCCGGGAGGCTGCGGTAGGGGTGTTGGTCTTGTCCTGGGACCTTATTGTCGCGGCGCCGGACCCGGAGGCCTGCTTGGTCACGTGGGACAGATTCGTCGCTTCTCTGCGTGACCCAATCGACCATTTTCGTGGGCTGCTGTCGCAGCCACGACGCCTCGAGTTCCTCGTGGGCATCTTCTCTCACAGCAAGTTTCTCTCCGAAGTCTTGATTCGCAACAACAACATGCTCGAGTGGGTAACCGACCCCGCCCGGGTCGCGAAGCGCCGCAACTTCGAGTCTATGTATCGGGAACTGAGCGAGTTGCGCCGCTTCTCGGCATCAGATACGGAGTGGCTTCGAAGCTTGAGAGAGTTTCGTACACGGGAAATTCTCAGGATCGGAACCAGGGATGTATGCCTCAAACGACCAATAGAGGGCATTGTCGCCGAGCTGTCGGACCTGGCGCGAGCGGCCTGTACGCTGGCGCTCGAGCAAGCAGCTTCGGAGGTGGCCGGCGTTACCGACCACGAGATCCTCGACGCTTTTGCGCTCTTTGCCTTTGGCAAGCTCGGAGGCGGCGAACTGAACTACAGCTCGGACATCGATCTGTTGGGGGTCTATCGATCATTGCCCCGACTCAGCGCGGAAGACAATAGCAGGGTCTTCGGTGGGCTAATGACAACGCTCAGGTCGGCGCTCTCCACCCGTACTCCCGACGGCCATGTCTTCCGGGTGGACCTTCGGCTGCGGCCCTACGGCTCGGCAGGACCCGTCGCCCAGCCCATCGAAGCAATAGAGGACTACTACAAACATCGCGCTTCGTTGTGGGAGTTGCAGGCTCTTCTCAAAGTTGGGTGCTTGGCAGGAAGCACGGACGTGGCGGCTCGTATGACCGACCTCGTCAACTCCGCCGTGAGGCAGAAACACGATGTGGATTCCCTGTTTGAGAATATCCGGCAACTAAGATCTGCGGCTGCATCCCGCTCCGGCACCGGCGTCGTAGACGTTAAAGACGGGGTCGGCGGCATCCGCGACATCGAATTTCTCACTCAGGGGCTTCAATTGATCTACGCCACCGAAATCCCGGAGGTGTTGTCGGGTAACACGTTCGAGGCGCTACGGAACCTCGATCGCCACCACCTCTTACCGGGCGCCATCGTCGACGAGCTCACACGGACGTACGTATACCTCCGGCGCATTGAGCATCTTCTGCAGCTCTATGACGACAGGCAAACACACATTATTCCGGCAGACGAAGCAAAGCGAACCTCCCTCGCGCGTCGTATGGGCGAGACGCCCGAGGGCTTCGAGGCCCACCTCGACTCGACAATGATAAGAGTCAGAGAGTTATTCGAGACGTTTTTGCGCGCAGAGAGCGCTGTGAACCGGCAATACACCAGTTAGTCGTTGAAGCGAGAGATTATTTCGGGAAATTCGTAGAAGACAAGACCACGGTCGTCAACTTCCATCTTGACCCGGCTGTTGTCTACCATTCCCTGAACGGTCTCCTCGGCCTCCTGCACCGTAACACCGGTGTCTACGACAATGTCGGATACGGTTACCCTGCCCTTGAGCCGATACGCGATTTTGAAGATACGAGCCTCGAGCTTCCGACGGCGTGCCTCGTCGCGGTCGAAGTATTGTTCGTATGGACCGGCAACACCGTGCCTGTTTGACCACGGAAGCCTGTCATCCCGCCGATGGTCTCGCAGAAAACCTCTCCCGAGGCGAAGCGCAACAAAAAAAATCGCGAACGGTATGAGGAAAAATGGGAAAAAATACATCAAGCGCCTTCTTTGTCCTCTGCCTGGTAGTATATCGCCTCGGAGGTCCGGAATCAATTGTCGAGGAATCGGGAGTGGTCGCGCCGATAGGCTTGATACCCCTCTTCAAAACGAGCGTGGTTGCGTGTGTTGGGCGTATACTCCCTGACGATCCGTACCACGCGTCCGGCGGCCTCCGCCGGGCTGTCGGCCAAACCCATTCCCGCCAGCGCGGCACAGAGGTTCCCGGTAAGCTCCGCATCGACAATCCGCGGCACAAGGAGGTGTTTGCCCGTGATGTCCGCCTTCATCTGGTTCCAGTGGTGGTTTTTCGCTTGCCCGCCGGATAATCGGATCGACGAAAAGCTACACCCGGCCCCCTCGAGGATATCGACCGCCTCCCGAACTGCGTAGCCGATAGACTCCACAACCGCCCACCCCATTTCGGCGCGGCCATGTTCGGCACCTAGGCCAACAAACAGCCCCTTAGAGAACTCCCAACGCGCTCCGACGTGGACCGACGGGAAAAAACGTGGGAGGTCTTGTGACGTCGAGGCCGAGGCAATCCGGTCGAACATCGCGCCGTAAGGCACTTGTTGCTGGCCGGACACACGCCGGAACCATTCAAAGATGCGGCCTGTAGAGGAGAGAACCGCCGCAACGTTGTATAGGCCGGGCACCGCATGGGGCAGACACCGGAGCCCCGGGTCTACGAGCCACCGGTCGCGACAGTAGTTGATGCCTTCGCTTGTTCCGGCGCGGTCACACACCCGGCCCGGCACCGTGGTGTCGGTGCCGATAAGCGAAACGAGGAAGTCGGGACCGCCGGCGTAGACCGGCGTACCCGGCGCGAGACCAAGCTCCTCCGCCGGTCCCTCACGTACGATACCCAGGTTGGACCCCACTGGAACCACATCGGGAAAGCAGGCAGGATCAAAACCGTAGGCCTCTATGCCGGCGTGGTCCCAGATATAGGGCAAAAACTCATCCGAGGGGCTGATGGTGGCGAGCTTGCCCGTGAGGTAGGCACACAAATACTCCGGACACCCTACAAAATGGCGGGCGTCCCGGAACCGCCCCGGACTCCACCGGGCATAGTACGCGAGTTTTGGCAGAAAAAACGATGGAATACCCGCAATTCGATCTTCGTAGGTGTCGTACCAGGGGATCGCATTGCCTACCGGTTCGAGACTCTTGTCTATCGCCACGATTGTGGGCCCGTTGCCGCTTACCGCGACCGCATCCACCTTCCGAGCGTCGGCGCCAAACGACAAAAGAGCTGACTTGAGCGCATGTATCCACTCGCGCGGGTCCAGTCCGGGTTTTTCGTCTCCCGGTGAGGCCCGAACCGGTACCCGGGCAAACCCTCTCAGCGCGCCTGTCAGATCCAGTATTCCGATCTTGAGTGAGGATGTTCCTGCGTCGACGGCCAGCAACGTACGAGGTTCGGGCACAGGCTGTGAATATCACAGGCAGGTCGACGGGTCAATTGAATGTGATTATTATCCTGCCATGCAAACACCTCGAATCACTGTGCGCCGATTCTCCATGTTCCTGCTTTGTAGCCTTTTCCTGCTTCCTACTCTTGTCTTTGCAAGCGGGTCCGAGGAGCAGCGCGACGACGTATTCCGCGTCGGCGTGTTTGTGCCGGCCGGCGCCGTCGAGGGCAGCCCGACCTACGAGATGCTTGTCGAAGGCGCAACCAGGGCCGTCGAAGATTTAGAAACAGCGGAGATAAAGGTCGTCGAGGGCGGCTTCAACCAGGCCCTATGGGAAGAGGGGCTGGCCGGAATGGCAGCCGGCGGCGAATACGACCTGCTTGTCACGTCGAACCCCTCAATGCCCGCCTTGGCGGCAGCGGTAGCCGAACGATTCCCCGGACAGAGGTTTTTAGTTATGGACGGGTACCTCGAGGGCAATCGGCAAATCCATACTGTTCTCTACAATCAGCGTGAGCAAGCCTTTTTGGTCGGATACTTCGCCGGGTTGGTCACCACGGGAAACATGGAGTTTTCTAATCCCGACCTCCGTGTCGGCCTCCTCGCCGGTCAAGAGTACCCGATTATGAACGACGTAATCCTGCCGTCCTTCCAGATGGGCGCACGATCGATCAATAAAAACATCGAGGTGGATTTCCGAGTGCTCGGCAACTGGAACGATGCGGCAAAGGCCGGCGAGCTTGCCACCAGCATGATTGATCGCGGCGTCGATGTGATTTTAACAATCGCGGGCACCGGTAACCAAGGCGTTGTGGGAGCCGCTCGATCCCGCGGTGCCTACGTCTTGTGGTTCGACTCGGCCGGTTACGCCCTCGCGCCGCGCTTTATCATCGGTAGCGCCGTGGTCCGCCAGGACCAAGCAACTTACGAGCGGGTCGCGTCGGCTATTCGTGGTGAGCTTGCCTTCGGCGAAGCTGAAATCCTTGGTGTTCGAGAGGGTTTTGTCGATTTTGCGGACGAGGACCCACTCTACGAGCTTCACGTACCGCAGAGCATTCGAAACGAAATGGCGGACCTGGTGGCGCGGATGCAGTCCGGTGAGCTCCACCTGGATATGGAGCTGTCGTTTTAAGCAATGCCAAACTAGGACAAAACATGCCGGCCGTTATCGAGGCCTTTGGCCTACACAAGACCTACCTCGAAAACCGCATTCATGCCGTGGACGGCGTCAATTTCCACCTGGATACCGGTGAAGTCGTCGGCATCGTCGGCGAAAACGGCTCGGGAAAGTCGACGCTTGTTTCGATTCTCGGCTTGATTCGCGTCGCGGACAGTGGTTACGTGGTCCGGAAACGCCCCATATGCCTTATCCCACAGACTATCGCCCCACCCCGGGAGCGCGCGTGGCGAGTCTTTGCCTTCATTCGCGGCGCGGGACCGCTCGTGATCCCACGCGCCGAAAAGGGGCGGCTTCAAGCCTACGGGCGTCGTTTTGGCGTCATCATAGATCCCGACGATATAGCCTCGTCGCTTTCCCCGGTGCAGGCGTTTTTTCTCGAACTGTACGGCGGCATCGACCGTGGCGACGGGGCGTTCCTGCTCGACGAGCCCGCGCCGTTTTTGTCCGGGGCGGCGGGCGATGCCCTTGCGCGGGCAATCCAGCATCTTGCTCGCGCCGGCGCCGCGGTGGTTGTCATAAGCCACAAACTCGAGGCGGTGCGTTTGGTATGTGATCGTGTTGTAGTCATGGAGCGCGGAAGAATAAAGCTGGAGGCCGCGGCCAAGTCGATCGAAGCGGGCGAGCTTGCTCAGCTGGCCTATGCTCGGGGGGAGGAGCCGGTCCGGCGATCTGCGGCCTTACCTATGGTCCCACCTATGGCGCTACCTGCGATGACTCGGCCTGCCTCGCCCGCATTAACGGGGGCCGATCCGGCGAGCCGGGTACCGGCGCCACCGATTGCTCCCGTCGGGTCTGGTAACACGGCGGCCGGCGCGCACACAATAACCGAGGCCGGCGAGAGTCTTTCCGTGGACGTTTGGCTCATCGATGGAACACGGATCACCTTCTCGGCAAAGCCGGGCGCGGTTACCGCCGTTGTGCAGCGCATAGGCGCCGGCGCCTATGCGCTCGAGGACGCGCTTGTCGGTTTGTCTCACCCCTTTTTTGGAGAAATCCTTTGGCGCGGGCAGAACGTCACTCGTTGCAACACCCGTGAGCTTCGAAAACTCGGTCTTGTCTACGTGCCGGGCATGCGCGAGGTGCGCGGACTGGCCCTCGGCGCAACCGTGGCCGACAACCTCCTTGCCGTCGACGTAGCGATGGGCCAACCTATTCGACGAGGTCAGTTCGCGCGAGAGGTAGCATCACGGGCCGACCGGTTTGCTTTCCCAAATAGGCCCTGGGTCACTGCGTCCACCCTCTCCGGGGGAAACCACTCGCGGCTTATCTACGCCCGCGAGCTCTCCCGTGACGGCGACCTCGTGTTGTTTTCGCGCCCCTACATTGGACTGGACGACGGCGCAATCGCCGCGGCCAGGAAGTTTTTTGCGGCATTAAAACAACGCGGTGCTACAGTGGTCATTTTTTCACAAGACCCGGACGAAATTCTCGATCTAGCGGACAGCCTCGTAATTCCCGAAGCCGGGGCGGCCTCGCGGGTTGTTTCCCTTCGAGGTGTGACTATAGACGACGTTCGAAACCTCCTGAGCGGCAGGCCTGACGTGAGGTCGACATGAGGCGCGCTATCTCGTCCTCGGCGTCGATTGCGGCGGGCTTTGCTGCGTCGATCCTTATCATCGCAATTTCGGGCGACGACGTTGTGGCCGCGCTGCGCGGCTTTTTTTATGGTCCCGTCTCTTCACCCTTTTTCCTAGGGGGCCTGTTGAACACCGCGTCCCTTCTAACCGTTGCAGGAACCGGCATGGCGCTTGCGTTTCGGGCGGGCTTTTTTAACATCGGCGGCGAAGGGCAAGTGTATCTTTCCGGCCTCGTGGCCGCCCTGCTCGCCGCCTCACTGTCTCCGGCTCACGGTTTGGAAGCGCTGTCGGCGAAAATCGCCGTTTGTCTTGTAGCGGTTGCCGTGGGCGCTACCGTGGCGAGCGTGGCCGGAGCGCTAAGGGCATGCTGGGCTGTTCCGGAATTGATCACGACGTTTTTGATCTCCGGCGCGGTGGTCCCTATCGTTGACTTTTTGATTAGCGGACCGTTTCGCGACGAATCCGGCTACCTGCTTGCCACACGGCCGATTCCGGACAGCCTGAACCTTACGAATCTGCTGCCGCCGTCGTCGTTTTCCACCGTCGTGGTCGCGGCCGGTGTTGTCGTCGTCATCGCCGTGATCCTGCTGTGGCGCACGCGGCTCGGCTTTGCCTGGCGTCTTATGGGACACAACAGGCTGTTTGCACACCTGTCGGGCCTGCCCACGACCCGCCTGACGATTGCCGCGCTCGCCACGACCGGCGGTCTCTACGGACTCACCGGCGGGCTAACAGTCCTAGGGAGCTCCCACATGGCGATGCAAGGCTTTACCGCCGGCTATGGCTGGAACGGCATCACCGTGGCCCTGATCGCGGCCAATCGACCGGTCCTGGTACCGGCCGCGGCTTTGCTGTTGGCATACCTCGACGCCGGGGCGCGGACCGCAGTGCTTCAAAGCGATCTTGCCATCCAACTCGGCACGGTTGCCCAGGGCGTGGTTCTGTTGCTGTGCACCGTCGACTTTGCGATTACAAAACGGGACGCCCCACGATGATCGAGGCGGTACTCGACACGGCCCTCCCTATCCTTCTGGCGGCGATAGGCGGAACAATAGCGGAACGTACGGGCCTTTTGAACATCGGGCTGGAAGGGCTTATCACCCTGGGGGCGTTTTTTGGCTTCTTGGCTGCTGCGGCGGGACCCGTCGTCGGCTACCTTGCCGCGGCAACCGTGTCAGGGCTTGCCGCGCTGATTCCGGCGCTCCTCTCCACTCGACTCCGTGCGAATGTCTTTATTGCGGCGTTGGCGCTCAACCTTACTATCGCGGGGTTTGTGCCGGTCATCTCCCAATTGGCGTTTCATACCCGAGGCGTTGTTCAGGCAGCCCGTTCCCTGGACGAAGTCCTGCTTGGCAGATTGCCTATCGCCACGATTTTCGGACTTGCTGCCACGGTCTTGATCGCTCTCGCGATCCGGTACACTCACGTCGGGGCGGCGCTGGACGCAGCCGGCCAGGCGCCGGATCTGCTCCGCCGCCGTGGGAAAGACCCACGGAACCTGCAGGTTGTCGGCATGGTCCTCTCCGGGGTGTTCTGCGGGCTCGCAGGCATGTACCTCGTGGTGCGGTTGGACGGGTTTGTACCGAACATCGCCTCCGGCCGCGGTTGGCTGGCGCTTGTTGCCGTGTTTGTTGGACTGAGGACGATCGTCGGTGCCGGAATCGCGGCGCTGGGCTTTGCATGTGTGGAGGTCGTGACCAACGAGGCACAGGG
This sequence comes from uncultured Spirochaetales bacterium, assembly GCA_964519835.1. Lineage (GTDB taxonomy): Bacteria > Spirochaetota > Spirochaetia > DSM-27196 > CAZFLD01 > CAZFLD01. The sequence goes on from CAZFLD010000005.1 coordinate 82,633, forward strand.
CATCCTCCAAATACCGGGAACGATCCTTCTTGCCGTGCCGTATGTCGTTACGCTGATTGCCTACGTCGTGTCCACGGTTGTGTCCGAATCTCGAAAAAAGTCGCGGTTAGTTCCCAAAAACCGGGTCACGGCGGCGTCGCGTGCGGTTCGATCGGAATCGAGCTCCTCCTCGTGATTCGCGAGTCGACGGTACAAAACGTCGAGCGCAGGATTACCTGCCGTGCCGGGCCCCGACCGGCGCCCTATCGCCGCTCGAATCTGCTCCTCGGAAACCGTCTGCCCTGGCTCGACGGTGGAAAGCGAGGCAGCCACCTGTTGGTAGGCATCGCGAAAGCTTGCTCCGCCAAGTACCGCATCAAATGCCCGGTCCGTGGCAAACACCTGCGGTGTAAACGCCGCAATACATGCTTGCTGATCAACGTCGAGCTTTGGCGCCGTGTAGGTCATCACCTCCACCATGTCCGCCGCGGATCGGAGGGCGGCGAGCAGCGGCGCCTTGGTGTCCTGGAAATCACGGTTGTAGCCGCCGGGTAGGTGTCGCACGACGGCCTTTACCGTGGAGGCATATCCTCCCAAGGCGGCCGCGCGGCTCCGCATGAGCTCGAGCACGTCCGGATTTTGCTTTTGTGGCATGATGCTCGACCCGGTGCACAGCTCCTTTGGAAGTCGCACGTAGGCGACCTCGGGAAGGCTAAAAAACATAAGGTCGACCGCTGCCTTTGAGATCGTCAGGCCGACCTGGTCGAGCCCATCGAGGACCGCCGCCTCGACCTTCCCACGAGAGTTGGCGGCGTAGACAACGGTGTGCTGCGCACGCCGGAACCCAAGCGCGGCCGCGACGTAGGCTCTGTCTATGGCAAGCGGCACTCCGTACCCTGCCGCCGAACCCAGCGGTGAAGCGTCAACCAACACATAGGCGGCCTCCAAGAGGGTCAAGTCGTCTAAAAACGACTCGGCTACCGCCGCCGACCAGATCCCCAGGGTGGAAGGCATCGCGGGCTGCATGTGAGTCCGCCCGACAAGTGGAACCGACGCCCAGGCATCCGCCCGGTTTAGAAACGCCTTTACAGCACGGACGAGGGCGTTTCTGATGTACAACAGCGCATCTTTTGTGTACAGCCGCAACGCCGTGAGAACCTGGTCGTTCCTCGACCTTCCGGTGTGGACCTTTTTCCCAACCTGCCCCAATTGAGAAACCAAATGATCCTCGATGGCCGTATGGCAGTCCTCTTGTCCGCGCGAAATCGCGAATTGGCCGGCGGCGGCACGGTCCACAATCCCGCGCAGTTCGGCAGACAGCGCATCCGCCTCTTTGGCAGAGAGAATGGAGGCGTTTCTCAGACCCGCGACGTGGGCGAGGCTCCCAAAACAGTCGGCAACCACCAACGACAGGTCGAGCTCCGGGTCGTCGGCGACGGTAAACCGCTCGATGATTGTGTCCAGGGAGTAGCCCTTGTCCCACAGCTTGGCCATAAGCCGTGATCTTAGGAAGCGGCCACGGCCGTGTCAATAGAAGAGAAGCGAAATGCGCCCTCGTCGTAATCGACCTGCACGGTGCCTCCGTCGGGAAATTCCCCGGCAAGCACCTTTTTTGCGAGAGCGTTTTGCAGGTGGTTTTGAACGGCGCGTTTTAAGGGCCGGGCGCCGAACGCCGGGTCGAACCCGATGTCTGCAAGGGCCTGTTTGGCATCCGCGGAGACCACCAGACCAAGCCTGCGCTCCTCCAGGCGCTTTGCCAAGCGACCCAACTCGAGATCGACGATCTTGACGATTTCTTCTTTGCCCAGGCGTCGGAACATAATCGTTTCATCCAGCCTGTTGAGAAACTCCGGCTTAAAGACCGCGTGAAGACCGGCAATAATCTGATCTCGCACATCCTCGAGCTTCTCCGCCTTTAGGATGACGTCGCTGCCGACGTTGCTTGTCATGATAATAATCGTGTTTCGAAAATCGACGGTTCTGCCCTGCCCGTCGGTTAAGCGCCCTTCGTCCAACAACTGCAGTAGCACGTTAAAGACGTCCGGGTGAGCCTTTTCGATTTCATCAAATAGCACCACGGAGTACGGGCGTCGACGAACGATTTCCGTGAGCTGCCCGCCTTGGTCGTAGCCGACGTACCCTGGCGGCGCCCCGATCAAGCGTGAAACCGCGTGCTTCTCCATGTACTCACTCATGTCTATCCGCGTGAGTGCCCGTTCGTCGTCGAAGAGGAATTCGGCGAGCGTCTTTGCGGTTTCTGTTTTTCCGACACCGGTGGGACCGATAAACAAAAACACCCCCGTGGGCCGATTTACATCAGATAGGCCGCTTTTGTTGCGCCGGATGGCGTCGGAAACCGCCACGATGGCTTCCGACTGACCGACAACGCGGCGTTCGAGAATGGACTCCAACTCCAAGAGCTTTTGCACGTCGGAAGCAAGCATCTTGGTAACGGGAATTCCCGTCCATGCGGAAACCACACGGGCAATGTCCTCTTCCGATACCTCCTCACGGAGCATGCTCGATCGCTCCTGCAACTCCGCGAGCTCCGTAGATTTCTCGGATAGCTTGGCGTCGAGGCCGGGAATACGACCGTGTTTGATCTCCGCAGCCTCAGCGTACTCGCCGTCGCGCTCGAGCTGTGTCTCACGAAGAGATAACTCCTCAATTTCCGCCTTGAGGTTTCGGATCTCGTCGATGACGGCTTTTTCATTTGTCCACTGTAGCCGCATGGCATCCCGTTCTTTGCTCAAGTTCGCGAGATCGTTCTCGAGTGCGGACAGGCGCTCCTTGGAGACGTCGTCATTTTCTTTGGCAAGTGCCTGTTTTTCGATAGTAAGCTGCAGTATTCGCCGCTCGAGCTGATCGAGCTCGATGGGCTGGCTCTCGATTTCCATTTTCAGACGGGCCGCCGCTTCATCGATGAGGTCGATAGCCTTGTCCGGCAAAAAGCGGGCGGTAATGTAGCGGTTGGACAAAAGGGCCGCGGCAATAATCGCCTCGTCTTTGATTCTGACTCCATGGTGCACCTCGTAACGCTCTTTGAGTCCACGCAGGATGGCAATAGTGCTTTCCACGGAGGGCTCGGCGGTGAACACAGTCTGAAACCGGCGTTCGAGTGCCGCGTCCTTCTCGATGTGTTTACGGTACTCGTCGAGAGTTGTCGCACCGATTGCGCGCAACTCGCCCCGCGCAAGGGCCGGCTTGAGCAGGTTGGAGGCATCCATGGCGCCTTCGGCGGAGCCCGCCCCCACCAGGGTGTGAAGCTCGTCGATAAAAAGAACTATGCCTCCGTCGGAGTCGGCGATCTCCTGTATAACCGCCTTGAGGCGCTCCTCGAATTCGCCGCGAAACTTCGTGCCGGCCAAAAGCGAACCGAGGTCGAGAGCCAGAAGCCGCTTGTCTTTGAGCGAGTCCGGAACGTCACCGGAAACGATGCGCCTGGCAAGGCCTTCGGCGATCGCCGTTTTTCCCACACCCGGTTCCCCGATCAAGACCGGATTGTTTTTGGTTCGGCGGCTCAAAACCTGCATGACACGCCGAATCTCTTCGTCGCGACCAATCACCGGATCGAGCTTTTCTCGGCGCGCAAGACCGGTGAGGTCACGGCAGTATTTGTCCAAAACCTGATACTTGTTCTCCGGGTTCTGGTCGGTCACACGATTACCGCCGCGAATTCCATGAAGTGTTTGTAGTACCTCGTCCCGCTTCACGCCCATGTCCTTGAGCATGGTGGAGATCACACCCTCGTCCGCGAGAAGGGCCAGAAGCATATGCTCGGTCGACACGTACTCGTCGCCGAGAGCCTCCGCCTCGCCCTGGGCCTTTGCAAGTACCTTTGAGAGGCCCGGCGCCATCTGGAGCTGCGTCCCCTCGCCGTAAACCTTAGGCTTTTGGGCGAGCACATCTTCTGCGCGGCCTCTTAGCTCACCCTTGGACACGCCGAGGCGATCGAGGAGCGGCGGAATCATGCCGTCGTCTTGATTCACAAGGGCAAGCATGATGTGCTCCCTGTCCAACGTAGAATGGTCGTAGCGGTGCGCAAGCGCTGTAGCGTCTTGCAATGCGTTTTGTGCCTTAACTGTTAGTTTGTCATAGTTCACATTACACCTCGCATTTCTATCCGGACGTATCCTCTGTCTATCCGGACGTGCCCTCGGGCCGGCGTAGGGGCCTCGAGTCTCACAGCCTACAGCACAACACTGTTCACGACTCCAGGCCAACACCGTGGAGTCTACCAAGAGGAAATTGTGCTTCGAGTGGGTACATTAACGGCTGCCGTTACGAATATACTAAGCTCGCTACTAATCGGCCAGAGTCCAACCCGCGGCATGGCTTTTTGACGTACAGGAGTTTTGCGATGACAAAAGAGGAAGCCTTAAAACAGCGCGTGTTGATCATGCATGGATTTGATAATGAGGAAGTCACACGGATCATGCGCGGCGTAAAGAGCATGTACGAGGAAGCGGACGTTATCTTTGCGAAAACGACGGACAATTCCCTCAAGATGAAGGTCGAAGACGTGATCGAAGATCTGGCGGGCGACCACGAGTATTTCAAAAGCAATCCTCCGGGCGGTGGAGCACCCAGTGGTCGGTAAGACGATCATTAAACCGCGTACCGCCCTCGCGAGGATTGATCCCTACAACCCAGGCGAACGCGAAGAGGGGCTGGTAAAGCTATCGTCCAACGAAAACCCCCTCGGTCCGTCGCCAAGAGCCATAGAGGCGCTGCACGCGGCGTCGGCGGAGCTGTCGTTCTACCCCGACGGCGCCTCAACCGAGCTTCGCGAAGCCTTGGCCCAACAGTTGGGAGTGAATACGGACAACATCGTGGTAGGAAACGGCTCCGACGAGGTTCTGACACTCTTGGCGGCGGCCTACATCAGCCCGGGCGACCGGGTGATTATCCCCAGGTATACGTTTTCCCAATACGAGTTCTCCTCGCGCCTTTTTGGCGCCGAGCCGGTTTTTGCGCCCATGCCCGAGCTCAAGATCGACCTCTCGGCGATCGCCGATCGGATCGACGATCGAACCCGAGTAGTCTATTTGTGCTCACCCAACAACCCGACCGGGCTTTACCTATCCAAGCGCGAGCTCCGCGCCTTTCTCGACGACATTCCCGGCGCGAGGGAAGGCGGTGGTCCTATTGTTGTTGTGGACCACGCCTATGCCGAATATGCCGATGCGCCTGACTTTGCCGACGCCACAACGTGGTTCAGAGAGTACCCAAATCTGGTGGCGCTCCACACGTTTTCCAAGATCTACGGACTCGCCGGGCTACGCGTCGGCTACGGAGTCCTTTCGGCTGACTTGGCGCACAACCTCGCGAAAACACGAAGTCCTTTTAACGTTTCTCTCGCCGCCCAACGCGCCGCGCGAGCCGCCCTCGAGGATGTTGAGTTTGTAGAGCGCAGCTTGAGGGTAAACGCGGCCGGCAAAAAGCTCCTCGTAGAGGAATTCAAAGGGGCGGCTCTTCCGACCCAGGGTAACTTTTTCTGTGTGCACACCGCACTGGATGCCAAAGAAGCGGTGGCACGTATTAAGTCGGCCGGCGTAACGGTTCGTCCGCTGACATCGTTTGGGCTGCCGCAGCATATACGGATTACCATCGGCATGGAGCAAGACCTCCGCCACTTGGTCGATGTAATCCACACAATAAACCGTGGCCGATAGGTGAGCCTGTTAGACGTTCTTTTGAGCGTTCTCGCAGCGGCGGTGCCCGCCGGACTTGTTCTTTTTTTACTGTACAGGCGAGACCGCGCCGGTAGGGGGCATGCTCGCCTATTGGGACGTGGCTTTATCTCCGGGTTGCTGGTTGTATTCCCGGCCGTTGTCCCGATAGCACTCTTCCGCAGCGCCGCAGGAACGGCGGCCGATGGGTCCCTGTTGCTTCGCGCATTTATCCTTTCGGCGGCAACCGAGGAGCTTGCCAAGCTCCTCGCCATTCGGTTTGTCCTTATGCCGTCGGATCACTTTACACGCGTCACGGACGGCGTTAGGAGCGGCGTGGCCTGCGGCTTAGGCTTTGGCATTGTCGAAAACCTCATATACAGCCTCGGCATGCCTGAGCTTGCGCTAATCCGCTCGGTGAGCGCCGTGCCGCTGCACGCGGGGTGTGCCGGCATCTTGGGCTACGCCGTCGGCAGAAAGGCGTTTTATCCGGGATTTCCCCTGCTCGCCGGGTTTCTTCCCGCCCTGGTCTTTCATGGCGTGTACAACCTTGTTTTGATCGGTGGTATAGCCCGTGGAATCCCGGCACTTATGGTCGCGGCCCTCGCTCCGGTCGTCGCCGTTTTGCTCGCTGCGAACGCCCGCAGACACGACGGCACCGAGGGCAGACGATAGCCTACACCGCGGACAAACGCGACCGGCTGCCGGTGCGGCCATTGCCGCCATGCCAAACTGCTCCGATCCGCACAAATCGGCCAAAACGAGAACTGCTGGCGGCGGCAGGCAGGCACTTGACGGGCCCCGTGCGCTTTGGTATGTTCCGACATACGACGCAGGGTAGAGCAGTTGGCAGCTCGTCGGGCTCATAACCCGGAGGTCGTAGGTTCGAGTCCTACCCCTGCTAACACATGGATTTTGGCCGCCGGAAGGCGGCTTTTTCTTTTTCTTCAGGTGGTTCAAAGAACGTGTCAAACGCCAACAACTGGAGCAGAAACAACCTCGACAAGGCGCTGTCACCGTACCTTCGCGCCCATCACAAAAACCCCATCTGGTGGCAGGAATGGAGCTCGGCCACCATTACCCGTGCAAAAGAGACTAATCGCCCGATTCTCGCCTCGGTAGGGTATTCAACCTGCCACTGGTGCCACGTCATGGCGCGGGAGAGCTTCTCGGACCAGGCGGTGGCGGAGCTTATCAATAAGCACTTTGTCGCCGTCAAAATCGACCGGGAAGAACGGCCGGATATCGATCATTATCTTATGTCGTTTTTGGTTGCCACGACCGGTCAGGGTGGTTGGCCGCTCAATGCATTTCTCACGCCCGACGCAAAACCATTTTTTGCCATGACCTATGCGCCAAAATCCACGACCGGCGGAAGGCCGGGGCTCCTGGAGCTACTGCCGAAGGTCGTGGATTTTTACAAGACACGTGGCGATCACGTAAAGGAGTTTTCTCTCGGGCGGACAGAGTCGGCGACCCACGGCGACAAACCCGTTGCGGTGGAAGAAGCCCAAGATGCGGTAAAACGTTTCCTCAAACACTACGACGGCGAGATCTATGGGTTTGGAACTGGTCAGAAGTTTCCCCCTCACGCAAGCCTCCTATACCTTCTTCACGTCGCCGCAGACAGCGGTCTCGATCCCGGCGGCTACGCCAAGGAGATGGCACAAGAGACCCTCGACATTATGGCAACCCGAGGACTGCACGACCACCTGGAGGGCGGCTTCTTCCGCTACTGTACGGACCGCGCGTGGACCATCCCTCACTTCGAAAAGATGCTCTACGACCAGGCGATGGCGCTCTGGAACTATGCCTTGGGTGCCCGAGTGTTTGATAACCCCGTCTACGCCATGGTCGCGGAGGACACGGTAGATCTGCTTTATCGCCGCTTCGAGATCGACGGCTTGTTTGCCGCCGCTATCGACGCGGATACGGACCACGAGGAAGGCGCGGTATATCTGTTTCGCGACGACGAGCTCCAAGACGCCCTCTCCGGTGAGGAGTATCGTGCGATTACCGAGCGCTATGAGGTAGGTCCACGCGGCAATTTCGAGGGGAAGATCCACCTGGTTGCTAAGAACCTCGGGGAAAAATCGGCCGCCCTACGCGCCGCGGAAGACAAGTTGCGCGCCATCAGAGCGGCCCGAAAACAGCCTCTGCGCGACGAAAAATCAATCACAAGCCTCAATGCCCTCGCCGCCGTGGCGCTTATCTGCGCGGGCCGCTACCTAGACAAGCCTGATTGGATCCAATACGGCGTCGAGCTTTTCCATAACCTCTCGGAGAAACACCTGACGGAGGGCAAGCTGACGCACGCCTCTCTCAAGGGGCGGCTTGGCGGCGGGCCCGCGCTTCTCGAGGATTACGGCGCCATGCTGCTCGCCGCCGGCTACGTTTTGGAGGAGAGCGGGGAGCAAGTCGACAGCGAACCTACAAACGGCGATATAGCAAGACACATAGATTTTTTGGCGGCTCGGCTCCAGGATTTCAAAACCGACGGGACGTGGGTAGAATCCCTCGCCGCGGATTTCCCAACGGTTGCCGCCGATTCTCATGACGCACCCTACCCGTCCGGCGTCGCCATGGCCGAGGTTGCGTTGGTGCGACGGAGCCTTCTACAGACCGGCGCCGCCGAAATACCGGAAAACCGGCCCGTCCTCCGGTGCGATTTTGCGAATCTCGGCCGCCTGGCCGCCGGCGGCGTCTACTGGATCGTTGGTGCGCCGCAGAGGCCGCCCTGGACTCAGTTGCCGCTGCTTACGGTCTATCACCGTGCGGAGGAAGAGACGACCTGCCACGGCGGCGTCTGTACGCCCGGGATTCCCGATCCGCCCGAGACTACTCATCTATCCGGTGCCACCACCGTGTCGAGGAGCACTGCACCATCCGGCACCACCAATCCATCCGGCACTAATTGAGTTGGGGCGCGTTGCGCGGTAGACTTCGGAGCGATTGAAGCCACAGCGCCGTGACTGCACGTGGCGGCTTACCATAAATGTTTAGGGATGTTTAGGAGGAGGGAGAAATGGCAAACGTATCAAAGACCGGGCGGGTCATGGGCATTTTGACAATCATTTTTGCGTCCCTTGCGCTCCTCGGCGGGCTCATCGGCCTCGCCGGAGCAGGTATGGCAAACGCAATAGTCAATATGGGCGACGCGTACTCCGGCATGGGCGCACGGCAAATGGAGTCGTTCTTCTCCACAAGTATGACGGTATCGTCGATTGCGACGGCGCTTCAAGCCGGAACCGCGGCGCTCGGACTGGCGGCGGGAATCGGACTTGTATCCGGACGACGGTGGTCCATCGTGGCCGCCAACATCTACGCCGTTGGGACCATCGTGCTTGCCGTCGGGGGCTACTTTGTATCCCTGGCAATCGCAAACCAAGCCGTCGACACAATGATGGCCGAAATGGGAAACGCGGGGCCGTCGTTCGAGGCATTCGGCAGGCAAGTCGTCGGGGCTGTCGGCGGCGCATTTGGTTTGATCGGCGTTGTGATAGCCTCCGCTTACCCCATCGTCTTGATGGCACTAATCAACCGCAAATCCGTTCGCGACGGGTACATGGAGTAACATTCCGCTCATGGCAAAATCGCTCCGCCCCGGTGGCCTCACAACACTCGCAATTCTCAACTTTGTCCTGGGCGGATTCCAGGCACTCGGAGGATTGATCGCACTGTCGACGATAGATGCCGTTGTCACCGTCAACGGCGAGACGATTCAAGGGGGCGGCCCAGGCCAAGTTGTCGCTACACTCCTGGGCCTGGCCGCCGCGGGACTCTTGATCACCAGCGGCGTCGGATTCCTCAAGGTTCACCCCATCTCGGGCCGCCTCATGGCAAACCTCTATTTCCTGGTGTTTGTAGCGGAGGTGCTGGTTCAAGCCGTAGCCGTCGAGGGGGTCATACAACAGTCGACGTTTAACCTGATCGGCCTTGTCTATCCGCTCCTCTTGGTCGTCTTCGCGAACATCGTATTTCGCGACCTATGGCGAAAGCGGAAGATCGGTGAAACGGTCCGTGGCCGCGCGGCGGGAAATACGCCGCACACGCTCCTTATTGCGGGAAACTCGATTCGCCAGACACTGCGCGGCGCATCCGGCGTCCTGTTCTGCGTCGCGACCCTGGTTATCGGGCTTTTTCTGGCTCAAATACTCTTCTTACCCGTTGATCTGTTCCGTATTCAGATCGAAGCCCAAGGGCTCCCTGTTACCGACGAGTTGATTGTGGAACAGCTCGAAGAAATCAGCGTACCCATCCTCGACACCATCATCGGCGAGGAAGCGGACAACGGCGCATGGGCGAGATTTCTCCTCCGGGATCGGCCGGGGTTTTTGTCGTTGGTGCTTATGGTCCTCTGCTTTTTTATTCCCGTTGTTGTTGTGTTCAGCGGCTTTAATCAAATTGCGGGTGATGCAAAAAATAAGGGGCTCAGGTACCTGCTTCTGCGGACAACACGCCGGGACATCTTTTTTGGCAAGTTCCTGGGCACCGTAGTTGTTGCCTTCTTTTTGATTCTTATACTTCTCCTGGCCGTGGCGGCCTACTTTCAGTTAAACCTTGGAGTCTACAAAAGCTCTGCGGTAATCTCGTGGACCTTGTGGGCGCTGTTGTCGTTTTTTGTGGCCGCCCTTCCGTTTATCGCGATAAGCGTTTCGCTTTCAGCGATGATAGACTCTCCGTTCGGCGCTTTGTCCGCCGGTTTCGGCTTGGTTGCCGTCTTCCCGCTTGTGGTGCGCGGCTTGGCCTCAGCCTGGGAGCCGTTGAGTGTGATTGGGTACCTGCTGCCGCATCCGCTTCTATTTAGCTTCTTCCATCCTGATCCCCTCCGGGTTGTTATTTCGTTCGTGGGCGTTATCGCCTACGCCGCCGTCTACCTGACGGGCGGCTACCTGTACTTTCGACGGAGGAACCTATGACGCCAATGACGTCCATCGCAGCCGGCGTATCCGGCGCAACTACGGCCACCCCGGTGGAAGTTCACGGCCTTACTAAACGGTTTGGAAACATCACCGCGCTCTCACACGTAACACTCTCGGTACCGGAAAACACGATCTACGGTGTGCTCGGCCCTAACGGCGCCGGCAAGACAACCTTTTTCTCCCTCCTAACGGGATTTATTCTTCCCAACACAGGAACAATCCGCGTCCTTGGTACCGAGAAACTCGACACGATACGTGGTCGGCTTTCGATCCTACCTCAGGATGCGCTGTTTCAAACAAACATTCCTATCATCGATCAGCTTTCGTTTTTTCTCACGTTGATGGGCTATTCCCGACCGGCGGCGGAAGAAGAGGTCCTTCGTGTTCTCCGTCTGGTAGATTTGGATCAGGTGCTGTTCCGTGAGGCCGGAACACTCTCGCACGGTATGTACAAGCGGCTTGCCATCGCTCAGGCGTTTCTGGGCAAGCCCGAGGTTATTATTCTCGATGAGCCGACCTCCGGATTGGACTGGAAAAACGCGGAGGCTATTCGGTCTTCGATAAAGCGCTTAAAAGAAGAGGCGACGGTGCTCGTCAGCTCCCACAATCTGGAGGAGATGCAGGACTTGTGCGAGCACATCGCGATCCTCGACAACGGTGAACTTGTTGCGTCGGGCCCCGTGGATGTTGTAACAGGAAGCACCCAGGCGATTCGTATGACCTTCCGTCGCGATCTCTCCGACGAGGAGATCGACGGGTTCCGCACACTAAACGGCGTCGAGGAAGTGGAGAAGATCGACGATGAGTTCCAGTTTATTGTGTCCACCGACAATAAAGACGCCGACGATCCCGGGGACCAAGACACCACGGATAGAAACAAGGACGACAAAACGGCCGACGAGGATGTCGTCCGATCCATATTGCAATTTGCCCTATCCCACGACTTGACTCCCAGGCGTCTGGCCGAAGAAAACCGCCTTAAACGCCTCTATCTAAAAGTAACAGAATAGGCAGGTCACCATGCACAGCCCCCACAGTCTGCCGAGGAACCCCTTGGCAAAACTGGTCCCACAACGACTCCGTGCCGCCAAAGAGCGACTTGCGGAACAACTCTTCGTGCACAAATCCGATCTCTCGGTATTCGGTGCAAGGGTTGGTGCCCTGCCCTCCGATCCCGTGGCCGCCCCGCATCTCGAGTACGAGGAAGTGGTACCGGGGGAGACATTTGGACCTCCCGCCGGCGGGTGGATGCAGCGGTGGTTCAAGCTCGCCGTATCAAAGCCGGACCCGCAAGAAGCCGGCCACCGAGTGCTCTTTTGGGACTGCCAAGGTGAAACCACTGTCTACATAGACGGCCAACCGTGGGCCGGACTCGACGTGGCACACGACTATTGTCCCCTGCCGGATAAGGAGTGCACACTGTATTTGGACACCGGAACCTATCAAACCGGGATTTGGTCCAATAAGCCTCCCATTTCCAAAAACATCGGTTGCCGATTCGAGTCCGCCTCCCTGCGCTTGCGAAACCGCGAGATTTGGAGTCTTTATCATGATTTTTCCGTCCTTGTAGACCTCCTGCTCCTCGACCTTGGCGACAGGGACTTCCAACCGCCCGGAGGACCCGGCGTTACCGAGCCGCTGCCGCCCGTCCCGCCTCGCGTTCGTAGGTTGCTTTATGACCTGGATGAAGTCGTGGACTGCTTGGATAGCGAAGACTACGAGGCGGCGGCGGCCCTCCTCAAAGTGATATATAAGCGAAACAAGGGTCGATCGGGAGACGGCAAGGCGAGCCTTTTGGGCCATGCCCACATCGACCTCGTGTGGCTGTGGCCCGAAGTCGCCACCTATCACAAAGGGGTTCACACCTTTGCCAACACGTTGCGGCTCTTGGATGCGTACCCGGAGTTTGTGTTCAGTCAGTCGAGTCCGTTTTTGTACAAAAAGCTCGAGGCGATCTCCCCCGTCTTGATGGATGAGGTTCGCAAACAGATCTCCAAAGGCCGATGGGAGGTTACCGGTGGCTTCACCGTGGAGGCGGACGTGACCGTTCCCGCCGGAGAGGCGCTGGCACGGTCACTCCTATTCGGACAACAGTCGTTTTATGAGCTGCAGGGTCGCCACAGCCGTCTTGTCTGGATCCCGGATGTGTTCGGCTATTCGGCGAGCTTGCCAAAGATCATGAGTCAGGGTGGAATCGAGTTCTTCTACACGACCAAGATGACCTGGTCCGCCGTGACGCGATTTCCTTACACCACATTTTGGTGGCGCGGCGACGACGGCTCGCAGATACTCACACACCTGTGCTCCATCGGCTACAACGGCAGTGTTGATCTCGGAGAGGTCCGCTTCGCCGTTGAGCGCAACTACCAATCCCATCTTGCCGAAGACACTCTGCTCCCAACCGGATACGGCGACGGCGGCGGCGGCGTTACCGAAGAGATGATCGAACGGGCGCGTCGAATCACGTCTTTGGCGGGAATGCCCGAAACCCGATGGTCGGCGGCAGAGGCTTTTTTCGACGGCCTTGCCGAGCATAACAACTCGTATCCCGCCTACGAGGGTGAGTTGTACCTCGAGTACCACCGAGCCGTGACGACCACGCAGTCGCAGACCAAGCGCCTCAATCGGGAGGCGGAGAAGGCCCTCTTTGCGTGGGAAGCTATGCGAGCCTTAAACGGCGGCGCCCCCCTTACGGCAAAGGAATGGGACAGGGTCCTCCTCACCCACTTCCACGACGCCATACCCGGCAGCTCCATCGGCTTGGTGTACGATGAGCTCGAGACCGGACTGCAGACCACAATAGAAGCTGCCGGCGAGGCGGTCGGCGCTGAGGCGCCGCAGGGAAGCGAGGCAGGGCTCTTCAATTCGCTGCCCGTTCCCATAACAAGAATCATCGACACGTATGGCAACGGTGCGTTGGCAACGTCTCTACGCGACGCCGGCTTCGAAGACCAATTGGTCTCCAACACGGACGGCACAGAGACAAGGGTATTCCTGGTTACCGCCGCACCCACCGCCGTAGCCACGTCCGGCTCGGGTCTCCTCACCCGCGAGGACGTGCGTTCGGTCGAAACCGGGCAGTTTTTTCTTCGAAACGGTATCGTCGACGCGCGGATTGACAGGGACGGAGCGATCGAAGCCCTTTCTGTCTACGACCGAGATCTCGGCATCATCGGCGCCGGGCTGGTGACCTACGCGGACCGGCCGGCCAAGTTCGACGCGTGGGACGTGGACCGTGGCACTCTTGCCCTCGGAAGCGACGTCGGTGCCGCTGATGAGGTTTCCGTTGTCGAAAAGGGTCCGCTCAGAGGGGTTATCGAAGCCACCCATAAGGTTGGCAAGGCTTCGTTTGTGAAAACTCGCTACACCCTCGAGGCCGGTTCGCAGATGCTCGATATCGAGCTGGAAGTGGACTGGAGGGAGACACACGTCCTTTTGAAGCACCACTTTGCTACAAAACACCACCGCGCCCGGACTCGCTTCGGCACGCCCTTTGGTTCCCTTTTGCGCAGCCAGATCAGGGGCCACGAAGACGTAGAGGCGCAGTGGGAAGTGCCCGCGCACCGATGGTTTGCCGTTACCGACGACGGCGGTGAAGACGGGATCGCGTGGATTACCGAGGCAAAATACGGTGTTTCCTGCCATGGCGGAAACGTGGGCCTCTCTTTGCTTCGATCATCGACCCAGCCCGACGAACAGGCCGACCGCGGCACACACACGATTCGATACGCCGTGGGCCGTTACCGCAGTCGAACCGGACCGGTGGCACAGTCCACCGCCCTCGCCGCCGAGACCCATTACGCCCGCCTGTACGCCCTTGAAGGCGTGTCGTCGGCACGTGGTCCGGTGGCGCTTGTCGCACCGGACTCGCTCGTGCCGACAAGCCCCAAACCCCGCGAGGACGGCAAGGGCTTTGTGATGCGTCTTTGGGAGGCCTCAGGGCTGTCGGGCACCGCCACGCTTGCGCCGGAGGAGGGGCTCGAGGCATACAAAAGCGACATCTTGGAAACAAAGGAAAACAAACTCGTAACCGACGACGACGGGTTGATAAGCATAGACTATGCGCCCTACCAGCTCATCTCCCTGCTATTTGAGCGCTCATAGGCAAAGTTGCGTTAAACTGTAGTTACATGCATGCCGTTTACGTAATCAGGGACAGTGTATGACAATTCGCCCCGCCGGCGAAGACGGCCTTTTATTACAAAACGACGGACAACTCAGCCTTTTCCTTGTGGGAACCGGCAGCGCGTTTTCAAAGAGACTCAACCAAAACAACTTTACCATCATCAAGGGCAGCGAGCACGTGCAGGTCGATTGCGGAACCAAGTTTCCCCAAGCCCTGTTTGATCTCGGTCTCTCGGTCACCGACATTAAGACGTGGCTTATCACGCACAGCCATGCCGACCACATAGGCGGCCTAGAAGAGGTCATGCTGCTCGGCCGTTACGTGGCCAAACAACGACCTGAAATCATCATCACCGAGCAGTATCAAGACATACTCTGGAACTTCAGCCTCAAAGGCGGCGCCAGC
Organism: uncultured Spirochaetales bacterium; assembly: GCA_964519835.1. Taxonomy (GTDB): domain Bacteria; phylum Spirochaetota; class Spirochaetia; order DSM-27196; family CAZFLD01; genus CAZFLD01. Next base: position 97,737 of record CAZFLD010000005.1, read on the forward strand.
TTCAACGAACGACACAACTCCAACGGGCTGGGCTTCGAGGACTTTTGGGAAATCCTCCGACCAGAGGTGGTCGCCGGTTACCCCAGGGACACCTACGAAATCGACATCCGCGGAATCAACATAAAACTGTTCCGCACCAAACACTACCCTGACAGCGCAGAGTCGTGGGAAGACAGCGCGTACAGCGTTGGGCTTATAATCGACGACCGTATTATGTTCACCTGCGATACGCGTTTTGATCGTGCCCTTCTCCGAGACTACGACAAACGATTTGGGTTTGAGTACATCTTTCACGACGTCCAATTCTTCCCCGGCGGCGTGCATGCCTCGTTGGACGAGCTCTCAGGGCTCCCAAAGTCGTTAAAAAAAAGAATGATCTTGGTGCACTACTCGGACAACTTCGAAGCCAAGACGGATGAGGTAAAAAAGGCAGGATTCTTCGGCTTTGGGAAACAAGGCCACTTCTATGATTTTGACTAGCCCGGATCTTCCTCGGCCGAGGTCATGTCGGGCGGCGACAGGCATTGAAGCACGTTTCCTACTACCTCCATCGTAATTGGAAAACTCGATTGGTTCAGCCACAACGCCTCACCGTCAAACTGCACCGGGATCTTGCCGTGGTAATCAATCTCACAGGAGCGCGCACTCCGGACAACCGCTTCCGGCTCGTACACGTGACCGCCGGCGTAGAACGTTTTTCGAAGGGCAAGCCGCCTTCGCAGTGTTGTGTTTCGCATCGCGCAGAAGTTTTCGTCACCAGGCAAAACGCGCTTGCCGTCGCCGTATGTCCGCCTTCCTGAGATGCCGAGCGCCAGCAACAAAAACGTGCCCGTCACGGATGTCGGAGGCTCTGCTTCTGAGAACGGTGTTAGGCGAATCTCCATTTTTTTTAGCTTGTACAGCGGCTCATAAAAAATCACGGACACGTCGGCCACGGCCCGATATATGTCGCCGGGAATCACGCGTTTGACGCGGTTTGAAACATCGGTGACGTAGGCGTCCACTCCAAGGCTCGCGATGTTAAACGAGTATCGCGTGCGTCCCTCCGCGGTCGTTACCCGCACCGCCCCCGTGGGTCGCGTGGAGTCGGCCCGGGCAAGCGTGTGCAAGGCGTGGTGGAGATCCGGGTCGAAGGGCGCGTCGTTTCCCGTTCCCATGGGCAAGCGGTGGAAAGCGAGACCTTCACACGCTTGTGGGCCGGCTGCCGCAAAACCCTCCATGACCTCCTCGTGAGTACCGTCACCGCCGGCGGTAACAACCACGCCTCGTGTCCCGCCGATGCGTTGCGCGATCTCATGGCCGTGGGCGATGTCGTCCGTCAAGTGGACGTGGAAATCGACCGGCCAAACCGCGTTCGGTGGGGTGGCAACCTTACCTTCCACCTGCGCGGCCACACTATGAGCCGTCGCAATGCATCGAGAAAAGACCCTCCGCCCGCTTATGCCGCCGGCCGCCGGGTTCACCACCAGGTGTGTCGGGCCCCCGGCGCCGGCACATAGGGGCGACAGCGCAACAAGGCGCCGAACTGCGGCGGCAAACTCCTCAATACGATGCGAACGGCTCATGTGTAGGACTCTCCCAAGACGGCCTGGAGGCCATACACATCGTTCATAGACTCCACAAGGATGCCCCCGGCCCCGTATTCGAGAAAGGGTTCGATGTCCACGGCGTACCGATCGCCGATGCTCACGGCGTTGCGTGCCTCCGCTGCCGCCTTGTGGAGCACAAACTCGACTACCTCCGGGCTCGGCTTTGAAATGCCGACTTCATCCGAGCCGACCACAAACTCAAAACACCCCTCTACTCCCATGCAACCAAGGGTCCTGCGACCGATCGACACGGGATTGTTGGTAAGCGATACCAGGCGGTAGTCATAGCGAAGGCTCTCGAGGACATCGCGCAAGCGCTTGTTCTCCTCGAGGAAATTCTCCGGTCGTATGTCGTCTTCTCGCCACTTCATGGTCTGTTCGTGCGGAATACCAAGGGCAACAAAGGTGTTTCCTAACGACGGCAGGGCCCCGTGTTTCTGCCGGTACGATTTCCGGTAGCCGTTTATCTCAGACCACGCGACCGTCCCCTCGACACCGCGTTCGGCGGCTAATCGCGCCACAATCACGTCGAGTTGGTGCC
>CAZFLD010000006.1:0-93303 GCA_964519835.1 uncultured Spirochaetales bacterium
CGACGTGATCGCCGTCGACGACGCAGGCAACGAGTCCACAAACCCAGGCACGGACCCCGTCACAAAGGACACCGTGGCGCCGACGATTTCAAGTGTTACCGACGGCGCAGGCGACGACATCTATGCCGCCGGTGATTCAATCACAGTCGAAGTGGACGCCGGCGAGGCAGGCCTCACGGTAACGGCCGATTTGAGCGTGTGGGACGGCGACTTCTTATCCTCGGCACCGTTTGACGACGACGGCGGTGGAAACTACAGCTACACAACGCCGGCGCTTGACGCAGGCGGCAACATGAATGAAGGCAATATATCGATCACCGTCACCGCAGCCGACTCCGTGGGCAACAGCGACACCCACTCGACCTACACCGCCCAGCTCGACAAGACGCCTCCGGCGGATCCGACGAGCGTCTCGGTTACCGACCCGATAAACGTCGCAAATGATTCGGCGGTGAGCGTGCAGGCGACGATAGACTCCGACACCGCCCAGGTACGGATTGAAGCCACCAGTGACGGCGGCGGCGGCACACAGAGCGTCACCCGCGCCGTTACCCCAACCTCGATCAACGAAACAATCGATTTTACCTCGTCACCCTTCTCGGCGGTCAACGACGGAACCGTCACGATCGACGTGATCGCCGTCGACGACGCAGGCAACGAGTCCACAAGCCCAGGCACGGACAGCGTCACAAAGGACACCAGCGCTCCGGTCGTCAGCTCCGTGAGTATTGCCTCAGGCGACTACGGGGTCAACGACGCGGTTCCCGTAACGATCTCAACCAATGACGATGGGACTACCTATACCCTCGATTCGGGCCAAGTCAACGGCCGATCAGTGACGGGATTCTCGGGAAGCAACGGCAACTACTCGGCGACCTATACCGTCGTTGAGGGAGACACAGATCGTTCGTCGGTCGGAGCAATCCCGATCAGCATCACCCTCATGGATGGGAGAGGAAACACGATGTCGGCGGCATACACCGACGCTCCCACCTCCGGCGGCTCCGTCACGATCGACGGCGACACTCCGAGCTTTACATCGGTCACCGACGACGCCGACGGGACGTACAAGGCGGGGGACCTTGTCACCATCACGGCGGATCTTGGTGAAGCGGGACTAACCGTGACGGCGGACCTAACGGTGCTCGACACCGATTACTCATCAACACAAAGCCTCACGGACCAAACCGACGGCACCTACACCTACACAACCGCTCCAGCCCTCGATGACCAGGGCAACATGCAGGAAGGCCTCGCGATCGCCGTTCCGGTAACCGCTTCCGACGGAGTAAACAGCGCGGTCGACTCGAGTTTGACATTGCTCTTAGACAAGACCGACCCGACGGTCACCATCACCGGTGACCCAATTTCGATCAATGAGCTCACCCCGGAGATTACTGGGACCCACAGCGACGACGTGGTGCTCGTGTCGATGCACGTAACCGACCAAGGAAGCGGTGTTCCGTTTAATAAGACGTACACAGACGATCCGGCATCCGGTACCACATGGGAACTCGAGATATTTGATCCGCTCGAAAACGGGCAGACCTATGACATTGACGTGACCGTCACCGACGCAGCGGACAATACCGGTATGGTAACAGGCACTGTGGAGATAACCGGCACCAATCCGTCGGTCATTAGCCGGGCTCCCGGTACCGGGTCGGGAAGGGGCGATGCCGACGACTCAAGGCGGATCGACCAACGCGCGGGTAGCCCGACAACGACCGGCGCAAGCACCGCAGCAGAAACGGAAACCGACACAGCACGCCGTATGATCGAGTTTGTTCCGCCGACCGTGGCGCTCGCGGAACCCGGCGATGAGCAAGTCCGACGTACGACCAATCCAAACAGGTCTCCAAGTCAGTCACTGGCGAGCGCGGAGTCCGCACCGGAGGTTGAAGCGGCTGCCACGGCGGTGAATAGACGGCTACCCTTCGCAGACGCCGCAGACGCCACGGGCCCCCCAAGCTCGGCAGACACCGCCTCGACCGGTGGTTCAACCACGGCAGCCGGTGCGGTTGTCGCGCAGCAGTCGACGGGAGTCGATGACTCGGCTATAGACAACGACGGAGGCACCGGCGGAGGCGGATCAACCGACCTCACCGCAGCCACGGAGGCCCCCACAGCCACCGGAGCACGATCTGCAGAGTCCGCCCTAGGGCGAGAGACGACTCTCGACACGACGTCCGTCGGTGCGAGCCGGGACAACGGTCCCTCGACGCGCCAGGAAATAGCCGTCGGATCATCCTCGCCGACCGCTCCAGCCGCCGAGCGGTTACACGGTCCGGAACCGTCGGCCGAGAGATACGGGACGCAAATCGAAGCCGGCCGCACTTGGGCTCTGGTCATCGCTGCGCTGGCTGCGGCAGCGCTTGCTACTGCGACCGTGCTTGGAAGCGGATCGCCCCTCCGGAGGTTGTCGCGGAAGGGTCGAGACAAGAGTCAATGAAGCGTAGAACCCGCAAATCGATAGGTCTCCTGGTTCCTGTGGGCTTCGTGGTCGCCGTTCTCCTTACGGCCGCCGTTGCCTGCAAACCTCCGGAACAGGAACGCAACACACAATTGAACCTGCAATCCGAAGTGCGGCCGGACCCAACGCCTGAAGCGGGTCCATCGGCCGAATTGGATTCCTCGGCGGCAACGGACCCCGGCGACCTACCGCAGACGACTGATGCAGGCGACGCAAACGACGACGTTGTTCCGCCTGCCGACGCGCACGCGGTCGAATCCGACGGTGGCGAGGAGACACAACAGGAACGCACGTCCGCCGATGAAGGAGATGCCGCGGCAGCCGGGGCCGAAGCGTCCGAGGACCCGCAGGACGCAGACGCGAGTGGCCAACCCGCCGCAGGAATAGAGGCTCCCGATCGTATCGCCGCCATAGAAAGCGAAGGCGGGCAAGAGTCGGAAGAGACCAGCCAAGCCGGTGCAGGGACACGCACAGACGAATCGGACGACACGGGCGAGATTGCCGCTTGGGACTACCGCGACGCCTTAGGCGCGGTGCCAGGCCGTTCCGATGCAGTGTTTGGAGGAGACTCCGGCCGGCAGGCGACAACAATACCCGCCGACGAAATCGACGATATAGACGTCGACGGTATTGTCGCCCGCGCCGACCACTCCAGACGCACGGATGAGCTCCCCGGTTCACACAACCGTAATCCCGGCTCTGAATCGACCGCGACGCGAACCGGTGACGGCGAAGCGGACCCGGGAGGCCGTAGCCGACAACCGGCGAGGGATAACATTGATCCCGCGGAGCGCGAGGAGACGATAGCCGAGCGCGCGGCAGAAATCCTGACCAATATCGTCGTTGAGCGGCTCCCTCCCGACGTTGAGATAAGAAGGCCCGACCATGGCGCGGCGCCCGGCGTGTACAACCGATTTGGGCCTGTCGAGGCCGTCTCGGACCCCGGCACCGGAAGGATCACGGACCGGGATTTCTCCCGGCCGGAGCAAACCATCGGTGATCTCGAGGCTATCGACGACCAACCCGAACCCGCAGGCAGTGACCGGCCCGGCTTGACGGCAACGTCCGACGAGCACGAGGCCGACGAGACAGTCGGGCAAGCAATGGCTGAGGGCGGCCCAGCACCGGACGGCGATGACGGGGCCGGTCAGGTGACCGCGACGCCCGCCAACGAGACGAGCGGTGACGACGGGGTCCGCGCGGCCGATGAAAATGCGGCCGCGGACGTTGTCGAACCGCGGGACGACGCGCCAACCAATGTAGCTTCGTCTCAGGCGGACGCCAACAACACAACCCCAGACGCCGGCGATTCCGCCGGCACCACCGCGCCGCCGGTAACCGCCGACGCGACCGACGCGAGCCGGGACGGTCAGGCTCGCGACAATCAGACGGATGCGGCCGGCACGTCCGACGCCAACAACACCGCCGACGCAGCCGACGCACCCAACGGTGAGGTAGACAGGGTCGCCGACGGTCCCGACGCAGCCGCGGATGCCGACGCACCCGCCGAGGTGCGCCGTGACCCGGATATCATCGCGGCAGCGCCGGACGAAAGCACGATGCCGGACGATGACGGGGCCGCAGCGGATCGTGAAGGCGGTTTTATCGGCGACGCGGACGACGTCGCCGCCCGCGACCCGAACCGGACAGCCGAAACGCCGAATACTGAGGCACACGGAGGCAACGGGACCGGCACCGCAACGGCCTCCCCCGAGACGGACACGCCCCCCCCTGACACGGACACGGACACCGCCGAGACGACCGACACCGTCGTACGGACGCCGGCGGACGACGCAGCCGACACCGCCGACACCGCCGGCGCCGGCGACGATGACGCCAACGATGAGCCCGTGCGTGTGCGCGACGACGCACCCGGTGCGGACGCACCCGCTGCCGACGCAGTCGCTGCCGACGGTGCCCACGCTCCCAACGACGACTTGGCAGCGCCGCCGCGCGACAACCAGGCCGGTGCCGATCCGGATCCCGACACGGACCGAGATCCCGGCGACCCGGACGACGGCAGGCGACCAATCCAACGACCCGATTACCCGCTCGTTGAAATCACCGAGCTCGGCAACAACGGTTTCTACAACAACTCGATTCGGGTAACCGGCCGCGTGGACAACGGGCGCCAGGGTCTCGGGGACCTCGAAATCCTTACGTGGAGGATTCCGAGCATCGCCGGCGCCGCCGGGGATGTCATCTTTAGTTACCTCGACGGTGTCTTTGACCTTCGAATACCCACGGCGGGACTGCAAGGGCCCCAAGAGCTCGTCTTGAGCGTGGAGAGGCGTGACGGCGAAGCCGGAGAAGCCCGCATGCGGATCCACGACGGCACGGTAGCGCCGGTTGTTAGGCTCGAATCACCAACGGATCAGTCCGACTACGGCGGACGAATCTTTCTCGAGGGTGTGGTGCGCGATCCGGCACCGGACCATGGCCAAGAGCGTGGAATCGCGGAGCTGCGATACTCGCTTGATCCGCTCGAACTCTCCAAATCCATTGAGACTCTCGAGGGTAATCTCGAGATTGACGAGAACGGATACTTCAAAACGATCGTCGACATGCGGGAGCTTGCAGGCGACTACGAGCTGTCAATCGAGGCGGCCGCGGTCAGCGGCGCTCGGGCCGTGCGGACCTTCCGCCTAAACGAGGGCGCGAGTGAGATACCCTCGTTTATGGCTCAAACCGTAGACGGCGGGGCAGCATTGTACTGGGATCCCGTGCCGTTGGCGGAATCCTACTCCGTGTACGTTGAAAACGACGGCGGCGACCGGGAGCTCATTCCCGACGTAGAGCATCCCTTTGACCTAAACGGCCTCGCCAACGGTCGACGCTACGCGGTTTCTCTCGAGGCCCGGCTCAGCGGAAACGAGGCGCATCGGTCCTCGGTCCGGGAAATCGTGCCGGTCTCGCCGCTGACCTTGGCGCCGACCGTGACGGGCGGTTACAACAACATTGCGCTCGAATGGAACGAAATCCCGGGCACAAACGAGTTTGTAATCCTGCGATCGGACTCACCTGACGGGCCGTTTTTTGCGTTGGAAAGGGTGACGAACACAACGGAGTATGTGGATTCAACGGCCCTCTTTGGGCGCCGCTACTACTACCGCATTGCGCCGGCAACCCACGGCTCGACTGCCGGCGAAGTCCGATCTGCAATGCGCACCGAGTTCCCGGAAGAGCGCGCGGTTGTTAGTACGGCTCGAGCTCCGGCGGGCGCACGTAGTATTGCTCTTCTTGGAAACTACGCCGTTATAGCCGGTGCGGACGGGCTTTTGGTGTTCGACGTCTTTGATCCGGCGATGCCCGAACAGGTCGGTTCCGCGCAACTCAACGACGGACGGAGTGTGGCGGTCCTCGATACAACGGTCTACGTTGCGGACGGCCTCGGCGGACTCAAGGTGTACTCGCTTGCCAATCCAACGGAGCCGGACCTCATTCAGACAATTGATGCGGCGGCGGCATCGGTGGTGCAGGTGTTTGCCACGACCAACGGCGAGGACTACCTCGTTTTGGGAGACAAAGTAGACGGGCTGGCGACCTACACCCTTGCCGATCCCACGCGGCCCGGCCTGGTCGGCAGAACCAACGCCTTTCCGGTAGCGTCTGTAGAGCACACCGCCCCCGGCGGCCGCGACCATATTGTTGCAACCGGAAGCGACGGGACCGCGGTTTATTCAGTCGTCGCCGGGAGCCTGCAAGAAACAAACCGGCTCGACGAGGTCGTCGGCGTGCACCTCACGGCCAACGCGTACACGGCCGGCACCCTGTACCTTAGCCACAACCGCGGCGTAACCGAGCTCGAGATCTCCAGTCGAGGTATGTTGGTCGAAAGAAGCACTATCCCACTCCCGGGTGCGACGGCGTCCGCCGTGCACCGCCTCAGTGACGGAAGACGCTTTTTATTTGCCGGTACCGAGGCCGGCTCGCTGGTAACCTACGAGCTTCTCAGGGATGGTGAGGCACGCGAGTTTGGTGCCTTTGTACTGGACAGTGTGTCCTCGCTCGAGCTCAGAGCGATAAGACCCGCCGGAGCGGCAACGGCGGGGACAGGCTCAGCAGGACGCCCGGTAGTATACGCCGCCGGCGCCGGAGGCCTCTCCATAGCGGATGTACACCTCGTGGGCCGGTCCTTTGAGCTGTCGTCGGAGCGAACAAACGGACGGCCACAAAATGTTGAGGCCGCCGCCGGGTACTCAGGTGCACGGTACGTGTACGTTGCCGATCCGGCGGGCGGGCTCTACTCCATGGCCCTGAGCATCGACGGTCGAATCGGTGTGGCGGCCCCGACCACGATAACGGATACTCCTGCCGTGGACGTCGAGCTCGTTCCCCTCCCCGACGGAGGAATCGGGGCGTTGACGGCTGCGGGTGACAAAGGCCTTTATCTTGTCCCGCTCGATATCGACCGGGGAACGGCTCTCGCGGCGGGATGGTCACGGGACATCGGGACCGCGGTAACCGGGGTAGCAGGCATCTACGAGCGTGCGGCCGCTCTAACCTACGTGTTTTTCGACGATGCGGCCAACCTACGCACCGCCGTTTTGCGCGACGGTGAGCTCAGGTCGATCGGACGCATGCGTCTCGAGGATCCACGGGACGCGGTTGTTGTGGGTCGCAACGCCCTTGTAGCCGACGGTTTCGGCGGCCTCGCGGTTGTGGACATCGCCGATCCTGGAGCGCCGAGACTCTTGGGACGATTCCGGAACGTCAACGCACGTCGGATCGAGGTCGTCGCGCGGAGGGACGGATCTACTATTGTGGCGGTTGCCGATCTCTCTCGAGTAGCTCTGTTCGAGGTGTCCGCAGGTGGAACAGCTCGGCTTGTGTCGTCGGTGGCGACGGAGTTTGTGGAAGCGATCGGCGTGGTCGGCACCTACCTGTACGTAGCTCAGGGCATTCTGGGAATGGGCGTAATCGACCTCAGCGACATCAGCCGGCCGATTCGAGTGAGCGAAGCCGAGATAGGCTATATCACGGACATTGCAGGCTTTGACGACGTTGCCGTGCTCGTAGACGGCGCACAAATCCGATCCGTTCGGGTGCTGATACCCGAGTGGCTTGCACGCCGCGAAGACATCGACGGCACCGGCAATTAGGGATAGTGAGTAATGATGTGCTCACGGAGGTCGAGTCGGATGTTGAGCCATCGGATAATGTCGGCGTACACCGCAGCCCTGTTTGTCTCGTGTAAGAGCTCGTGCCGCGCCTCGGGGTAGATTCGAACATTGAGATCGGTCAAACCCCGCTTCTGATACGCTTTTACCACCTTCATCACACCACGGCCGAAACTGCCGACGGGATCTCGCGAACCGGAGAAAAAAATCATCGACAGTTCCCGCGACGTCGAGTCAAAACAGGACTTATCGTTCGCAGCAAATACCGCTTGTACCACGGCCTCGAATAGTTGAAGGCTCGGCGTGAATCCACAGAGAGGGTCCTCACTGTAGCGCCGTACCACCGTTTGATCCCGCGAAATCCAGTCAAACGGTCCCGCAGCGTCTCGTACGGAACGGGCGTACCCTCCAATGGTGGTATCAAAGACCTTGGTTGCGGGCGATAGTGCGCCGTCTCGCTTAATCGCGCGATGTATGATCTTTCTACCAACAAATCCTAAAGGACCTGGGTGAAAAGCAGTGCCGGTAAACACGGCACCGTGCAAGTGCCCGCCCCACTCGCCGGACGCCACTATTCGCCCGAGGAGCGACCCAAAGCCGTGGCCGAGGAGGTATAGCGGAAGGTCCGACTCGAGCTCGCGGGCCCTTGACAGCGCGGCCTCTACGGTAGCCAAAAAAAGGGGGAGCGCAGATGTATCATGGTTCGCCTGTGGAATAGTGGCCGGGGGACTCGAACAGGACTCCCCGTGGCCGGGCAGGTCGAAAGTGAGCACCAAGTGTCCCGACTCCACAAACACCGCGGCGGGCTCTTCGTACCGCCTTTGGTGTTCAAGGGTTCCGTGCACCACCACTACCACGCTTCGGTACATCCCGCGAACGGGCGGACGGTACAACGTGCCACGAATACAAACCGGAGTCTCCGAGCCCGGCGGCACAAGCTCTATAGCAATCTGTTCAACAGTCATCTAAAGATCGTTCCTCGTAGATCATTGCTTAGCAACACGTCCTATAGTAACGTACGAGCCATGATATTTCCCAGCTTGAGTTCCATCTACATGCTCCGTGACAGCGAGTCCCGATCGATATCCGCCGAGAATCCCGACGGCCGCCGTGGCGGCGGAGCGCGGGAAGACCCACGGGGAGAAGGCCCGGCGTCGAACCTGGGAAGGGGCTGGAAGGTCCGCCCATGTATCACTCTTGGTGCCGGCGAAACGGTCACACTCGCCGACATAGACGGCCCCGGGGTCGTGCAACACATCTGGCTTACCGTAGACATCGAGGCCTACCGGAACACCGTGCTCAGGATGTATTGGGACAAGGAGGCGGCGCCCTCCGTCGAGGTACCCCTGGGCGATTTCTTTGCCAACGGTCACCGCATACGGCACTTGGTAAACTCACTGCCGATAGCGGTCAATCCGAGCGGAGGTTTCAATTCGTACTGGCCGATGCCGTTTCGGAGGCACTGTAAGATCACAATCGAGAATGAGCACACACAGGATATCAACGGTTTTTACTATCAGGTCGACTACGCACTGGAAACGGTGCCGGATGACGCCGTGTATTTTCACGCACAATGGCGACGCTCGACCACCCAGCGGGAGCATCCGGAGCACGTCATTCTGGACAGCGTGGCCGGCCGGGGCCAGTATGTAGGAACATACCTGGCTTGGACCCAGCTTTCGGACGGCTGGTGGGGCGAGGGGGAGATCAAGTTCTTTCTCGACGGGGATACCACCGGTCCGACAATCTGCGGAACCGGCACGGAGGACTACTTCGGCGGCGCATGGTGTTTTGGTGACACGTATTCCACACCCTACCTCGGCTACCCACTCCACAAAAAAGACGAGGGCACGGTGCCAAAACACTCGCTGTATCGCTGGCACATCCAGGATCCAATTCGATTTCGCGAGGATCTTCGAGTCACGATCCAGGCGCTCGGCTGGTGGCCAAACAGCAAGTTCCAGCCCCTTGCGGACGACATAGCGTCGGTGGCCTACTGGTATCAGTCCGAGCCCCACGGAGAGTTCCCGGAACTACCATCCGTTACGGACCGGTTTCCTCGCTAATGCATCACTACGGTTAAGGAAGGAAGGTTATGAAAAAGCATGTGTTTAACGCGGGGCCCGGCGCATTGCCGCTGCCCGTGCTCGAGAGGATCGCGGAGGACGTCCCGAACTTCAAAGGGATTGGATACTCGCTCTTGGAGGCGAGCCACCGGAGTGCTGAGTATAGTGAGGTCCACCAACACACAAAGTCACGGCTCGTCGAGCTTTTGAGCCTGCCGCCCAACTACGAACTCCTGTTCCTCGGGGGCGGGGCGACGTTGCAGTTTGCGATGGTACCGATGAACTTTGCCCACGACGCCGACGCACCGCGCTACGTTGTGTCCGGATCATGGTCGAAAAAGGCCCTTGCAGATGCGAAGAAGGTTGGGAGTGCCGAGGCCGTCTGGGACGGTGCGGAGTCTGGGTACACCACCCTGCCCTCGCCCGAGGCCATTGTTCCCACCGACGATGCAGCCTACCTGCACATCACCACCAACGAGACAATCGGCGGCGTGCAGTACAAGACGTTTCCAACCACCGGCTCGATTCCACTCGTGGCGGACATGTCGAGCGACATTCTGAGCCGGCCGGTAGAGATGTCACAGTTCGCGCTTGTGTACGCCGGCGCCCAGAAGAACCTGGGACCGGCCGGCGTCACCGTTGTTGCCGTCAAGAAAGACTTCCTCGATTTGGCAAGCGAGTCACTGCCGGCCTACCTCAGCTACAAGACCCACGCGAAGGCGGACTCGCTCTACAACACGCCGCCGGTTTTTGCGATTTGGGCACTGGGACTGGTAGGTGACTGGGTTGTCGACCAAGGGGGAATCGACGCCGTGGCGAAGACCAACGCCCAAAAAGCCGGCGCCATTTACGCGGTGATCGACTCCTCCGACGGCTTCTACCGCTGTCCCGTCAATCCGTCGGTCAGGTCCACGATGAATGTTGTCTTTCGACTTCCCACCGAGGATCTCGAGAAGCAGTTTATCGCTGAAGCCGGCGAAGCGGGCATGGTCGGCCTAAAAGGCCACCGTAGCGTCGGCGGCTGCCGAGCATCGATCTATAACGCCGTCTCGGAGCAGTCCGTGGCGACCCTCGCGCAGTTTATGGAGTCGTTCAAAAAACGCACGTAACACACGACCGGACACGGCGCCTAAAACGGCGCACAGGCGGCGGCCAAGACGGTGGCCGAACAAAGCTAGAACGGCGTTTCCTTGACAAAAAAGTCGTCGAGGAGTAGCCGAGTGTCGGACACCGCGTCGATGACGAGCTCGACGTCTATCGTGTTCCCCAAGACGGTAAACGGCTCCGACACAAATCGGCGAAACTCAAGAGTGTCGTCTCCACCGTCGCCGCCTGCCCGAGCACCGGAGGCGTCGGAAACGGAGGCCTCGTCGTGGAGGACGGTAAAGCGAATCGGCTCGGCGTCGTCGGCATGGACAATCACTGCGACTTCCGTGGCGCCGGATGCCGCAAAGTCAAAGCCCAGGATGAACTCGGAACGGGCGGGAAGCCGATCGACCGTCCACAGGAGACGGCCGGCTCCAGGACGCTGCTCGAGGCGCAAGACCTCTCGCCCGGATACCTCCACACCCGGCGTGGCGGCCGGCGCGGGCTCGCCACCGATTTCGGTTGGGGGTACCGACTCGAGCCCGTTGTTGTCAAAGGTGTACAAAGAACCGCCCGTTGCGCAGGCGGCGGTCAGAATGGCGACGATTACCGCGACAAGAGCGGTTTTGGTGGTCCGCATGACTTGGAAGTCTACCATACTCGCTTGAGGCTAACGACCGGCCTTTATTATGATGCACAGAGTCATGCTCCTCATGCGTTACTGCCTCAGGACGTTTGTGTCGAACCTCTACTTCTCTCTGCTGCTCAGCATGGCGGTGTTTGTCATACCGTTTTTCACCGAAGAGATCACCGCATGGAACGTGGAGTTGGGCCTCAGGTTTGTGGCGATCGCTTTGCCCATCCTCTTCTCAACGCTGGGCGTGGTGGTGTCGAACATATACACGTTTCGAAGCAATCGGTCGGGCCTGATCCTCTACTACAATCTTCATTACCGGCAGGCCACTCTGGTTTTTGCGTCTTTTCTTTCGACCATTCCGATTTCAACGGTAACGCTGGCAACGGCATTGACCCTGCCGCTTCCCGGGATGACGTAAGTGTTGAGTGTTGATAGCCTCCACTTCTCCTACCCCGGGCGACGCCTCCTCACGGGAGTTCATCTCAAGGCACGAGAAGGAGAGGTCGTCGGCATTCTAGGGCGAAACGGAAGCGGCAAGAGCACGCTCCTCGAGATCATATTCGGTGTCAAGACCGAGGCATCCGGATACGTGTCATGGAATGGAAGTGCGACAAGACGACTCTACACAAAGCGGGGCATTGCCGCATACCTACCGCAGGACAGTTTTTTACCCCCGGGCATAGTTGTAAAGCGCCTGATTCCCCGTGTGGTAAAAAGGGAGTGCGTCTCCGAACTCCGACACGATCCGCGAATAACCTACATTCTCGACCGTCGAATCCATCAATTGTCGGGAGGCGAACGGCGCTACCTCGAGCTGCGCCTCCTCTTCGGCCGGAAGGCCTCTCTCTACCTCTTGGACGAACCGCTAAACGAGATGGATCCCGTCGGGAGAGAACACGTCGTGCACCTTATCACCGACGCTGCAAAATCCTCCGCTGTGATCCTGACGGGTCACGTCTATCGGGACATCTTCGACCTGAGCCGTCGTACCTTTGTGATCAAGGACGGCCAACTCTATCCAGCGGACACCAAGGCGGACATCCGACGACTAGGGTTTCTGCCGCTGCGCGACCCGGACCTGCGGCGGTCTATTTCCGAGCGAACTTCAGAGGAGCACGCGGATGGAAATTGACGAGAAGACAATCGCAGAGCTCGAGGTTTTTGAGGCATCACAGCCCGAAGCTCCCGCCCTTTGCGACTTATTTGACCATACGCGGACCGAAGGCGGCCGGTACGCATTGCGGCGGCTCTTTGTCAACGCACCGGGAGATATGGCGGCGCTGGTTGAGCGGCAAGACGCGCTCGGCTATATCATGGATCACTACGACCGGTGGGCCGGCTTGGAAGAGGTGTGTGCCGCCGGGGTTGTGGATTCGGTGTCCTCGTACATCGACACCAATCTCGCTACCGTAAAGTCTCTGTCCTTCCCCGCGGTCCAGGCTTCGGCAATCTACTGGCGCGTTTTTCAGGCGGAATCGTTTTACACGATTAAGCTTGGCACAAATCGTACAAGAACTCTTGTTGCGTCCCTCGAGCAGTTTCTCCGTGAAATCGGGCCCGGTCCGTTTCCCGCGGAGCTCGAGCGATATGTCTTCCGAGTTCGCGAAGTACTCAGCTCACCTGTTGCGGCTGCGGCAAAAAGGCGCGCGGGCCCGGCCGGCGTCGCGCGCCTCGATCGCCTTGTGCGCAGCGAATGTGCCGACCTGATGCGGGGTGTCTGCCAGGCGCTGTTCGAGCTCGACGCGCTGGTGTCCGTTGGGTTTGCTTCGTATGACCTCGGCTTTACCTTCCCCGAGATCCTCGGCACCGGGGAGGAACATCGGATTGTTGCGGCGGAGTTAAAAAACCCGTTTATCGAAAACTGCGTGCCGCTTGATATCAAAATTGCATCGCGGCTAACTGTGCTGCTCCTTACCGGGCCGAACATGGCGGGCAAAACGAGTTTTCTCAAGTCGCTCGGCGCGGCTCTATATCTGGCACACCTGGGCCTTCCGGTCGCCGCAGGTCGGTTTGCGTTTGTACCGTTTGAAAGCTTGGTGACCAGTATGAGCATGGAGGAGGACATCCGGTCGGGCAAGAGCTACTTCTACCGGGAAATCGGTCGCATTCAGGACGTGGGACTGATCGTATCCTCCGGTCGTGCCGTAGTTGCACTTTTTGACGAGCTGTTTCGAGGCACCAACGTCAAGGACGCCTTCGAGGCATCCGAGGCCGTCTTGGAGCTCTTCCGTCGCACCAATGGAAGCTTGTTTGTGGTTTCGTCACACCTGGTGGAATTGGCCGAGAAGCTGCGGGACCAAGACGACGTCGGTCTGTTTTGTTTGAACGCCGATTTTGACAAGGACGGCGTACACTACCCCTATCGGATCGAACCCGGCGTGTCCGATCAGCGGCTTGGCTTGTATCTTCTCCGGTCCGAGAATCTCGACCGATTATTCACTCATCGGCGTTGACGGCAGCCGGTTACCGGGGTATATTTATAGCTGGAGGTTGCGAATGGACGAACCTTTCCGAACACGCCGGTCGATTCCGGCACCCTTGACCCAAACCTTCAATGCCAAGAGCATGTAAATCATTCTTCTAACATCATGTTTAGAACAGAGCCGGTAGTTAGTACCGGCTTTTTTATGGCCCGTTGGAACCGATCCCTCACAGCACCCCTCGCGCGCGATACTCCCCGGGAGTCAGGCCCGTCCGACTCTTAAAAACGCGGGAAAAGTACGCGCCGTCGGCAAAACCCAATTCTTCAGCGATCGCCTTGAGCGGCAGGTCCCCGTGCAGGAGCCGTATCTGCGCCGACTCGATCCGGCGATTGAGCACGTAGGTCATCGGCGATACACCACAATCGGCGGTAAATCTGTTGGAAAAGTAGGTGGGATGCAGATGTACGATCCGAGACAGCGTCGCGTTTGTGATTCGCTCATGAAGGTGTCTCTCGACGTAGTCGAATATCGGACCAAAACGCGTTAGACCGGCGAGCTCACGGAACAACACAGCCCGTTGCACAAAAGGCTCGAGGAGGAGGCGCACTCGGTTTAACGCGACAAACGGCGAGTCAACACACGAGGCAACCGCCACCTTGGCAATCTCTCGCTCAAGACTGCCGGCTTTGCACGCGATCGGCGTCTTGTAGACGGAGAAAAACGAGTGCGCGCCGGGAAGATTTATGGTGATGTGGAACCAGTAGTGCTTCATGCCTACCGCATCACCAAATCGAACGGACCGCCGCTCCGGCAGGAGGTACAGATTGTATGGTTGAAGTGCCAACGGCTCGCCGTCGAGGTGCAGCGACCCGGCGCCGTCCATCACAACATACAACCGTGAGTAGGGATCCCGGTTCTCGATGTTTGTATTCCAGTGGCGGTCAATGGTGGTTAGGTCGGAAGCGAGCACAGACACCGACAGTTGCTGCATCGTCATTATGCTTTGAGCGTAGGGATTATCTGTAAATTGTACAACGATTGCTGTGGCCCGTACCTTGCTCCGTCGTCTGGTTTGTCCTAGCATAGGCCGTATGAGGGCATAGGCCTATGAGGGAAACAAGACCAACAACAGGGGACAGCAACTGGTTTGTGAATGATCGATTTGGAATGTTTATACATTGGGGACTCTATGCCCTTCCGGCGCGGCATGAGTGGGTCAAAAACAGGGAGGAGATAGACGACGAGACCTACGATCGCTATTTCCGTCGTTTTGATCCGGACCTCTACGATCCTGCGTTATGGGCAAAGGCCGCCGCGAATGCCGGTATGAAGTACTTTGTTATTACCACAAAGCACCACGACGGTTTTTGCCTCTGGGACTCCAAGCTCACGGATTACAAGGCGACAAACACGCCGGCAGGCCAAGACCTTATTCGACCGATGGTGGAGGCATTTAGGAACGAAGGCCTTCGGGTGGGTTTCTATCATTCGCTTATTGACTGGCACCACCCCGACTTCACCGTTGACATGCGCCATTCTTTGCGAAATCATCCCGATGCCCTGGAAATGAACCGGGGCCGCGACATGGCCAAATACCGAACATACCTGCATGGCCAAGTAGAGGAACTCCTTAGCGACTTCGGAACGGTCGACATTCTCTGGTTCGATTTCTCGTACCCCGGCGCGGACGATCCAACCGGCCAAGGGTTCAAGGGCAAGGGTCACCAGGATTGGGACAGCAAGACGATTTTGGAGACGGTGCGAAGACTTCAGCCGAAAATCCTTCTAAACGACCGACTTGATTTGCCCGGAAGTGCCGACCTCCTAACACCGGAACAATATCAGCCGCAGGAATGGCCGACGGTCGACGGCACCCCCGTCGTATGGGAGGCATGCCAGACGTTCTCCGGGTCGTGGGGCTACCACCGGGACGAATCCACCTGGAAGAGCCCGGAACAGCTTATTCAGCTGTTGGTGAACAGCGTCTCCCTCGGTGGCAACCTCCTGATAAACGTCGGGCCGACCGGGCGTGGCGAGTTTGACGAACGGGCGCTTTTGTCCCTCGAGACCTACGGAACGTGGATGCGCCGCCACAAGCGCGCCATCTACGGGTGCACGCAGAGTGAATTCGAATCACCGACCGACTGTCGCTACACCCAGAACGGAAAGAGACTCTACTTGCACGTTTTTAATTGGCCGTTTCGCCACATCCATCTGCCGGACCTCGCAGGCAAAATCGAGTATGCGCAGTTGCTTCACGATGCGTCGGAAATCCGATACAGGGAGTTCGGCAACAATGCCGCCGCTTCCGGCGTCCAGACCGTCCACTTCTCGGGCAAACCCGGATCGGTTGTGCTGGAGGTTCCGATCAACAAGCCAAACGTGGTTGTACCTGTCATCGAGATTTTCTTGAAGTAGAGCTCAGAGCTTGGTATCCGCCGCCGGTAGGCGGAGCCGGACCGAGAAAGCGATCCACACTGCTACTCGTCTATCAGATGGTGAAGTGTTGCCGCCTCCGTGGGTAGCGTCTCGATGCTGTCGTCCGGCATAAACTCCAAAAGGAGGTCCGGATCGGCGCCGTAGGAGCGGATTTCCGACACAAACCGGCGCCACCTGTCCATCCCGTTGTCGAGCGGCCGGCGGTGCTTTCCGTCGGGCCACCAATGGAAGACATGCACATTTGACAGATACGGCAAGGCATCTTGCAGTGAGAGTATACACTCCTCGGTGTCTGCTCCTTGCGGAGGCTGCCAGAGAGTCTTGACCGCCGGATGCGCCGTCTTCTCGAACAGGAGCGTTGCCGAAGCGCGGGTGTCCGTAAGTGTGTTGCCATGATATTCAAAGGCGATCGTTACGCCTTCGGCGGCCGCAGTTTCCGCCAGGCGAAGTGTCTCCTCTACCACCCCGTTTTGGTATTGGTCGCCAGCGTCTTTGGACGCGCGCTTTCCGGCCCAGACTCGGATGATAGGGGCACCAAGTGCCAGTGCGGTATCGACCACTTGCCGGTGTTCCGGCTGACCGGGCTCCCCGAGCCGCAGATACGATCCGTACGCCGAAACTGCAAGGCCTCTGTCTTCTGTGATGCGCGCCACTTCCCCCGCCGCGCTGAGATCACCGTGGGGAACATGAACATCCCCGCCCCACTCGACACACTCCAGACGTGCTGCAGCTGCCGCCTTGACCACCTCGGCCGGCGTGTGCCGGCGGAAGCTGATGGATACGAGGCCTTTTCGCATTGCTATGCCATCCTTGTGACGGTTTCTGCCGTTACTTCATGGAGAAGCTGTTCGCCGCGGATAAAACGCTCGAACTCCGCCACCATCCAGTCTCCCATACGAGTGACTTCTCCACCGATACTCCCCGCGATGTGTGGCGTGAGGAAGACGTTCGAAAGATCGAACAACGGCGATACAGCGTCGGGTGGTTCCGGGTAGGTCACGTCGAGAACCGCGTGCAAGTCGGACCGCTTTTTAAGTTCCGCGCACAGGGCGGTCTCATCCACGATTGCGCCACGAGAGGTGTTGATAAGAGTGGCGTTGGGCTTCATCGAGCGAAGCAACCTACTCTCCACAAGCCCCTCGGTCTCCTTTAACCACGGCGTGTGGAGACTTACGACGTCGCAGGCGGAAAAGAGCTCTTCGAGCGTTGCCGGAGTCGCGCCAAGCTTTGTGACCGCGGCGGAATCCACGAACGGGTCGTGCACCAGAACCTCGACATCCAGACTGTGAAGCCGGGCGAGCACGAGGCGACCGATTGCACCAAGAGAAACGAGGCCGACCTTTGTCCGATACGCGCCCACGACCCCATCGGTCACTCGTTGACCTCTAGTGCTACAGTAATGGCGGGAAAGTCGAAAGGCACCTTTCAGCGACAACACGATCAGCGAAAAGGCAAACTCGGCGACGGGGACGGCGTTGGCCTGCCACGCCGAACAGACGCGGACGCCGGCGCAAAAAAGCTCGTCCGTTACAAAGCCCTTAACACTTCCCGCCGCATAAAACACCGCCTTGAGCTGTGGTGACGTCGAAAGGAAATCCGCGTTTATTTTGGGCATGCCCCATGTTCCAAAGATAACCTCGGCGTCGGCAAGGGCCGCGGTGTGGCCGAACGGGCTGTTACCGGGGATGTCTATTCCATAGACCCGCGCAAGCTCCCCCAGTCGGCGGCGAGCATCATCTGAGTAGGCAAGCGACAGCTTGTCGGGTGCGCCGAGAAAAACAGCGTTTTGCATAGATTACGAGGCTACACGGGCACGGTGGGAGGTGCAAGCCGCCGGGTACGTCCCGTAGTCTGCTACGGGAGCTTACGCGGGTTGTAGATGTCGGTGGCAAGACCCTTCACGTCCGCGGCCGCCTCCATGATCGTCTCGGACAGCGTCGGATGCGGATGGACGGTCAAAGCCAGGTCGTCGGCCAGCGCGGCCATCTCAATAGCAAAGGTAGCCTCAGGGATAAGCTCGCCGGCGTCGCGACCCACCACCCCGACTCCGAGCACTCGATTTGTCTCGGCATCAGCAATAACCTTAGTCTTTCCGATCTTTGCGCCCATCGAGAGAGCTCTCCCGGACGCGGCCCACGGAAACGCCCCAACCGTCACCGCAATGCCCTTTTCCTTGGCCTGCTGTTCGGTCAGACCACACCAGGCGATCTCGGGAACCGTATACTCAACGGCGGGAATCGTCGCGGGATCATAGACCACTTCCTCGCCCGCGCAGTTCTCGGCAGCAACATGGCCCTCGAGTTTTGCTTTGTGCGCCAGAAGCGGCGCGCCTGTCACGTCGCCCGCGGCGTAGATGGACGGCACGCTCGTTCGTCGGGCCTCATCAACGGTCACAAATCCCTTTTTATCGGTAACAACACCTATCTCTTCGAGGCCGATGTCCTGCGTATTCGGAACATTGCCGACGGTCAAGAGAACGCGTTCGAAGACCTCGGGGTCGCCCTCCTCCGTCACCGAGTCGCCCGTCCCCGAGTCGCCGGCCCGCCCCCTACTGTCCGCGTCGGTGGCCGATGTGAAGGTGACTCGGACTCCGTTCTTCTCGTCTTGCATGTCCGAAACTACGGTTTCCGTACGAATAGACGAGAACGTAGACTTGTTGGCCTTAAGGAATACGTCGACGAGGTCCCTGTCGGCGCCGGGCATGATACCGCTTGTCATCTCACAAACGGTGACCTTCGATCCAAGTCGGCTGAACACGGTGCCCAGCTCCAAGCCGATGTAACCACCTCCGACAACGAGCAAGGATGATGGAACATGTTCCAGATCGAGTGCGGACTTTGCTACCCACACCTTCCCGGAGTCTATGTCGATGCCGGGAAGGCGCGCCGACTTGGCGCCCGTTGAGATTATCGCATTCTTGAAGGCAACGGGCTCCGTGTTACCCTCGCCGTCGGCTACCTCGATTGTATTCTTGTCCGCAAAGCGCCCGCGGCCGCGGTAGTAAGTGATCTTCCGCTTCTTGACGAGGCCGCCGAGGCCCTTTGTGAGGGAGGAGACAACCCTGTCTTTGAATGCTCGAACACCGTCGAGGTCCACGTCGGGCTTCCCGTAGGTGACACCAAAGTCCGCCGCATGCGCGGCGTCGTCCATTACCTTCACGATGTGTAGGAGCGCCTTAGTCGGCACGCAGCCCCAATAGAGACACACGCCGCCGGGATTTTCGAGCTCGTCTATTAGGGCCACGTTGAGCCCGAGGTCGGCGGCGCGAAATGCTGCCGCATAGCCGCCCGGTCCTCCGCCCAGTACCGCCACGTCGAATGTTTTTTTAGCCATAGTATTGCCTTCCTTGATGATTTAGCGGCCGTTTTGGTCGCCTAGAGGCTCATCGACATCGGATGCTCGAGCGCTTCACAAGTCCAACGCAAAAACCTCGCACCGTCGGCACCGTCGACAACACGGTGATCGTAGGAGAGCGAGAGGGGAAGCATCAGCTGCGGCACAAACCCTCCATCCTTGTAGAACGGCACCGTTTTTGCTCGGGCCACACCAAGAATCGCCACTTGCGGCGCAAACACCACCGGTGTAAACGCCGTACCCCCGATGCCGCCGAGATTCGATATCGTGAAGTTGCCTCCCTCCATGTCTTTTGGCGAGAGCTTTTTGTCGCGAGCCTTTTCGGCCATCTGCGATAGCTCGACCGACAGCTCCGTGAGTGTCTTTTTGTCCACATCACGGACAACAGGAACCAATAAGCCCCTATCGGTGTCAACGGCCACTCCGACGTTCACGTAGTCCTTGTAGATAATCTCGCCGGCGGCCATGTCTACAGATGAGTTGACACGCGGGAACTTTCTAAGTGCCGCGGCAACAACCTTGAGCAAGATCGCGGTCACCGTCAGCTTGCCTCCCGCTTTGGCAACGGTCTCTTTGTAGGTTTGCCTAAACTGCTCGACGGCATCCACCGCCGCCTCGTCGTGCTGCGTGACATGGGGAACTACCTGCCAGGCGCCTTGAGTGTTTTCCGCGGTGATGCGACGGACCTGCGACATCGTTTCTCGGTGCACCGAACCGAATCGAGAAAAGTCCGGCAACTGCGTTGCTAGGGCTCCCCGGACCCCGGACGTTCCGCCTGCGGGTTGGGCAGACCTTTCCCGGGCATGGCGCTTTACGTCTTCGGCGGAGATTCGGCCTGCCGGTCCCGTGCCGCTTGTTGCCCTTATGTCTACGCCGATCTCGCGGGCCAAGCGGCGGGTAGACGGCGAAGCGGGAACCGGAACCGGGGACTCCCGGTTGCCTCGCGCCGTCGTCGGCGGCGACTGCTCGCCGGGCCGGCCTTTGGGCGTGGCGGCATTGCCCTGCGCGTCCCCCTGCGCCACGTCGTCCGCCTCATCGCGGTCGGCGGCGTCGGCTTGGTCCCCGGACGGGGCCTCCTCTCCGGACGGGGCTGCCTCTTCCACCTCGTCGCCGCCACCTTCACCCGACGTCTCGAGCACCAGGATGACGTCACCCTCGGAAAGCTCATCACCTTCGGACACCTTCACCTCTTCCACCGTCCCGCCGGCGTCGGCGGGGACCTCAACTGAAGCCTTGTCGGTCTCTATCTCGATAATCGAATCGCCTTCGGAAATGGAATCTCCCGTAGAGACAAGTACCGACGTTACGGTTCCTGCTTCGGCACTCTCCGAAATCTCAGGCAGTTTAACTTCGTGCGTGGCCATGGGACCTCCTCTGCGGTCGCCGCTACAGCGCGACGGGGTCGTCTTTGTCGGCGTCTATCTCGAGCTTTTTGTACGCCTTCTCCAGATCTTTTTTGCTGTACTCGCCTTTATCGTGAAGGCTTTTGAGAGACGCCGCCACAATGTGTCGAGCGTCTACTTCAAAGTAGTCACGGAGCGCGCCGCGATTGTCACTTCGGCCAAATCCGTCCGTGCCGAGGGCGGTAAAACTCCCTGGGAAAAACGTCGCGACCGACAGCGGCAGCGCCTTTACATAGTCCGTGGCGGCGACAAAAACCCGCTCGTCCGGGAAGCATTCGGCGATGTAGGATGTGCGGTCTTCAGCGCTTGGATCGAGGCGATGGCGTCGCTCCACCGACGTTGCATCCTGATACAGCTGCTGCCAGCTCGGCACGCTCCACACCTCCGCGTCCAGGTCAAACTCGGATACAAGAATTTCGCGTGCCTTGCGACTCTCGTTGAGAATCGCTCCGCTTCCCAGGAGCACCACCGGCGCATTCTTTCCTTTAGCTCTATCAAGGCGATACATACCCTTCAGGATTCCCTCTTCAACGTCCTTAGGCATAGGCGGTTGTTTGTACGTCTCGTTCATGACAGTCATGTAATACATCTTGTCCGTTCCCTCGACGAACATCTCGTGAATGCCGCGGCGTAGAACGGTGGCTACCTCGTAGGCGTAGGTGGGATCGTAGGCTCGAATGTTGGGAACAGTCATAAAAAGGAGGTGGCTATTACCATCGGCGTGTTGCAAGCCCTCGCCGGGAAGAGTGGTGCGCCCGGAGGTACCTCCGATCATAAAACCCCTCGCCCGCGCGTCGGCGGCCGCCCATACGAGGTCTCCCGTCCTCTGGAATCCAAACATCGAGTAGTAAATGTAGAAGGGGATCATTGGGACGCCGTAACTCGCATACGACGTACCCGCTGCGATAAAACTCGACATACATCCCGACTCGGTAATACCCTCCTCCAAGATGGCGCCGTCTTTTTCTTCGTTGTAGTAGAGAAGGCTCTCTTTATCGACGGGCTCGTAGCGCTGACCGACGTGGGAGTAAATGCCGACCTGCCGGAAGAGTGCCTCCATGCCAAACGTCCGCGACTCGTCGGGAACAATCGGCACGATCCTGCGACCAATGGATTTGTCCTTCAACAAGTTGCCGAGAATCTGCACGGCGACCATGGTCGTTGCCACATCCCTCTCGCCTGAGCCTTCGAAGAACGAGGAAAACACCTTGTCATCGGGCGCCTCGAGTGTCGGGTTGGATGTGTTCCGCGTTGGGATAGAACCGCCCAACTCTTTCCGTCGGGCCTGTAGGTACTTGGCTTCTTCGCTGTCCTCAGGAAGCGAGTAAAACGGCGCCTCCTTGAGGTCCTCGTCGGAGATTGGTATCGAGAATCGACCGCGGAAGTAGCGGAGCTCTTCTTCGTTGAGTTTTTTCTGTTGGTGGGTGACGTTTCGACCCTCGCCCGCTTCCCCGAGACCGTAGCCCTTAATCGTGTGCGCCAGTACTACGGTCGGGGAACCGGTATGCTCGACGGCGGCACGATACGCGTTGTACACCTTGACCGGGTCGTGGCCACCGCGACGGATTTTCGCAAGCTGTTCATCCGAGTAGTTTTCCACGAGTTTTAGTAGTCGATCATCGACACCAAAGAGGTCCTTCCGGATGTAATCACCGCCCATGGCCACGTAGCGTTGAAACTGGCCGTCGGGGATTTCGCCGAGTCGCTTGATCAGAAGCCCATCGGTGTCATGTTCGAGGATTGGATCGAGATCGGCGCCCCAGATGACTTTGATCACATTCCAGCCGGCACCGCGGAAGGCCGCCTCGAGGGATTGGATGATCTTGTCGTTGCCGCTCACGGGGCCGTCGAGACGCTGGAGGTTGCAGTTAATGACAAAGATGAGATTGTCGAGTTTTTGCCTGGCGGCTACGGTCAGAGCTCCCATGGACTCGGGTTCATCGAACTCACCGTCTCCCAAGAATGCCCAGATCTTGCGGTTACCGGTTGTTGTGTGCCCCCGGTCCTCGAGATAGCGCATAAACCGTGCCTGGTAGATAGCTTGAATCGGACCGAGGCCCATGGACACGGTGGGGTATTCCCAATACGACGGCATGCTCCTCGGGTGAGGATACGACGCAAGTCCGCCGTCCGGCCTCAATTCCTGGCGGAAGTTTTTAAGGTCGAGCTCTGTGAGCTGCCCTTCGAGGAACGAGCGCGCATATATACCCGGTGATGCGTGCCCTTGGTAGTACACGATGTCGGCACCGTCTTCCGCTTTTGGCCCACGCAGGAAGTGGTTAAAGGCCACCTCATAGAGCGTTGCAGCCGAGGCAAAGGTGGATATGTGGCCCCCGATGCTGGTTGACTCGCGATTCGCCCGGACAACCATTGCCATCGCGTTCCACCGAATCACGCTCTTGATTCGCCGCTCCATCTCGCGGTCGCCGGGATACGGCTTCTCCAGCTCTCTCGGAATGGTGTTTATGTACGCCGTATTGCCGGGGCAGGAGTAACTGACGCCGCGTTTTTGCGCGTGCCCGACGAGCAGGTCAATAAGATCGAGTACTCGCTCGGAGCCTTCATTCTGGATAACCCACTCGATAGACTCGATCCACTCACGGTTCTCTATGTCGATCAGGCCCGGCTCCTTGCTGGTGCCTGAATTGCTATCACTCATCTGTTCCTCCTCTGCTTCTCTGATGCACCGATGCTCCTCTGCCGCGCCGGGGGACTGTTGAGAACGCCGTGCCTTCTCGTTCCATCTGCAGATGCCGAGAGTTCACCCCCCGTCCCGCTCCGGGCACACGGAACCCGGCGACAAGCTCCTCTCCAGTTGGGACTACCCACTCTTTGCAAGTGTCGTGGCAAGTGTCGTGCCGAGAGTTTGGCCACGGCGGCTTGACGTAGTACCATCGTTGGAGGGTCCGCTGATGTATGCAAAACGGCAGGGTTATGCGATCCTGCTCCACAATAACGGCCCGGACAAGTCGTTTGAGGAGGTCTCAGTTGAACAGTAACGAATTACGCGTGCTCGCGCTGGCCGTAGCTGTGCTAACAGTCGGCGCGTGTGCAAGCACGAGGGATTCAGGCGAAGCAATCAACGTCAACAACGACGGGGTGCCTCTCTCAGGAGCCGATACCCTTGCCTACTGGTCTCTTGACCGTGACGCGGATGCGCTCATCGGTATCGAGGACCACACAAGCACCTGGCGAGCCGCAGAATGGCGTTTTGCAACCGCCGAGAATCGAGACAGATTCGCGGCCGTACCCGAAGATTTCGCCCCGGAGTACGGCGCCTACTGTGCAATGGCTATGGCCGAAGGCAATCTTGCTGCGCCTGACCCAAACGCCTGGACCATATATCAGGGCAAGTTATTTGTGTTCGCCCGCAAAGCCGGGAGAGACCGCTGGCGCGAGGATCCGGACCGCTATGTCGATCTAGCCGATGACAACTGGCGCAGCAGGCAAGCCGAGTTACGAGCTCAGTAAAGCTCTACGGCGGCAAGGGTTTCGAGCCAAGGGTCGCGTCGGTCCGCCCACTCCTCAAACATCGCGTCCCAAAGCGTGTACGCTTCAAGCGTGGCAAGGAGGTCGGCGTGAGCAAACAGATTGTCGGCGCTCAGAGCCTCGTCTACCCAGTCCTCCCGTATGTCGGCCCAGCTCCCATCCACGGCATCCCAAGTCATGTGGGTTTCCAGAAACACCAGGGCTTCGCCGAACTCACCGGCACTCTCCAAGCCAAGCGTGAACTCGACCCAATAATCGCGCTCATCAGCCCACTCGTCGACCACCGCCTCCCAGCGCATGTGCGACTCGTAGTCTACCAAGAGCTCGCCGAGGTCTAATTGCTGCGCGAATAGACCTGCCACCGGCAATACGGCCAGAAGCAATACAATCCCGACAACTCTCTTTTTTTGTATCATGACATGTACCCTCCGAAAACTTTCCTTACAAACTTACTTATTAATCGCTCGCCGCGCAACCAGTTTTTCCGTTGTGACCGCGGCACGGCAATCCGGGCGACACCGCAATCCGGGCGACACGGCGACGCGGGTGCCACTTTGACGCTGCGGGTCCGTTAAGCTACTATTGTGCTACTGTCTTAGTACACAAGTATTATGAACTGTCATCAACCCTGGTGCTGAGCAATCATTATCTCTCGGCGCCGCAAGCGTTTGGAGTGCCTATGCAGTCCGAGTCGCGCAAGCTGTACACCGCTACCCGTAACTCCTTGACAGACAGTCAGCTTGTATTCTGTCCAGCACCAGGGTTCGTGACACATCCCAAGTATTGAGGAGAGGCGGTGGCGCCCCAGAAAACGACAAACGGGTTTCAGATAGTCCTCGACCCTTCGGGTGGCGTGCCGTTCTACCGTCAAATCATACTGCAGGTCCAAATGGCAATCGCCGACGGCAGGATCAAGCCCGGCACACAGCTCCCCACGGTTCGTGGTCTGGCGGTGGATTTGCAGATCAATCCAAATACGGTCGCACGGGCCTACAGCGAGCTCGAAATCAAGGGCATCGTCACAACTCAACAGGGTACCGGCACCTTTATCAGCGACCGCGAGGTCGAGCTTTCGCGGGAGGAGCGCCGGCAAATACTCGAGCGATTGGTACAGGGATTCCTCAGCTCGGCCGCAAGTTACGGATTCGGGCTCGAGGACGTCACGGACTACCTATCAGAGTTGAAGGAGAATCAAACATGAAGCTCAGAAAGATTCCCATACCGATGATCGGCGTCCGCGGAGACTTTCGGTTTAACGTGCTCTCCCTCTTGATCATCCTGGTGGCCGTCGGCCTCGGATCCGGGCTCGAGCTGGTTCTCGGCGGACCGGTTGCCGCCGAAGACCTCGCGCCGGTTGTAGGAATTGCCGTTGGCGCAGCCGTTTTGCTATTTGTTCTCCGATACTGGGCGTTTGTGCTGATCGTTGTCGGCTCAGTTTCGAGCGCAGCCGGCATGTTGTTGGATGCGGTCCCGGTGTGGCTTATGGTGACTCTGGCGATCGGTTTCCTTCTTGCACCGGCCGTGGAGATCGTAAAGCAGTGGGACAAGATTGTGATCCTGCGTCTTGGCAAATTCCACCACGTCGGCGGCCCGGGCCCGCTCGTGATTCTCCCGATCTTCGACTCGGTAGCCGGCTACGTGGACACCCGTATACGTGTCACGGACTTTAGTGCCGAGCAGAGCCTTACTCGGGACACGGTACCGGTCAACATCGACGCTCTTGCCTTTTGGATGATCTGGGACGCCGGACGAGCGATTCTCGAAGTCCAGAAATTCGAGCCCGCCGTCATCCTCAGCGCTCAGACCGCACTCCGCGCAACAATTGGTGCAAACGACCTATCCACCCTCCTCAGCGAGCGGGAACGCTTAGGACGCGAGATCCAGCAAATCGTCGACGCCAAGACAAATCCCTGGGGCATCACGATTCTGTCTGTGGAGTTTAAAGAGATCCTTATCCCAAAAGAACTCGAGGACGCCCTCTCCCGGGAAGCGCAGGCCGACCGTGAGCGAAACGCGAGGGTAATCCTCAGCGGCACCGAGGCAGACATCGCCCCAACGTTTAAGTCGGCGGCCGACGCCTACCGCGACGATCCCGTGGCGCTACAACTGCGCGCAATGAACATGGTCTACGAGAGCATGCGCACCAAAGGCGGCCTTGTAATCGTCCCGTCGGAGGCGCTAAAGGGCATGAACCTCGGCACCGTGCTCGGGGCAAAGGCCTACGCCCACGACGCCGGCGTAGCAGACGGCGCAGACCAGGGAGGCGAGGTCGGCAAAACGGGCGCCGGATAGGCGCCGGCGGCTCAGGCGAGAGCGCCAAAACGCCCCGCCGACTTGTTCTCCATACGCTGCTACGGCAGGCAGACGCTGCTACGACAAGCCCCGGGCGATCCGCTTGCCGGCAATAAGAAAATACAGGCCCGTGGTGCCGAGAATGATGCCCGTCTTCCAGAGGACCTCGATCCAGTCCGCGGTGAGCGTAAAGATGCTTTCCGCAAGGTTGTAGAGCCAGTAGACCGGAACCCAGTAGACAACCCACTGCCAGTTGTCGGGCAAGAGCACGCCGCCGAGGATCGCGAGCATGATCACCGTGGAAAGAGTCTTCCCCACTCCCATGGCCTCGGTCTCGTTTTTTGCCATGGCGCCGACAAAGAGACCCAATACAAGCGTGATGATCCCTGAAGCAACCACGGCAACGTAGAGTTGAAGCACATTCACGCCCACGATTCCGAGCACGGCAAGCGTCACCGCCGCGTATACAAAGAGGATCAGCAACGGAAAAAGCGATTTGGCAACGTAGTATTCGGTGCGGGTGAGCGGAGTGACTCGAAGCGCGCGGTCGGTGCCGTACTCCTTGTCGTTTACCACTCCGAGTCCGATGATAAAGGCCGAGATGATCGTGATAAAGACCACAAAAATGGCGCCCCCCGTGGTGGCGACCGGGCTGTTCTGCGTGCGGTCCTGCAATGCACTTGGGATGGAGCTTTCCACGCGCACAAGGCGGCGTGGATTCTCGTAATCCCTCTCCATAACGTATTGCCGAACAACGGCTGAGCTGACCGAGAATCGCCTGTTGCCCTCGAAGGACCGCTCCAGAACGGATACGTACTTTTTGGACTCCGGGTCACGGTATAGGCCCTCTACACTGCCGGTGCCCCGGAGTCGCTCCTCCATCTGTTCTACGGAGTCGTATTGCTCTACCGCAAAGACCGTCTCCAGTTCAGCAATAAGCTCGGACTCGATTGCGTTGGACCCCTCGGCTACAACGGCTACAGTGGCACTTGTATCCTGTACCGACGGCAGGAAGAATCTCAGCACAAACAGGATGATCAGAGGCACGACAAGCATGTAGGCCGCCGTGAAACTCTTGACGTTCATCCGAAGGTCGTTTACAAACATCGCCGCAAGTTGACGCATCTTAGACCTCCTTCGCGGTCCGCCGAGTAAAGACGGCGGTCGAAATCACCACAAATACCACTGCAAATCCAGAGAGGATTGCCGCCGACCGCCAAATGACCGCAGCGTTGTTGTCGGGGAACATGGCCGCATCCAAGCCAAAAAGCGTGTGATAGGAGGGAATAATCTGCAGCCAGGGCGGCGAGAAAATCGGTGCAAAAAGCGATACGGCCGGCAGGCCCAGCACAATCATCAGCACAAATACCCACCCGATAGAGGCCATTGGGTCTTTGAAGTACGTGCCGAGGATGGTTCCCACGGACGATCCAAAAACAATGGTCAATACCATAATAAGAAGGGACGGCAGATATCCTTCAAGACCGAGCATCGGTATGTAAAGGATGGAATAGGTAACAATGCCGGTCACAAGAACCGTAAGGTGCTTGCTGACAAGAAACTGCCATAGCTCGGCGGGTGACACGCGAAGAGCTCTGATGGTTTGATCGTTTCGCTCTTGCCCAATAAGCGAGATCATCGAGAAAAGGCCCAGTATGCCCACCATCAAGAGCAACACGGTGGGAAGAAGCCGCTGGTTAAACGGGATTTCATCCCGAAGTCCTTCTTGTAACGAACGGACCTCTACGGAGTCAACGACGTCGGTCGGATATCCGAGTGCCGGCGACAGAAACACCAAGAGGAGATCCTCGAGCTCGAGGGACACAAAATCGGAAACGGCCTCCGGTGTGTAGGGCTGAGTCAGCACTTCCACGTCAAAAAGCGCCCCCGAAGACCGGGACACAACAAGGCCAAGGGCGGTTCGGTTCTCCTCCATCCCCGAGATCACCGCTTCCCGCGAACCAACGTAGCTCTCCCCTTCTTCGGCGCCGTCGCCGATTTGGCCGACAAAGCGCTCGACCAGACCCGTTTGATCGTGAATAAACACCGCCTGTTCAGTTTCGATGGACTCCGGGATAAGGAAGCGGAGCAAAATCACAAGCAGAACGGCAAATCCGACCTCGAGCAGGATAAATATGTCTTTTACCCCCAAGACCACGTCTTTTTGCAAGAGACTGCTCAGGCGTCGCATGGCTTACTCCAAGCCGCGCCCGGTAACGCGGACAAAAATATCTTCGAGAGTCGGCTCGCCGGAGTGAATGGTGGCAACGTCGGCCTCGGACAAAAAAGACCGGAGCCGGCTCTTGCCGGACTCGTCCAACCCAAAAGTCTGGGCTTCGAGTGCACCGTTGACGCGGTACTCCACGGTCACCTCGGGACGGCCGAGCCGGAGCTTGAGGTTTTTTGGTGAGTCCATTGCTACGATCTTGCCGTCCACGATAAAGGCCACGCGGTCGCATAGCTCATCGGCAACAAACATGTTGTGGGTTGTAAGGAAGATCGTTGTTCCCTCTGCCTGCTTTTTTTGAATGATGGATTTGATGTTGTTGGACGTAGTCGGGTCGAGGCCCATTGTTGGTTCGTCGAGAAACCAAATGTCAGGATTGTTGATCATCGAGCGGGCAAAACCAAGGCGTTGCATCATTCCCTTTGAGTACGTGCCGGCCTTCTTTTTTGCCGAATCCTCGAGGCCGACCATTTCCAGTATCTGCATCGGGTCCGCGGTTTCGCCGTCGTAGAGGCGCGCGTGAAAGCGCAGGTTGTCGACCCCGGAGAGCTTTTTGTAGACATTGGGGATCTCGAATCCCACGCCGATGCGGTTGAAAAAGCTCTTGTCCGGCCGGCCTCTGCGCTCGACCCCGTCGACGCGAATGATGCCCTTCTGGAGCTCGAGCAAACCCGTGATCACGGCCTGCGTGGTGGACTTCCCGGCTCCACTCGGCCCCAAAAATCCAAAGATCTCGCCCTTGGCGATCGAAAAGCTCACGTCTTGGACGGCATAAACCTCGTTATGGGTGTAGGAATGGAAGATATTTCCGACTTCGATCATGCCCGTACCTCCGCACATCGTTGCTTGACTCAGTGTACTAATATATTAGTACACTCCAGATTTTAGCGCGCCCTGTGTGGGGCGTCAAGCAACGTGGTACAAAAACTGTTGATTCAGGCATACTGGTAGGCATGATGGAAACGGTTAATCTTGGTCGAGCGGGGCTGACGGTGTCGGAGGTCTGCCTCGGCACCATGACCTTTGGGCGTGAATCGGATAAAGAAACATCCTACGCCATGCTCGACTACTTCGCAGAGAAAGGCGGCTTTTTTGTAGACACGGCGAACGGCTACTCAAAAGGGGCGTCCGAGGAGACGGTGGGCAATTGGATGGTCGAGCGTGGTGTCCGCGACCAAACCATCCTCGCTACAAAGGTGTTCACCCACATGGGGCCAGGTCCCAACGACGGCGGCCTCTCGCGGTACCACGTCATTCGCGAGGTGGAAGCATCGCTTTCGCGCCTCCAAACCGACGTCATCGACCTCTATCAAATTCACAGATGGCACCCGGGAGCACGAATCGAAGAAACGGCACGGGCACTGGACGACCTTGTTCGCAGCGGCAAAGTTCGCTACATCGGCTGCTCGAACCTCCGCGGCTACCAGCTCGCATCGTACCTCAAAGTGATGGACGAGCTGGGCCTCGACCGGTTTGTCTCTATTCAGCCCGCCTACAACGCATTAAACCGGTCCGCGGAGCTCGAGATTCTACCCTTTGTGGAGCAGGAAGGCCTGGGAGTGGTGTCCTACAATCCGTTGGCAGGAGGACTGTTGACGGGCAAGTACTCTCGGGACCGGTCGCCGGCAACCGGAACACGGATGCAGGCCTATGAGTACTACTACCGACGCTACTTCACCGACGATGCGCTGGCGCTTACCTCCCGTTTCGCGGCACACGCCAAAGCCGTCGGTATGACTCCGGCTCAGCTTGCCCTGGCATGGGTCATGGCGGACAACCGGATCACTGCGCCGATTATTGGTGCCCGGAATCGGGAGCAGCTCGCCGACTCCCTCGGAGCGGTGGAAAGGAAACTAAGCAGCGAAGAACGCGAGGCCGTTCCCGCGATGCCCACCGGTCGGTGGGTGGGGGAAGACCCGGTATACGACCAGGCAGCTTACAAGTAGTACCGGGAAAGAGTCGCAGTTGCTGAATTTCAAACCTTCACGCTCTCCATTCTTTTACGGCTGGGTGGTGCTGATTGCCGGCACCGCCGGCATGCTCATGAGCGCCCCCGGTCAGACAATCGGGGTTTCGGTGTTTACCGATTCCCTTATCGACGCCCTCGAGATCGACCGAAATCTCCTCAGTTTGGCCTACTTTGTCGGCACGCTGGCGAGCGCCGCGGTCCTGGCGCCGGTCGGCCGCCTGTACGACAAGTTTGGTGCGCGTCGTATCGCAACAGCTGCGGTCCTGGCTTTGGCCGCCACGCTGTTTGCACTTTCACACGCGGCAGCCTTCGGTGGCGGATTTGCTGTCATTGCCGTGGGCTTTTTTCTGCTGCGCTTTACGGGCCAAGGAGCGCTTACACTTGCGTCGCGCAATATGGTCATGGAGTGGTTTGAGAAACGTCGAGGCCTGGCGAACGCAGTGCTCGGGGTTTCCATAAGTTTCGGCTTTTCCGCCGCACCGCGACTTTTTGAGTCGCTACTGGACGCCCACGATTGGGACGGTGCATGGCGAATCACCGCGTACATTCTTGTTGGGTTTGCCGCCGTTGCCCTTTTCCTCTACCGCGACAAGCCGGAGTCCCACGGTCTGAAGCCCGACGGCCCCGGCCGGATCAAGCTTCGCGTGGGCCATTCGGAAACGGCGCCCGCGCGTTCTTTCACCCCGGCAGAGGCACGCCGAACGTATACGTTTTGGATTTTTGCGCTCTCACTTCTGATGTCCGCGCTGATCATGACCGCCTATACCTTCCACGTGGTCTCGATATTCGCGGACGCGGGCCTTTCCAGAGACCTCGCTGTCGATGTGTTCTTGCCGGCGTCGTTTGTTGCGGTGGCGGTGCAGTTCACAGGCAGTTGGCTTTCGGATCGAGTGCCGCTGAAGTACATCGCGGCAGTCGGTTTACTTGGCCAAGTAACCCTCTGCGCTGCAGTGGTCGTGCTCGGCGCGGGTGTCCCGTACGTGCTCGTCATCGTGGGCCATGGCATTACCCAGGGCGTCTTTGGCATTACCGCAAACCTCACCTGGCCACGTTTCTTCGGGCGCAAACACCTGGGGGCCATCTCCGGCTTTGCCATGGCGCTTACGGTAGCGGGCTCGGCCGTAGGTCCCTATGCGTTTAGCCTTGCCCGCGACCTTGCCGGCTCCTACGCGACAGCCGCGTGGGTCGGCGGTGTCATTTCGTTGGTGCTGTTTACGGCGATGTTTTGGACGGGCCGACCACGGCACCCTTAGGAGTTGACCTCCTCAGGCAGCACAACCGCCTGACCGGACGGCTTCTCAGGAGCATCTACTATTCGCGGATCGCGGCCCTCGACCTCGGCGATCCGGGCCAGCAGTCGCTCCCTCATCCTGTTGGCTACCGGTCTGTAGGCAGAGAGTCCGATAAGATTACGCAGTTCGTAGGGGTCGTTCTTGAGGTCGTACAAAAAGGTCTCGACGTACTCGTCCGCCGCGTCCACCGAGCCGCCGTTGAGGCCGTCGGCAACCACGACGTACTTCCAGCGCTCCGTGCGCACGGCGCGTCCTACACAGCTTTCGGAAATCTGCACAAACACATCGTCCCGCCAGGGAGCACCTGACGCAACAGACTCCCTTACAGTCGCGGGCAACACCGACCGCCCCTCCATCTCCGCAGCAGGTTCGATTCCCGCCGCATCGAGCAAGGTTGGGGGAATGTCCACAAGGCTCACCAAATTCTGCACCGCTCCCTCGCCTTCGAAACCGGGCCCCGTGGCCATACATGGGATCCGGATGGAAGCCTCGTGGCCGCTGCGCTTGTACTCCCCATTGCGTGTCTTGAAGTGATTTCCGTGGTCGGAGATAAACAGGATTACCGTATTCTCGAGAAGTCCAAGGCTGCGAAGCGCATCTTCGATTCTCCCGAGCGCCTCGTCCAGTCGTTTTACCATGCCGTAGTAACCGGGCAGATGCTGAGAGCTCGATCCACCGAGGGCTCTGAGATCAGGCGGTACCCACAGGTCGCGATAGCGCTCTTCATAGCCCGTGGGGGCGGGATAGGAATCAACGTGATTTTGGTGGTGCGGCTCGAGGTAGGAGAGGTAGAGAAAAAAGGGCTCCTCTTTGTGGTCGTCAATGTACCGGATCGCGAGGTCCGTCTGTGCGTCTACACGGTAACCCGGATAGCTGTGGGGGGTTCCGTCCTCATCAAAGAGTCTGAGGTTGTATGCGTCTGAGGCAAACTCCAACAGATTCGAGCCACGCCAGAAGTCGTAGCCACCTTGGTGCTCGCGCGGCACCGGATCGTTGGAGTGGACTCCGTACGGCTGGGCTTCGGAGTGCTCACCGCCGTAGAGGTGCCACTTGCCGATGTAGCCCGTGTGGTATCCTGCACTCTTGAAGTGGTTCGCCAGCGTGTGCTTGCCGGCCGGCAATCCGACGCCGTTTTTCCAAACACCAATATTCGTGGCATATAGACCGGTCTGCAGAACCGCGCGCGCGGGCCCACACACCGGCTGACAGGTGAAGGCGTTGCAGAAGTGAGTGCCCCGTCGAGCCATACGGTCGAAGTTTGGAGTCAGATCCATGGGATTACCGTGAACACCGGTTGTGTCCCATCGCTGTTGATCCGTGAAAAACACAAGTACATTGGGTCTGCGCATCTGTGGTTCCTTTTGGAGAGCTCCTTTTGGGGTTCCTCTGGGGAGTTCCTCGTTGATTTTTCGCCTGCGGTGTGTAGACACCGCGCACGTGCTACCTCTCCGTAGCGGCCAAACATAAAGAGTTTACCTACTAAGACAATCCTGTACAGGGCACCTGTGGGCGAAGACTTGGAGTTCGGGGGGCAATAACAAATAGTCGACGCTCGGCTCGACCTGAGGCAAGGGGGATACCGATCGGTACGAGAAGTCGCCACAGTACGGGGCCACACGAACCCGCCGGCCTGCCCTCGAGGCCCCGTTCGCCGCTACAGCTCGCCCAGCGGCTCGGGCCTCACCGCGGTGGTACAAAGAGTGTGGTTTTTCCCGGCATCCGCGGCTATGTGCACGCCGTGCATGATCTCGAGAACGTGGTTTCCCAGCTCCCCGGATGCGCGATGGGGCCGACCGTTCGCGATCGCAGCTGCCATGTCCGCAAGGCCGAGGCCGCGGCTATTGTCGGCGTACGGCAGCTCGACGGGCACCTCACGCCACTCATATCCGCCGCGGCGGCGGATCCGGACCGGGCCGCCGAAGCCGTTGGGATCGGGAACGCTCAAAGTTCCTTCGCTTCCGAAAATCTCGATTCTCGGTACCTCGCTCGCCGCGACATCAAAGCTCATCGAAATGCTTGCGATGGCGCCGGAGGCGAAGGTAAGCAGGCCAAGCACGTGGGTCGGAACCTCAACATCAATTATTTGTCCCGCCAGGGGCTCACTTGTGATTGTTCGCCGCGGGAAACTGATACTCGTGGCGCCGGCAACGCTTGCGACCGGACCCAGTAGGCTCACAAGGGCCGTCAAATAGTACGGTCCCATATCAAACATCGGGCCGCCACCTTGTTTGTAGTAGAACTCAGGGGCAGGATGCCAAGATTCGTGGCCCCGGGAGAGCATAAAGGCCTGAGCGCCAACCGGGTCGCCTATCACGCCCTCGTCGATCAGCCGCCGGCAGGTCTGGAGGCCGGCGCCAAGAAAGGTGTCGGGCGCCGCGCCCACGCGGAGCCCCTTCGCTCCGGACTTCGCCATAAGCCGCGCCCCGTCGTCGAGGTCAATTGATAGCGGCTTTTCCACATAGACGTGTTTGCCCGCCTCGAGCGCCCGTGCACAGACGTCGTGGTGCCCGGCGGGAATCGTGAGGTTTAAGACTATGTCGACCTCCGGATCAGCCAGCAGTTCATCCACGGAGCGATAGGCGCGCGGCAGCTCCCACGCCCGCGCGGCCTCCGACGCCCGCTCCGAAACAAGGTCGGCGCACCCGACAACACGCACAAACGACGAGAATCGGCTTGTTAGATTTTCGAGATAGATCCTGCTGATGTTTCCGACGCCGACGACTCCGACGTTAAGCAGCCCGCCGCCTTCCGCAGGCGACTCGCCGGCTTCCGCGGGACCACCCCCAACTTTGTTTCTCATAGATGCGGATATTAGCGTAGCTCGAGCACAAGATCAAACTCGATCCGGGATTTTCCGTTGTCGGGGAAGTCTATCAAGTACCCCCGATCCGAGAGATTGGGCTTGTTGTTGTAGGTGGTTACAACCGCGTAGTAACGACCGGTCGCGGGCAGTTCGGTACGCAAGAGAGATGCGTAGCCGTTGCCACTGTCATCGTCCTCGGCCACCAGACGGCCCTCGCCGTCGAATAAATACAGCATGGAGTCGTCGTCGCTGTAGAGTGTTCCCTGAAGGACTGACGTAACGACAACCTCGATCTCTACGTCGCTCTCCTCGGTACCCTGGAAGCGAAACGCGGCGTGACCTTCGCCGACTGTTGCCGAAGCACGGCCTTGGCCGCCGTCAATCCGAACGGGCACCGCATCGGGGAACCGGCTCGAGGCCGTCGCGACCGGAAGATCTCCAAAGAGTGTAGGTGTATCTGAATCCGGGAGCGAGGACGACTCGAGCTCTGTTCGCTCCTCAGTAGCGGCGGCCGGGCCTCGCTGCCTGTCCGAGAGCATTACCCCCTCGCTCGTTACGAGCTCGAGCGAAAACGTTCCGGTCGCGGCACCCGAAAACGATGACACGTAGAGGTAGTAAGTACCGGAAATCGGTAAATCCAGCCGCAATGCGCTGTTTCTTCCCGTCCCCCCGTCATCATCGGAATAGACCACGCCCGTGGGCGTTTCGACCAACAGGTACGAGTCAAACTCCTCGGATCGCAGGGAAATCAACACCTCGTCGCCGGCCTCAGCCTGGAACTGATAGGGGACCACGGTCCTGTTATCGTAGCGAAGCCCATGCAGGTCGAGAATCCCAACGACGGAGGCGTTCGGCGTGATCGTCTGAGCGCCCTCGGGCAAACCGCCGGCACGCACCGTGGGCTCCAGTGTAAACGTCCCGCCGCTCGAACCGCCGTAGCTGGTAACCAAAAGAGCCAGGTCTTCGCCGCGAACACTGCCGATCAAGAGCCGTGAATCGGTGCCGGGTCCACCGTCGTCGTCTTCCGACGCCGACTGCAGTAAACTCCCTCCAACCAGGATTGTATCGAAATCGATCGATCCCAAGTGAACTTCATAACCTCGCGGCGCGGAAGGCAGCACAAACGCGCGCTGCCGTATGGTCCTATCACTGGTTGCCACGGGATAGTCGTCCAGCCGGCCCTCAACCGATTCATTCGCAGCTACTCTCTCCGCTGAGTAGACAATAAATGCTACTCGCCCCTGTTTCTCCGTAGGCGCAAACCGCAAGCTCATCCTGCCGGCACGGTCTGTCGAGAGTGCCGCCAATACCCCCTCGGGTTTTTCCACCACAAATTGCAGATCCCCCCCGTCGGGAGCTTGAATCACCACGGAAAACCGCTCTCCGCTCCACACGTACACGACATAGGCACCCGCACGAGGAAGCTCCACGCCGGCCTCCGCAGCGGTATCCAACACCGCTACATATAGCGTCGAAAGCGACCCACTTCGTGGGAGGGGAGCCTGTTGCGTATCTTGAGCCGATGCAGTCCGGCCAACTGTCGCCAGCAAGAGGACAACGGCAAATAAGAGAGATCCGGGACGCTTCAAAAAACGCTCCTCATCGTTGTACTAAGAGTAGCACCCCCGGTGCGGGTCGGTGTCCCGGCGTTGACAAATCTTAATGACTTAGGCGGGCACCTC
The DNA here is from genome assembly GCA_964519835.1 of uncultured Spirochaetales bacterium. GTDB lineage: Bacteria > Spirochaetota > Spirochaetia > DSM-27196 > CAZFLD01 > CAZFLD01. The sequence goes on from CAZFLD010000006.1 coordinate 36,756, forward strand.
AGCTCACGCCGTCGTTTGTCATACGATTCGGTTGCTGGACCGCCTCGGTCACGTCGCGCCAGAGCGGACTCTCAGGATCCACGTAATTTCGCTCGGAAACGGCGACACCAATCGGAAGATGCACAAACGTGTTGTTCACCAGGCTTATCAGCACCTTGGTTTTACCCGCCATCGCGGCATGTACGGCGTTGTTTCCCAATCGCGAGCAGTATACGGAGTCGGTGGGTGCGGCGACCGAACTACGAATGATGTAGCTCGGGTCGATGTATTTGAGGGATATCTGCATGCCGACCGTTTTGAAGTAGGCCTTAATGCGCTCCTGCAAGTACGCGCCGATATCGCCCAGTCTTCTATTTCCAGAAGCATCGACACCGCCTTCAACCTCCAAGAGATCCTGCCCCGCACCCTCGGCCACGATAATAACCGCGTGGCTACGCTTCTCGAGGCGCCGCCTGAGGTGGATCAAAAGACCGTTGTCGCCGTCCATCTCGAAACGGACCTCCGGGATAAGCACAAAGTTCGCCTCGTGACTCGCCAGGGCGGTGTAGGAGGCGATAAAACCTGAGGCTCGTCCCATCAGCTTTACCAGACCGATGCCGTTAATGGCGGAATCGGCCTCGGCATGGGCGGCGGATACGGCGTGGGTCGCCTGCGCAACCGCGGTCTCGAAACCAAAGGACTTCTGGATAAAAGACAGGTCGTTGTCGATAGTCTTTGGAATCCCGATGACCGCGACCTTTAGTTTTCGACGCTCGATCTCTTCGGCTATGGCCAATGCACCTTTCTGCGTTCCATCGCCGCCGATGGTAAAAAGCATGTTTAGGTTGAGTCTCTCGATCGAGTCGACAATGTCCGAAACACGATCGCCGCCGCCGCGAGATGAGCCCAAGCATGTGCCGCCGACTTTGTGAATATCGTCTACAACCTCGGGATCGAGATCCATAGTGGATATGTTGTTCTCAGGCAGCAACCCTTGATAGCCGAATCTGATTCCGCTTATCCGATGGACCTTGTAACGGTGCCACAGACACCGCACTATCGCGCGAATGACGTCATTGAGTCCCGGGCAAAGACCGCCGCAGGTAACAATGCCGGCATGAACATGCCCGGGTGAGAAGTAGATCTTCTCCCGCGGTCCTGCCGACTCGAGGAGCTCCGATCGGTCAAAATCAATCCTTTCGACGTCGGATGCGACCCGGGTCTGGTAGAGAATTCGGTCGTCGTCCCGCACGTAATTCGCGATTGTGTCGCCAAGAACGTTTGAGAATACAATCGGCGAGGGTATTTTGCACTCACCAAGGGTCTCTACCGAAAAGTCGTATCTGTCTGTCATTGAGGCCTCCGTGGGGGATTGTACGGAATACACCCTGGTCCGAAAAGTGCTAAGAGGCGGCCGTGCTTCCGGACAGGCTTTGTTGACCGGAGACCGGGCTTGCTATAGTGTCTGAAGCCTGTCATGAAGACCCTTGTAATTGGCGGCGCGGGCTACATTGGAAGCCACGTCGTTCTTGCCCTCTTGAATGCCGGACACGAAGTAGGTGTCTACGACAACCTCTGTCGTGGTACACGGGACAACCTCTTCTCAACCGCTCGATTTGTCGAAGCGGACATTCTGGATGAAAAAACACTGTCCTCGGTTTTGGCGGAGGGCTGGGATGCGGTGGTCCACCTCGCGGCACTCAAGGCCGCCGGGGAGTCCATGCTCGACCCCGACAGCTACGCGCAAAACAACATTGCGGGCACCATCGCGATTCTTCGCGCCATGAATCGCAGCGCGTGCAGAGTGCTGGTGTTTTCCTCTTCCGCCGCCGTCTATGGCGAGCCGCAATACCTACCGGTGGACGAGAACCACCCAACTAATCCGGAAAACTTCTATGGCTTTACTAAGCTCGAAATCGAAAGAGTTCTCGATTGGTATCGCCGCCTTTGCGGTTTTCGATTCGCCGCCCTTCGATATTTCAACGCCGCCGGTTACGATCCCGACGGCCGAATAATGGGCCTCGAGCAGAATCCTGCAAATCTCCTGCCGTTGATTATGGAAGTCGCGGTCGGCCGGCGTCCTACGCTGGAGGTCTTTGGTACCGACTACGATACGCCGGACGGCACCTGTATCCGGGACTACGTCCACGTCAGCGACTTGGCCGACGCCCACGTGGCCTCGGTGGATATGCTTGCCCACGGTGGAGACTCGATCATCTGCAATTTGGGGAGCCAGACGGGAATTAGCGTCCGGGAATTGCTCGAAGTTGCGCGGGACATAACCGGCCGGGAGATTCCGGCAGTCGAGGTGGATAGACGGCCGGGAGACCCGGCGAGACTTGTGGCCGGCTCGTCCCTTGCGCATAAACGCTTGGGCTGGAAGGCCGAACGGAGCGACGTCGCAACGTTGGTCGAGACCTCTTTTCGCGCCTACAAGGCGCAGGCCGGATAGTAACCCACACGCCCCGCCTGCCGACCCGGCGAACCTGCCGCGACTGCCTCGCCGCCGCGTTTTCAGTGCACCCTCGGCGACTTTTTGAACGACGGACAGTGGGTGCCGGTAGTTCTAAAGACCACATGGCTTGGCAGCTCCCGGGATTTGATGCCGAAAAAACGACAGGCGCGGGGAAATCGGCGGTCCCAACTCACTTTGAAGTACACACACTGCAAGCAGTTCGGTGCCCGTCCCTCGCCGGGATTCGAGGACATTGGATTCATCTCTCCCTTTGATTTTTCGGCCATTCGCTGTAGTCTTGACGGTATATTCTACAGCACGGAGACATTGCCATGGACGAACTACCTATTTACTACTATTTGTCGATTTTTCCACTCGAAGCCTTGATCTCGTCGCAGTTGGCGCCGGAGCAGTTCGGCCAATACATGGCGGCCGGTCAGCGCAAGGGCTCGTACGAGCGGATTATGTTTATCGAGATCGACGGCGGCTTTGGGTCTGAGTTTGATTGGAAGTGGGCCGAAGGGCGAACCGTTCGCCATCCCGACGGCGCTCCAAAACACTCGGTTTGGCTGTCGGTGTATCGCACGCTCGAGCATGTTCCGCCGGAGAAACTGGGCAAACTGTATCTGACCACCCAGGACGGCCGCTCGTTGGCACTCGAGAAATCCGAGTATACAGCGCCACCGTCCCGGGACTACTACGTCTACCAGGAGATCTGCCCGATTACGCCGCTGGTCGTGAGCAACCTCGATCCAAAGGGATTTGCGGCACATATGACCACCGTAGAGAGCAAGGTTCACGTGCCCAAGCTCGCCTTTGCCGACGTCAAGGTAGTGAACTTCGACGACCTGGAGACCACCGGCAACATCGGCGCGATCTACGACAAAAACATCGATCACTTAAAAGAGTGCATTCGAGCGGTGGTGGGGAACACGGAAAAGCCAAACAAAAACCTCGAACGATCAACGGGATCATTCTCCTATCAGATCATCAACAACGGGGTGTATGTCGGATCCAAGAGCGAGATTGTGATGTACAACATGCCTTCGGTGTCTGAGATCAGACAGCACTACTACGATTGGGGTCGCTCCGCGCTGATCATCTAAGATCTCACGACCGGAACGCAACCCAGCCACAAGGCGTCGGGATTGCCGGCCACAAGGCGTCGGGATGGCCAGAGGCTTCGTTCGCGCAAGTTTGGATATTCTTCCACGCTTGCGCTATTATTTGCATACCGGGCGGAAGATCGATGTACAGGAGAGGCATCGGTTGTGTCCAAACGGTGGACCGTCCTTCCTGGACCTCCTTGGGTTTAAGAGCTCCTCGTAAATCGAGGGGCTCTTTTTTTATTCCGAGATCTTTTTTGCCTTACAGAGCCGTCCTTTCTTTTTGCTGACGGCCCCGCACTTTTTGCACCTATATCGCCCCGGTTTTTCCTTGCTCTCCGACTTGCCCTTTAGACAGCCCATACATTCACCCTCCGCAGTCCGGTGCTCACAATATGCTCAGAGGTTTCCGCTAGATCAGGTCCGGTCGCTTGATGTACTCGTCGCTTCGTAGAAGCATACGAACGTATTGGGCGCGGCGGTAGGTCCACTTGTCGTCGGCACGGTTGACGCTGAGCTTTCCTCGAAAGTCGTCCACACTCTCGTAGCCCTTGCGCTCCATCCACTCGGTCAGCTCACTGAGCATCGTCGCGACAACCGCGGGTCCATTTTTGTACACCGTGCTGACACACTGAAAGACATCGGCGCCGGCAAGTAGCACTTCCGCGGCGTCGCCGCCGGTATGCACGCCGTTCGAGGCGCACAGGCTGCCTTTGACGTTGCCCGCAAGCAGTCCTACAAACCGTAGCGCCATCCGATGATCGTTGGGGCTCGAGAGGTTAAACGGGAAATCGGCTTTTTCCTTTTCGATGTCGAAGCTCGGATGAAAAAGCCGGTTAAAAAGCACAAATCCGTCCACGCCGGCCTTGTCCATGTTGCTGATGAATTCAAGTGGGCTCGTGTAGAAGGGGCTCAGCTTAACCGAAACCGGAATCTTGACTTTCGCCTTTACATCTTCGAGCGCCCTGATCTGCGCCTTCTCGATTGCGTCCGCGCTCTGATCAAAGTGGACCGGAACGGCGAAAAAGTTCAGCTCCAGGGCGTCCACGCCGGTTTCCTCGAGCTTTAACGCCCACTCCACCCACGTATCGTGCTCAACGGCGTTTAGGCTCGCAATCACCGGGATCCCAACGGCCTCCTTGGTTTTCTGCACCCACATGAGGTGCTCCTCAGGGCCGGCATGCCGGGCTTCCGGGAAGATGTTGGTCATCTCCGCGTGCCAGTCGTCGTAGAGCTCCAAGTCCTGATCGAGCTTGTGCCGCTGGAGTTGGATTTGCTCTTCGAAGAGCGATTGAATCACAAACGCTCCCGCGCCGTGATCTTCTATTTTTTTTATGGCATCCATGTGCGCCGTAAGGCTGCACGCGCCAACCACAAGAGGATTCTTTAGCTCAATGCCCATGTATTGCGAGGTGAGGTTTGCCATGACAAGCTCCTTATGAATTTCGTGACCAGGATTTGTAGGTATGGCCCATCATAAGGAGCGACGGCCAAACCGTCAACGCGACGCCGGCGGCTCAGCATTTGAGCTCTACGTTGATGTCGCCGGAAACGGTAGAAAGGCGCAGAAGTAGCTCACCGCCCGGGTCGACTTCACCATCCACCTCCACGTCGCCCGCGGTGGAAGTCAGCTCGAGGCGCCGATTCGAGTCGGGGACCTCAATGTTGATGTCACCACTCACCGTAGATCCGTTTAACAAACCGGCCACGTTCTCGAGCCGGACATCGCCTGAGAGGCTCGTAAATGTCACGGCATCGGCCAGGTCACCACCTTTGATGTCCCCACTTTTGGTCGTAAGGCGCGTCGCGCCGGCAATACGTTCGCATCTCACATCACCCGAATAGCTCTCGGCAGTGAGGGCGCCGGCGACATCTTTAACCTCTATGGACCCACTCTTGCTCTCGGCGGAGACGTCGCCGGTAATGCTCGTACAGGTGATGTTGCCGGATGCCGAGCCGGCATAAACGGCACCGGTGCCCTCGACGGAGATGTCGCCGCTTTTGTTGACAAGGGCAACCGGGAGGTCCGACGGCAGGCGAATCTCGATGTCCGCCCGGAGCCGTCGTTTTAGGTCACCGGGATCTACGCCGACCGCGAGAGCCGAACCGTTCCGCACAACTCGCAGGGAGACCTCGTCGACCAGCCGGCGAGCGTTCTCGTCTGTGTCGCCAAAGGCGATGACCTCCGCAGCAACCTCGATTGTGTCACCGCTTCGCCCCACCACCTCGAAATCACCCCACGCACACTCAACGGAGATCCTCTCGATTCCGTCGGTGGACTCGGAGGCGGACAGCGTTTTCTCCGCCTGATGATTCCCAAAGGCTCGCTTGAGCTCACCCTCAATATCGATATGGATATCTTTGATGTCCTCCGGCACGGATTCTAGAGCCGATCGAACCGTTTCCTTGACCGAGTCCACGGTGGCACGGATGCTCTCCTTGAGTCCGCTTATGTCCCAGAAAACACCGCCCCCGGAGCGGCGCCTCTGCTTGCCCGACTCTCCGTCGCCCGCCGCTTCTCGGTCGCCTAACCCGGCATCGTTCGAACCGCTGTCATCCGCAGTGGACGATCGGCGGCCGTTGGAGGTGGTTTCCGGCCGCTTGGACGGAGCGGGTCGGTCCGGCGGCACCGGATCCTCAGGCGCAACCCGCCCGGTCTGTGGCTCCTCCTGCCGGGCCCGGCCCTCCGACGGCGCGTGGTCGAAGCCCGGCTCCTTGCCTTCCTCGTCCAAGACCTCGAGGAGTGCTTCCGCCTCCTCGAGACTGATCTTCTCATCCTTTAGCATTCTCAGGATCATCGACCGTTCTTCACTCATCGCCCTTCTCCCGTCTTAGCTCCGCTGCGCGTTAGCTCTTTTAACGCCGCCAAGGCCTCGTGATGTGTTATCTCCCGATTTTCGAGCGCCTTTAGAATATCACGACGCTCTTCACCCTCCGTACCAAAACCCATGGCGGCGATAAGCCTGTCGAGGCGACTGCGAACCGTAGGATAGCTGATGCCGAGCTCCCGCTCCACATCTTTTATGCTACCCCGGCACTTGATAAAAACCTCCGCAAAGGCCACGTGCTCCGGCGGCAGAAGCGCCAATCGAGAGGTTGTGAAGTGCCCCTCTATCGTTGTGCCACAGGTGTGGCACGTTAGTTTGCTAATCTCGAAGTTTGCCGCGCCGCAGGCAGGGCATCGAGAAACACGCCATTCCATACTGCCTCCAGAAACAATATTAACTGCAGACATTAAATAAATCAATGATCAACACAATATACCTTGATTTTATTGCTTACAGTTTGTATTTCGCCCAAGGCTCGGCTTGCCGCGAGCGCGCAAATCCCGTAGGATGGCTTCGACACCACGCAAAAACACCGTCGACCTTGGCCAATAGAGAGGAGTGTCCATGTCAACAGAAATCGAGTCCTTGTTGTCGGAGATCAAGGACTACGAAACCCGTGTTGGCGATCTGGTTGAGGTTATCCTGACAAACCTCGTTATGATCGCCGAGGTTCCGTCGCCGACCTTCCACGAAGAACGTCGCGCCCGGTTTCTGCTCGATCGATTCAACGAGTACTCCCTGCAGAACGTTTCCACGGATGAGGCGGGGAACGCCCTCGGCATCGTGCCGGGCACCGACGGCAGCAGGAGCATTCTGGTGGTGGCCCACATGGACACCGCCTTTCCAGAGTCGGTCGACCACACCATGACGATCCAGCCGGGGTACTTGCTTGGCGTGGGCGTGGGAGACGACAGTTTGGGTCTTGCGGCCGTTGCCTCACTGCCCCACATCTTGGGCGCGCTCGGCATTACCCTGGATTCGAACCTGATACTGATGGGTTCGGCGCGTAGTCTGGGAAAGGGAAACATCGAGGGCATCCGCTTTTTCCTCAACAACAAAGAGATCACGGTTGACGCCGGGGTGTGCGTAGAAGGGGTCAGGCTGGGCAGGCTCAGCTACTCTTCGCTCGGCATGTTTCGCGGTGAGATTGTCTACCGAGTTCCGGAGGAGTACGACTGGACACGGTTCGGGGCGGCCGGCGCCATCGTCAACATAAACGAAGTCATCAACAACATTTTGGAAATTCCAATACCGCGACGGCCAAGAACGACTATCGTCTTGAACTCGATCGAGGCCGGTGCCTCTTTTAACACGGTTCCCACACAGGCGGTCCTCCAATTCGAGGTCAGAAGCGAGAGCGCGGACATGGCACGTGAACTAGAAGGGGAGATCGGCAATATCGCCGCGGAGGTATCGAGTCGAACCGGCGCCGACGTCGAGTTCAACATATTCGCGCGACGAGAACCGGGGGGCATCTCCTTCGGACACCCCCTCGCCGAAAACGCCCGCGCTATTCTGGATGCCCTGGGAATAAACCCGCGGATCAGCCCAAGCACCTCGGAGCTGTCGGCCTTTATCGACAAGCGGATCCCGGCCGTGACCGTTGGTCTGACAAACGGTGAGTCCCTGAACGAGGAGAACGAGCGGTTGGAAATCGAACCGATCGGCAAGGGCATGGCGCAGCTTCTCGGCCTAATCCTATCCATCGACAGGGGTCAGATCGATGAACATTGATACATGGCTCAAGGCAAACACCTTCCACCATTCCGAGTTCAAGGACCTTCGTGAGCTGGTGGAGCGCAAAGAAGCACTGGGACTGAAAATCTCGTTGTGTTTACCCACACTCAACGAAGGAAATACCATCGGTAAAGAGGTCGTTATATTTCGGTCGGAGTTGATGCAACGGTACCCGCTCCTTGACGAGATCGCCGTGATCGATTCGGGGTCTACCGACGAGACCCTCGAGATCGCAGGAAGCTTTGGGGCGGACACCTATCTCGCGGCGGACATCTTGCCGGATCTGCCGGCGAATCGAGGCAAGGGCGAAAATCTGTGGAAGGCCATCTACCAGCTCAACGGGGACATCATCGTATACATCGACGCCGACATAAAAAACATCCACCCGCGTTTTGTCTACGGCCTTGTCGCGCCTCTGATATACCGAGACGAGATTAGCTATGTAAAGGCGTTTTACGACCGGCCGTTGGCCTTCTCGGACGGTGTGCGGCCTTCCGGCGGCGGCAGAGTCACTGAAATCCTGATTCGTCCCCTCTTTTCGCTGTTTTTCCCGGAGCTCACGGCAATCATCCAGCCGCTCTCAGGTGAGTATGCGGTCAGGCGAGAGGTCCTGGAGGCCATCCCCTTCCCCATCGGCTACGGCGTAGAGACGAGTCACCTCCTCGACGTCTACGAGCGATGGGGGCTCTCGGCGTTCGCACAGACAGACCTCGATCAGCGCGTGCACAGAAATCAGGAAACAAGAAGCCTGGGCAAGATGGCTTTTGGCATCCTCCAGACCTTCCTCTCCCGCGTGCAATCCCTCGAGATCGTGCCGACCCTGCCGGAGCTCAACGTCGTGCTCAGACAGTTCCAAGCTGTCAACGAAGACTTCGAGATGGTAGAGTATGAGATTCGCGAGCTCGAGCGCCCCCCGATGATCGAAATCCCCGCGTACCGCAAGAAAATGACAAGCACGGGGCGGGAACTGCCGGCCCTCGAGGAAGACAAACGAAGAAGAGTTGCAAAGTGATCGAATTCAAAAACGTAAGTTTTTTCTACCCGCCCCCCGAGACCAGCATCGACCCGGACGCAGGCCTTGGCACGGCGGAGAATGCCGCCGTCGAGCGCCCGGAAGCCGTCCAAGCGGTCTTCGCCGACTTGACAATAGACCTCCCGTCCGGCGTCGCGTCGGTCGTCGGCGAGAACGGCATCGGCAAGTCGACACTTATGCTCCTCGCGGGCGCCCGACTCTTTCCAGCCGAAGGAACCATCTTGATCAACGGCTTGGACACCAAACGATTTGCCGACGCCGCCATAGACCCGGAGGTGGAAGAAGAGCGCAATCGTCTTGTTTCGTTTGTGTACCAGAACCTCGAGTTCGAGACAAAAGAGCCTATCGGCACCTTGATGGAGATTATCGTGGACAACGGCAACCTCGAATTCGACACCACGGGCCTTATCACAGATCTCCGCCGCGAGCTGGAACTCGACGGTTTCCTCGGTCGAAAGACCCAGGAGCTCTCCAAGGGTCAATTGCAGCGCGCCATCATCGCCTTTAGTTTGCTCTACGGCTCGAACATTGTGATGATGGACGAGCCGGTTTTTGCGCTCGAAGAGCCACAGAAGGACCGGGCCCTTGGGTTTCTTCACGACTACGCCACGGGCAACGGTGTTGATCTGTACTACTCGGTCCACAACCTCGACCTCAGCCGGAAGTACGCGGACCAATCGGTGCTTATAGGCAAAGACAAAACCATCCTGTTTGGCCCGGCGGATGAGGTGCTGACACGTGAGCACGTCGAGGCGGCCTACCAGGTGCCGTTCGACACGCTCTACCGTCGCGACAGCCTGTATCGTGAGCTACTCAATCGGCGACTGACATAGCCGGCCAAAGTTGTACACCTGTGGTTGGCTCGGCTCCCCCGCGTCAGGCTATGGGTCAATCGCCGGCGTTGGGCCGCGGCCGTCTATGAGGCGTCGTCCGGCCGGTCGCGCTCGGCGAGAATCGCCGCCGCTACGCAGAGAAATACAAACCGCGGTCGGTCGAGGAGCGCCGTGGCCCCACACGCCTCGGCGATCGCGGATACGGCCTTTGCAGACAGGATCCCGGCGACCCGCTCTTCGAGTACCGCGGCAATCAAGCGGCGGGCGTCGGCGTCGCCGCCTATGATCCGGCCGGCAAGTCCGAGAAACGCTGCCGCTCGATCGGCCCCGAGCCGGTCGGCCTCGGAATCGAGGTATTGGAGACCCTCATGTTCATTGGCGAGAAATCGACGATATAAAGGGAAAAACCGGGCCTCGATCCCCAGAATCCCGGAAATCGACACGATTATCTCCTCTCCGAGATAGGAATCCAGGGGCTGCCGTCCGAGGAGGTCGAGGAGCACCGGCGTCGAAGCGGCACTCTCCAAAATGCGAAGTGCCACCACGCCGTGGAGCAGAAGCCGGGGATTCTCGGAGACCCTGAGGAGAAGCTCGATTTCCTTAATGCTGCCTCGGTCGCCAATCTTCGCCAGAGACAGGACACTTTCGCCGGCCAAAAGATAGTCCTCGGACCGCAGCGTCTCGCGGAGCAGGCTTTTTGCCTCGGTAACGTCACGGTCACCGAGGATACGAGCCGCGATATGCGCGGTCGTAAAGACCTGGGTTTTGACAACTCGCATCAACGCCTTGGTCATGGCGGTCGTAACCGGCATTGCCTGGAGAGTTCCAAGGGCTTCCAACCGTATGAGGTAGCTCGGTGACTCGAGGCGGTAGAGCACGTCGTCCACGGAGATCTCGGCGCCGGTTTTCCTCAATCGCCGAAGGACCGTCCGCTCTTCGTGGATTCCACCGGTTTTGTCGAGGCGCTGCACCAGGTTGATAGCGCGGAGGTCACGCACGCTAAAGATGACCGACAGAGCACTCCTCACCGAAACCGAGCCGAGGCGGTTGATTCGCGACATCGTGATGATGACAAAAAGCAACAGGATTCCGCCGACGGCGAAAAAAAGTCGGTAGACATCGCTGGTCGAAAGAGTTGTAGTCGATGAGAGAAATTCGATAACAATGCCCGCAACCGGTGATCCCAGGCTCCCCCCGATCCCAAGCGTCACAAAATACAAGATGCCCATGTTGACCGCTTGCTCGGGTCGTACAAGAGAGTAGAAGTAGGATTGAGAAGCATTCTCACCGCCGGTCGAGCCAAAGGCGGATACAAAAAACACCGCGCCTACAAAAAAGTAGAGAACGGGCGGGGCCACCGGCGGGATTGCCGCCACTGCCACGAGACTCACAAAAAAGACCGACACAAATATCAGGATAAGCGGCTTTGCACCCAGACGATCGAGCACGACTTGCGCGATAAGGCCCATCAAAATCGCACCGAGATTGGCGACAACAGTAAAAAGCATCGCCACGCCGTCGGAGACAAAAAAGACCTCTTTGATGTAGACAATCAAAAAGGGTCTGACCATCCCGAGGACAAAGCTGTACGCGCCAAAGGACAACAAAAAGCGGCGGGTGTTTTTGTCTCCGAGCGCCGTGCGCCCACCCTCGAGGAGGCCCGTGCGCGCGCTTTCCTTTGCATTTGCGGGTTCCGGTAAGGCAAATATCAACCCCGTAGCCGCAAAGCCAAACGCAAGGCCGATGCCAAAGATCACTATGTACCGCGAGGTGGGCGCCTCCGGACCGACAAAGAGCGCGATTGCGATACTTGTGACAATCGCGACGGTCTGCACGAGGATGGCAAAGCCGGACAGAAAGGTGCCTCGGTCACGCCCGGAAGAAAGCGCGTTGAGGACAGGACTCTGGCCCACGATCCCAAATCCGCGAAAAATGTTGAATCCCGCCACACCGATCATCGCAAGCACTATGGGGATAACGGCCCGACCGGCAAGGAAGACTGGAGTAACCAGGATCGGAGCCATCGCCAGATAGCGGAATAACCATCCCAGGCCAAAGGTCTTCACCACGCCGGCACGGCGAACCCACGCCTTGCCGGGAATCATAAAAAAGAAGGAGATGTACAAGAAGGCGGAGGCGATGCCGATCACCGACGGCGTCGCGCCGAGTCGGATCAGATAGAGAGTTACCAGGTTTCCGGAGAGCAGGAGAAAGGAGAACGAGTTGAATACAGCAAAAAGGTAAAACGTTCTCCGGCCGCGGCGCTTATGCGAAAAAGAAAGAGGTTCTCCGGACACCGCTCAAGGATACAGAGGGCCGTGCCCTATTGGGAAGGCCGCCGCGCCGTTACGACCATAACCCAGCTCCCGGCCGGATTGGCCGCGTCACGAGAGAAACCACCGTAGACCTCGATCTGTGCGTAGCCTGAATCGCAAAGCCGACGGGTAAGCGCTTCCGTATCGATCACACAAAGATTTGTCGTAAACGTCTCACGGACCGGCTCCGCGCGATCCGCTTCGCCGGCCGGGCTTTTTCCCACGATCACGGCGTCAAACTCGGCAGTAGCATCGCCGGTTCGCCTGTAGGTGCGCTCCATCTGGTGTTTGCTGCCCTCGAGGGTAGGCAGGCGCTTGGACTCGCCCACCGCCAGGTCGGTTGCTTCGACGTATTGGACGACCAGCGCTCCACCACGCTTGAGGACCGCCATCGCCGCGCCTGCCCAGTCGTGAGCTTCTTCCGGCCTTGGCAGGTGGCTTATTGTGTTGCCGATGGAGTACACAAGGTCGAAGGTCATCTGCGAACCGTAGAGCGTCGCAAATAGGTCCGCCACGCGAATCCGGGCACGACCAAGTCTATCCACGGCCCCCGCGAGCGACGACTCCGCGATCATCCGTTCGGACACATCCGTGCCGTAGGCCTCGGTACCTCGGTCGAGCAGGGCTTGCACATAGGAACCCGTGCCGCATCCGGCATCCAGGCACACGGCAGGAGGACCGCCTGCCTGCTCCAGCAAAAAACGAACCGTTGAGTCTTCCGCGGGAAACAGAGCATCGTAATCGGCGGCTATCCTTGTGTATAGATCGCCGTCGCTCACCGAGGCCTCCCCGACGAAGACTGCAACGAAGCCTGACCGGTCCCGAGTATGTTATGGAGGTATTCAGCGCCGGCCAGCTGCTCGTCTAAATCGTTTTCCAGCTCGAGCGAGACCCAGGGCTCGGGCAACACCGCTGCGTACCGGCGTAGGTAGTCGAGGTCGGAAAGGCCTATACATCGATGTTGATCCGGCCCCCCGTTGTAGCGATTGGAGCTTCCCACCCGGACAGCCGAAACGTGGCAACATCCCGGGGGCTTGTAACTCAACAGTGACATAAACGTCTGGTAGTAGGCCTCGTCACCTCGGTGCCTGGCGCTTTCGGCGTGGGCGTAGTCCGCACAAAAACCCCCGCAGGCGTCAAGCTCGTCTACCTCGGGGCAGACTTCGACATTCTCGAGGTAGAAACGAGATCGCAACTCGGTCGGCAGCGTGGACAGTGCCGGATATGGGTGGGTGCTCGCGAGAGGATGCACGTTGAAGTGAGTGGTCGAGAATCTGTCCCGGCAGTACTCGAGCTCCCCTCGATCAAAGTCGGTCCTGGCGTGCACATGGGGAATCTCGATACCGGGTATCGCCTCGAGGCGTTGGTAGATGGAAAGTCGCTCACCGGCCGGAACCGCTGTGGCGAAAAACGCGATGCGCCGGACCGCAGACCGCTCAAGAGCAGCCAAAAGCCGCCCGGTAGCGGCCCGGTCTGTAGTGGTAAGGCTTGGAAGTATAACCAAAAGAGCGGTGCCTACCTTCCTCGGCCGACATCCACGTTCCGGAAGCCAATTTCAGATATGGAGAAGATGCCGGGAATCGACCCCTCCTCCCAAGCACCGATGCGGATCGCGTAAGCGCCGGAAACAGGCTCCCGGATAACAATGCCGGGCTTGGAACCGTCGTTGTCGTCGTTTGTTAAGAACCGGCCGTCGGGGGTTACCACAACGAGCACGGCATCGGTAATGGGGTCGGCGGGGAAGAATTCCAGATAGAGCTCAAACGGGCCGGCTTCGTACATAAGCTCGAGGTGAGGTTCGGCGTCCTGATAAAACACTTCGGCGGTACCCCACTCAAATTCGAGCTCGACCCGGTCGAAGGCGTCCGCGACAACCTCGACTGCATACGGGTCCGGCGAAAACGCCGATTCCAGCTCAATGGTTCCTTCGCTTTGCGCCGACGCAAATGCAATACTCACAAGTGCAAAGACGACGACCACTGTCGACTTTTTCACAAATGTCCTCCTAAGGTCGTATCACCCTACCAATCCGGGAGGGCCCGATGGTTCCAGTAGGTCCCGATGATTCCGAGAGTGACCGATGAATAGAGACAATACCGCGGCCACCGTGATCTGTCCACACGAGTCGCTATCACAGGCGAGACTCAACACTCTTTGGACCAGTTCGGTATACTCTCAAAGCGTACAGATGGAGGGGCCACAATGAAGCGCATCATCGGAGTGCTTGTGTTTGTCGGGGTGATCATTCCGGCGTGGAGTCAGCAGCTTTTCGACGATGTATTTACGTTCCGGGCTATTCGTGCCGACTGGTCCCAGGCAAGTTTGGTACCGGAAGGCGTCGTTATACAAACAACCGACATCCTTGCTCGCCACTTCACCGGGTTTCCGTCAAACGAGGGGATCCGACGCAACTTCGCGCGCGAGATCGGGCCCTATGAAGAGCAGGTCATGGCGTATTTCGCCGAGCGGGTCGTACCCAATCCGTTTATTGACGCGGCAACAATCGAGTTTTTGTGGCCTCGAGAAGAAGCCGAGTCTGAGCAAGATCCGACGGAATTGGAGATCGGCGCAGCAATGGAGGAGGCGGACGATGTTGTGCAGGACGAGCCGGATAACGCGCTTCGGAGCATAAACACCGGAATTCCTACTTCAATCGACGATCTTTTCGGGTCTCTGGGACTTCCTGAGCTCCTAGGCTCGGTGGTCACGTTTCTTGTAGACCGCGCACAACTCGAGGCAAGTGGCTACTTGTTGGATGAGCTTGCGGACATCCTCGCCGCATACCCGGAGTTTGAGATTCTCCTGCCGCGCACCACGCGCACATTTGCATCGATCCTCGAATCGTTACGCGGCATGGAAACGGCGCTTCCCCGCCTTCGATTTGCCTTTGCCGACGACATGCGGCGTCTTCCCGAGCACCTTTTGCACCTCCAAGGCATGTCGCTGGACGGGCCGGAGGACGTTGCCCTGCGAGCGCGCAGCTATCGGGCTTTTTTTCAAGACCCGACCAACGAGCCGGTCGTTTTTGCGTTGCTTCTCGTCCAAAGCATGGTCGATGGCGACTCCTTTGATACGATATCGCGGCGTCTCGATCGCTTTGCACGGTCGAGGGACAACGGATCGGTGGTCGCGCAGGTAGTCACACTGACCAACCTCGTCTCCGACAGCTTTCAAAAACGAAGCATCCGAGATGCGGCGTGGATCTCCGAAGAGCGTGTACTTCTGCTGTTCGAGGACAGTGAGCTACAGAGTGACTTTTTTGCCTTTGTCTTCGAACGGGCGCTCAGTGAAGGAATCAAGATCGGCGACCGGGCGATGATCACGATCTTGGCGGAGTACGCGGACCCTCGCCTGCTTCAGGACCTCACGGACGGCTATGCGCGAATCTTCCCGATCTTGAAAGAGGTTGAGCGGCTCGCCGGGGTGGCGGCTGCTCCGGACGTGGATGATACGGCAAGACTGGCCGCGGCCCTCGATGTTGCCCGCGGCGTTGCGGAGCTCTACGGCGATCCTGAGAATATTCGCTGGGTCCTGCCGGCCATAAGGGATAGCGACATCGAGGCGGTCATGGAGGAGTTTTCCGACTACGTCGGCTACACAATCGAGTTTGTAGAGGCGGTCTCCGGCGGCAATTACGAGCGCGCCTTCGCGGCCCTCTCGACCATTATCGACCGGTTGGTTCTGGCCGTCGACGAGCCCGGCGTCCAGGAGGTTTTTGCGCAGGTGAACGAGTACGGGTCGATCATCGCGGCGTTGGCCACGGCTGAGTCGAATGAGGAGATGACGGTTGTGCTCGAGCGCTACGCGGCGCCGGCCGGGAGCTACCGGCGGAAGTATATCGACGACGTAAGTGTCGCGGTAAACGCATACGTCGGCTTTACAGGCGGCCTCGAGTGGGACATAAACCGCATCTTCGTCGGGTGGCCGGGAATGCTTGCGCCGTTTGCGCCCATCGGCATCTCTGTGAACTTCCACCCGTTCTCGGTTCCGGGGTGGCCGCTTACCATTTTTGCGGGCCTTATCGACGTCGGGATGCTTGCCCAGTTTAGGCTGGGAACCGACGCAGGCACCCCCCTGCCAAACTTACACGTGGCAAATCTGCTCTCTCCCGCCCTCTACGTTGCGGTCAACTTGGGAGACAGCCCTTTTACGCTTGGCTTCGGCGGGGGGCTGTCTCCGGGTCTTCAGCCGAGCGGTATCGACGAACCGCTCACGGGAACACAGCGGTTCCGCCTCATTCTCTACGGGGCGGTGGACGTTCCCATCGTTTTCTTTTAAAAGGCGAGCATGGGAGAGCATCTTCTCTTTTTATACCTGGCAACCGGTGGTGGTCACATCGGTGCGGCCCGAGCCTTGGCGGCGGAAATCGAACGGCGACACAAGCAGGAGGATGTCCGCGTGACCATCGCGGATGGTATCAAAGAAGGCGAAGTCTTTCAGCGCGGTCTGGTGGAAGACGGATTTCGGTTCACCGCGATTCGTTATCCCGTGCTCTGGGCCGGACTGTACGAGTGGTCGCGGCTCCAAGTGGTCATGGACTTGCAGACCCGCCTTATGTGCCGCTACTCGGTGCCGTATTTCGAGGAGCTTATACCGCGGCTCAAACCCACGCGGGTGATTCTCTTTCACTTCTTGCTGGTGCGGCCGCTGAGGTGGGCGTACCGACGACTTGGCTATCGTCTGCCTTCGCTTACGATTATCACCGATCCGTTTACCTGTCACCCGATGTGGTTCTACCAGCAGTTTATGCCGGTGGCTTGCTACACCGACAGATTACGAGACTACGCCGCCCAGCGCTACGGCATCGATAGGGAATCACTAATCGTACAAAACCCAATCATCAATCACGCCTACGACAAGCCCATAGACGCGGAGAAGGCCCGTGAGCTCAAAGCCACATATGGACTTTCACCCCGGCGGAACATGATCCTGATTGTCGGGGGGGGAGAGGGTCTTCCGCGAGGGGAGCGTTACCTCGATGAGATGCTGCGCCTGAATCGCGAGGCCGATGTTGTATTTGTGGCCGGCAAAAACAACAAGCTCCGTGGTGAGGCGGAAAGAGTAGCGGAACGTTGGAGAGGAACGCGCACCGCGGCAACCTTGGTCTATGGCTTTGTCGACTTTATGAGCGACTTGATGAACATGTCGTCGGTCATCGTCACAAAGGGAGGACCTGCCTCCGTCCTAGAGGCGGCCATGCTCGAAAAGCCGATTATGATTGCGCACTACTTCTATGGCCAGGAGCGCGGCAACGTCGACTTTGTGGTGAAAAATGGCCTCGGCACTTACACCCAGACCCCCCAGGAGACAGCCGAGGCCGTGGCGTCGCTCCTCTCCTCCACGGAGGCGATGCGGAGGGTTACGCGCCGTTACGACAGGGTTCGCCTAACAAACGGGACGGCCGACTTCGCAAACCTGCTTTTTACCTTCGACGAAAACCCGCCGCCGGTTCCCCGGCTTGCCCGTGGATAATACCGTCGAGACGAAAGCCGACACCCAGGACGGCCTGAAAGTCCTGATACGTCCCGCCGACTTGGTTCTGGTAATTCGTCGCCGATTGCCATGAGAGGTGGACGTTCAGCGACAACCACGGGAAGGGCGTAACCTGCGCCCCCGCCGAGACAACAACAAGATCCTCGGTAGGCTCCGTGGGGGTGCGCATTGCGGCCGCCTCAGGCCCCTCGGCGTAAGGTGCAAGAACGGTCTGTGTTCCGGAGCGCACCCACGTCAGCTCTATCTCCGCGTTGATCGCGGCGGCTATCTCGTAACCCACCCAGCCGGTGACCACGGCGGAATCCGGACCCCAGCCGTAGCCCAACGCATCGGTCACTATCGTCGGCCTCCCCAAGAGATTACTCGTGACCCGCCTTCGCCAGAAAAAGCTCAATAGCGGATGCTCACGAATGTAGAGCCATGGATCGGTGATGGCCCCCTCGAATCCGATGACAAGAGATCCGGGCCCGATCGGAATGTACCCATGCCCGCCGAACATCCACGCCGTGGCGTTGGGAACGGCGTCCGCGCCGTATTGATCAATTTCGAACTGGAGTTGAAGCTGATTCATGTAAAACTGTCCGTAAAGGACCATATTACGCCACGGGTTAAACGCAATCTCAATAGACGACGCAGAGCTTGCGTACTCCCAGATGTAGAGGTTATGCAAGATCAAAAACGGATTCAAAAGAGCGAGGTAGGGAACGCGCTTGCCGTACATAAGTCCCTCGGTAATGACAAACCTCAGGCGCTCGAAAAACACAAACTCAAACCGGTGAAGGAAGAGGTTTTTCGCGTACTCCTCTACCTCGTCGTCATGGCCACGTCCGACCTCCGCGGTTGTGAGCCACGGCTCGAACCCAATCACGCCGAAGGTGTACTTGAACACATCCCAGTATCCGGTAACCCGAAAAAAATCGTGATACGGCGCCTCATGCGAAAGGATTAGCCGGCCGCTTTGCCCCCGTCCCCAGGAAAACCGGTCGCGGCCGATCGCAAGGTTCCAGTGAGCACCACCCACGGACAAGAGTGCTCGGTAGGGGAAGTTGCCGTCGACGTAGGTCAGATCCTCCGGCCAATTTGTCACGTTGTCCGCCTGCGCCACGGCGAACTGCTCTTCCCGTAAATCGAAGTGCAACAGACCGTAGGCCACCTCGGCGGCGTACGCCTCGAAATCGATGGTCAAAAGGGACTTTCGGTCCGGATAGTCCACCACCCACCGCGGTGACTCCTCCGCCGCGAGGTATGCCTCGAAGTCCACTCCCAGAGAAACATTACCCGCAAACGCCGGAGTCGCAAAAAGCGCCGGCGCCGCATACCCTCGCAGGTACTCGTACCCCCTCAGACCGGCCTCACTCAAAAGGCTCCGGTCGACTTGACCAAGGGCCATACGGATCTCATCCAGCGTGGTGGGTCCCGCGGCGGAAAAAGGTGGCGCACCGGATTCGGCCAGCACCAAGTTCAAGAGCGAATGCAAACGGGAATCATGTGGAACGATAAAATTGCCGTTTTGAGCGGCACTGTCTTCCGCGACCAGGAGACAAGCAAGGACCGTTGCCGTGAAAAATAAACGTCTCATACAACGATTATACACAGGCGAACGAATCCAGATATAATCCGGGCGGGGAACATGGACAACACAAAGACGACACTCCTTGGCCTGGATATAGGCTCCACCACCGTCAAGGCGGTGGTGACCGACAGCCTTGGACAAAAGACGCTCTTCAGAGCGTACCGGCGCCACGGTGCAAGACAGAGGGCCGTTGTGCGTGGAATGCTAAAAGAGATCGAAGATCGATTTGGCAAGAAGCTGCGCGTGACTGTCTGCGGATCCGGCGGCGAACACATCGCGACGGAGTTGGGAGCCTTTTACGCCCAAGAGGTTGTGGCCAACGCCGTTGTCGTTCGTCGCAGGTTCCCGCAAGTACGAACGGCCGTCGAGCTCGGCGGTCAAGACGCAAAAGTCATCATCTTCGATCTCGATCCAAAGACAGGTAACCTCACGCCCGGCGACCTACGGATGAACGGGGTGTGCGCCGGCGGAACGGGGGCATTTCTCGATCAGATGGCAACACTTGTGGGATTTCCTGTCGAGAGATTCAACGAGTTTGCCAAATCCGGTAAACGGGTCTACGAGATCTCCGGCCGGTGTGGAGTGTTTGCCAAAACCGACATCCAACCCCTTTTGAACCAAGGCGTATCCCGAGAAGACATAGCGCTTTCGTCACTTCACGCAGTAGCAAAGCAAACGATCGGTGGACTGGCGCAGGGCGTTGAGATCCGAGGTCCGGTGATCTTCGAAGGCGGCCCGCTGACGTTTGTGGATGCGCTTGTAGGCGTTTTCGCGGAGCGCCTGTCGCTTAGCGCGGCCGACATCCTCGTGCCCGACCACCCGGAGACGCTTGTTGCAGAGGGTGCGGCCCTCTGTGGCCTCGAGCTATTTGGCGACAAACGTTCCGGCTACCGGGGCTCCGAGTCGCTCAGCGCGGGAAAAACGCCCAACTCCGCCGTAAAGGCCGCATGTACGAGTTCTAATGCCGGTGCGACCACGGAAAGCCGTGCCGGCTCTCCCACACGCTCCGACGACAACACCGGAGTCAGCCCCGTGGTCGACTACGGTCGCCGGCAAGAGTTAGGTCGAGCAAAGCCGTTTTTCCCGTCGCCGGAGGACCGGGCCGCCTTCGAGCAGCGGCACAGGACGCGGGGGACAACCGTGGATTGGTCACGCGCAATGCCCCCGTTTGCAATTGGCATAGATGCCGGGTCGACGACAACAAAGGTGGCGCTCTTAGACTCACAAGGTGCACTCGTAGACAGCTTCTACGGGAACAACCGCGGTGAACCCCTTGCGGTGGGACGCGCGGCGTTGCTCGAGATTCTCGACCGAGCCGAATCGGCGGGCATAGAGCCGAAGATCGCATGCCTCGGCACCACCGGCTACGGAGAGAAGCTGTTTGCTAAAGCCTTTGGGGCTGACTATTCCACGGTAGAAACCGTCGCACACGCGGAGGCGGCGCGGCGATACCTCGCCTGGCAGAATCGATCCGCGAGCGACGCCGGTCAGCTTCCGCCCCCCCCCTCCTCACCCCCGGCCAAACCCGGCGACACCAACTCCGACCACGGCCTGTCCGACTACACCGTCTTAGACATCGGCGGACAGGACATAAAAGCGATACGAGTACGGAACGGGGTGGTAACCAACATCACTCTCAACGAGGCATGCTCGGCAGGGTGCGGTTCATTTTTGGAGAGCTATGTCGAGTCACTGCAGATTCCGGTAGCCGACATCGCCAAACACGCCTTTGCATCTCCGGCTCCGTCGACCCTCGGGTCACGGTGCACGGTGTTTATGAATTCCTCGATCATCACCGAGCAGAAAAACGGCAAGACCACCGACGATATCCTCGCGGGCCTCTGCCGATCGATCATAGAAAACGTGTTCACCAAGGTTGTGCGGCTACGAAACACCAAGGAGCTCGGGAACGCGGTGGTGGCGCAGGGAGGCACCCTGCGGAACGACGCGGTGCTACGCGCCCTCGAGGAACACGCCGGAGTCCCGGTCATCCGGCCGGACGTACCGGGGCTGATGGGGGCCGTGGGTATCGCACTCCTCGCCCAGCGCGCGACGTCCGCAGGCCACATTGGACCAACCTTGGCCGTCCAGGGAGCGGCGGCAGCCGGCGCCCCCAAAGAAGCAAGCGGAGCAGCAACCGCTGCTGCGGGCGCGGGCACAGGCGGCCAACAGACTTCACGCTTTATCGGACGGCACGGCCTGGAGGAATTCTCGTACCGGACGCGGGAGGGTGTAATCTGCCGCGGCTGTTCGAATAGCTGTAGCCGAACCATCATCACGTTTACGGGAGGCGACAATACAAGCGCCGCCACCGCGAACGAACAAGACGCCGGCCAACCCGCGGCGACCCGCTCGTTTGTGACGGGCAACCGCTGCGAACGCGGGGAGCTCGACCACAGCACCCACGGCAAGCGGGACACGGGCCCCTTTGTGCTACAAGACCGACTCTTGACCAAGCAGTTTGTGCCGATAGCGCGCGACGATCGTCCTAAGACTCGAATCGGGTTGCCTCGTGTTCTCGAGTTCTGGCAGAGCCTTCCCTATTGGAAGGCCGTGTTTGAGAGCTGCGGTTTTGAAGTGGTGGTCTCCAAACGCTCATCGCCCGCGCTCTTTGAGCGTGGGCTCCATAGTGTTTTGTCGGACACGATATGCTTGCCCGCTAAGCTCGTCCATGGACACATCCTCGACCTAATCGAGCGCGGCGCAGTGCGCATCTTTTTCCCGTCCATGATCCGAACCATAAAAGACAACCCGAAACACGCCGCTGCCGAGGTCTGCCCAATCGTGCAGGGCTACCCGATTGTCGCAGACATATCGGACGAAACGATGACTCGTTACGGCGTACCGATGGACCGACCCGCGCTACACTTTTTCGACGAGAAGACACGGTTCGACCAGACAGTCTCAATGCTGGTCAACCACTACGACGTGGACAAAGACTCCGCGCGCCGCGCCGTGGAAAACGGTCGATCCGCGGAGGCCCTGTTTCAGAACGAGCTGGAAGAGTACGGCGCGACCACAAAGGATAGGCTGGAGACCAACCAGTTTGCCGTGGTCATTGCCGGGAGGCCGTATCACTCCGACAGCTTTGTAAATCACCAAATCGCCGCGCACTTCGAACGACTTGGCGTGCCGGTGCTCTCGATCCCCACGCTGCCCGAGTCCCGGCGTCACGCACTGCGGCACAGCCGCCTCGAGACATACAACACCTTTCACTCTCGTATGCTTGCCGTCGCACAAACGGTTGCCGAAGACCCACGGCTCGAGCTCGTGCAGATCGTGAGCTTCGGATGCGGCCACGATGCTCTTTTGAGCGACGAGATGAATCAAATCCTAAGAGAAGGTAGCGAGAAAGAAAGCCTGGTGCTCAAGCTCGACGAGGGCGATGCCCCGGGGCCCTTGAGCATCCGTATCCGCTCCTTTGTGGAAACAGTGCGTCGTCGGAGAGCTGCCGGCACTACCCTCGCCCCCGTGATTCGCGCGAAACACGAGAGCTTCCCCCTGAAGTTCCTCCGGCGTCACCGACGTCACAGAACGGTCTGGGTCCCTGTTCTGTCGAAGGCCTTCTCCGAAATGAGCGTGCGGGTCCTTTTGTCCCTCGGCTACAAGGCCAAGGCGTTGCCCGCCGCCGGAAGACGTGCCGTCGAACTGGGCAAAAAGCACGTCCACAACGACATCTGCTATCCGGCACAAATCAACGTGGGCGAAATGCTCGCGCACCTCGAGTCGGGCTTCGCCGACCCAAAGGAGTCCTGCCTCGGCCTTGCGAAGAACTGCATTGCCTGTCGCGCGGGGCAGTACGCGGGACTCGCCCGTAAGGCCCTCGACGAGGCGGGATACCCCGATGTGCGCATCCTCACTACGGGCAAAGACGAGAAGAATATGCACCCCGGATTTAACGCCGGGCCGCGCTTTTTGCTCAAGATGCTCGTCGGCCTTGCCGTCGTAGACGCGCTCGAGTACATGCGGCGGCGCATCCGGCCATATGAGCTACAGACCGGGAACGCAGATGCCGTGTTTGAGACCGAGCTTGCTCGCTGCACCGAGGCGGCAAATCGTTCCCTCCGGCGCGGGCTCGCGGCTCTCAGACGCAGCATCGCGGCCTTTAACAGGATCGTCCTGGCCGAGCAGACCCGAAAACCCCGCGTCGGTATACTCGGCGAAATACTAATGAACTACCATGAAACCGCAAACGGTCACGTGGAGCGGTACCTCGAAGCTTTTGGGCTCGAAGTGGTTGTTCCCGACATGACCGACTTCTTCAGACGCAAAAATATCGTGCAACGGGCGATGGCCGACAAATCGCTCCACCCTCATCCGCGCTTACTCAGACTGCTCGCCACCACAAAAGAACTTGCCTACGCCTTTGTCCACGGGCGTGTGGAGAAGGTGCTGCGCGGCTTTTTGTACTACGAGCCCAGGTCGACGGTTCGAGAGGTTGTTAAGCACACCCGGAACGTCATCGACCCCTCCTACCTTATCGGGGAAGGCTGGTTAATGCCGGCCGAGATTCTCGAAATGGCGGGGCATGGCGTGCAGAGCTTTGTTATTCTCAATCCCTTTGGGTGCATGCCCAACCACATCACGGGACGGGGAATGATCAAAGAGATTAAACGAAGGCGTCCGGAGGTTCACATCCTTGCGCTGGACTACGACCCGGATACGCCATGGGCGAATATCGAAAACCGCCTGCAGATGCTAATCATGACCGCCAAGGGACTCCATACACGGGCGCACGCCGCCTACCCAACGTCGACGCACCCCAAGTCGCTGGAATCGCCCGTGCTCTTGTCGCGGGAATAGGGTTTTGCTGTCTCTTCATCCAATACTTCGACAAGCATATCGTCGCTATCGGCGTGCTGGAACTCCAGAATGCTCGAGCGGATGCTTTCAAACACCAACGGGAAGACCACGGAATCGAAGTAAATCCGCCGCTGGGTGATCGACCGCGTACGCTCGTACTCGCGCCGTGCCTGCTCGATCTGACGTTCCATGCGATTCTCATAGCCGGAGAATCCTGCCCCATAGTCCTCCGAGCAAGCCGGGCGCTTAACGATGTCCTGAAATCGGCCCAAGCGCTCGAAGACGTCGAACAAGGTCATCTCCTTGTCTACGGCTGATTGGAATGCGTCGTTGTCACCGCCGTACTCTGCGCGCGTCTCGGCAAAACGATACGGATAGATAAATTCCAGCATATCGCCCTTTCTCAGTCGGATGCGCAACCGAACAAAAAGATCCTCCACCGCCCGAACGACAAAGCGGTTGCCGCGGTAGTACTTGATAAGACTCAAGATACGTTCGATTCCGTCCTCACCACGATCAAGGAGGGATTCTACCTGCTCCGAGATCGACTCGGGCAAGGCAGGGTTCACCTGCACACTATAGCTACGAAACTCGGCGTTTTTTTTGTCCTTGAGGAAGACGCGGGAAAACTGGAACAGTTCATCTTTTTTTATGTTTTTGTAGACGCCGCTGAGGATATCCGCCTCTCGTCGAAAGCGACGGAAGTAGTTCTCCGCTACCCCGGACTCCTCGAGGACCGCATAAAACGCTTCAGAGATACGCAGTCCGCCTACCGGCGCCGTGGACTCCATTCGTTTGGCTTCGATAACGGGGTTGCCCACGACGTCCCACTGCTTGGCGCCTGCGGGTCCAAAGTTGCCGATTTGCACTTCACCGATGTTGGCGCCGATCCGAATACGTACTTGGAATACTGCGTTGAACGTGGCGCTGATCATTGGATCATTGCGGAGAATTTCGATGATCTGGAAGGCCTTGCGAAGAATGTCACGGCTTTCCGCGCTCCCACTCTCCATAAGGAATCTGTCGTTGGCCTGATTAAAAAGCGCGCAGACCCGCTGCATCTCCACACATGTAAAAAACAGCTCTTTTGCGATGTACCGCTTGGCCTCTTCGGATTCGAGGCGCTTCGCCACAGGATCGATTAACCCCCCAAAATGAAACATCAGGCTGTCGCCCTCGATCTTGTTGAGGTAGCCTCCGTGCCGCTCCAAGACGGTGTTGAAGGCAGTGTACAATCCGTTGAGTACCATCTGGTTCTCGTGCGGGCTCAAGAACTTCGATAAATAGGTGTAGTCCGCGATGTCCATAAACGCGACGCCAATAATGGCCTCCGAGGAGGTTTGGGGAATCTCGCCGAGCTCGTAGATGGCGTCCACCAACTGCCTCGGAAGATAGTACTCTTCGATCTCCTTGCGAAGTCTGTTTTCGTCCCGTTCTATGTCGGCTACCGCGGTTCGCTCGAGTGTGCTCATCTTTTACGTAGTCTACTGGTCAGGCGCTTCTCTTTCCAGTTAGTCTCCCGTATGGTCGATTCCTCCTTTTCCCTGTATGCCCGTTACTCCGATGTACTTCGGAAAGAGGGCATAGACCCACCTGAGTTGATTGTCGGCACCGCGGGATTAGGCCGGGAGCTTAGTGGACGTGGGTACAAGCGCCCGTGGGTACTCTCCGGCGAGCGCACCGAAAACGCCCTTGGCAGGCGCATTCGAAAGACGCTCGAGGCCGGCGGTCTGGAGGTTTTCGGCCCCGTTCTGCCGGCACAACCGCGCCCTGTCGCGAGCATGGAGCTCTGCGAGCACCTTGCTCGCGCCGCAAAACGCGACAATGCAGACCTCATCATTGCCGTGGGAGGCGGTACGCTGAGCGACGTCGGAAAGGTTGTTTCCAACCAGCTGTCGGTCCCTAACTGGGCCGCGCCCACCGCCCCCTCCGTTGACGCGTACACCAGCGGCCGGTCGGCGGTTCGGATCGGTGGCTATCACAGGACCGTGTCCGTCACACCAAGCGAAGTAATCGCGATCGACCTCGAGGCCCTTGCAGCGACACCCCGGCTGCTTATTGTCGCCGGGATCGGAGACATGCTCGCGAAGCTACCGGCCACCGCCGACTGGCACCTCGCCTCGGTTCTAAACGATGAGCCGTTCAACGCCGCCGCAAACGACGCCGGCGTTGCGGCCGCACGCCATGTAATCGCCGCGGTCGAGGATCTGTCCGAGATCTACGGCGACCGCCTTGCAAACGCTAGGAAGGCCGTCGGGCAAACGGCGCCCGCACTCCTGGACGCTTGCCTTACAAGCGGCCTTGCCATGCGCGCCGCCGGCTCGTCGCGTCCGGCCGCGACCGCAGAGCACAGCGTCGCCCACTTCTGGGAAATACTCCACGCTGGGCGCGGCGCCACGCATGAGCTTCACGGCATTCTGGTGACGGTCGCGCTGGTGTTCCTTCTGCCGAAGTATGAGGCGATGGTGGCCGCGCTTTCTACGCTCGACGAGCGCGCGCCGGCGCAAAATAGAACGCTTCCGATCCGCAGTCCGAGAGAGATCTCTCGGAGCACCATTCCCGAAGTACTCCGTCCCTTCGAGCAGTCGCTGGCCGCGGAAATTGACGGCAGGCTCGACGACCCGACAAGCATCGACCGCCGCCGGCGTCGTTTTTTTGCCAACAGAAAGCGCCTGCTTGCACCGTATCGCCGCCGCCTTGCCGAAGTTCGCGCCGGCATCGCCATAACGGAAGAACTGCTCGGCGCCCCAATCGACCTTCGGCGTCTGATTGTCGAGGAAAGGCTGGAGCAGTCGATGAATGTGCTCCCGTTCGTACGGAACCGCTATGGATTAATGGACTTGGGCCGAGAATGTGGCTTGGAGCAGTTGACTGGGAATCACAGCGGGCGACGGGAGTCGAACCCGCTTCACGAGCTTGGGAAGCTCGGGTAATACCGTTATACGACGCCCGCGTGATAGGTGCAGGCCGGGAGCCCGCTTGTTTTTTGAGTATAGCGCAGGAGTACGGATACGGGAAGTGCCGTCGCACCGCTACTCCTCTTCAGCAATCTCCGGTTCTTCAACTACTATGCTTCGAAGCTGCCGGTCGGCCTGGTACAACACAAGCTCCGTCCGGGGCGGTTCACTAAACGGAACCGTCAAACGGCCGCCCGGGTGATTGAGCGTAAAAATCGTCTCTACGCCGCCCCCGGGCCGATTTGCATCCAAACGAACCTCAACCGCCACCGCAAAATCCGGCAGAGTCACGTCGAAGACCCCAAAGACTTCATTCGACTCCTCCTCCTCTTCGTCACCGCTATCGTCCTCGCCCTTCGGAGCCGGACGAGTCATCTCGAGGACAACAATTGTCTCCCGGGTAATCTCTTCACCGGGCGCCGGTTCCTGGGCCACAATAGCACCCGCAGGCTCATCTTCCCTGGCATCACGCACCGCGAACGTAAACGCGACGTTGTCTCGATCGAGAAGGTCGATGGCCCGTTCAAAATCGAGCCCTACATAGGTTTCCACCGTGATGGTCTCGAGGTCCGGCCCTCGGCTAACAACAAGGTCGAGGTCGGTAAGCGAAAGGAGCTCCATGTCGGGAGGGGGATCCTGCTGCAGCACGGTACCGGGTTCACTCTCGTCAAAAGAATACACAACGTCGCCGATTCGCAGAATTGCGTCGTATGTGGCCGAAAGCTCCCGTAGGCGCACCTCCACGTCCCGGAGGTTCCACCCGCGGTAGTCTTCGACCGTGTCTTTGATGGCGCCTTGACTCACCGCGATGTCCACACGTTTTCCTGCCTTTACGGCGGTACCGGGTGCGGGATCCTGCGAAATGACAAATCCCTTTAGCGTCGGATCCGAATGAAACTGGAGCCGAACTGCGGGATACAACCCCCGCTCTTGCAGCAGAAGAAGAGCTTCTACTAGTTCCTTGTTTTCGAGATCCGGGACGAGCGTTTCCTCGGCCCCTTCGATGGTGACAAAAAAAACAGTTATGCCGACTATCGCCATAAGGAGCACAAGGCCGACAAGGGAGTAGACGGCGACCTTGAAGTACCGAGTTTCGGGGTCTTCCGACCCCGACGGCAGTATGCTGCGTAGCTTTTGGAAAAACTTGGCCATGTTAGGTACCGAACACGGCTCCTATGCTGTCCGGACGCCCGTTCACAAAGGATCGGGCATCCATGGGCTTTCGGCCTGCCGGCTGAAGCTTGCGGACCGCCAGAACACCGTCGCCCGTTTGTACCAGAATTTGCTTGGCGCTGTCCAGCCCGAGAATTCGGCCGGACGTGCCGCGTTGCCACACGGGTGCGCTCGGCTCACCTCCCGGCCCGTCGGCAACATGGGCCGGAGCCGCCTCGAGCACCCGAATGCGGTCGCCACCGATGGTCGTCCATGGCCCCTTGCGCTCGGAATAGGCCCGCACGGAGCGCTCGATACGCGCAGCCGGCGCGCTCCAATCGATGCGCATGGCCTCGTCATCGATGTGGCGGCAATACGTCGCGTTTGCGCCGTCCTGCGCCACTGGTCGGGCGGTGCCGGCGTAGATGGCTTCGACAACCGATAGGGCCAGAGCCGGCGCGCGTTTGGACACTTCCGCGGCGAGGGTGCCGGCGGTAACGTTGGCGGCAAGGGGAAACTCTTCCTGAGCGAAGACGTCACCGGCATCCATTTCCGGCGCCATCGACTGGATGCTGATCCCGGTTACCTCGTCACCCTCGAGAATTGCGGCTTCAATCGGCGTGGGTCCCCGGTGCCGTGGGAGGAGCGACGGATGGACATTGATCGATCCGTTTGGGAAAAGCCCCAAAAATCTCGGGCCAAAGATGCGGCCGTATGCAAAACAGACCATCAGGTCGGGCTCGAGCTCCAAAACACGTCCTCGCGCCTCGGAGCCAAGACGGTCCGGGGTAATAACGGGAATGCCGGCCTCCATCGCGGCCTGTCCTACCGCGGTGGGAACCGGCGTGCCGGATCGTCCCTTTGGCCGCGGCGGGTTTGTCAGAGCCGCCGTCACCAAGCCACGGGATGCAAGGAGGGAAAACGTCGATACTGCTATGTCCGGCGAACCGGCAAAAAGAACGCCCAAGGGGTCCTAAGCGTTGGCCGTTGCAGCGGGATTGCGCCGCAAGTAAGCGTTAACCAGCCGCTCACGTTTTCGGTCGGAGAGGTATTGGAGGAATAGCACACCGTTAAGGTGGTCGAACTCGTGCTGGATAACCCGGGCGAGCATGCCCGAGACTTCCATGCGAAAAGGGCGGCCCTTCCGGTTGTACGCCTGGATTTCCACACCGGAGGGACGTTTGACGTCGGCGTAGACCCCGGGAATGCTCAGGCAGCCCTCCTCGTAGTCGACCTCTTCAATTGATGTACCGATGATCGTGGGGTTGATAAATACGCGCGGCTCGTCATCCGCCACATGAACCACAAACATCCGCTTTGGAATGCCGACCTGAATTCCCGCGAGCCCGATGCCCCGACCGGTGTGCATTGTCTCGATCATGTCGTCGACAAGGCGTTCCAGCTCCTCGTCGAACTCGTCTACGGGTTGTGACTTCTCGTAGAGGATTTCATCGGGATACAGCCGTAGTTTCATATTTCGTAACATACGGCAAGACGGAAATGCGGTCAATTCGACCCAAATTGACTATATTGCTCAGCATATGCGAGCAGCAGATCTCTTTTTGACACGAGAGCGTGGACGACTGATTAACTGTTCCGAGGCGATTGTCCGGGTATACGGCCCGCCCCTCGGCATCCGCGAGGAGCTTGTGGACGAGGCCCGGGGTTGGGGGCGTGGCAATGCTCAGAGCAGGGACACGGGGTCGACGTCTGATTCGATGTAGACCGTTTTCGCCGTCCGCATTCCGTCTAGGGCGCGCTTCAGGCTAACACGGGCCGCCTTCGATGTGACGGCGCGGAGCGTGATCTGGTAACGATGGTTGTACGCGATGCGGGCGATTGGGCACTCGGCGGGGCCCAAGACGCTCACCCCCGGCACGGCGTTATCGACTATACGGCGGGCCAGCCTATCCACGGTAGATTGAACCTCCGCCTGGTCGCGTCCCCTCACCACAACCCGGAGTAAACGGGCAAAAGGCGGAAACTCGAGCTCGCGCCGCACGGCCAACTCGCGCGTAAAAAACTCTTCCGCCGAACCCGCGACCGCCATCGCGATGGCGGGGTTGTCCGGTGCGAAGGTTTGCACGACAACACGGCCGTCCGCATAAAAGCGCCCTGCCCGCCCCGCAACCTGGGTTATCAACGAGAATGTGCGCTCGGCGGCCCGGAAGTCCGGTAGGTGAAGTCCGGTATCCGCCGACACAATACCCACCAACTGGACACCGGGAAAGTTTAGCCCCTTCGCCACCATCTGTGTCCCCAAAAGGATCTGAGTCTTTCCACTACGAAACGCATCAAGGGCCGCCTCGAGTTGCCCCTTTTTCTGCGCCGTATCGGTGTCGATACGCGCCACGACGTAAGGGGCAAATCGTTCCCGGACCTCTTCCTCCACTCCCTCGGTACCGATGCCCGAGTAACCTACGTCGAGGGAGCCGCAGTCAGGACACACCTGCACGGGCGCGGAGGAGTACCCACAGTAGTGGCACACCATCCGATTGCGGTTGCGATGGTAGGTAAGGCCCACTGAACAGCGATCGCACGACATCTCGTATCCGCAGGTCTTACAGTGAAAAAAATAGGAGAATCCCCGTCGGTTGAGGAAAAGGATTACCTGCCGTCCCGAGTCGAGGGTTTCGCGCATGCGCCGTTCGAGGACACGTGACAAGATACGCTCCTCGCCGCGGAGGTTTACAAGCTCCACCGTCGGCATCGATCCACCGGCGAGGCGCTTGGTGAGACGCATCCTGCGGAAGATACCCTCCTTCATGCCGTACACCGCTTCTACCGACGGAGTAGCGCTGCCCATTACCAGCCGAGCGCCCTCGGTGTCGGCTCGCCACATGGCCACACCGCGGGCGTGGTACCGCGGGGCGGTTCCTGACTTGTAGGAACCCTCGTGTTCTTCGTCGATGACAATCAGCCCGAGCCTTTGCACCGGAGCGAACACGGCGCTCCTGGCACCTACAACAAAGCGCGCCTCTCCCCGGCGAATACGGCGCCACTCGGAAAGCCGTTGGGAAGGCGTGAGCCGTGAATGGATAACGGCCACGATGTCGCCGAACCGACCGCGAATAGTCTTCGTGACTTGGTGGCTCAAGGCTATCTCGGGTACCAGGTAGATGACCGCACGCCCCCCGGCGATAGTCGCCTCCGCTGCCTGCAAAAATACCTCGGTCTTGCCGGAACCGGTGATTCCCTCCAGGTAGTAGCGGCCGGATGGGCTGCTGCAGATCGCGTCTATGGCACTCCGCTGCTCGTCCGACGGTGTCGGGGCGTCCTCAGAGACCTCGCCGACGTCGCCAAACGCTGAACCGGCGGCAGATTCCCTTCGTCCCGACGGGGTCATCGCGTGTAGTGCTTCGCCGAAGGCGGATAGATATGTGTCCGCCACCCACTTTGCTCGAGCAAAGTCGGCCTCCTCTACGAGCGGCTCGGCATCGACGACCCGTGTTAGCTCCTTGAGCGCCTTTGGGTCGATATCGCTGGTAGCACTCAACGACACGACAAACCCGGTTAACTTGCGACCGGCAAAGGGCGCCACCGCCCGGACACCAACGGCTACCGCAAGGCCCTCGGGGACGCGGTAGGTAAAGGTGTGAGGAATGGGAAGGTCAAATGCCAGCTCGGCGTACACCGTCTAGCACCTTCCGGATTGTCTTGAGGTCTTCCCAGACCGGACGCCGCAAGT
Source organism: uncultured Spirochaetales bacterium (assembly GCA_964519835.1). Classification (GTDB taxonomy): domain Bacteria; phylum Spirochaetota; class Spirochaetia; order DSM-27196; family CAZFLD01; genus CAZFLD01. Next base: position 68,708 of record CAZFLD010000006.1, read on the forward strand.
TGTCGTTGCGCAGCACCGCGCTGGGATGATACGTCGGCATCAGGGGGACTCCCGCGTAGCTCATTACCCGACCACGGAGACTGGAAATCCGCTCCGGCGTGTCAAGGAGCAGCGTTGTTGCTATTCGTCCCACAGTCATAATCGCCTTTGGTCGTACTATGCGAATTTGGGCCTCGAGGTACGGTCTGCACGCTTGGGACTCCTGGGGATACGGGTCGCGGTTGGCGGGCGGGCGGCACTTCACCACGTTTGTTATGTATACGTCTTTGTCCCGGGCGAGGTCGATGGCGGCAAGCCACTTGTCCAAGTACCGTCCGGCGCGTCCGACAAAAGGCTCGCCTTCGCGATCCTCGTCCGCCCCGGGGCCCTCGCCGACCACCATAAGCTCAGGATCGAGCACCCCAACGCCCGGCACGGCCTGCGTCCGCTTTTCGGCAAGCGCACAGTGTGTGCATGCCCTAACCATCTGTTCCAGCGACAAAAGCGCTGATCGCCTCGCCTCAATACCGGCATCCTGCGGCAGGTCCATCCAAGCGCCCGGATCACCCCCGCTCGTGTCCTTGCTCACGGTCGAGGCGCCCGGACCACCAGAGGTTCCAAGCACGCCGGAAGTCCCAAGCACGCCGCGGACGCCGGTGCGCCCAAAGGCCGGCGGGGGCGCGTGTGCGGTCGGCTCCCCAAACACGTAATCTTTTACCAAATCAAGTATGGTCCAGAACTCTTCCAGCCGGCGCACGTTGTCGTTACTCATAACCGCCCATCCGTCTCCGGGGGGTAAACGACATAATCCAAGAAAAGCCCCTGTGCAGGTGCCGTCGTGCGTGCCGCGTGTCTACCACGGGACGCCAGGATCCGTCCCATCTCGTCCGCTTCTATACCCCGCGCCTCGAGATCGAGCATTGTACCCACCAGAGATCGGACCATCTTCCACAAAAAGGCGTTGGCGACAATCTTGAATACAGGGCCTGTCGCGGTGGCAAACCATGCGGCGTCCATGACCTGTCGTACACGAGAGGCGCTTTGGTCGCCTGCTCCAACAAAGGTACTAAAGTCGTGCTCACCCAGCACTTGTACGGAGTAAGCGTTTAGGAGTCGAAGATCGGGCGCCCTGCGGAGGCGGAGGACAAATCGCGAGGTAAACGGATCTTGGAACGTTTCGGCGGAACAGTGGTATGTGTACACGCGAGCTTTTGCACTGTAGCGAGCGTGGAACTTGTCGTCAACAATGGCCGCGGATCGCACCCGTATGGCTCGCGGTAGGTACCCGTTGATCGCCCGCGGCCACGCCGCCGCGCCAAGCGAGGCGATGTCTGAATCAAAGCTGATGACCTGCCCACGGGCGTGAACCCCCGCATCCGTGCGCCCGGCTGCCGCGATCCGCACACCGTGCTTGTGCAGGCGCGATAGTGCGTCCTCGATATGGCCCTGGACGGACTCCGCGTTTTTCTGCACCTGGAATCCGGAGTAGTCGGTCCCGTCGTAGGCAACGACGAGTTTAAGCCTCCTGTTGGGCATTGTCCTCTTCAGGATTTGCGCCGGGCTTGCCGAGCTCGGCCGATATTTCCTCGTAGAGATCCCGCGCGTTGTCCAAGATGGCGGCGGGTTTGTTCTTGCTGGCTCGGCCCATGCCAAAGATCCGGGCAACCGTGCGTTTGGCGCGGTTTAACGCCTCCGCCCGCTTTTGGGGATCGCCCGTCGGACCATGCTTGTACTCGAGATAGCCGCTTACGTATAGGACTCCGTCGTAGCCGTAATTCTTATCCAGGTCAGGCCCGAGGTGACCGGCAACGGAGATGGTCTCCTTCCCGGTTTGCTCTAGCTCAACGGCTCGTGTATAGAAAAAGCGCGCCTTCCGGTAAAACACTCTTGCCATGTAGTCGAAGTTCTCGCCGCTGTGCTTTCGATGCATGTCGTGGGACAACCACGCGGCACGAAGCGCCGAGAGACCACGTTTGAATGTAGGAGAAACGTCCTTTGGGAAGTGTTCGTAGCACATAATTGCAAAAAAATACGAAGCAATTCCCTCGGCCAAGCCGCGCGGTTCCGAGAAAGCGAGGGTATCAAAAACCCCGCGGAGAGAATCCGTGCGTTTTTCCGTCTCTTCCAGAATCGCATCGCGGGCACCCTCCGGCACTTTTGAAAAATCGCCCGCGTACGCCGCGTAGTAACAGGACGGACACACCGTCACCGGATAAACCAGTGGGAACACCTCCCCGTACTTCTGACTCGGCTCGTAGAGGCGACGAAGCTCCTGGGTAAGATTGCCGGCGATAAGCCGCCCGCGTCCCGTTCTCAGTTCTTCGCGGTGAAACTTGTCGTCACAGACCGGGCATACGATGGGGCTTTTGCTAATGTAGGTTAGTGACGAGCTGGAGTCGGCCATGATTTTATGTACCTTCGAGTACCACCATCGCCACGGCCATCGGCCCATCGTGACTAAGGCTCACGTGAGCTCGACTGCCGCCGAGGCTCCGGAAGAGCTTTTCCGCATCGCCAAAAAGGTGCAGCACGGGCCGTCCGTCTTTGTCGTTCAACGAGGCGATATCCCTCAGCGAAAAGCCGCCGAGCTTGCGTCCGAGCGCCTTCACGACAGCCTCCTTGGCCGCAAACCGTGCCGCCAGGGACTGCAGAGCACCGCGCCCACGCCGCCGCACTACCTCGAGCTCTTTGGGGTGGAAATAACGCTCGAGCAGCCCCGGGTTGTCCAACCAATTGGCGAAACGTTCCGTGTGGATTATATCAACACCGATCCCGATGATCACGAGGGCGCCTCACCGGGTTCGCCGTCCCCACCGCCGGGTTCGCCGTCCCCACCATCGGGTTCGCCCCCGTCGGCCGGCGACGACTCTTCGGCCTGCGTTTCGTCCTCGCCCGTAGGCGACTCTTCCTCGGCCGGAGGACCTTGGGGCACCGCCTCGACCACGAGTTCAACCTGCCGCGGATCGTAGTTCACGACTTTGATTTCCTGCGACAGACTCGCACGCACCGGTATTGTGGCGGTGCCCGCTTGCTCGACGTCGGTGGCATCTACAATCAGAAGAACCTCATCCGAGAGAATCTCGTCCACCGCGAGCTCCCTCCCCTGCACCTGCACAAAGCCGGTGGGGAGTGGCGTGGCAAGACGGAGATCGTCTCGAAGGCCCGCCACGACAACGGGCACGTCCTCGATCGTGCGTGTCACTATCCGCTCCTCGATGCGGGCGGAAAAGTCGACAATCCCGCCGCCGGGTACGTGTATCAGAGGATCCGGCGTCACCAGCGTCAGCCTAAGTGAAAAGTCGTCCCTACGGTTCGAGACATCAATCTCTTCGGTCCTGAGCTCCTCGATTGGCTCAACAAGGCTTCTCGGTCCCTCGAGGAGTACCGAGTTCGGAGTTATCACCCAGTCGTCGAGGACATATCCTTCGGGAGGAGCGCCGGTAATCTGAGGTACAACGGGAATGTTTCGGCCCAGCTTTTCTTCCAGGGAAATGGTGACCTCTTCCGGTTCGATGTTGATTTCCAGCGGATCGACATCGCGGATCGCCTCCGTTGGTCTGTACTCGACCGGTCGACGGTACACACCCTCGGCGGTCACGCCCCTCAAGTCGACAAATACCTCGATGTCGTTCTCAGAGATAGTCCAGATGTCATCGGGTTCTCCCCTGATGCCGACCCGAGCGTTGTTCGAGTAGCTGCTGTTAGGCACGAGGTTTGTGGGAAGCTCGAGCTCAATTGGGACGTTGACGTAGCGTTCTTCGAGACCGACTACGGCATTGAGAAGAAACAGTAGCACGGCGGCTACCAAAGAGAGAATTTTGATCGGCCAGTTTTTCTGGAGTCGGGTCAGCGCCTTGCCAAGCGACCGTGTGAACTGAGCCAACTACTCCTCCAGCGCCTCGGCCTCGGCGCCTGCACCGTCGACCCGCTCAGCGTTCTGCATAAGGTCGCGGAGCGTTCGCTTGACCGTGTCGAGGTCGAGGTCGTACTGCAGGTTCGCATCGTACGCAAGCGAAATCGCCCCGGTCTCTTCCGACACCACCATCACAACCGCGTCCGTCTCTTCCACCAAGCCGAGCGCGGCACGGTGGCGGGTTCCAAAGCTGCGGCGGATATCGATTTGTTCGGAGAGGGGCAGAAAGCAGCCGGCGGCCACTACGCGTCCCCCCTCGATTACAACGGCTCCGTCATGTAGCGGCGTATCGTGCCCAAAGATGGTCAGGATCAACGCACTCGTGACCGCGGCGTCGAGCCGAGTGCCGGTTTCGATGATACTCTTCTGCCCGACCGAACGGGCAAACACAATCAACGCGCCGCGCTTCCGGATCGAAAGGAGCTCCGCAGCACTCAACACCGGCTCCAGCTGCGAGCCTCGCCGGCGCCGTGAGAACTGGAGCAGGCGTCCCTGACCGATCCGCGTGAAGATCTTCCGAAGCTCCGGCTGAAAGATTATCGCGATACCGATAACCACACTTGGCGCGAGGAAATTGAGGATCCGCAATAACGTTTCCAGGTTGAGGATAAACGCCACGGCATAGATCAGGACGACAAAAAACGCGCCCTTGACCAGCTGGATCGCGCGGGTTTGCACCAGGATCAGGTACCCTTGGTATATCAAGAAGGCGAGGAGAAGGATGTCCAGTGCCGGTACGACAAAGTCCCGCAAGACCGGGATTGTGTTTAGAATCTCCACGCCTAGTCTCCAGCGCTCCTTACGGCCTCGAGCACACGCAACGCCTCCACTGTCGCCCTCACATCGTGGACCCGTACGCAGTCGGCGCCGTGCATCGCCGCAATCAGATTTGCGGCTACGCTACCCACGAGTCGGTCCTCTACCGGCGCCGGGGTCGCCCCATCGACGCTAAGGACTCTTCCGAGAAAGGATTTGCGCGACAAACCGACAAGAACGGGGTACCCCTCATGTTTGATTGTCGGCAGGCGGTTTAGAATCTTCAGATTGTCTTCCACGTTCTTGGCAAAGCCGATTCCGGGGTCGACCCAAATGCGTTCACGAGGGATACCGCGGTCCTCGCAGAGACGCGCCCGATTGGTAAGAAAGGAAGCGATATCCCGAATGAGGTCATCGTAGTCCGTACGCAGCTGCATGTCTTTTGGTGTGCCCCGCATGTGCATCAGACACACCTCCGCGTTGTACGCGGCGACGGTTGCGAGCATGGTTGAATCCGTGCGCAGCGCAGAGACGTCGTTTACCATGTCCACCCCCTCATCAAGACAGGCGCGAGCTACCGCAGCCTTTTGGGTATCTATGGAGATTTTTGCGTCCGTGGCGCGCCGTATGCGGCGAAGTGCCGGCAGTACCCGATCCATTTCCTCCGCCGCGTCCACCGAGTCACTGCCGGGCCGCGTCGACTCTCCACCCAGATCTAAGATATCGGCGCCCTCCTCGACCATGGTCATCGCGGTTGCGTAGGCTGCTTCGGCAACGGTGTACCGACTCTCGGGAAAAAAGGAATCGGGCGTGCAGTTGATGATGCCCATCACCAAACAGCGGCACTTTTTTCTTGTGGCTACTCCAAAGCCCACGGAACACCTCCGGCGGCATATTGCCCCTCCGCTCTTTGGCTAAGATCGAGTGGTGGCGCCCTGCCAAGCGCTCTATAAAAAAAGGGCCGGCACGATATGCCGACCCTCACCAGTCACGATTGCCGTTTGCGAGTGCGCGGCCCGCTACCGTATTTTTTTCTTATGGCGGTTCTTTCTGAGTTTTTTCTTTCGCTTGTGCGTTGAGATCTTTTTTCTTTTTCTTTTGCGTCCACAAGGCATATTGTCGTGTCCTTTTTGTTTCTTGTTCCAATATCTCGAGTTGCGCCGTCCGGGATGCGCCCGGCCGCCGAGCCCCGCCTGCCGACGGCGCATGAGCGGTAAATATACGCCGGAGCCGGTGGCCTGTCAATAACTCCAAAGGGATAGCTTTTCCACCTCTTCCGGCAACGCCCTGACGGCATTCGGGATTCGGGCAAAAAAAGTGGCCTGCCGTTTGGCAAAACGGCGGGTGTTTCGCTTGATACGTTCCTTGACCACCTGCAAAAAGTCCGGTGGCCAGTCGCCCGGCTCGAGGGGTGCACCGTAGAGCTCGCGATGCACGACAAAAAACTCCCGGTAGCCAATGCCCATAAGGCCTGGATCCTTCTCGGAGTACCCCATACGCAAAACCTGAGCTACTTCATCGGGCAGACCGCCGCGAAACATCTTTTCGACTCGTGCCTCGATGCGTCGGTACAGCTCTTCGCGCGGGCGGTCGAGCCAAACCGGCAAGAACTTCATGTCGCTACGCGGCTCCGTCGGCGGCCCAAAGCTCGAAAGAGGGCGACCCGTTTGCTCGTACACCTCTAGGGCTCGGATAACACGATAGGTGTCCGCCGACTGAATCCGCGTTCCGGATTCAGGGTCTACCGCGGCGAGTCGCTCTCTGAGGGCCTCAATGCCCACTTCCGCGCATTCGGCCTGGAGTCGGGAGCGAATCCCCGGATCGCTCGGGGGCGTTCCAGGCAGTCCAAACATCAGGGTTCGCAGATAAAATGCCGTGCCGCCCGAGACCACAACACGCCGCCCTCTCAACGCAATCTGAGGAATAAGCTGCTCCGCGGCCACCACAAACTCGCCGACGTCAAACTGCTGGGCCGGATCTTCGAAGTCCAGGAGGTGGTGGGATATACGCGCAAGCACGTCCGGGCTTGGCCGGGCGCTGCCTATTTCGAGGTACTTGTAGACTTGAATAGAGTCTGCGTTTATGACCTCAAATCCGCAGGTCTCGTTTTGCTCCCCGGGATCGCTATGTTCGAGGGGAGGGTTTGGTGAGGCGGGTACGGTTTCCTCGGACCGCCCGAGGGTTTCCAAAGATCCACGCTGTTCCGGGCGTCTTGGTGGTCCCGCCGGGCCATTTGGTAGAGGGGGAATAACACGCGGCAGAATCTCGGAGACAACCGCCGTCTTGCCGACGCCGGTGGCCCCAAAAAGCAGGACAACCTCAGTCACTGCTCTATGCGATACTCAACTCTCCGTGTCAGGATTTGCTGGATAGCCGTGGAGACGACTTTGCCCTGATTGTCTTCGAGCTCCTGGTCACCCGTGACGGTAAGCTGGTAGGCCCGACGGATCGCGGCGCAGGTAAGCTCATACATATTTCCATTGTACTCTTCTAAGAGATCAAGCGGCAGTATCATGCCCGGAAGATACACTAAATTCCTGCCGGCTGTAAAGTTACCGGACTGGTCCAGAGGCTGTGTCGGCTCGGAGTGATCTTTGACCTTTCACGGCAGCCGAAGCTACCGAGACGGGTCGAACGCCGTCCACGAAAACCAAAAGTGCTGGATTGCCGTTACCGGCTCGAGCCGATCTCCCGCCAGCGGACCCGATACCGCACGACCGGATACCGACCACGTGCTTTCCGTAGCCCGATCTCGAATCCGACCCTCGCTATCCGCCTCGAACTCCAAGATCTCTCCGTCGAGCTCGGCAAAAAACGCGTTCGCCGCGCCCACATCACGACCCCCGGCAACACTCGACGCATCGAGGGCGCTCGCGGTGCCCTCTTGCCAGAACACCACAACGGACCGACCGGCAACGGTTTCAGCCACAACCCCCTGCTCCTGCAGGACGGGGTACGGAAACGCCGAGGATTCGTCGTCCACTTCTACAACAAGTACCCGGTCCATGGCGTCATATTCCGACGGGGTCTGCGGGCCTCGGTACAAAAACGGTTCCGACGCCGAGTCATATCGGGAGTAAGGATTACGACCATAGGGCCGCGAATAGCCGGTATCGCGCGAAAGCACTTCGGCTTCCAGATAGGTCCCTCGCGCCTCTTTCCAGGAGATCATCAACATGGGATGGAGGTCGAGGCTGAGTCCTGTAAGCTCGCCGACGATTGCCCGACCGGTGGCCTGTTGCCACCACGTCTCTGTTTGACGGTCCCACATGATAAGATTGCTAAACCGAAGGAAGCCGGATACGCCAAATGTCAGCTCGCGACCGTCTACGCGCCGCAAAAACGTCAAGCCGGTGTTGCACAGCGGGCAGTAGGTCACCGCCACCGGCGTCTCGCCAACCATATCGTTTACTATCTCGTGATACATAAGAATCTGTACCGGGTAGATCTTGCTTTCTCCGTCCGCCTCGACCACAAACACCGCCTCGGTGTCGTTGAGCCAGGCGTCGGCGACTTGAACCGAGACAAATTGCGGATTGTCGATAGGCGGAATGCCGTCTTTTCCGACACCTCCGGAGAGAATCTCGTCGTAGCGAATGAGGCTCCTGCTAAAATCGGTAGAAAAACTCCGCCGGGCGCTCCGAGGTGGCTCACCGGGGGACGGGACCAAACGCTCCGAATCCTCGGCGACGCAGGATAGAGCCGTGAAAAGAAAAAAAACTAAGGAGAGCACCTGGATACCGGCGCGCCGTAAGCTCCGTCTCATTCCTGTAAGCTAATCAAATCGAACTGGTCTGAAAAGCTTGAATTGTTGTACTGTAGCCCCCGAGACGAACGAGGCGAGAGGCGAGAGGCAACATGAGAGTAGCTTGGTCATGCAATGGAGAGGGTCGTGGACACGGCGCTCGATTTGTCGCCCTCTACGAACGTCTCAGCCACAAGCACGAGATTCTGCCGTTTATGCCGCAGAGTCTCGATGCCTTCTACGAAGAGAAGCTTTCGGGCATACAAACCTACCCTATCCCGCATTTTGTTCTCGCCAAGGTGGGCGACAGAATCGACTATCCCCAAACGTTGTCTCTGAACAAAGAGGCCATGGTGTTGTTTCGCATTCGCGTGCGAGAGGTAGCTCGGCGCCTGCGCCGTTGTGGAGCACAGGCGGTCATAAGCGATTTCGAGCCCTATCTGCCGGCGGCGGCGCGACACCTCGGACTGCCTATCCTGCAAATCAACCACCCGGGCATTATTTGTCGCTACGATCACCAGAGCTTTACCGCCTACTCGTCGCGGTGGGTGGCCCGCAAGATGATGGGCCCCTTCGACAGACGCATCGTGTGCTCGTTCTACAACGGCACGGTCGGTCCGATCATCAGGGAAGAGATCGTTCGGGCAAGACAACGCGTAGGCGATTTTTTTGTGGTGTATCTGCGCGGAGCATACGCGCCCCTCGTTTTAAAACATCTCGAGCGATTTCCGAATCTTTCCTACAAGGTATTTCCAAGCAAAACGATGGATTTTGTGACTGAGCTTGCCGCATGCAAGGGCATCATAGCCAACGGTGGGCATCAGCTTATGTGTGAGTCCGTCTACCTGCACAAGCCTATGTTTGTGCTGCCGCAGAAGGGTCAGTACGAGCAGTGGCTAAACGCTGAAATGCTTGAACGATCAGGATGGGGCATGCGTGGATCGATGGAAGCGTTTGAGGAGCGGTTATCTTGTTTTATCCGCGAGATCGAGTCCTTCCCACAATCGCCGCGATTCGACGGCCTAACGCGCATATGCTTTGATAACGAGCTCGAGAAAACGGTTTCACGTATCGACGATTGGCTTGTTGCCAACTCGGCGCCGGACCTCGTCGACAATTAGAGACGCGATGGTCTGCGTGTCTTTATTCGAGGTGTCGATCACAAGATCCACAAAATCGTACTGATCGTTATCGATGTTGTAGAGCTTGAGGTAGCGCTCGCGATCCCGTTGATCCCGATCGATCGTGGTTGCAAGAATGTCTCCAAACGAGCCACCTTCGCGCTTTTGAATGCGGAGCGCTCGGATTTTCACGGGAGCGGTCAGATACACCTTGAGATCGGCGTCCTCGAGTTTCCACACCGCAAGCCTCGAAGCCAGCACACAACTGCCGGTTCGCGCCATGTCCACTTGGCGACGGTCCAATTCTATGTCCCAGCTTGTGTCCTCGGCGGCGAGCCGGTTGACTTCCTCCGGACTTATGCCGCGCTCCTTGGCGACGGTTTTGAAAGTGTAATTGATCAGCTCGATCCCGAGTGCCTTGGCAACCAGCGCGCTTACTGTGGAGTTTCCACATCCGCTCTTGCCGGAGATGGCTATCCTGAGAAAGCGATCATTCGACGTTGCGGAGCTGCTCACGAATGTTTTCCAGCCTTTCCTTCATTTGGATGACCGCTTGGCTCACGACGACATCGGGACTCTTCGAACCGATTGTGTTGACCTCCCGCAGCATTTCCTGCGCCATAAAGTCGAGCCGCTTACCGACCGGGACCGCTTGACCAAGACCTTCCTTGAAGGCGTTGGAGTGAGAACGCAGCCTAACGATTTCTTCGTTGATTGAAAAGCGCACCAGAAGCATAGCCGCTTCCTCGTAGACCCGTCGCAGGTCGACATTGTCACCGAGGACCTCCTGGAATCGATTCTTGACTCCCTCGGTGACGTGGGACTCGATGTTGGCCGCCTCAGCCTCCACTTGGCTAACGCCGGATTCGAGTGCCGAGAGCTGCGCCAAAAGATCGTCCCGTGTCGTGGCACCTTCGGTTTCGCGACTATGGTCAAACGCCGCATGCGCCTTTTCCAGCGCCGGCAATAGGGAGTCCCAGAGTGCGTCCACGTCGGCCTCGGGCCGCCGCTGCAACACCCCCTCGAGGCTTAGTACGTGCCCCAGGTCAACCTGGTCGCCGAGTCCCAGACGGTCCGACAGCTCACGCAGTGCACAATGGTATCTGACCGCTCGATCCACGTCGACCGCAAGCTCATCATCATCGGTTCCGGAAAGCCGTACCGACACCTCGACACGACCCCGAGCTACGCGCGACCGTATGTACTCTCGAATTCTCGGCTCCAGGGGGGAAATCTCGGGCGGAACAAGCACGTATAAGTCGAGAAACCTGTTGTTGTAAGACTTGATCTCGATTGTTGCGGCAGTTGATTGATCTTCGTAGGTGACGTGGGCGTAGCCCGTCATGCTCTTCATGCTGCTCGAGTCCTCAATGCTCAAACGAGCCGGTTAGGATTCGGAAAAGTCCCGGAAAAGACGGTGTGCTATCCGCCAGTTGTCGCCTGCTCCCATGGTAACAAAGAGGTCCCCGTCCTGCAACGTAGCCTTGATCACAGCCTCGGCCTCCTCGAGCTCGGCGACATACGTGACGGCGGGATGGTGCTTTGCAATTTCTTCGGCGAGCTGTCCGCCGTCGATGGTGCGTTCAGAGCCCTCCCGGGCGGATGCGTATATCTTGTTGACAAACACAAGATCGGCAGACGAAAAACAGCGGCCAAAGTCATGCAAAAGGCGGGCCGTTCGAGTGAACGTATGGGACATAAAGTCGACCACGAGTCGGCGGCCCGGATAGTACGCCTTGAGGCCGGCAAGAGTCATGGCAACGGCGGTTGGGTGGTGGCCGTAATCATCCATAAAAAGCACGCCTCGTGCCTCTCCGACAACTTCGGCGCGCCGCGTTGTGCCGGCAAAGGCCTCTAGCGCATGCACGATTATTGGGGCGCCCGGAGGCGACGCACCGGTTAACTCGAGCGCACCATGGTAGGCGGCAACAGCCGCCGCCGCGTTGAGGGTGTTGTGCCGGCCGGGGACCCGCAGGGTCACTTCGCCCCCGAGGATCGGCATGGTGAACCGCGGCGGCGCGTCGGAGACAACACACACGGCAAAGTCGCCTTTGGCTCGCTCGCCGTAAGCACGCCGGCGTACATCAGGACGTTCTTCCGCAACTCGGTCCGCGACGGCACACGCGCCGTCGTCGTCCGCGCAGTAGACAAGCGTACCACCGTCGGGCAGCCGCGAAGCAAACGCAAAAAACGCATCGGCCACGTCCGCCTCGTCGCGGAAGTAGTCGAGGTGGTCGGCCTCTATGTTTGTGACCAGCACCAGGTCCGGGTAGAAGTCCAGGAAGTGACGACGATACTCACAGGTCTCGGCCACAAACAACGCCCCTTCCGTGCCGCCTCCGACGTAGACCGCCTTGCCGTCAAAGGTGGACACGGCGCTTCCCACCAAAACGGTGGCGTCGCTCCCGACGGCCTTGAGGAGCGTGCCCAAGAGTGCCGTTGTTGTTGTCTTGCCGTGGACTCCGGCGACCGCCACGGCCGGTCGGTAGCGGGAAATTGCGCCAAGCGCCTCCGTGTAGGTCACAATCGGCAAACCACGCCGTCGCGCCTCGACGAGCTCGGGGTGGGTAGCCCTGTCATAGGCCGCGGAGTACACGACAAGATCTACTTGGGCAGGCAGATTACGGGCGGAAAAACCTTCCGCGTAGGGTATGGCCGCGCGCCTGAGGAGTGTGTCGGTGTAGAACGTTTCCGTCGTGTCGGACCCGGTGACAACGTCGCCCTGGGCGGCGAAGATTTCGGCCAGGGCGGCCATGCCGGTGCCCTTGATGCCGACCATGTACACGTGTCGACCGGAAACGCCGAGGGAGTTGGTAGCCGGGTTGGTTGAGCGCGCACGGTTTGTGCCGCTACGGTCGAGCGGGCTGTTTGGTACCGCGTCCACGGCCGGCTAGGCCTCACCGGCGGCGCGAAGGTGGTCGTAGGCGGCGGATAGGTACTCCGCGGTAAGAATTTCATCCGGGTCGAGGACAAGAATGATGTTTTCGTCGGCGCGGCAGATCCCGGCAACCGCCTCCCCCGCTCCGGCTGCCATGCCGCCGGCGCCTACTCGCGGCGGAGGATCGATCTGACGCTTGTCAAGGGCGATCACGCCGTCCACCCCGTCGGTTGTGGCGGCCAAGGATACATGCTCGTCACCAAGGCGGATCGTGACGACGATGTATCGCGATTCGGCGGCTTCTTTGGGGCCTTGGATAGAGGAGATGCCGAATCGTGCGTGCATATCCATCACGGGCACGACACGGCCACGAACATTCACGATGCCACGCAACATCTCAGGGGCTCGTGGAACACGTGTGATACGATCAATCTCCAGCACCTCTTCGACACGCTCAACCGGCAACGCATATCGGACGTTTTCTAAGAAAAACACCAGGTACTCGGACTGTTCCGTCTTATCCACTTTGTCCACACTATCAGCCACGAAGCGCCACCTTTTTTACACGCACCAGTCGATCGGTATCCAGCATAAGAGCTGCCGTCCCATCGCCTAAGATCACGGCACCGGAGATGCCCTCGACATCTTTGTACATGGGTCCGAGGGACTTCACAACCGACTGGAAGTTGTCCAGAACAGCATCGACCATAAGTCCGACTCGTTGTTCTTCGGTCGAGACAACCACCATCTGTCTGTCCGTGGGGGCCGGTCCGTCGACGGCGAAGTAATCGCGGAGGTCGAAAAACGGCAGCACCTCACCCCGGTAGTCAATGATATTCCGACGTCCGTCGACGCGCAACCGCCGGCAATCGAGGCACTCCTCGATTGAAGCAAGGTTGATTAGGTAGCGCTCGGGTCCAACCTCCGCGAGCAGCCCTTCGACAATGGCGAGGGTCAACGGCACTCGAAGGCGCACATTTGTACCCCGCCCCACCGCCGAGGAGACCCGGACGGTGCCGTTGAGCTGTTCGATGTTTCGTCGGACCACGTCCATTCCAACACCGCGTCCGGAGACCTTGCCGGCTTCTCCAGCGGTCGAGAATCCAGGAGCAAAGATGAGGTCTATGATCTCCTGTTCGGAGAGGTTGTCGGACTCATCGACGATTCCCTTCGCAACCGCCCGCCTCTGTATTCGTTTTGCGTCAAGCCCCGCGCCGTCGTCGGCAACATCAATGACCACGTGCGCACCTTGGTAGGCAGCGGACATGCGGATTGTGCCGTGCCTCGGCTTCCCCGCGGCGAGCCGTTGTGCTTCCGGTTCAACGCCGTGGTCGGCGCCGTTGCGGATTATGTGAAGCAGCGGATCGCGAAGCGCCTCGATGACGTTTTTGTCGAGCTCCGTCTCAGTGCCTTCGAGGACAAGGCGAAGATCTTTGCCAAGATCCTCACTTAGGTCCCGCACAAGCCTCCGAAACCCGGCAAAGAGCGTTGCGACCGGCACCATATGAATCTCCATAGCTAGGTCCCGAACCTCCCGCACCAGCCGCTCGAGCTGTTCGGTCGCACTCGAGAGCTCCCTGTCGTCGCGGGCGGCGGCAAGGCTGTCCAGATGGGCGTGAAAGCTAACAAGCTCTCCTACTAAGTTTACGAGTCTGTCCAGCTTGTCGACGCGCACTTTGATGGATTGAAGCTGGTCGGCACCGGCGCGCGACTCGCGAACGCCGCTCACTAACGCCTCACCAAGATAGCTCCGCGCATTCACGGCGGCGTCGAGCTCGCTGCGAGTTACGTCGCCCCGTTCGACAAGCATGTCACCGAGTCGCTTGTAGTCGATATCCACATCGGCGGCTTGGTTGTCGTCTATCTCGCGAATATCGATGTCGGCCTTGTCGTCGACAAAGAGAAATACGTCATGGATGGAGTTTTCGTCGCCAACACCGGCAACAACAAAATCCCAGCGAAGATAACATGCCTCCGGGTCGAGCTCTTCGAGAGTGGGAACCATGTCGGTAACGCCAAGCACAAGTGTTTCCCCCAGGCCCCGAAGCCCTTCGATGACGGGGATAGGATTTGCACCCAGGGCAAAAAAACCCTTCCGCGGCGCGAACCGCACGCGGTAGGTTCCCTTGTGCGCGCCGGCTCCATGGTCGGAGTTCCGCGCAGGGGGCAAAACGGCTCCTTTCCCCGGCGCGGCGTCCGGCACCATCGCGGCAAACGCCGACTCGAGCCTTGCGGCTTCCGCTGCCGCCTCCGGAGAGGGAGGCTCGCCTGCGGCAAGCTCAGGGATTATGTCCTTTGCCCGAAGCGCTGCGTCCACGACCGCCCTTGTTAGGTCGACACGCCTATCGCGCACGGCGGCAAAGACCGACTCCATTGCGTGGGTCAGGCCGACGAGTGTTTTAAGATCGAACATCCCCCCCGAGCCCTTGATGGTGTGGAGGGCGCGGAACGCGGCATCCACGAGCGTAGCGTCGGTGGGGTCCTCTTCCAGAGAGACCACGGCGGCTTCGAACCCGGCCAGTAAATCCGCCACCTCTTCCCTGTACATCGCAAGGGCGACAGAGAAATCCGGTCGATCAGACACCCCGAGTGATTCCTACGGGTCGCAATCCCGCGAAGTCCCACAGGTCCCTGAGTCGCGCAAGCCCCGGACCGTCGACCAACTCGAGCCTCAGACCCGCCTCGGCCACCGACCGCTCGAGAGCATACACCAGTTGGGCGCCGGCAAGGTCCACGTGCTCGATTACATTTATATCTAGTTTGATCGGCAGTCTCTTTTCCAGCGCCGCCAAAAACGCCACTCGGACCTCTGAGACCTCGCGATACACAAGCGAACCCGACACTACAAGCGTGGTGTGCCGCTTTGTCGTCGAACGCCTAACCTGCACCATGCTCAAAAGCTCCGAGTGCCGAGGACCTTCTTGACCGTGCCCAGCAACTGATCCTTGTCAAAGGGCTTGGTGATCCAGCCGGTAACGCCGGCCCGACGCCCCTCCTCCTTCTTGGACGCTTCCGTCTCCGTCGTGACCATAAGGATCGGGACGGAGCGATTGACGCCCTCCCTCCGAATCCGTTCGATCAACTCTACGCCGTTTATGCCCGGCATGGTGTAGTCGGCAATCACAAGATCAACGGACTCATCCAGCAAGGAGAACCCTGTGGGACCGTCGGGCGCATCTATCACCGTGTACCCGGCACCTGTTAGCATGATTCCCGTCATTTGCCGCATGGAAACCGAATCGTCGATCACCAAGACCTTGTTTGCCACTTGGTACTCCTTTGGAAAAGGGCAGCGACAGCGCAGAACCCACAAACGGCTCGAGCACTTGTCGTGTGTAGTCGACTCCGCTATTTAGCTGAGCCCACCCACGCGGCGCGCGATCTTCCCACACAGGTACGGTCCGGTGTCGTTAATGGCCGCCGACGTATGCTGTTGTCGTCAACGATGAGTACTCTTTCCATAGATCGTTGTTGATTTTTGACTTTATTGAGATTCATGGATCAAGTCAAGAACAGAGGCGCACAAGACGGCGGCGGCAACGGCGGCGGTTTCGGTCCTCAGTGTTCTCGGGCCCAGGGCACAGGGCAAAAAGCCGGCCTCCGCAAACCGTTTCTGCTCATCACGCGTAAAACCTCGCTCGGGACCTACGGCAACAACAACGGGACGTCTCGCAGACACTGCGCCTTGCACCAACGTATTAACCTTCGACTCGGCCCCGGGATCTAGAAGCAAACATGTCGC
The DNA here is from genome assembly GCA_964519835.1 of uncultured Spirochaetales bacterium. Classification (GTDB taxonomy): domain Bacteria; phylum Spirochaetota; class Spirochaetia; order DSM-27196; family CAZFLD01; genus CAZFLD01. The sequence goes on from CAZFLD010000006.1 coordinate 84,842, forward strand.
GGACGTTGTGCCCTGACCAACGGCGTCCGCAACACTACACTCCCGCAGCAGCTCCGGCATGCGTGTGTCGCCGCCCTGCGCCATTCCCTCCAGGAACAGCCGCTCATAGGCGCGGTCCTTCCACAGCTTGCTGTCACGGTAGGACTTTTCGCCGAGCTCCGTGTCCACGACCACAATTCGTGGAATACCAATGCATGCAAGATCGCGGAGGATTCGTTTGAGAACGATGGGCCGAGGATGGCCCAGCCACACGGATACAATCGGTTTTGGCGGCGGCGGCACAAAGGGGCCTGTCCGCCGTAGGATAACGGACCCGGCGACAACGGCTTCAACCACAAACGGCGCTATCGCGCCGCCGACAACGCCGCAGCGGACGGTTTGCCCCACCGTGGCCGCCAACACGGTTACGAGATGTACGGCGCGCGCGTCGCCTGAGGCCAATCGGACGGTCTCTCGTGACTCACGCTTTTCGACCTCAGACGCATCAAAGAGAACGAGATTCACTCGCGGGTTCATCCGTAGCCATAGTCATGATAAGACGCGACACCTCATCCAGTCTGAGATTCTCCGCCCCGATAAGATTCTGAAGCAAAAAGCCATCGATTGCGGCGAGCACAAGCGCTGCAAGGGGTTGGTTGTTGACCCGCCCGGGCGCAAGCGCCTCGAATCCCCGCTCGATCCGCGACCGCCAGTCTCCATACGCCTCGACAAATCCTCGACGAATAGACTCATCGCCGGAGAGGGCCTCTTGCATGAGGTAGAGGTGTGTCAGGCCCTGCGGCGCGGAGCCAATCAGACTCTGAAACACCCGCCGGAGAATCAGCTCCGCCGGAACGTCCGCACCGGTAGTTTCCACCCAACGAACGAGCTTCCCGGAAACCGCGTCCATGTGGACCCTGCTGATTTCAAACACCAAGCTGCGCTTCGTGGGGAAGTAGTAGTACAGCGTCCCCTTGCTCACTCCTGCGGCCGCAGCGATATCGGCCAGGCTCATGCGACCAATACCACGCTCGACTATCAGCCGACGCGCCGCATCAACAATCTCCTGTTTTACACCGGGGTCCCGGTTGGGACTTCGCCGGCGCGGGCCCTTTTTCATGCAGACCCCGTGGCATCGGTCGGATAGACAAATCCCCATTCGACGGCCGTCTGCGCGCGGTCGCCATTTGAGCCGACAAAGACCACGCCGTCCGGAACAAAATCGACCGATTCGACAGCGCCAAATCCTTTGGCTACAGGGACCACTCCTTGGATACTCCGAACAACAAGCTCGTCACCACCACTCAGCGTATGGACAGTTGGTATGCCTCGTTGGGCGATGGGATTGTCGGAAATGGAAGCGGCAAGCCCCTCGGCAATGTACCCGCACACCTCTTCCAGCCCAATACAGCAGTTCCGCCCGGACCACGGGGCCGCATGGCGCCCACGGTTCTCCATCCACATCACCGTTGTGGGAAGAACGGACGCATCCTTGAGCGAGTACCACAGGTAGTTGCCGGTCTCACACACGGCTGCGGTCCATGCAGGCTTGGCGAGGCGGCGCGGCTGCGTCGAAACGCTGAGAATATCGACAAAGCCGCGGCGCGCCGGGAACACCGAGCAGTCGACGGTGTTGGGATCCTTCCACCGGGAGGGAACCGCCGTCAGGTCGGAAAACTCCGCGGAGGGAGCCAACGCATAGTACTCACCCGCGCCGTCCGTCGGAACCACCGGCCCGGGCGCCGTCAGGCCGAGGTCGAAACTCGAAGTCGAAATGCGAAGCTCCTGTTCGGCCGAAAGCGTCGCGTGGTGGCCCAGCGTCATGGGTCCCTCGGCGTCTGATATCCGGTGCTCGACGTAGAGCGCGGTCTGCCGCGAACGAAGACTAACTGTTTTCCGTACACGTGCAGCACGGACTCTTGTGTCCATGTGCAGGGTAAGGCTTTCGATTCCGTCCGAGTGGTTCGCGCCTACGAATTGCCACTCTTGGGTGGCCGTCTCGCCGTGAGCCTCATGCATTTCCTGCACCACGGCTCCACCGGCATCTACACGCTCCAACCGTGAATCCGCGCCGAAGGGCATGCAAAAAAAGTCGCCCCGAAGGAAGCGAAGCACGGGCACCCTGTGGTCCTGCCCTTCCCCCTGCCAGGGGCTCACATAATACGGACCCACGACACTGCCGTCTTGAAAGGTAAAATCAACGGGCGCCATCATGCCGCCCACCGCGGTTAGGCTCAGCGAGACCGAATCATTTTGTAGTTGGTAGGCTTGAGCTCCAAGTACGTTTGTTGTTTCCATGTGAGCCCATGGTAGCAGAAAAGGAGTGGTCGGTCCTATAATCACACCATGATCCACAAGAACACCACACCATCAATGGTCCCTGAGCGGTGATGTATGGCCGATAAGACACTCCTCCAATTCGGCGCGGGAAACATCGGTCGCTCGCTTCTTGGGCAGATCTTTTCGCGAGCGGGCTATCGCATAGTCTTTGTCGACATCAATGACGAGCTGGTAAAGCTCCTCAACAGATATGGAACCTACCGCGTGGTGGTAAAACAGACCGGGATAGACGATGCGATACTCGATGTGAACAAGGTTTCGGCCATCGACGGCCGGAACGTACGCAGAGTTGCGGAGGCGGTCTCGAACGCCGACATCATAGGTACATCCGTAGGCAAATCGGTCTTGCCGCTGCTGGCACCGGTTCTCGCGGACGGCATCAAAAAGCGGTTTGCCGATGGAACAAACCGCCCCGTCGACATCATTCTCGCCGAGAATGCCCGGGATGGAGCAGAGGTCCTGCGCCGGCGCATCACCGACCATCTTCCTCCGGACTTTGTAACGGATGGACTGGGGGGAAGAGTCGGGATTGTGGAAACCAGCATCGGTAAGATGGTTCCGATTATGCGAGGTGCGGACCTTCGAAGAGACCCGCTCTGGGTTTTCGCAGAGCCGTACAACACCATCATTGTGGACAGGCATGGGTTTTGTGGAAGCCCCCCGGACATCGAGGGAGTCGAGCCGGTGGAAAACATCCGAGCCTACGTAGATCGGAAGCTGTTTATTCACAATCTCGGCCACGCGGCTGCGGCATACCTAGGCTATTTTTGGTACCCGGAGCTCAAGACTATAGCCGAACAGATAGAGGTACCGGAGATTCACCGCGGAGTCTTGGAGGCGATGCGAAGCGCAGCCGCCGCTCTTGTGCGCGAGTATCCCGACGACTTCTCGGCCGAGGGTCTCGAGGATCACACCCAGGACTTGCTTCGTCGATTTGCAAATGCAGCCTTGGGAGACACGGTCTACCGCGTGGGCCGCGATCTTCCGCGCAAGCTTGGACCGGACGACAGACTGATAGGTGCCGCGCGCCTCGCCCATAAGCACAACTGTGATCGACGTCCAATATCCCGGGTCGTGGCGGCCGCCTTTTTCTTTGAAGCCACCGACGATTCGGGAGAGTTGTACCCCGAGGATGCTCATTTTCGCGAGGAGGAATTAGCGGACGGGGTGGAGTCCACACTTATGACCATCTGCGGCTTGACCGGCGACGACAATCGAGAAATCCGGGAAGCGATCGTGGTCGAATACGGACGCCTTGCGGCCGAGCGATCTATTCGTTGAGCCCCGCGAACACAAACAACTCGCACTGAACCCAGATAAAGTTACCGTTCTCAGTCGGCACCAAAAAACGCGCCGACTCGGTTTCGTCGCCGTCTTTGCTAAAGACCACTACCTTTTCCACGGCCAACACCGGGTACCTCTTGGACCGATCGAAGAGATTTGCCATCTCTATGTATCGGGTCGACATATGAGGGAAGAAGTCGGCGAAGGCCTTTTTGAGGTCCTGCTTGATTTGCACGAAGAATATGCCCTGTTCCATGCTTCTGCCTCCGGTACCAATGGGCGGTGGGTACGTGTCGTTTGATTCCTGCATCACCTCTTCCTATTTTGATTATAGTCATTTTTCGGGGAGAAGGAATATGAAGAAGACAATTGCAATAGGTTTGTTGGTCTTGATAGCGGCATCCTCAGTCTATTCCCAGTCCACGGAGGAACAAAGAGAGCAACGGGCCGAAGAAGAGACCCGAACGTTCCGAGCTGATCATCAAATGCAGTCGCGTGTCGGCGAAATGTTACGGCGGTTTTTTGGCGACCGTGGCCGAGACGGCATCGGCGACGTGCGTTTGGGCGACATCCAGGCCCTGGCCGCCCGTGCGTCGGTTTTGGAGCAGCAGGTTCGTTACGTCAACAAAGCTCGGTTTATGTCTGTTATGATGCCCGGCCTTGGCCACTTTGGTGTAGACAGAACACCCGAGGGCGTACTTTTTGTTGCGGCCGATGTTGCGTTAATGGCCGGATCGATTATCGGCGTTCACTTCACCCTACCCGCGTCGGTCCGCTTCGACGAGACCGGAACATCCGGCATCGACTATTTTACCGCGCCATATAGTCAGATCGAGACGGCTTGGAAGGCCCTTAGTTTCGAGGACCTCCTTCCCGCCTCCGGAATCATGGCCGCAGGTGGGCTCGTTTCCGGCTTGCTGCGGATGTGGGCCGCCGCCGACGCGGCCCGGGCGGCACGCGAAAACATCAGAACCGGTGCGGTGGAGTTCGAGCCCAGACCGTTTATGTTTCTCGAACGGCGGCTGGGCATGGGATTCGGCGTTCGTTACTAGCGCCGGAAAACACGGTGGGCGGCAGCGCCCGATCTTAGCGCGCGGCGTGGCCCGAAGGCGCGGGCCGCCGGCACAGCCAACGGCAAACCCGCTCAGCCGGCCGCTAAACGGCATTGTCGGAAACGCCACCCTCGTCGGAGACCGTGGTGCGGATGAAGCTTGCCAACACCTCCAAGGCGGCCCGGTTGGTGCCGCCCTCGGGGATAATCAGATCGGCGTACGCCTTGGTGGGTTCGATGTACTCGTAGTGGCTCGGTCGTACCGCGTCTAGATACTGGGCCACGACGGATTCCTGCGTGCGGCCCCGCTCTGCAACGTCGCGGCGAAGCCGCCGAATAAACCGAATGTCGTCCGGCGTATCCACGTATATCTTCAGGTCGATGAGGTCTCGAAGCTCCCGATCAAAAAAGATCAGAATTCCCTCCACCACCACCACCTTTTTGGGACGAAGACGCACGGTGTCTTCCATGCGCCGGTGACCCACAAAGTCGTAAACCGGCACCAGAGCCGTCTCGCCGCGCCGGAGCCCCTTGACGTGCTTGACGATTAGCTCCGTATCAAAGGCCTCCGGATGGTCGAAGTTGTATTCGCTTATGTTGCGGTTGTCGATCGAGGTGCCCAAGCCGCTATCCGGCGAGGTCGCCGCCGGATTATGCGATCGTCGCCGCGGAATGTCGTCGGCGTCGCGGTAATAGCTGTCCTGCGCCAGAACCACAAAGTCCGGCACTACCTCGGCAATTTGATTGACGATTGTGGTCTTGCCGGACCCGGACCCGCCCGATATCCCGATAACAAAGGCCTCGTCCATCGGTCCAGTATAGCAGCACTCGCCCGACCGCGCGATGGTGGCGTCCGCGCGTGGCGGTGGCGTCCGCACGATGGTGGCGTCCGCGCGTGGAGCCGGATTAGGACAGGGCCTGCTTCAGATCGATAAGGATGTCGTCTATGTCCTCAATTCCAACGGACAGCCGAACCATCGACGGGTCGAGGCCGGCGGCCTTTTGTTGGCCTTCCGAGAGCTGCGAGTGCGTCGTGCTCGCCGGGTGTATCGCAAGACTCTTGGCGTCGCCAACGTTTGCGAGGTGGCTAAACAGCTCCAGGCGGTTAATAAACTCCTCGCCCTTCTCACGTCCACCTTTGATACCAAAAACCACCATTCCACCGTAACCGTGCTTGAAATATCGGGCCGCATTGCCATGGGCCTCGTCATCGTCCAGGCCCGGGTAGCGGACCCACTCTACCGCAGGGTGCTTGTTTAGGAACTCTGCAACCGCCCAGCCGTTCTGCGAGTGTTTCTCCATCCGGAGCGGCAGTGTCTCAATGCCTTGCAGAAAGATCCAGGCGTTGTCCGGGGATATCGCCGATCCAAGGTTCCGAAGCGGCACAAGCCGCATTCGGAGAATGTAGGCGAGCGGCGAGAGATCACCGAGGTCGTGGGCGTAGCGAATTTCGTGGTAGGAATCGTCGGGCCGGTTCATCGTTATGAATTTCTCGTCCTTCCAGTCAAACCGGCCCGCGTCCACGACGACGCCTCCGATCCCGGCGCCGTGGCCGCCGAGCCACTTCGTAAGGCTGTGGCAGACAACGTCCGCGCCGTGCTCGATCGGGCGAAAGAGCGCAGGCGTTGTGAATGTAGAGTCTACGATAAGCGGCAGACGGTTGTTATGCGCAATGCCCGCCACGGCCTCGAAGTCCGGGACGCTCAGCCTCGGATTGCCGATAGTTTCGAGGTAGAGCGCTCTGGTGCGCTCGGTGATTGCACTTTTCCAGGCGTCGATGTCGTACGGATCCACAAACCGCACGGTGATGCCGTAGTCGGGAAGAATGTTGTTAAACATCGTGTACGTGCCGCCGTACAGGTGGCTACTCGACACAATTTCATCCCCGGCAATCGCAATGTTGATAATCGAGTAGAAGATGGCCGATGTTCCCGAGGCGAGCGCCAGTGCTCCAACGCCCCCCTCCATGGCCGCCATCCTCTGCTCCAGGATGTCGTGAGTAGGGTTATTGAGCCGGGTGTAGATATACCCCAGCTCTTTGAGGGCAAATAAGTTTGCCGCTTGATTTGTGCTTGCGAAGTTGTAGCCCGCGGTCCGGGTGACCGCCACACCACGAGCGGGTGCGTGTGGGTCCTTTGTCTGGCCGGCGTGTACCGACAGTGTGGAAAGCTTGTAACTCACGTTTACTCCTCCTCGAAAAGCCATGTGCTGAGATACCGTTCTCCCGTATCACAGATAACAGTAACGATTGTGTTTCCCCGGTTTGCATCCCGCTTGGCAACCTCCAGAGCCGCAAACACATTTGCCCCGGCTGAGACGCCGCACAGTATTCCTTCTTCTTTGGCCAACCGTCGTGTGGTGGCGGCGGCATCCTCCGCGGAGACCGTGAGAATTTCGTCGATGATCGACCGGTCGAGCACGCCCGGAACAAAGCCCGCACCGATGCCCTGTATCCTGTGAGGTCCCGGGCTTCCGCCGGACAACACGGGCGAGGCGTCGGGCTCCACCGCCACTGCGCGCACCGACGGCTTCTTCTCCTTTAGCCTGGCGCCCGTCCCGGTGATTGTTCCACCGGTTCCGACGCCTGCCACAAAGACGTCAACCTCTCCGTTTGTATCCCGCCAGACCTCCTCCGCCGTTGTCTCGCGATGAACGCGCGGGTTGGCGCTGTTTTCGAACTGCCGCATGAGGACCGCTCCGTCGGTCGCATCAACAATTCGCTCCGCCTCGGCCACTGCGCCGTTCATGCCCTCGTGACCCGGCGTCAGGACAAGGTCGGCGCCCAGGGCCCGTAGCAGCCTTCTTCGCTCCGTGCTCATTGTATCCGGCATGGTAAGGATGACGCGGTAGCCCTTTACGGCTCCTACGTAGGCAAGCGCAATGCCCGTGTTGCCGCTTGTGGCCTCGACGATGGTCGCGCCGGGTTCTATCGCGCCCGATTCTTCGGCGGCCTTTACCATCGATAGGCCGATGCGATCCTTGACGCTCGACAGCGGGTTGTGGGATTCGAGCTTTACCAGCACCGTTGATTCCAACCCGTCGGTCAGACGATTGAGCCGCACCATCGGGGTATTACCGATGAGCTCCGTAATGTTGTTCGCGATAGGCATGGATGACCTCCCACCGATTTTGAGCATGGAGAGCCAACTCCCGCTATATGGTGTAACTGTATGCCGACCCAAACGCCTGGTCGGCGACCTGCTCTATGCTTCGTGCTTCGATGGCCCCAAGCCAATCGTCAAACACGCGCCCCCACGCGGCCGAATCAAGCGACGCCGCAAACTCCTCTTTGGCGGAGGAAGCGGTACTGGATCGGCCACCGCCTACCGGACGCACGAGGTCGGGGTCGAGTGTGCGAACGATCTCGGCCAAGCTCACGGACGAGGCGTCCTTCGCAAGCCGATAACCTCCGCTTCTTCCCCGTGTGCTCGCTACCAGTCCGGCGCCCCGCAGCTGGTGGAGGATAGCTTCGAGATACTTTTCCGGCGCACCGGAGTCTGAGGCAAGCTCGGCAATCGACCGGGTGCCTTCACCGGGCAGCCGCGAGAGAAGAACAAGCGCTCTTGTAGCATAGCGGACCTTTCTGCTGACCACCAACATACAATTCCTATAAGTCTGTAGGATTTATACAATATGCTGGCGATCTTGTAAAGAGACGCGGGGAATGACGGCACTCGTTGGACCGGTACGGTAACCTCTTGAACTGATCCAAAACCTGTTAATCTGTCGCTCGTAGTTGGGCCTAGTTGAGTTGGGCCTGATTAGGCCCCAACAATGCCCCCAACAATGCCCCCAACAATGCCCCCAA
>CAZFLD010000007.1:0-92416 GCA_964519835.1 uncultured Spirochaetales bacterium
TTGCCCGGTACGACTCTTTCTCTTGCTCGATACGCTCCAGTTCGAAACGGCCCATGGCCTGAAACAGCCGCTGCTCGGTGCGGCGCTCCGCCACCCGTGCGACCGAGCGGATATGAGCCGGTCACACTGCTACCCGGTGTGCTCACAGAAATAGTCTAACTGAACCAGTAAAAACCCAAGATTTGTTCGGATACTCACGAAAACCACGTGATTTGTCGTTTTTCACTGTGCGGATTGTCGGTGCTTTGTGTCTTCACAGCTGCCGGGAGTGGGTTTACTATGAAGATCACCCGCGAGAAACGAGGCGGCTCTCTTGTTGTACCACATAAAACCGGTCGTTTTGGCGGTCGCTGGTTTGTTTCTGTCTTGCCTGAGCGCAAGCGGACAAAACTTCTCCGCCCCCGAGATACTGACGGGCAGATATGAAATGAGAGACGTGACTGTGACAACTAGGATATTTTACCGGGCGGAAAACGCCGTCTCCGATTCGCCTATCCGCGTCACAGAGGAGATTGAACCCGAAGAACTGACCTACGTGACCGCTATTGAGCTCTTGCCCGATACCAGAACGATCGTCGAGCTGTCCAATGGCCGTATACTTCGGGGTTTTTTTCAAGCCCGCCGGGCCGTAGGCAATGGGCTGCCGTCTAGAACCGCAGTGATTATTGAAATACGAACTGGATTCTCAGATAGGTTTTTGCTGTTTTTTGACTCCGCTGCAATGTCGATTGTGCACGACAGTTCGCTTTTCCGGGACACAAGCGGCCCTGCGGCCTCGGTTTGCATTGGTGTGGTCCGAACAACACAGGCCGATCCTGTCGGGGAACCAGCCGTTTTCATTGAGGTCGCCGGGGTTGGCGGGACCTCTGCTAATGTGAGGGATCCGCAACCCGAACCCGAACCACTTGCTTTGCCCGAACGCCGCGATTTTTACTTCACGCCGGAAGCGAATCGCGCCGAAACCGCCCGTCTCGAGCAACAACGGGAGCAACTCGAGCAGTTTCTCGCGACGCTCGAGCGCGAAGGTCAGAACGATCCGGCGGTGGAAAACCTTCGCCGTCAGATCGAGGATCTGGACCGGGAGATACGACGCCTCAACGACAATGCCACCTCCACAGGCGATCCAAGCGCCGAGCCGCCCTCGCGCGCCGGTCACGACCAAGCAGGAATCAGTTGGGAAGGCGGTGGACGCGTACCGCTCCGCGACTTTGCAATCCCGGCGAGTGCCGTTCCAAACGATACCACCAGGCCATCTCGAATATCCACAACTGTCCGCTTCGTAGTTTCCGCCGACGGGACGGTCGCACTGCTAAGACGACCTTCGACAGGATACACTATGCTGGACGAAGCTATCGAAGCACTTTTCGTTGGTAGAGTGTTTCGGCCCGTGACCGGCGCACCGCCGGCGCGCGGAGAAATAACGTTCATCGTAGGCTCTGAATGAAAACAAACCCTAACAGCTATCGCTTGATCGGTCACTCGTTCGTCGATCAGGAAGGTATCCCCGATCTGCGGTCGCTACTCGTGGTACAGGTCTGAGTGACTCCCCACTCGTATCAGTATTAGGTCCCCGGAACCTTCGTCGATTCGGTATATGAGACACCAGTCGCCACGTATGTGACACGTTCGGGCTTTATCATAGTCCGCTTTGAGCGGATGGTCCCTGTTGTTTGGGCTCAGCTGTTCTCCACGGGCCAATGTATCGACGATCTGTTGGAGCGCCTGCATCGGTTGATGCCGTTTTTGGGCTCGCTTAAAGTCTTTTTTGAATGAGCTCGTCGCTTTGACACGGTACAAGTTGGACTCTTAGTTGTCGGAGTTCAACGATGCCCAGAAATCCTCTACGGTGCTATAGGATGGAAGATGATCATGGTCGATGGATTCGTGGTAGGCGGCAGCGGTTTCCGAATTCGGTTTTTCATCGTCTACAACGACCTCGCCGTTGACACTAAGACTTGTCCGTCCCCATCCGAGATCAAACGTTATCGGCAAATCCGGAAGCCGAGAGCTGGTGTAGTTAAGTGGCTCGTCCACGCTTTCACCGTCGACCTCTAGTCTAATTACGTCAGCCATTTGCATGCTCCCTGGTCACGACATCGATCACCTTCGATCCAGCAAACCCGCCATTTAAGTGTACCGACAGCAGGTGGGCGCCGGGAGAAAAGTACTGAATCCCTCCCACTGGGACCAGAAGCTGCCCGACTCCCGGCACTGTCTGATTCAGTTCTCCATTAATCGGCAAGATCACCTGAGTGGACTCTTCATGCACTATGTTCAAGGCAAACTTATAGTTCATTGCGCGCAGGTCTTTTACCACCACGTAAATAAAGAACGGCGGAAGACGCGGACTCGGTACGCTTTGCAGCGTGTATTTGTCAAAGATGCCAATCAACGAGTACTTGCCACGCTTGTCTTGAAGCGCGTAATCGCACAACACGATCGATTCGCACTTCGGCGACTCCAAATCAGACATTCATTCTCCTTCCAAAGCGCTACATTCCATGGTCCCCGCATCGGGACACTAACGAAACTCTACGGTATATGATACCACAGAAGTAAGGGCGTCGAGCGCCAAAGGTCAAGTCTTTGCCGAGATCCAAAACCTATTCACTTGACGCGGGTTTGGGATTCGCTCAGTCGAGTGAATCCGGTCAATCGACTCGTACAATGGACATTTCTTTCAGGCAATGCCACGAAACTTCTTAGTTTGCCCCGCGTACACAGCCATGCCGCGTTCTCGAGTCGGCCGGCAACAGATTGGCAACACTTTTTTGAGAGAGCACGAGAAACCGTGGTATACTGCCACTCACGATGTTGTTACAAGATAGCGATTTGTGAGTAATTCTGATGCAAAATGGCTACATTCGGTCCGCTTCACACACAAGAAGTCGCCAGTTCAAATCTGGCATCGCCCACGGCAATCCGTTACAGGCTAATGATTTACAAGGTTGGTTTTGCTGTAGGCGAGCCGGACCAGCTCCACACGCGTGTGGATGTTTAGTTTCTGATAGCTGTTGAAAAGATGTGCCTTGACGGTGTTCTCCTTCACACCGATCTCGTGGGCAATCTCTTTGTTACTCATCCCCTGCAAAACCATCTCCAAGATTTCCCGCTCGCGGTCCGTGAGCTGCGCCTGACGGAAAGGGCTGCTTCGAGCCGGAGGCGGTTCCATGTCGAGAGGCGTGGTCGAGATAAAATGCAGGATAAACCAGAGGAAAATGGCATTCCAAATACCGTACGCCACATTGGTAACCGATAGCCCTAAGACTCGCAGCGGAATGCCGGTCACTGCCGGGTGGATCGTCATCACGCACAAGTAGAGAACGTACATGGGTGCGCCGAATAGAAAGAGCCGGTTTACCGCAGTCATGGGGGCTAAAAGCTTCTCGCGTTGTGCAAACGCACGAGACCAGACATAAACGGCCAGCCCCAGGGCCACGGTCGCCGCTGCTAGGTGAGTGGGCGAATCGTAGCCCGGACTGCCTGCCACAAGCAATTCAGTGACAAGCGCGGCTAGAAGCCCCGTGGCGATCAGCGTGTACGCACGGGCCGGCACTCGACGTCCGGCAACGCCGAAGAGTGAGTCCATAAAAAAGGGGACCAACACCAACAGCGCCGCTCGCAGGATGATCATCGCTACGACAAACACGTGTTCGCCAACCGCAAGGTCACTATCGGAGAGGCCCCCAACGTGCAGGACCTCGACACCGGCGTACAAAGTGGCCACCAACTGAATGCCGATGTACGGGAAGATCCACCGCTCTTCACTCTTGAGATAGTAGAGCACGGACACGGGCAGCGCCGCAAACGCAAGGAGAAAGAAGAACACCTCTATCAGAATTCGGACAACCATCTGTGCGCTACCCGGGCCCACATGAGGGCCCGGTGTAGCCGATGGTAGGCGATCATTGCACGAGAAACAAGCCGCCTGAAGCACTGCTCGGCAGCGTGGTGTCCTGGATAAGCTGACTATACCAGCTACCATCTGCGGACTTGGACGTCACGACAAGCTCTACGAACGACCTCGACCAAAAGTAGATGTCCTCGCCCTGATGCTCCTGCCACTCGTCGGTAGGGCGAGCGTGAAACACGTACGGGACACCGTCAACCACCACCATGGCAAGGCCCATGTATGTATCAACGATGTCACCGCTCAGCTCCCACGGGTCGCCGCTGGTGGCCCGGTACGCGTACGAGAGAACCGGCTCTGAAGTGCCGGTGTCTTGATTGATGAGGTTGCGGCAATAGGCGAGGTGCGTCCCGTTTGCATCATCATGTTGTATCTCAATTCGGTAGCCGGAATCGCCTGTCAGATCCACGGCTTCTCCGACCGGCCAATCGTGAATCATGGTGTCGGACGGCAGCCAGGAGCTCCCACCATCGGTGGACCGAAGACAACGCGGTACCCCATCATAGTCCCGTTCATAGCCATGATGGGCGGATTCGATTGAGCCGTCGCCGGCGATGCTGATGCCGCAATCCACGGTTCCGGTCGCTGATCCCGAGTGCACCACCGCCTCCGCCGCGGCTCCTCCACCGGGTTCCACCGTGGTGTAGTAGAGCTTCGGAACCACCAGCACCAACGGGTTCCCTTCACACCCAAAGACCACGTGGGCCCGGCCGTCGGCATCCAATGCGATGTCGCTTCGTCTTCCGTAGTTGACGTCGACCCAACCCCCTCCCACGCTGAGTGCCGTGGTGGTGAGATCCCCCCCCGACGGCCGGTAGCTGTAGGCGGGACGCAAGTTGTCAAAAAGCAAGGTACCCGTCTTGTAGGTTGTGTGAACCACGTGCAGCCCGCCACCGGAATCAAATAGGGCCTGCCCCACCGGTCCGCCCCCCTCAAAGAAGACGGCGGTGGACCAGCTCCCGTCGGGCGTGCCGGTTAGCTCGTGGATGACTCTCCCCTGCCTAACAAAACCGTGGAGGGTGCCGTCGTCCTCCTGAGCCAACGCGTCCACAGACACGATGCTGCCGTCACCGTCAAACACACGGGTGGTGGTGAACCCGGCCGCTGTTGTCCCGGTGGCGTAGTAGACATAGCTGACGCCGTTACCACGCTCAGTGGTGGTGTTGAACGAATACAGCAGGTGAAACGTGCCGTCTTCGTCAGCCACCGCCGCCACCGTATCCCCCACCTGGATAGCCGAGTACACCGGCGGACGGAGATCAGGGCAACCGGCTAAGACCATCATCATTACGCCGATTGCGATCAGTCGACATAAACTCACGGTTGCAATACGCATTGTGCCTCCTCAGCGACATGCGGTCGCTCTGCCGGAAACGCTATCACGACACGTTCACCTGTCCCGGATCCAGGTCACGTTCGCGCCTAAACTTTGGTTGAGTAGCCTCCAAATACTGCTCCATCCCGTCGGCCGGGTGGAAGAACATGGGCGCACTACGGCGCCCCGTCCCTATCGACGCCCAACCGTCGCAGCGTCCGTTCTCCCGACGTTGATACCTCGCGCTCGACCGTCTCGATCGGCGCGGCCGGTTGGGGCGCCTCAGCCTGATCGGCCGGCGCGGCCGGTTGGGGCGGGTCGGATCACCACCCTGCCGGTTCCGTTGGCAACCGCATCGCTCAGTTCCGTCAGCGTCGTTTGTACCAAAGCGACCGGCGCAAGATGATTCGGCTGGGCAAGGTAGAACGCCAGCTTGAAGACGGCCCCATAGATCTTGATCAGGTCGACCCTCGCCTCACACGAACAGTCTATGTACGTCCTGTATTCCACTCCGGAAGGCTTTATCGCCGGGCCCCAACATCGGGTAGAAGTGCAAAAAACGCATCCGGGTCACGATTTCGAGCACCAGCGCTTCAATCACCTGATGGGTCAGCAGCGATTCTACGTCCGTGTCTTTCTGCCATATGACCGGAAGGGCTTCTTCGACGGTTTTGGCCGTGTTTTCTAGTTAGCCTTCGCTCTCCGCTTACACTGCTTGTAGAAAAAGACAAGCAGCACGACGGGTCCGGTAGCCACCAAACCAATGATAGTCAGGAAGTAATAGAGCATGGGCTACCCGACCGATGCCTCCAGACCCACTTGTTCTTGGGGTTTTCCAATAGCAAAATCGACAGTATGATTGGCCGGCAATCGAACAGGATCGGCAAGGTTACGGAGCATTGGCTCACCCACGGCATCGCCCATGAACAGGCTCTACACTTTCAGACAGCAGCTCCAAGAGAAAAAAGACTTCATCGATCTGGTGGAAACCAACTTCCACCGGGCAGGGTTTTGTTTCCCCTTCGAACCTCTCAAGCACGCTTCCGCGGAGTACTTCGATACAGCCTCGTATGATCCTGACCCACAGGGCTCGGTGGTCTCTCGAGACGCCATAGCCAACTATCACCTGTCCCGCGGACATCAGGTAAGCGCGAAAAGCATCGTAATCACGGCGTCCACATCGGAAAGCTATGGGCTTGTGTTCTCGGGATTGTTCGGTCGCGAAGACACGGTGCTCCTTCCGACCCCCTCCTACCCTCTCTTCGAGGAAGTTGCTCTCCATCACGGTGTGCCCTGTGAGTTTTACCCCATGCATCGCGGACCGGCGGGATGGTACATCGAACAAGAGGAGGTCGCGAAGATCATCGGAGAGACGCGCCCGCGGGCCGTGGTGCTCATCTCGCCCAACAATCCAACCGGAATGGTGGCTGACCAGCAAACCGCCAACGCCCTGGCCGCGGCAACCGCAGAGCTGGGCCAGGACCACTATCTCCTGATCGATGAGGTTTTTTGTGAGTTCGCCGATGTACCGGTGCCGAGCCCGAAGAATACAAGCTGCCCCGTTCTGTACTTAAACGGCGCATCCAAAACATTTGCATCGCCGGACCTCAAGATCGCCTGGATAGCCGTGCAGCCGGCGCACGACGAGGCCGTCGTCGAGCGGCTTAGTACCGTCAACGATACCTATCTCAATTCGTCGAGCCTGAGCCAGTACCTCGTGCCGACCCTTTTCGAGCATCTCTCATGGTGTCGCAGGCATATCGCGAGCCCACTGGCTTCGCGGCGGGCGGTTGTAAAACGATTGATGGACGACCACCCGGAGCTGGGCATTTCGACGCCCCAGGGAGGTATCCACGCAACATTGTCGCCGATCGCCGGCAGATCCCCTTTAACGGCCGGACCCGCCGGCAGCGGGCAAAACGGCAGCTTCCGGAGGGACCGCCACGCACAAGCAAGCGGCGCCGCACCTCGCGTAGACGCACCGCGCCGGGGCACGACAGCCCCGATGGATGACGAAGAGCTCGTGCTCGCGATCCTCGAACACACCCACGTTTTCCTGCACCCGGGCTACCTTTACGGTTGGGATCAGGATGTCGTTCTGGTGACGAGCTATCTCGGCGACGAGGCGACAACCGCCGAAGCACTCAAGCGCGTGGCGGCGTTCCTACGGTCACTCGAAACGTGAAGCGCCGCAAATATAGTAATCTCTCGCTACGGCGTTGCCACTGCTACGGCCGTGTCGCGATTCCGTAGCGCAACAGACCGTCTCCGCGTGTCGAATCCCGTTCCAGCTGGAAACCGGCGTCCCGGATTGAATCGACCGTCCTTCGATTGATGTTGCAGCCCGCTGAGAGTCGCCGCCAAACGGGATTCACCCGGGTCATCACTCTGGCCAGCCTCGGACGAGGCGAGTGTACGTGCTCAACGTAGATCAGCCGCCCGCCGGGCCGAAGAACGCGATACAGTTCGGCCAAACCTTGCACAGGTTCGGTCACAGTACAAAACACAAGGGTCGAAACGACCGTGTCGAATGCCCCATCGCCAAACGGCAGTTCTTCGGCCCTACCCGCCACAAAGGAAGCATCTACCCGATTCGGGATTGGAAAAGTCGTCGGTCGGTCCCGGATGGCTACGTCGAGGCCCGTATACGAGACTATCGACGACCACCGATAGTAACCCAAGTTCGCACCCGTTCCCACACCGACCTCGAGGACGTCTCCCGTGGCACAAGACACAAGATCGGCACGTACCTCACGGAGGACCGAGAGCTCAAGGGGGAACATCGCGATATCAAAAAACAGATCACCAGCGGTCACGGCATCAAGATACAAACATCGCTATGTTTCGACACGAGAATGCCGGAAATCGCGACCGTGCACCGGTCGGCGCCTCAGACAAGGCCGGCCGCCCGGCCCGCCCCTTTCAGGGGGTGCGGCCGATTTGACCTCGAGCACCGTCACCGCCACCTTTACCGTATGAAATATGCAGTGTTATCACTCAAAGGCGATTTTCGTGAGTCCGGACCGGCCTCGCGGTTCGCGGCGTTGGCAACGGGGCCATTTACAGCCCACGATGCGCTGCGTTTCCGTGTGGAACGGATCATCGCCAGGTCGTCCGTCGATAGAGTCCTGGTAAAAAAGGCGGCGGGCTTTTCTGCGGGAAGCCCGGCTAATCTGGCGTCTATTCGTAAGCTTATTACCAAACTCCGCGAAGCAGGCAAAAAGACGGTTTTCTACGCCGCAGACTATGATCTTCCGGACCTGTATTTGGCCTCGGCCTGCGACATGCGGCTTGTCGGGCCCGTCGGAACAGTCCGACCAGCCGGGATTTTCCGGAGCTTTTTGTTTTTTGGGAAGCTGATCAAACAGCAGAAGGTCGAGGTTGATGTGTACCGTCACGGCAAATACAAAAGCGCCGCCGACGCCCTCACTCGTACCGACTTGGACCCGGCCAACCGCGAACAGTACGAAGACCTGCTCGGAGCGATCTACGAGTCCTGGCTCACCAAAATCACCGAGGGCTACGGGGTCGACCGAGCCACTGTAGACGAGCTGGTCTCGGGTGGTGTTCTGTCGGCCAAAGAGGCAAGAGAGGCAGGCTGGATATCTGAGATTAAGACCTCCGATAGCTTGACTGCGGAGTGGATCAACGGCGGAGCCAAGCGTTTTAAAGTCAGAAAGATCAAGCCGAGGTACGGTCACGGTCCGAAAGTTGTGGTTCTAAACATCGAGGGCATGATCGCCGACGGGACGTCCCGGCCCGGTAGCCTTGTCGGAGACATCGTAGGAGCCGACAGCTTTGTGCCTGTCGTAAACGCCGTGCGACGGGACAAAAGCGTGCGTGGCGTGATCCTGCGCGTCAACAGTCCCGGAGGTTCGGCCACCGCCTCGGAGGACATTCGCGCCGCGCTCGGGCGCCTTGCGGAAGCCAAGCCGGTGGTTGTCTCGATGGCGGGCGTCGCGGCGTCCGGCGGCTACTGGATCTCAACCGTGGGACCTATCGTCGCCGATGAGAACACCGTGACGGGGTCGATCGGCACCATTGTCGCCCGGTTCAACCTTCGCGCCATGGCAGAGCGCTACGGAATCACCGAGGACTCGATCGGATACGGGCCGTTGGCCGGCGCCTTTTCGCCGTTTACAAAGTCCACGAAGGAGTACAAGAGGGCCTTCGAGAAGGCCGCCGACTCGGTTTACGATTCGTTTTTGCGCCTGGTCGCCGAGTCGAGGTCGATGGACGTGGACGCGGTAAAGGACCGTGCAGAGGGACGCGTATGGACAGGTACCGCCGCGTTCTCGCGGGGACTTGTGGACAAGGTGGGCGACTTTGATGGAGCCGTCGAAACGATAATGGAAAAGCTTGGGGTCGAAGGAGTAAAGCTGGTTTCCATGCCTCGAATCCGCCTGAGCTTTTTCGAGCGAATGATCCGGCGCAACATGCCTTCATCCGCGGTGGCCTATGATTTTAGCGCCGACGTCGCGCTCCTGCACTCCGCTCCCTTGCTCGTCGCTCCCGAACTGTTGTTGTCTGAAGCCGCCCTTACTCGACTCTTGGGTCGATTTGGTCGTCGATAAAAACCGGTAGGCCGAATAACTCATACTTGCCGAGGTAGTCCAAGTCCGGGTCCGGTGTCTCACCGAGGCGCGCACGGTAAGACTGCACAATTCGGTAGTGTTCCATGGACATAACAATCCGCGACGGAGCCGTGGTCGAAGACGAGTCTGAGGACAACGGCCATAGAGAGGCCGCTTCCCGCTTTTTGGCGATAAGCCCGTAGATCTCGGCGATTAGCTCTTCCGCCTTTGGGGCCCCGGAATGCTCGGCATCCATGGTCGTGCCTCGGTTTTGTCCACGGTTATAGCGCCGGGCGTTGCCCCTCGGCAACATCCGGCACAGCAATTCAGTGCTTGGCGACTCGCGCGCCGGGCATCGTTCGGCCTGGCAACTCGCCACCCGCCAAGGTGGCGTACCGCGGACGAGCGTGATGCGGCGGCGGGCGAAAAAAGGCGCCGGAAGACCGGCGCCCGTGACCATAATTAGTTGAACAGCTCGAGAATATTGTACTTCTGGAAGATCGAGACCGTAATCAGGGAAACAACCGCCATGATCTTGATCAGGATGTCGAGGGACGGCCCGACGGTATCCTTGAGCGGGTCCCCTACCGTGTCTCCGATAACACCGGCCGCGTGGGCTTCGGATCCCTTGCCGCCGTGGTGACCGGTCTCGATGTACTTTTTGGCGTTATCCCAAGCGCCGCCGGCGTTCGCGGTAAAGAGGGCAAGCATAATTGCCGACAGCGTTGTTCCAATGAGAAGCCCACCGACAAACTCGGCGCCAAAAATAAAGCCTGTAACAATCGGCATAAGCACGGCGATCAGCGCCGGCAGCTTCATTTCGCTGATGGCACCCTTGGAGGAGATCTCGATGCACAGCTTGTAGTCGGGTCGACTCTCGCCGGTGAGGATTCCAGGGTCGGCCTTGAATTGCCGCCGGACTTCCTGGACCATCTTCCGCGCCGCTTTCGCAACGGCCTCGATCAGGATACCGGAGAACAGGTACGGCAGAGCCGCGCCGACGAGGGCTCCCGCCAACGTAAGCGTGTTCATCATGTTTAAGACTAGCTCAAAAAGACCCAAGGTCTGGCTTGGTCCCGCCTGACTGTACAAATACGAGGCGAACAGACTCAGTGCCGCGAGTGCCGCCGACCCGATCGCAAAGCCCTTTCCGATGGCGGCCGTGGTGTTTCCGACGGAGTCCAGTTCATCGGTGATCTCACGCACGCGCGGGTCGAGCTTCGACATTTCGCTGATACCACCAGCGTTGTCTGCAATCGGCCCGTACGTGTCGACGCTGACTGTTGCCACGACAAAGGACAACATGCCGATGGCGGCCATGGCTACGCCGTATAGTCCCGCGATTGCGTTCGCGCCAATAACGGCTACGGCGAGCATCAGAATCGGAAAAAACGTGGATTTCATTCCCGCGGCCAAGCCTTGAGTGATGGTAAGTGCCGTCCCCTCGCGGGAGGCGGCGGCTATGTTCTGTGTGGGCTTGAAGTCATAGCTCGTGAACCGTTCGGCAAGCTGGCCGATCACGATACCCGAGACGATACCCAACACCGCAGCGAGCCAAGGCGAAAGGGCACCGAGTCGAAATCCGATGGTGGCAAACTCTTCACCGCCGAAAAATAGAAAGGTCATAATGCCGTTGCCGATGAGAGTAAGCGCGGCGGACATCCACGTTGCAGCGTTTAGCTCCCGGTGCGGATTGTCGGACACTTTTTTGACAACCAAAAAGAGGATGCCGAGGATACACGAGAGTACTCCAATGGCCGCAAAGATCATCGGGTAGTTGATGAGCTTTGTAACAAGGCCGTCCGAAATCGGCACCGGCGAATCCAGGTTTGTGTAAAAGATGTATGCCGACAGCACCACACTCGAGATGATGGAGCCGACATAGCTTTCAAGCAGGTCGGCCCCAAGACCGGCGACATCGCCAACGTTATCGCCGACGTTGTCCGCGATGGTTGCCGGGTTTCGAGGATCGTCTTCCGGAATATGTGCCTCGGTCTTTCCGACCAGGTCGGCACCCATGTCCGCGGCCTTCGTGTAGATACCGCCACCGACACGGTCGAACATCGCGATGATGGAACAGCCGAGCGCGTAGCCCGAGACGGTCATGGTAAACGGAATGTAATTGACGCCCAACCAGTTGGTTTCAATGGTCAGGCTCACCGGCGTCGACTGGCCCAGGACCATGCCAAAGACCACGTAAATGACCGCCAAGCCAAGCAAGGAAAAACCACCGACCGAAAGGCCCATCACGCTGCCGCCCCGAAAGGCAACCTTTAGCGTACTCCCCAGGCTTGTCGTAGTCCGCGCCGTGTTTGAGACACGGACATTGGCCAGTGTGGCTATCTTCATGCCGACCCATCCGGCCGAAGCGCTCATCGCCGCACCAAGGACAAATGCGACCCCGGTGTACCACGAGACAACCACGCCTAGAATAATCGCGATAAAAATCGCGATAGTAAAAATGACCTTGTACTCGTGTTTGATAAACGCATCTGCGCCTTCCTGAATTGCTTCCGCAATCTCCTGCATCAACGGCGTGCCCGTATCGAGGCGTCTGACGCCGTAAAAGTTGATTGCGGCGAAGGAGAGTGCGCCAACTACAGCCACTGCAACAAATCCAATCATGCCGATAGACCTCTTATTCTCGTGTTTGGCAGGTGTGAACCGCGACGGGTCCTGATACTATCACGAGGTCAAATTGCTATGCAATCTCTAACGGCCCGTGTTACCTTGCCACGAGTGATTGACCATCAGGAGTTTGACTGGTCGAAATGGAAGCCCGTCGACCACGCTGTTTTGTGCTTTCTGCTCCGCGACGAAGAGGTGCTCTTGATCCACAAGAAGCGCGGCTTAGGCGGGGGTAAGATCAACGGGCCGGGCGGGCGCCTCGAGCCAGGTGAAAGCCCCGTCGAAGCGGCCGTTCGAGAGACGGAGGAGGAAGTCGGCATCACACCGCTGTCACCGGAGCCTCGCGGCGAGTTGTCTTTTTTGTTTATGGACGGATACGGGCTTCACGTCTATGTGTTTGTCGATCGTAGTTTCAGGGGCGTGCCGATTGAAACCGACGAGGCGCGTCCGTTTTGGTGCCGCTTGGATAAAATCCCCTACGACGACATGTGGGCCGACGACAGGCTCTGGCTTCCCTATGCCCTAGCAGGCAAAACGGTCTCGGGCCGATTTGTCTTCGACGACGACAGAATTCTTACACAGGAGCTCGAAATCAGCTGACGCACTATGCTTGGTCGACCCTCTTGTGTTCGATATCCGAGTAGTACACAACACGCCCCTTACCGGCAGCCTTGGTTGCGTACATTGCCACGTCCGCTTTTTGCAGCAAGCCCTCGATGGTTGTATCGTCTTCCGGATACACGGCGACGCCGATGCTCGCGCTGAGCGTACATCTTTTGCGACCCACCCGAATCGGTCGTGACAGGCACTCGATGATCTTCTCCGCCACCGACTCCAACTCATCGTGAGAGCGTGACTGCCGGGCGAGCGCTACGAACTCGTCGCCCCCGAGGCGCGAGATCACGTCCGACCGGCGCAGACTTGCACGTAGCCGTTTGGCAACTTCCACCAGTACGCCGTCACCCGCCTGATGCCCTAGCTCGTCGTTGATCGGTTTGAAGTCGTCGAGATCCAGGTAGTACACGCCGAAGCCCTGGTTGTTCCGCTGTGAGGAACCTATCAGATCGTTCATCAACTCACCGAGAAGACGACGATTGGGAAGGCCCGTGAGGTTATCGTGGTTTGCGAGATACGAGATCTTCTCGTTCGCCCGCTGCAACTCCTCATGCGCCAAGCTGTTGTCGATTGCGATCGAGATGTAAGAGCTAAGAATCCGCAACACCTCGACCGTCTCCTCGGTGTACGCGTGCTTGTGTGCGCTTTGCACGGAGACAACACCGGTAATTCGGTCGCCGAAACTCAACGGATAAAAGACAAGTGATTGAGTGTCACGTGTGTTTTTTCTTCGGGCGCGGGAAGGGACATACTGTGCGTACTCCGATTCCACATCCTGGATCACCACCTCCTTTCGGTTTACCACGACCCACGAACCGAAGGTTGTGACCGGCTCCAATTCAACATCAAAGGGACTGATCCGTCGCCCCTCCTCGATAAACAGCTCGTAGCGAAGGTTTTGCCCGTCCGCCGACAAGAGCGCGATGCCAAAAGTGGAGGCGTCCATCAAGCGATTGATATGTTTGTAGATGGATTCGAGCAATACGTCGATATCGAGCACACGAGCAATCTCGAGACCGATTTGGCTTATGACCTGCATGCGGTTATAGGCGGCATCGAGCTCGTCGGTTTTTGCCTTGAGATCGACGTTTCGAAGTCGATAGATCTCCGCCTCTCGTTTAGCCTGCTCTATCTCGTGGCTCACTGCCAGGGTGCGTTGACGCATCGTCGCCAACTCGGCGTTGGCCCGTAGTCTGATTTCTGCAAGCCGTCGCTCACTTCGCAGCGCGCCCGAGACGTCGCCGCCGGCCTCGAGCAACACGGAAATTGCTTTGTACGCCCCTGCGACCGACTGGCCCGCCTTGATGGCTTCTCCTTCGCGGACGGCTTCTTGGAAAAGCTCCAACGCTTCATCCGACCGTCCCCGCGCTTTGAGGAGTCCCGCGAGGTTCTGAAGGGCCTTTACGAGGACCGGTTTGTTTTCTGCTCGGCGACTCCGCGTAATGCTGTCGCGGTGCCGTGCCTCGGCGGTGTCAAAGTCGCCCAGATCTTCCGCGATTAGCCCGAGCTCCGTGAGCCACTCAGCATAGGCATGCGCGTCGTCCGCCTGCTCGGAGAGCGTCAACGCCTGACCGAGGTGCGCTTCAGCTTCTTCGAGACGGCCTTGACGGCGGTAGGCCGGTCCGAGATTTCCGTGTAGGTGCGCCGTCTGTTCGACACTGCCGGACTCGGCCGGCAACACAAGCGCCTCTCTAAAATAGTCGATGGCGTCCGCAGTGCGTCCCATCTCGGCACGTATCTCACCAAGGTTGTTTAGCGCAGCTATCTCGCGTTCAACGTTTTTTTCTCGACGCGCCAACGCCAGCGAATCCTCGTAGTAAGCGCTTGCCTCCACATACTCGCCCAAACTCGAATAAACAATGCCCACGGCATTAAGGGTCTTCATCAATCCGAGGTTGTCTTCCAGCCGCTTATAGAGCTCTTTTGCCTCCGAAAGCGTGGCTAAACCCGTGTCGTACTTGGCGAGGTAGACTTCGCACAACCCGCGATTGAGGAGAGCTTCGGCAGTGCCGATGTCGTACTGTGCCTTTCGGGCCAACGTCAGAGCTCTGCCGGCAATCTGAGCCGCCTTGCGGCTGTCCGCCAACATGACTTCCCAAGATTCAGCGTTAAGCTTGTCGATGGTCTCTTTTTGTCGACTCAATAAACCTCGCCTACCTCAAACCCTCCGGATCATCCAACACACGGGCAAGCATAAAAAGATAATCCGAGAGGCGATTTAGGTACTGTTGGCAAACATGAAGGTGAATCAGGTGGCGGGAGCGTATGAGCCCGACGAGGGACCGTTCAGCTCGTCGCGCGATCGACCTGGCCATGTCTGCATGGGCGGAAGGTCGCGACGAACCGGACATCACAAAGGCGTCCGGGATATCCGCGCGGTCCGCCAGCTTTTTCATTTGCGCTTCCAGCACCTCCGTGTCCTTCTCGGTCGGGTGTTCGAACTGCTGGTATAGATCGCTCGACGGGGTCGTAGCAATCTCGCCGCCTATCTTCACAAGGTGTTTCTGAATGACGTATATCTCGCGGGCCGCGATTTTATCCTCTAAATACGCGCGCATTAGCCCTAGACTCGACTGCAGCTCGTCCACGTCGCCAAGAGTTTGAAAAAAGATGTCGTCCTTTGTTCGCCGTTCGCCGCTATAGAGTGATGACTCACCCCGGTCGCCGCCGCGGGTAGTCACCTTCTCGAACTCGATCATACTCATTTATCAAAGATCGCAGCCATTGTTTTGTCAAGCCGGAGCTTGCCCATTGCCCGTTTTTGTATTTGCCGCACTCGCTCCCGGGTAATCCCGAGAGCCGCACCGGCCTCCTCCAGCGTCCGCGGTGCCTCTCCGCTGAGTCCAAAACGCAGGGTGAGAATCCTCCGCTCTCGTTCCTCGAGCTTCTGCAATGCACTTTCAACCGTTTCGCCGGCGATGTCGACAAACGCATCGTGGTGAATATCCACCGGGACGCCGTCCTCGAGGACATCCGCAAACGACTTGCCGTTGTGTTCGTCCTCTACCATGGGACCATCCAGCGAAAGGATCGGCTGAGAAAGCCGTTTGATGCGTGTGACCGTCGCCGCGGGGACGCCAAGTTGTGCGCCGAGCTCGTCTTCAGTCGGTCCGCGCCCAAACTCGACCTCGAAGCGTTTTTCTATCGCGCAAGACTTTCTCACCAGCTGCATGAGATACACCGGCAAACGGACCGCTCGTCCGGTATCAGCCGTGGCTTTGACAACCGCTTGGCGAATCCACCAGGTGGCATAGGTAGAAAAGCGATAGCCCCGCCTGTAGTCATACCGACCTACCGCCTGCAGAAGACCAAGATTGCCTTCGTTAATTAGATCAACAAGATCAAGTCCGCGATTCCGGTACTTCTTAGCGATCGACACAACCAATCTGAGATTCGACTGTATCAATCGTTGTTTTTCACGGCTCAACTCCGATTCGAGACGGGCGAGGTCCCTAGGTCTCTTTGCCACCGGGTCGATCTGACTCTTGCGAAGCACCCGAACGCGACGTTGGAGGTCTGCGATGCTTTTGCCAATCTGCAGCTCCTCGCTACCGTTTAGCAAGGGGTATTTGGCGATTTCGGCGAGATAGATAGTAAGAGGATCGCTGTGCATCTCCTTGGCCACCGGCCGACATCATAAACTCGTGCCATAGGCCGGTCAAGAAGATAGCTATAATACGTCTTATATCGGCACAACTACACGCTGAGACATGAAAGGCTAACCCCGAGGAGCGACGTTCGGATCCACGAATCGCGAGTTAAACCAGACACTAAAGACTGTTCTTGCCTGTTGTGCTCCAATAGGACCTATTAAGCCCAACACGTCTCCTGGCTCTATGCGCTCGCCAATACTAATTAGAAGATCGGTTTGGCCACCATATAAGTAAAAATACCCATTTTCTGACTGAACGATGGCGACTTTTCCGTAGATACCAAACGATTGGGCAAAACGCACAACACCGGAAGCAACGGCCCTGACCTCATCCCCGTCGACACCGGCGATTTCCACGCCTACCAATCTGCCGGAAATCTGATTTCGCGCTCCCGGGTGCGGCCACCGAATAGCCGTCCCGTCCGCTCCCTCCGCTCCAAGCTCACCGTCCTCGCTCAAATCTCCGGCGCGCGCCGGGTCGGTCCGCACTACCGCGGGAATCTCTATGACTTGACCGATTCGCAGGAAATCGTCGCTATCAAAGTTGTTCAGCCGCCGCAGCACCGCCACACTTGTGCCGTAGGTCAGGGCGAGTTCCCAAAGGGAGTCACCCTCCTCGACGGTATACTCGAACACATCCGTCGCCGCTCCCGGCTCCTTACCTTCGAGCAGATGACCAGGGATTGTCAGCCGCATGCCGGCCCGGAGCCTCCGTGGATCGTTCAGGTCGTTGGCCGCCATAAGATCCTCTTGAGCAACACCGTATTCACGCGCGAGGCTGTAGATCGTATCGCCGGACACAACGAGGTGGGTACGCCCTTGAGAATGCGCAACAACAGCAACCAGGACCACACCGGCAACGAGAAACAAGCGTCTGAACAGATGCGCCTCCTCTATCAATAGTCGGCACGTGTCCCAACGGGGTATAGCCTAGATTGGTCCGGAGCCCGTGCCGACGACCCTCCAATGCCCGCACTCGGAACGACTAACGGGCGGCGAGGAGGAAAAAGGCTTTCTGTCGTTGCCACGGTCTTTGAACCACTTGAGGAAATGTCAAATCGCGCCGGCACTCCGTTTCGAATCCGCCCTACGCCCACAAAAAAGGCGGCCGCCGGCTAAAGCCGGTCGCCGCCTTTTTTTCATCGGGCTGGGCGGATTCGAACCGCCGGCCTCACGGTCCCGAACCGTGCGCGCTAGCCCCTGCGCTACAGCCCGCAAAAAGACACCCGTGGCGACCAAGGGCCACGGGTGTGACGGGAGCGACGGGACTTGAACCCGCGATCTCCGGCTTGACAGGCCGGCGCGATAACCAGCTTCGCCACGCCCCCTTTTTGGTTAGGCAGCCAAGATAGCGAAAACGCACCCTTGTGTCAACAACACCAATCGGGCTTGTCAAGACTTGATTGACAATCGCGTAACTTCACCACCCCACCTCACTGCAGGGGTCGGCCATTAAGCTGTTAGCGGGTCTCGGGGAGGTTCTGCGTAAAAGCACAACGACGCGCTCGGGCGCGAGCTTCTCCCGAGGTTGCCGATTGGCCGGTTCATCCGCTCGGATTGACAGCGCTTGTGGGCGTGTGTTAGGTTTGCGCAACTTAGCTTCAAGCCACAGAAAGGATTACGATGTCGTCACGCTCCAAGATTCCCGCCGGTTCCGCCGGAAACAACAAAAAAGAGCCTCGCGAAGAGAGGAAGGTCAAACAACCCGTGCTGTACGCGTTTAGCGTGATCCTACTTATTGTCATCGTGGTGACCTTTGTGGGATCAGGGGCCCTTGCCCAAGGGTTCGGTGGTGGTGCGCGGGCGGTTTTCGGCAGCTACGCCGGCCGAGACATCGAAGTTACCCCGGGCAACTACATGGCGCGTACCAGAGACATGATCGGCAGCCGGTACCGGCAACTCGCACCCGACGCCGCAACCGAAGACCTGCTGTATCAGATATGGCTCCAAGCGTACAACCAAACACTGACTCATACGGCCATTATGATCGCAGCTGAAAGGTCGGGCGTAACCGTTTCAACACAGCGGGTCAACGAGGCGATTGCCCGTTGGCCGGAGTTTCAGGAGGGTGGCGAGTTCAGCAGCGACCGCTACAACGCAACCTCCAGCCAACAGATCTATTCCCTGAGAAGTTACCTTCGTGAAGACCTTGTCGACTCTCAGTTTCGAGACGACATCCTGTATGGCCATCAGAGGTCGCCGAGCGAAGTCGAGTTTTTTCTCGACATGGCGGAACCGATGAGGTCCTTTAACTACGTCACCTTTCCGTACCAACGCTATCCGGACGAAGAGGTCCTCGTGTTCGCGGAAGAGAATAGTCGGCTTTTCCAGCGTGCCAACCTTTCACGAATCACCATCGAGGAATCCGAGCAAGAAGCGGAGGAGATCCTCGCTCAGATCGTCGACAGAACAAGTAGCTTCGAGAGCTTGGCCCAAGCGCACTCAAGCGACGTCTACAGCAGCTCCGGTGGTGACATGGGCCGGACCTTTTTGTACGAGCTGGAGCCGGATTTTAGCAACGAAGAGCCTATCGACGCCATCTTTGCGCTCGAGCCCGGCGAGGTTACGGCGGTCCTCGAGTCTTCCTTCGGCTACGTCATCTACCAGATGAACGAGAGGCCCGAAGAGCCCGACTTCGAAGATGAGGAAACACTCTCGACTGTTCGCTCGTACATCCTGAGTTTCGAGCGTGGTCGTGTTGAAGACTACATGATCGGGCTGGCGGAAGATTTTCGCAGTGTGGCGTCCGAGGCGGGCTTTGATACTGCGGCCGTCGAAGCCGACTTTCCCACCGGCATCACTGCCGCGTTTCCAGTCAACTATGGGGACATCGGCTTCTTGCCACGAGCAAGGGTCGACGAGTCCACCACCTTATCAAATGCCGCCACGCGGGAAGCTTTTTTCGAGGAGGCATTCTCGATCTCCGGTGACGATTTGACCGAACCGGTGGTATTGCGCGACTACGTTATTGTCCTCCAAGTGAACGAGGAACGACCGCCGACGGAACAAGAAGCCGAGTCGATCCGCAGCGGCGCATCCGAATTCGTGCAGTCGGCGCGGGCGCAGCAGGCGCAGAGGGTGCTCATCGACCAGGATCAACATGACAACAATTTCAACCGGGCATTCCAACGCTACGTAGTCGGCGAGTGAGGCAGACCTCCGCCGTCACGGGTGTATCGACCGATGCCCGACGTACCAAGCCTTCGGGAGGCTGATTCCGGGAACGGTCACACCGTTGTATATGCCGGCAGGCAATTCTATGACCGGAACTCGCCGATAAAGGCGGCCGGAGAGCGAGCACAACGCTCGGTCATCCCGCCGGACTCACTAGTCCTCGTCGACTCTCCACTCCTCGGCTACGGGCTTGATGAGATTCTTGCCAAATTGACGGGCCGAGCTTGGGTTCTGGCCGTCGAGTACGATCAGAAGCTTATGGCCCTGAGCCTCTCGCATATAGGCCCCGGAATCCTTCGCGACCCACGGATTCAGGTGGTGCGGGCGGAATCGGCGGAAGCGGTTGTTTCGTTCCTCGACCGTCACGGCCTGCGGGGCGTCCGGCGTGCCGTGCGGGTGTCCCTTTCCGGGTCCGGACGGCTGTACCCAGCATTCTACCGCGACGTCCAGCACCGTGTTGAAGCGACAATTCAGGAGTATTGGCAAAACCGCGCAACTCTCATACGCCTTGGGAACACCTGGATCAAGAACCTCATCGCCAATTTACCGGAAATAGACAGAGCACGGAGCCCGTTAGATCTTCATCCTTTCACCGCGGCGCTTGTAGTGGGTGCTGGTCCGTCCAGTGAACGGCTGTACCAGCTCCACAGGCAGGTCCCGGCCAACGTCGCCGTCTTCGCCGTCGACACTGCACTACCCATCCTGGAAGCGGCAGGCATCAGATGCGATGTGGTTGTTGCCGTGGAGGCACAATGGCCGAACATGTTGGACTTCGTCGGCCTTGCCCGGCACCCGACCAACGCGTTTCTCGACCTTACCGGGCTGCCGGCGACTGGTCGGCATCTGGGGGACTCTTGGCGAGAGTTCTTCCTATCTCGGTTCGCCAACACTCGCCTGGTTGATCGGCTTCAGGCGGCGGGAGTTCGCACAATACCTGCCCTTGGCTCGGTCGGAATTGTCACAGCATATCTGGCCAGGGAGTCGGGGTTCCGTCATGTTGCCACAGTGGGATTCGACTTTGCCTATCCACCGGGCAAACCCCACGCTCGCGGAGCCCCGACCCACCGCCGGCACCTCACGCGTTGTTGCCGCACTGCTCCCATGCCTAACTATCGCATAGGGGCCGGACACATCCGCCGCCCCGGAAAGCGCGGCACGTCGGTGAACACCGATATGGTACTATCGTCATACGCGGGGTTGATGGCGGAGCTCGCCGGCAGCTTCGAGGTCTTTCTCGATTGCTCGGAGACAGGGCTTCCTCTGGGCGTACGAACAGCCACGCACATAGACGTGGCCCTCGAAACCCTTGCGGAAGTACCGCGGGATAAGCCCCACGACTCGCCGGCACGGGAGGCGCCCGGACCCGGAACAACCGAGCCCATGCACTCCGCCACGGAAATTGTAGCCGCCGAGGCTTTGCGTCTCAGGCGGCTCGTCGATACTCTCGGCGGACAGCCGGGGACCGCGGCGGCCGAGCAAACACTTCCCGGGGGCGACCTCGACTACGTAACCCTCGCCTTTCCCGACTGCGAGGACCTCGATCCGGATGACACTGCAACCCGGCGCCGCATAGAGATCAGCGCACGGTACTTTCTCGATCTGTGGACGCAAGCGGAAAGAGGGCGGCCAAATACGCAGGCCAAAGAAGTCTAATCGCCCTCGGTGGACCGCAGCACCGACAAAAAGGCCTCCTGGGGAAGCTCGACGCTGCCCACCATTTTCATCCGTTTTTTGCCCTCTTTTTGCTTCTCGAGGAGCTTTCGCTTTCGGGAGATGTCACCCCCGTAGCACTTCGCCGTCACGTCCTTTCTGAGGGCTGAGATCGTTTCGCGAGCGATGATCTGTGATCCAACCGCCCCCTGGATGGGAATCTTGAACTGCTGCCGTGGAATTTCCTCGCGCAGCCGCTTAGCCACGATGCGGGCGCGAGCGGCAGCCTGTTCCTTGAAGACCAGAATGGAGAGTGCATCGACCACTTTGCCGTTGATCAGGATATCGAGCTTGACAAGCTGCGTGGGCTCGTAATCCACTATTTCGTAGTCGAAGGATGCGTAGCCGCGGCTTACGCTTTTAAGCCTATCGTAGAAATCAAAGAGCACCTCTGCCAGGGGCATGTAAAAAACGAGCTCGACGCGTTTTTGATCCAGATACACAAGCGAGTCCTGGCGCCCGCGCTTTTCCAGACACAGAGTAATAACGTTCCCCAAATAGTCGTCGGGAGTAATAAGAGTGGCCTTGATGTAGGGCTCGTACACCTGCCCAATGGTACCCGGGTCCGGGTACTCCGCGGGATTATCGATCCAAGTCGATTCGCCCGAGGTGAGCTCGATGCGGTATCGGACCGACGGCGCCGTGAAAACAATCGCAAGATCAAACTCCCGTGAAAGCCGCGCCTGCACCACCTCGAGGTGCAATAGCCCGAGGAAGCCGCACCGATAGCCAAAACCGAGAGCCGCCGAGTTGTCTTTCTCGAAAACCAGCGACGCGTCGTTTAGTTTGAGCTTCTCCATAGCCTTCGAGAGCTCGTCGTAGTCGTTGGTGTCCACGGGATAGATCGAGGAAAACACTACCGGCTTGACTTCCCGGAATCCGGGCAACGGCTCTTCTGCGGGTCTCTTGGCATGGGTTACGGTATCGCCAACGCGAACGTCGGAGATTGTCTTGATACCCGCGATGAGGTATCCGACGTCGCCTGCGCTCAACTCTTGGAGACGCTCGAGACCAAGGCGGAAGCGCCCGGTCTCTTCCACCTCGTGGGTCGCTTTCTCGGCCATAAAGCGAATATCGTCGCCTTCAGACACGGTGCCTTCAAACACGCGGACATGCACTATGACCCCTCGATATGCGTCGTAGTGGGAATCGAAGATAAGGGCGCGAAGGGGGTCGGCGTCGGAGCCCGACGGGGCCGGAATGCGGACGACGATGGCCTCGAGCAACTCTTCGACCCCTGCTCCGGTCTTAGCGGACACTAGAAGCGCCGCCTCAGAATCGAGGCCGATGTCGTGCTCGATCTGCTGCAGCACCATGTCCACATTCGCGCTCGGGAGATCAATCTTGTTGATCACCGGGATGATCTCGAGGTTATGCTCGAGGGCCATATACATGTTTGAGAGCGTTTGTGCCTCGACCCCCTGGCTTGCATCGATGAGCAATATCGCTCCCTCACACGCGGAAATCGCTCGCGAGACTTCGTAAGAGAA
This sequence comes from uncultured Spirochaetales bacterium, assembly GCA_964519835.1. Lineage (GTDB taxonomy): Bacteria > Spirochaetota > Spirochaetia > DSM-27196 > CAZFLD01 > CAZFLD01. The sequence goes on from CAZFLD010000007.1 coordinate 23,069, forward strand.
GTCGACGTGGCCCGGAGTATCTACGAGGTTAAGGCGATACCTGCGCTTGTCTTGTGCCTCATAGGGCATGGAAACGGCCTGCGATTTGATCGTGATGCCGCGCTCACGCTCGATATCCATGCTGTCGAGCATCTGATCCTTGAACTCTCGATCAGCAATAAGCTTTGCGCGCTGGATAAACCGGTCGGCGAGCGTCGATTTGCCGTGATCTATGTGCGCTATGATACAAAAGTTCCGAACTTGGTCTTTAGTCATTGTTCTCCCAAGAGTACTCATTTAGCTACCACACGTTTGATTCAGGCGTCGAGTCGGGACCGGACTTCCTGAAGAAAGCTGCCCGGCTCAAACGGCTTCGCGAGGACCGGGCCGGCCTCCGGCAAGTCCCGGTCGTTGTTATCCGTCCCCGAAGCCACGAACAGTGCGGACACACCGGGTCGCGACTCCCTAAGCCGCTTGAAAAGCCGGGGTCCCGAAAGATGGGCAAGGGCGACCTCGGCCACCAGCAGGTGAATCCTGTCCGGAAAGCTCTCGGACACCAGCAGGGCCTCGCCGGAATTGCGTGCTTCGAGTACGAGGTAGCCGCTATCCCGCAAGAAACGACTCAGCATATTCCGCAGCGTCTCGTCTTCGTCCACAAGAAGCACCGTCTCCGTGCCGGAATACTCCGGCCGCCGCACCGACTCGTCGGAGACCCGTTGTTCAGGCTCCTCGGCGCTTCGAGGCAAGTAGATCCGAAACAAAGAGCCTTTCCCCGGCCGCGACTCGACGTCCAAGTAGCCGCCCCACTGTTGCACAAGCCCGTACGTGGTTGCCAGCCCAAGACCGGTGCCTTTGCCGGCCGGTTTGGTGGTAAAAAAAGGCTCAAAGACTCGGTCGAGGATCTGGGCATCCATGCCCACCCCGGTATCGCGCATCTTTAGGACGATGTAATCGCCCGGTTCAACGCGTCCTGATCGCACGACCTGTTCCTCCGTGATCCGAACGTGGTCGGTGCGGATCAAGAGCGTGCCTCCATCGGGCATAGCGTCCCGCGCATTTACGGCCAAGTTCAACAGGATCTGCTCCATCTGAGTTTGGTCGATGCGTACCGGGGCGAACTCGGAGCTCAGAGACATTTGCACGGATACGTGCTCCGACACGAGGCGGCGGATCATACGACCGGCTTCTTGAACAACGCCGTTTAAGTTCAGGACCCGCATTTCCAAATGTTGATCGCGGCTAAACGATAAGAGCTGCCGTGTCAACGTGGCGGCTTTGCCCAACGCCGCCTGAATGCCGTCGAGATCGTCCTCCACCTCAGTGGTGGACGTGCCGTCCGATCGAAGTGTATCCCGGACCAGCTTGGCGTATCCAAGCACCACCGTAAGGACGTTGTTAAAATCATGCGCTAGTCCACTCGACAGACGACCAATGGCCTCCATCTTTTGAGCATGACGAAGCTGAGCTTCGGTGTTTCGCAACACCTCTTCGTTATGAAGCCGCTCCGCGATGTCGCGAATAACCCAGACCGCTCCGTCCCCTTCACCGCGAGCGACGGTATGTCGAAGCTTTGTAGTAACATGTTCCACGGGGACGCGAGAGCCGTCGCTCCGAATCAAGTCTCCTCGGTACAACCGATGATCGACGACGGTCTGTTCCCTATCCGCGATGGTAAACAAATCGGAGATTGCGGCGCCGATACAGTCCTCTTGGGCCCTGTCGATAAGCCGGCGGGCAGGAGGATTTAGAAACTGCACACGTTCCGATTCGTTTACGACAACAACGGCATCGCCGATGCTGTTGAGCGTGGTTTCAAAAAGCTGCTCGCGTTCCGCAAGCTTTCTTTCGACTTCGTGCCGGTACAGCGAGATGGTGATCGCCGTACGAAGCTCTTGCTCCTCGAACGGTTTAATGATGTACGCAAACGGCCGTGTGGTTTTGGCACGGTTTATCGTGGACTCGTCTGCGTAGGCGGTCAGCAGAATGACGGGAATATCGTGCTCGACCCGGAGCCGTTCGGCCGCCTCGATGCCGTCCATCTCGCCATTTAGCTTGATGTCCATGAGCACAAGATCGGGTCTGTCGGTTTTTACGTACTCGAGGACATCCTCAGCAGCATCGAATAGGGCCGGCACTTCATACCCATTACGGCTGAGATGCATACGGATATCAAGTGCTACGATATGCTCGTCTTCTACGACGACTACGCGAGGATGACCATCGCCCGGCTCCGTGTCGCCGCTAGCCGGCGCCGATGAGACCAAGCGATTCAAGCTCATTTTTCAACTTTCCTTTATCGATCGGCTTGACCAGGTAGGACGTTGCGCCCCCCTTATGGTATGCCTCAACGACGTTTTTGGGATCTCCTAGCGCCGTGGTCATTATGACACGAACTTCGTCCTGCGACCTGACGCCGATTTCCCCTTCGTAGGCACGTATCGCCCTCAGAGCGGCTTGGCCGTCTACGTTGGGCATCATGATGTCGAGAAAGATCGCGTTGTAGGGTTGATTCTCCTGCCAGGCAAGCCTAAAGGCTTCCTCCGCCTCGGCCCCGTCAAAGACGACGTCGACGGACCCATAGGGCCGGAGCATCGACTCCAAAAGACGTCGACTCCCAAAATCATCCTCGGCAATGAGAAAACGCATACCATCCTCCACTTCGATATCCGGCACTAAAGGCTTCTTACGCCCATTACACGCGCCACCTGCCGGCGTGGTCCGGGCGGCGGGATTTCTTCCCTAAGGATTCACAACGGTCACAAACGCCCGCCGGAATGATCCGCGAGGATTGCTCCCGCAAAGATCCCGTTAGGAACCGGAGCTTCGGAGTGCCCGATGATTGTACGCGCTTTCGACTGCCCTGTAAAGGCAAGCCGAATCGTACGGTTTGGTCACATAGGCGTTTATGCCCGCTTGGAGAGCCGCATGTTTGTAGTTACTCTCCGAGTAGACACTGAGCCCAACAATTCCGATCTGCTTTCCAAAACCGTTTTTCGCCCTGATGTGCCGCGTAAGCTCCATTCCGTCGATATCCGGCATCTGAACGTCCAACACCAACACGTCGAACGCCACCGTTACAAGCGCCTCGAGCACCTCTCCACCGCTCGCGACCGCCTTGACCCGGTACCCGCCCCGCTCGAGAATTTTGCTGTTCACCAGTCGGTTTGCTTGATTGTCGTCCGCAAGCAAAATCGAGAGCGGCCGGCCGATCCCGCCCGCCTCGAGCCCACCCTCCGCGGCCCGCATCGGAACGGTAAGGGTAAATGTCGTTCCATCCGGCGTGCTCGAACCGAGCTCAAGCGTTGCGCCGATCAAGTCGGCAAGTCCGTCCGCCAACGAAAGCCCTAGACCGGCGCCGCCCGCGCGTCGCGTCGATGTGCCGTCGGCTTGGGTGAACGGCTCGAAAATCAGCTCGCGAGCCTCTTTAGGCACGCCCAGCCCGGTATCTGAGACCAAAAAACGGACACAACTGTCGCCGACAGGCCTAACCGTGAGCGTAACGCTGCCCGCTTTAGTAAACTTCACCGCGTTGCTGAGAAGGTTGGCGAGAATTTGTTGGAGCTTGTGCCTGTCTTGCACCCGCACCGGCGCTATGTCCCAGGGAACGTCCACGACAAAATCGAGCCCCTTTTGTTTGGCGGCCGCAGCCGGTTTTTTTACCAGATCGACCAGAAAGTCATTCAAGTCAAACCGTGTCGCGCCGGTGGTCTCGGACCCCGCTTCCAGGCGCGAAAAGCCGAGAATCGAGTCTATTAACTCCAAGAGATTGTCCGCCCCGGCCTTTGTGATCTCCAGATAGTCACGCAGGTCCGGGTCTTTTGCCAGGTCCAGCGCAAGCTCCGTCATACCCAAAATGCTGTTGAGCGGTGTGCGAAGCTCGTGGCTTATGTTGGACAAAAAGTCCGCCTTGGCCTGGATGCTCTTTTCAGCCGCCTCCTTCGCGGCACGAAGGTAGTCTTCCCGGAGCTTGTCCGCACGAACGTCTCTCAGAATAATAACGTTGCCGTCGGCTTCGTCGTTGTCGTCGTAGAGTGGCCGCACCTGCCGCGCCACAGCCTTGCTGGAACCGTCCGCGCACATCAACCGTCCACGCGACTCGTCTCCGGTCTCCCTCGGTGGCTCATCGATCTCCCTGGGTGGCTCGTCGTCGGACTCGAACTCCACCACGTCGTCCACGGTACGTCCCACGGCGTACTCGGAGGCAATGCCGACGAGGGAGGCCGCGGCGTCGTTTAGGTATGTCACGACGCCGGATCCATCAACCGTGATAACCGCGGAAGTGATGCCCTCGAGCGTCCGCTCAAAAAGGCGCCTACTGCGCCGCAATTCGGCGTGAATCCGCGCCTTTTCGAGGGCGAGCTCTACCGCGACGTAGAGCTCCTGGTCTCGAAACGGCTTGATGACATATCCAAACGGCTCGGAGCTCTGGGCACGCTGAACTACATCGACGTCGGAATATGCGGTCATAAAGACAACCGGCAACCGTAAGCGCTCATGGATCGTTGCGGCCGCCTCGGTGCCGTCCATCTCATCCTCGAGATGAATGTCCATCAGCACCAAGTCGGGTTTTTCCTGTGAAGCCACCTCGATTGCCGCTTTGCCGGTCCGGACCGGCTCGAGGACGGTGTATCCGAGACCACGAAGCCGACGGGCAACGTCGATGGCGACTATCGCTTCATCTTCAACAAGAAGCAGGCGCATCTCGTTTGTCTCAGAATTCTTCGAACTCCTCGTCGGCTGCATCACGGCCTCCGCTATTTCCTAGATCGAGTTTAAAACCGCTGCCCTTGTGTTGGCCCTCGTCGGTCCCGTGCGTTTCGCCTTTGGCCCGCCGGCGCTTCTCATCGTCCTCCTGATTGGGAAGCCGAACTCCGGTGGACGAAACGCTTCCTTGCTGTTTGCCGGCCGTAGACTTCTCGGCGGCCGCGCTTCGCGGCGAGGTGTCGCCGGACGGTGTGGCCTGGGATTTCGAAGAGCCGGCGTGATGGGTACCGGCACCCTGGGAGGCGCCGGAGGTTTGGCGGCCTGCGCCTGTTCTGTTGGCGGGCTGTGCCGTTTGGGTGGAGCGCACATCGGACCGGCGCTGCTTCGGCGCCTCTAGCTTGAGCACCTTTTTTCCGCCGTTTGACACGGTAAAGAACTGCATTGTCGAGATCAGTTGCGTAGCCTGCGAGGAAAGCTCCTCCGACATGGACGCAAGCTCCTCGCTCGCGGATGCGTTTTGCTGAATCACTTGGTCGAGCTGGTTCAACGCCTGGTTGATTTGGTCCGCGCCGGAGTTCTGTTCGTTGCTTGCGGCGCTAATCTCCTGCACCAACTCAGCGGTACGCTGAATGTCGGGGACGATGGACTTCAGCATTTCGCCGGCTCGCTCCGCGACTTGGACGCTCCGGGACGACAGGTCGCTGATCTCCGCCGCGGCCTTTTGGCTCCGCTCAGCCAGTTTCCGAACCTCCGATGCGACCACGGCAAAGCCCTTGCCGTGCTCGCCCGCGCGAGCCGCCTCTATCGCCGCGTTTAGGGCCAACAGGTTTGTGTTCCGGGCAATTTCCTCGATGATCGAAATCTTGGAGGCAATCTCCTTCATTGCCGACACGGTTTCCTCAACTGCCTCGCCTCCCTCCTGGGCATCCTTGGCGGACTTCATGGCGATCTTATCCGTCTCGAGGGCATTGTCCGCATTTTGCCTGATATTGGAGGACATCTCTTCCATGGAAGAGGAGACCTCTTCCGCCGATGCGGCCTGCTCCGTGGCCCCCTGGCTCATCTGCTGTGCGGTAGAGCTCATCTGCTGACTACCGCTGGAAACGTTGTCGGTTGCCGACCGGACGTCCGCAACCACACGGTTGAGACTCTCAGCCATGGATTTCATCGAGGAGTAGACGCCCTTGGCATCCTCCACCCCACTAAAATCGTAGGTCAGATCGCCGGCGGCGATCGTGTCCGCAATCGTGGCGATCTCTCCAGGATCTGCTCCGAGCTGCCTCAACACGCTGCGGACGATAATCAGCGCAATTAGGATGCCGATTATCACCGCGGCACCACCGACGGCGAGAACAACAATCAGTGCAATTGTGTTGGTAGCCTGGAGGCGTGGCCCCAGCGTATCCTGCTCGGCACGATACGCGGTTTCGATCTCTTTTAGCTGTGTGGCCATTTCGGGTCCGATTGTGTCGACCCCCTCGGCAATCTCGTTATTTCTTTCGCCGATGGTAGTAACAACCTGCTCGAACCCCGCCTTGTACTCATCGAGCCGGTCGGAAATCTCCGACAAGAGAGCACGGCGCCGCGGATCCTCCACCTCCTCGTCGAGGACCGCGAACTCTTCGTCCAAGTTGTCGAACTCCCGATATACCCGCGACGCGTCCTCTGCAGCGTTGGTGTCCAGATACTTCATCACGTAGAGCCGGGCAAGTAGTACGGTACGGAGGCCGAGGCCTGCCCGATAGGCCGCAACCGCGTCGCCGTCCTCTTCCGCAGTTCGCATGATCTCAGTAAAGGCCTGCTCCATTTGCGGTCCGCGCACATCGAGGGTCTGGCTGACGACCTCGTCCCGATCCGCTTGATAGTCGGTAATAGAGCTAAATGAGGCGTCGTAGGCCTGCAAGAGTGTGGAGGCGTCGGCTATCATCGCCCGACGCTCTTGGTTTTCGATTGCCTCTACGGCTTTATCCATTCGGTCCCGGGTGTTCTGATACTCGCGCTCGTAGGCGTCTATGTCGGCTTGGGTTCCTCTCTGAACAAAGTTCTTGACCTGCAGACGCATCAAAAGAAGGTCCGAACGAAGCTCAGCTACTCGCGCCGAGTTCAGCGCCATACTTCGATACTCCGAAAACCCCTTTGTCGAGCTATCTATTGCGACAAAACCCGCCAAAGCGACCGCCACCAGCAGAACCAGCACCAGCCCAAAACCGAGCACAATCTTGGTTCGTAGCTTCATCGTTCCCATGGAGATCCTCCATCACTTCATAGTTAGTTATTTCTATAAATATTATGGACATTCAGGAGAAAATTACAAGTCACTTTGCCACTTTTGCGACAAATTCGATGAGGTGTCCCGCGATCTGTTCAAGCGGGAGTACAACGTCGGCCGCTCCCCGCTTTATGGCCTCGTTCGGCATGCCAAACACGACACAGGTGGACTCGTTTTGCGCGATGTTGTACGCGCCGGCCTCGTGCAATTCGGCCATACCTCTTGCGCCGTCGTCACCCATGCCGGTCATGATAATGCCGACCGCGTTTTTGGCGGCATAGCGTGCCGCCGAACGAAAGAGCACATCTACCGACGGTCGGTGACGGCTCACAAGCGGGCCGTCTTTGACCTCAACGTAGTAGCGGGCTCCACTCCGCTTGAGCAGCGCGTGCATGTTTCCCGGTGCGATAAGAGCACGGCCGCGAAGCACACTATCGTTGTCCGCCGCCTCCTTGACGGTAACGCGGCACAACGTGTCGAGCCGCCGCGCAAAGGCCGCGGTGAACTGTTCCGGCATGTGTTGCACAATGACAATCCCGGGGGCATCGAGCGGCAACGCCTCGAGGAACTCTCGCAATGCCTCCGTGCCTCCGGTGGAGGCGCCCACAACCACAATCTTGTCGGTGGTTTCTATCGCCTTCGACGGACTTCCTCGCGGGATTACTGCGTCGGCTGTTAGCTTCGGCTCTACAACCCGTAGTTGCGCGGGTCGAATCGCGTTGCTTTTCTGTTTGGCCGCGTGGGCGGCCTTAACAACGTCGCAGATGCGGATACGGGACTCTTCCAGAAACTGCTTGGTCCCGACCTTCGGCTTTTCGATAATGTCCACGGCCCCGTACTCGAGCGCCCGAAGCGCATTGTCGCTCCCCTTCCCTGCCTGGCTCGAACAGATAACCACGGGCAGCGGGTGCTGCTCCATAAGCTTTCGCAAAAAGCTGATTCCGTCCATTCGAGGCATCTCGACGTCAAGCGTGATCACGTCGGGAACCGTTGTTTCCAGCTTTTTTGCAGCTATGACCGGGTCGGCGGCGGTGGCGATGACTTCGATGCCCGAATCCGAGTCCAGAATTTCGCGAAGGGTCTCCCGGACAACGGCGGAATCGTCGACTATCATGACTCTTGTCTTGCTCATCTGATCTCCTTCATCGAGTCGTATTTAGTCGGGACGTCGATAGATTGTAGGTGCAAAGCTTACCAAGGGCAGATCCATGCCCGCCAAGGTTTCTGAGTGACCGAGAAAGAGGTACCCTCCCGGCGCAAGCCGGCCGGCCAGTCTGGACAAGAGACGCTGCTGATTCGCCCGTTCGAAATAGATAATGACGTTTCTACAAAAAATGATTTCGAATTGCTCGGCGACGGAAAACGGCTCCGCCAGAAGGTTGAGTCGGTGAAATGCAACGTTCTCGCGGAGCTCCGGGCGAACACGAACCAGCCCCGCGTCTTTGTCTTTGCTCTTGAGCAGATATCGCTTTTTGAGAGTATCCGGGACGGGAGCTACCCGGTCGACAGGATACACCGCCCGTTTTCCCCGTTCGAGCATTGCGTTTGAGATGTCGGTCGCCAGCACCCTGTAGCAAAAGCGCTGAACGTTCCTCTTGAACTCCTCGAGCACCATGGCAAGGGTGTACGGCTCCTCGCCACTGGAGGACGCCGTCGACCATATTCGGCAGGGCTGTCGGGCTCCCCAACTCCGAGCGCGATACTCGGTGGGGAGAATCGGGTCGAGGAGTCGCTCGAAATGGTCCGGCTCACGAAAAAAATCAGTCTTGTTCGTGGTAACGGCATCGATCATATGGACGAGCTCCGCCGACTCGCCGTCGGCGGCAAACACAAGGTCTATGTAGTCTTCGAAGCCGGCCAGCTTGAGTGCGCGCAGCCGCTTTTGCAGGCGGGACTCGAGCATAATACGTTTGGCCGGCGGCATTTTGATGCCCAGCTCGTGCTCGATATACGCCTGGAGCGTTGCGAACTGTTTTTCGTTGAGCTTGGCCGGAGCGGCGATCGGCCGACCCGCATTGATCATGCGCTTTTTTCCAGCTGGGCTTGCCTGAGCAACTTGGTCGTATCGAGAATCAGCGCAACCGATCCGTCGCCGAGGATCGTGGCACCGGAGATTCCTTCTACGTCGCGATACACGCGTCCGAGATTCTTGATGACGGTCTGGTGGTCGCCCACCACTCGGTCGACAACAAAGCCCACCGATTGATTCTGCGACGCCACCACGACAAGCTGTCGCACCGCGGGTATGTCGCCGTCCGAGGCGAAGAGTCTCCTGAGATCCACAAACGGCAGAACGGTCCCACGGTTTTCTATCACCCCCGCTTCGCCGCCGTCCGCCTGGGTGAACTCTAAACACTCGCGAACGGCCGAAAGAGGAAACACATAGCGCTCGTCACCGATCTCCACGAGGAGGCCCTCGATGATGGCCAACGTGAGGGGTATGGCAAGACTTATCCGCGTGAACTCGCCCTCCTTGCTAAACACGGAGACGCTTCCACCAAGAGACTCGATCTCCCGCTTGACTACATCCATGCCGACTCCACGTCCGGAGACTTGGGTTATGGTGGCGGCCGTGGAGAACCCCGGCGCAAACAGAAGATTCTGCACTTCGGCGTCGGAAAGTGAGGCGCCGTCGTCGACTACTCCGCGCTCAACCGCCCGCCGCAGGACGGCCTCTCGGTTGATGCCCTTGCCGTCGTCTTCGACGTCGATTATCACGCTGCCTCCGGAGTGGCCGGCTTTGACCGTAACCACGCCGGCAGGAGCCTTGCCTGCCCTAACCCGCTCTTCGGGGGACTCTATTCCATGGTCGATGCAGTTGCGAATGATGTGCACAAGCGGGTCGTTGAGTCGCTCGATGACCGTTTTATCAAGCTCGGTTTCGCCCCCGGCCGTCCGAAGCTCGATGTTCTTGCCAAGCTCGCTCGAAAGATCACGCACCAAACGACGAAACTTGCTGAACGTGGTGCCGATGGGTAGCATTCGCACACTCATCGTGCTGTCTCTAAGCTCCGCGGATAAGCGCTCGAAGTTCTCGGCTATTCCGGTGACCGCGGCGTCGCCGAGCTCGACGGCCGTTCGGCTCAACCGCGCCTGTAACGTCACGAGCTCTCCCACAAGGTCCACAAGACCGTCGAGCTTTTCGGAGCTGACCCGGACACTAGACGCCGAAATCTCGACTCCCGCCCGCTCCCTCGTACGGCGCACGTGCTCCTGTTCCTGCAAGGCCGCCTGCACTTCATGCGGCGGCACGCCCTCCGCAACGAGCATCTCACCAAGGCGCCGCTGCTTCCCGGCCGCCTCATCCAGCTTTGATCTGGTGACGGCGCCACGCTCGGTGAGGATTTGGCCGATGCGCTTGTAGCCACTTCCTTCAAAGGACTCGAGCTCGTCGATTACTACAAACGACAACTCGGCGCGGTCTTCCACGAACATAAAAACGTCCCTGAGAACCGCCTCCGGCTTGCGCGTGGTAAGAACAACGTCCCAGGAGATGTGGCACTTTTCCGGATCGAGCTCGGAGAGGCGGGGCACGCCCTCGAGGTTTGGTATGATGGTTGCGTGTCCGAGACCGGAGAGCTCCTGCAGCAACATTATCGGGTTGGTCCCCGACGTGTAGATATCTGGATCGGGCTTAAACCGAATACGGTAGGTCAACTCATGGGGAAGGTCGTCGGTACCGCCGGGGCCCGCGACGGAACCGCCGCCCTCCTCGTTACCGATGGTGGAGAGGTCAACACCAGGAGGCGGATCGGCTGCCGCCTGAGGTTTGCCGCTCGGCTCGGCGGGGAGCAGGTCCCTGAAGCCGGCAACAAGCTCTTCAGACGTCTTGTCCAGGCCGGGGTCGATCTGATCATCGGCGTCGAGCAGGGCACGGATGTGGTCCCTCGCTGCCAAGGTCAAGTCGATTAGGCGCTTGTCGGCGGCTATGGTCCCGTCACGCAGCTTTTCAAGAACCGTTTCAACCTCGTGGGTAAACCGGGAAATCGCATCGAAGCCAAACATCGCCGCCGACCCCTTGATTGTATGCATGGACCTGAACACGGACGATATCTCGTCGCTGTTGGCGGGATCGGCTTCCAGCTCCAAGAGTGACTGCTCCAAAGAGTTGAGAAGCTCGGCTGCTTCGTCACGGAAGCTCTCGCGAAACTTGTCGATCATGCCTCGCCTCCGTTTTTGTTTTTGGCATCGGCTGCATGCGCCTCGGGCAGTAGCTCCAGCAGGCTCTCGGAGAGTCGCCCGGCCTGATCGGGAATCTCCGCCACAACGCCGGCGGCCACCAAGGTCTCGCCGACGCGGGGATGCACCGTTCCGGTGAACTGCAGCTGTTTGCCCGCCGCGGCGGCTTCCCGGGCGGCGCCGTAGATGATGTGCACAAACGACAGGTCGATTTCTATCAGTCCCTCGAAGTTCAAAACGAGGTTTTGTGTTTTTTTTAGCTCCGAGAGGATCTGCTCGTGGAGTTGTGCGGCACCGGCAACCGTCGCCCGCTTTTCAAAGTTACAGACACGTAGCGATTTTTCCATGATATTGGGTATTATAGCGATTATTGAGAACCTTGTCGAAGTTTTTCTGCTATTTAGAGAAAATTGTCTCGCTCGAGGAACGCCGCAAGCTGGATGCCACGCTCGACAAATCCCGCTTTTCTGCGCCTGACAACAATCTGAACGGCTGCGATCTGGTTTTCCTCGTCGACCAGCCAGCGTTGGACCACAAATGGATCGCCCTCGGAGAGTCCGGTTTCATCGGCAGCCTGCCCGCGATAGATCCTAGAAATGGAAAACTCCGGCTGAAATGGGCCCGGGTCAACCTCATCGACCTGCATACCAAACAGGACGGGAAAAAGCGCGGGTGGCCTGAGACGCCGCAGTGCCGCGCTCACCGGATCAAACGGCCTGCTTCCCAGCGCTACCAGGAGCCTCAACTCCTCGCCGCCGCGGCGAACCTTCACGGCAACAAGAGTCCCCTCGAACTCCCCGAGGAGAACGTCCTGTGCATCGCCGATTTTGGAGACCTCTTGTTTGGCTATGGACAGCACGATGTCGCCCTGTTCGATTCCGGCCTCCGCGGCGGGGGACGCAGGAGATACAAAGGCGGTTTCCAGGCCACCGTCCGTTTCGTACACGGAAATACCCATCCACGGGTGCACAACCTCACGGTCGTGGAATAGCTCCGCCACAAATCGGCGTATCCAGTGTGAAGGAATAGCGAAGTTAATACCCTCAAACTGTTCGATACCGGCAAATACGACTCCCACGAGCCTGCCGTCTTCGTCGACGAGCGGGCCGCCGCTGTTGCCGGGGTTAATCGGCACATCAACCTGCATCGCGTCGCCCATCTGCAAAAAGCGGCGGCCGACGGCGGAAATAATGCCGGAGGTTATGGTGTTCTCGAGCCCCCCCGGCGAACCCAAGGCAAAAATCCGCGTTCCGACGTCCAGGCTTCGGACGTCACTCAGGGAAAACACGTAGTTCGGCTCTATTTCCGCCTTGATCATGGCCAAATCAAACACCCGGTCGTAACCCACGACACGCGCGGGCACACGTTCTTCAGGATTGTCGGGAAGGCGAATAAAGAGGCGGCTGTAACCCTCGTACTCAGGATTCACCTCGCTCTCGATAACGTGGTAATTTGTTAAAAGGTATCCGCGCGGGTCCACAAAAAAGCCGGAGCCAATGACGCGATCCGGAAAACCAACGCCTCCCTCGAGGCGGATTCCTTTGTCCACCCAAACGGTAGCGGTGCCCGACAGAAGCTCGGTAGGTGTCGGCGCGTTCTCGAGGACGGCGGCAAACTCCTCGGGAATCTCCTCCCCCCGCGCCTCTAGGACTTCGGTGACCGTCATAAGGGCGTACCGGTTTCGCTGCAAAACGGCAATCCGTCCCATCGCCTCGAGCGATTCGCCGGTGATCGAAGATTTGTCGGGCACCCGCAAAAACACTGATAGCGCCGCCACGTCGTCGCCCGCGCTCAAAAGGTACTCGGCAAATAGCAGGTAGAGACGGGAAACGTCAAACTCGTCATCGACGCCTTCCACCTCCAGCGTATCGAGGCTACGGCGAACCGCAATCGCGGTGCGGTAGTCATCATCAGCGACGGCCTGGATAAGCCGTCCGCGGAGTCTGGTAACCGTTTCGGATAACAGGTCTGAGGCGCGCTCGGGACCAATTTCATCCCGCGACGAGTTGATTAGCGGCACCGCCCTCGCCGGAAACGGACCGTCAATTGCACGGCTTATGCGCCTCGTCACCGACTCATAAACCGTTGTTGTCACCTCCGGTTCTTCGAAGGTTCGACAGGAAACAAAGAACAGTGGAACCAACAGTGCGGCAACAAGCGCCGGCTTGGCCGCTTGGCCGGCTCTGAACGCGGCATTGTGCCTGCCCAGGTGTGGTCGATGGGATTTCATCGTAGGTGCCCCCAGGTTTCGACGTCGATTGGACCCGATATCACGTTGGCAAACTCCCGGCGTACGATCCCTGCAGCGTCGCGGTATTCTGAAACATCTATTATTCCGTCTTCATTGATATCCCACTCGCCGAGATACGCATCGGTATAGCGCTCTCGAGCCTCCGGATTGCCGTCTCCATCCTGATCAACCAATAGGGCGGCCGGCAGCCCGTCCTCGAAGAGAAGCACCGACTCGAATCGGCCGTCGTGGTCAAGGTCCCGCATACCGGTGGACGGGACACCGTCCACAAAGGCGACAACGCGGTCGATCACGCCGTCACCGTTCCCGTCCTCGAGCCGGCGAATGGGAACACCCCGTGTGTGCTGGAGAATCGAAACAAGTCCGCCCGGCGTGGAGTCGATAATACGATAGCTCATCTCGGCTAGCATCCGAAGACTATAGTCGGGTGCGGGGAGAACCTCACCAAGAAGGACCGCCTCCGGAGCCCCTTCGGCGAAGGTATTAAGCTCTACGAGCGGCAAAGCGTAGCGTCGTGGGTGCAGCACGTAGCGAGCTTCCAGAAGGCCGTCGTTATAGCAAAGCGCCATGACCCGTGGGTAATCGGAATACTCGACGGTCAAGCCCATGTCATCGTAGTAAATTTCGGCGGGAACGGCCGCCGGTGCGAACCGGACAACTCGATCGCCGCGGCCGTCCTGGTCGGGATCCACCTCAACAGTCCGCACCCTCCCTTCCTCGAAAGAGTACATTTCCTCGGCAAAACCGTCTAGGTCGCGGTCCGATCGAAGGGTGCCGGACCGCGGCAGCAATCCATAGGCCTGCCGCCGCAGACGTGGCGGTACGACCCGCCCGATCCGTTCGATGAGGTGCAGATTGCGGGCGCCGTCGGCTTCCACAAATGCCGCAACAAGCGCATCAAAATCGACCGAATCGCCGTCCGTCGCGGGACCTCGGCCGGCGGCCTCCGCCTGAAGCACGTAGGCGGCGGCATGTGTTCCGCCGGCATCCAAGTAGTCCCGCGCAAGCACGCCCGCCGCACGGGGACTCGCGGCCGCCACGGCAAGGTCGAACAAGAGCGCCGCCTCGTCCTTCGCGGCCAGGAGTCGACGCTCTGAGAGCGGCGCCGCTATTTGAGGTCGCCGTCGGTCCGCCTCCTGCATACCGGCAAGCTCTTCGGCACCAAGAAAGGCGCCGCGAACTGCAATGGCCGCGGAGAGGATGTCCGGATGTGTAGGGAACCGTTCGAGGGCATCCTCGGCCTGGGCAAAGGCGACGGCGCGCCGACCGAGAGCGTGGTTGGACTTTATTACGAGGCTAACAAGGCGGGGGTCGAGATAGGTCAATGCCTGCATCTCACCGACAGCCGCCAACACGCCATGGAAGTCTCGAAGCCTGTAGTGCAATAAAGCCTCAACAACGTCCACGTCCGCTAGAGTGTCCGGATTTCCGGAATGCTCTCGAATCTTCTGTATGTGGTCCGTGATCGATTCGTCGAGCTGATCGGCATCCAAGAGCAGATATACCAGGCGAAGTCGCGCAGAAACGTCTGTTTGATCAAAGGACAGGAGCTTTTTGAGAAGCTCTATGGCGTTTGCTTTGTCCTCTCGAGCAAAGGCGTTCTCGGCGGCCTCACGGTACAGCGCCGCGATCCGTGCTTCGCCTCGCGACTGCGCAACCAGCCCAGGTACAACTAAACAAAGGACGGCGATGCTAAGCGCTGTTTTCGTCATCGACCTTTGCTGCGGGAAGGCCGAAGAGATCGCGGATGTCCGCGTCGTTAAGTGTTTCCCGCAAGATTAGTGCCTCGGCAAGTGTTTCAATCTGTCCTCGATTTTCCTCGAGTATGCGCTGGGTATCCTCGTAGCACTTGAGCAAGATTTCGGAAACCGCCCCGTCGATCCGTTGGGCCGTATCCTCCGAGTAGTCCTTGTGGCGAGCGATCTCTTTTCCGAGAAAGATCGGCTCATCTTCCTGGCCAAATGCAATCGGGCCGACGTCGCTCATGCCCCAATCAACAACCATCTTCCTCGCGATATCGGTAGCTTGCTGAAGGTCGTTTTGTGTTCCCGTGCTTGTCTCGCCGAAAAACATCTTCTCGGCGATGTACCCGCCGTAGGCGATCTGAATTCGGGCCATAAGCCAGCCGCGGCCCCTGCTGTAACTGTCTTTTTCGGGCAGCGACATTGCAAGACCAAGCGCCCTCCCCCGCGGAACGATGGTGACCTTGTGAAGCGGGTCCGCGTGCTGGAGATGGTAGTGCAGGATAGCGTGCCCCGACTCGTGAAAGGCGGTCATCCGTTTCTCTTCGTTGCTCAAGACTCGACTCTTTCGCGCAACGCCCATAAGGACTTTGTCACGGGCCTCCTCGAAGTCGTCCATGTCGACAAGGGGTTTGTTTCCGCGGGCGGCGTAAAGCGCCGCCTCGTTCACGAGGTTTGCTAGGTCGGCGCCGGCCAGACCTGGTGTGGCTTTGGCTACCCGGCGCAAATCCACCGAGGACGCGATGGGCACCTTGGTCGCGTGGATTCGAAGGATTGCCTCGCGCTCGTTTATATCGGGCATATCGACCACTATCTGCCTATCAAACCGACCCGGCCGCAAGAGTGCCGGGTCCAGGACGTCCGGCCGGTTTGTTGCGGCGAGGATAATAACTTTGTCGGTGGTGTCGAAACCGTCCATCTCGACAAGCATTTGGTTGAGGGTCTGCTCGCGCTCATCGTGGCCACCGCCGTAGCCCGCGCCACGAGTCCTACCCACCGCATCGAGCTCGTCGATAAACAGTATACAAGGGGCATTTTTGCGGCCCTGCTCGAAGAGGTCCCGCACGCGACTCGCGCCGACGCCCACAAACATCTCTACAAAGTCACTACCGGACATGTGGAAAAACGGTACCCCCGCCTCGCCGGCGCTCGCTTTGGCAAGCAACGTCTTGCCGGTGCCGGGCATGCCCACCAAGAGTACCCCCCGCGGAATCTTTGCGCCCATCTTGGCGAACTTCTCGGGGTGTTTGAGAAATTCAACAACTTCCTGCAGCTCGTATTTGGCTTCTTTTTGCCCCGCTACATCGGAAAAGGTGATCTTTTCTCCCGTGTCGACGTACTTTTTGGCCTTGCTCTTTCCGAAGGAAAACGCGCGGTTGCCCGTGCCCTGAAGCTGACGAAACATAAACCAAATCAGGAAAAATCCGATAATCCACGGTAAAAACTCGAGGATGACGCGGAAAGGAGAAACGGGGCGCTGGGCGCCGGAGAAACGGACCCCTTTTTCCTCGAGCTCCTCGACCAAGTCCGTATCTACGTACGGAATGCTTGTTCGAAACAGGAATACGTCACCAGAGGGTCGACGGACCCGGCCTTGGATCTCCGATCCGTCGATAATCATGACTTCTTCGATGCGATTGTCTTGGAGATAGCGCAGAAACTCCGAATAGTCTATCTCCGTGCCCGGTTGCCTGTTGTCTGAGAAAAGCAGGACAACAAACATGACCAGGAGAGCCACGAGGAAAAAAAGCGCAAATCGATTGTTTTTGAAGCTGAACTTTGGAGGTCGGGGGTCTCCTCCCCCCCGGTTGTCGTCGCTCATCTGTATGTTACGCTCCGTCGAACCAAACCGTTATCTCTATTTGCTTGTACGCGCCTTTCCCGGCGAGCCGAGCAACTCCAGCCGCTTCACTCAAGACCAACCGCGGCACCGGCGCTCGGGTTTTGCCGCCAAAAGGGCTACCCAAAACGGCCAGGATCTTGCCGGCGGACTCCACTACGGGAACCAAAGTACGGAGGCGTTCCGCAACACCGTCCTTTGCCAGAAGGCCGTTTACGCTCCGCGGGTCGCCCGGCCCATCCGTGCCGTCAGGGCCATCCGGGCTCGGCACCGTGTCTCCCGGCACCGGCGACCGAATGCTCACAGGGACGCCCGCGCCAAGACCGGCAATACGGACGCCACCGGGCAGCGGTTCGACGACAAGCGACGCCGCCGTTGTACTGGAAACCGTCCGACATACACGCCTGATTGTTAGCCCCGAAACCGGCGAACAGACACCTTCGCCGGAGACGACGTAAAGATACCCCATTTGCTCACCGAGGACAATTGCGGGCTCCATCCGCAGCGCGTTGCCGTCAACAACAAAGGAAAACTCTCGGGATCCGCACAGCACACGGCGTCGTCTTTTGTCGTCGGGTTCCGCGAGCGTCGCCACCGACTCGTACCGCACCCCGTGTTCGTCCGGCACTAATCCAAGCCGACCGACAAGCGACAGGGCACTCCGCAATCGTACCGCCGCCGGCGTCGCGAAGAATCGATCTCGGTCGGTTTGATACGTGCAAACGGCGGTCTCGCCCACCGGTCCGCCGACGGCCGCCCATTGCATCAACGCGGCCTGACCCTCGAGGGCTTTGTTGTCCCGAAACAGCTTCTCTGCGGACCTCGCGAGGCCGGCCCGGTACCCGGGAAAGTGTTCTGCCAAGACGGGCAGCACAAACCGTCGAAATCGCGCGCGCTCGAAGCGCACGTCGTGGTTCATAGAGTCGGCCACACAGGGGAGGCCACGCTCGCGGCAATACTCTTTTACCGTCTCGCCGGATAGACCCAAAAACGGCCGCAAGAATCGGCCGGCGGCTTCGCGAATACCCGAGAGTCCCTCCGCCCCAGCGCCGCCAAAGAGTCTCAGGAGAATCGTTTCGAGATTGTCGTCCTGATGGTGAGCAAGGAAGACCCACCCGGCGCGTTGGCGATCTGCCGCCTCGAGAAGGGCCACGCGCCGCGCCCGCCGCGCTGCCGCTTCAATGCCACCGGGACCGCCTTCCTCGACGCGCACAGGGAGAAAACTCGGTGAAAGCGCAAAACGCTCGCACAAGCGCCTGACCGCGGCACGGTCCTTCTCGACCTCGTCCTCGTGCCTCAGACCGTGGTCGACATAGACGGGCACAAGACGCTCGAAGCCGGTCTGCACAAGCGCATCAAGAAGGGCCGCACTGTCGGGACCGCCTGAGACGCCGACAACGTAGACTGCATCGAGATCGAGATCATGGAAACGGGCTCGCTTTTTGAGATGCCGGAGCACTTGGTCGGTAATGGAAAGTCGCCTACTCACCGGCTGGATCGCGCATTATCGGCGAGATCACGTCCGTTATACCGAGACATGATCTGATCCGTCGGCAGAGTGGTAAAGTCGAAAAGTGCATCGGCGGCGAGCGCGAGCACGTCGTCGGCAAGGTGCCGCTCCTCCGGCGCAAACGGTTCGAGGACGTAGCCGCGCACAGCCTTCTTGTCCGTACCCTCGGCGGGCCGCCCAATGCCGATGTATATCCGAGCAAACTCGCTGTGACCTAGGAAATCGATAATAGACCTGATGCCGTTGTGGCCCGCGGTGCCGCCTCCCTGCCTCACGCGTATCCGTCCCAAAGGCAGGTCGAGGGTGTCGCAGACAACGACAAACTCCTGTGGCGCAAATCCGTTTTCCAGGCGCGCCCTTTTGAGCAAGCGCGGAAGCACTTCTCCCGCCCGATTCATATAAGTAAGTGGACGAGCTAAGACAAGGTCCGCGCCCGCCGCCTCGTATCGGTCGAAGAGGGGCTTTTTGAGGCACAGCCCCATCCTATGCGCAACGATTGCCAGAACGTCATAACCGACGTTGTGGCGGGTACCTGCGAACCGGACGCCCGGATTGCCTAGGCCGAAAAAAAGGCTCACGACTCCTCGTCGGAGCCCTCCGCTTTTTCGGCTGATTCGCCTTCCTCGCCCAAGACTTCGCCTTCTGCGCCCTCTTCGAGCTCTTCGTCAACGGTCACGGTCTTCTGGAAGGTGATGGACACAACCGTCTGATCCGCGCTGGTCAGAACCCGCACCTCGTCGGGAATGTCCAGATCGGACACATGGATAGAATGGCCCGATTCCAAGGTCGAGATATCGACATTGACCTCCTCGGGGAGATCTTTGGGCAGGCACTCGATCTCGAGATCGTAGAGGTTATGTTCCAGAATACCGCCCTCCCGGACACCAGGTGCACTGCCGTGGATGTGCACCGGCACGTGCGTACGAAAAACCTTGCCTTTTTCGATCTCTAAGAAGTCGAGGTGCAGGATTCTCCCGGTGATCTGATCCATCTGATAGTCTTTGATAATCACGTCACGCGTGCTACCGCCGATCTTGAGGGCTACAATCCCGCTCTCGCTCAACGACTTTACTTGGGCACCAAACTCAACCCCATCGACAGAAAGACTCGCGGGCTCTTCGTGCCCGTACACAACCGCAGGGATCCTCCCGGCTGCTCGCAACCGCCTGTTGTGACCCTTTTTTCTCTCGGTCCGCAACTCCGCGGTAACCTCTTTGCGCTTCATGTACCTAGCTCCTTTACGTGATGGCCGCCGCCGCGGCGCATGCCGCGACGACAAGATAATCTGGGACGGCAGGATTCGAACCTGCGAATGCCGGGACCAAAACCCGGTGGCTTACCACTTGCCGACGTCCCACTAATCACATCAATTGGACCGGAAGAATATCAGATGTGCGAGGTTTTGATAAGTGTCACTCTTCGTCGGAAAGGTCGCGCCCTTCGGCAACGGAGGTCTCATAGGCTCCAAGAATTCTCTGCTGCAACACGTTTCGAAACTCCGTCGTAATCGGATGAGCAACGTCTTTGTATTCGCCTGACTTGGTGCGGCGACTCGGCATTGCAATAAACACACCGCTCTTACCTTCGATAATCTTGACGTTGTGGATCACAAAGCATTTGTCAAAAGTGAGAGTTACATAGGCCTTGAGCTTACCGTCGACCGCCACACGCCGAACTCGAATATCCGTTATCTCCACCGGCAGCGTACTCCCTTGAGGAAGTATACGGAATATGGCCCGGAAGTCAAACAGTCGGCCTCAAATATATTGACCGTAAGGAAATGATTAACCGATATCTCATAGTCCTTTTTCGTTGACAATTGGTTATCGCGGCAATAGACTCACGTCTACACGCTTCGCGGGGAGGTGGGCATTGATGCTGGTACTCGAAGATGCTCCTATGGAAATTTCCGAGATCGACCTCTTTCGTCTCGGTGACTACGACGACGGTGACGATCTTGATGATGACGACGACTTCGACGACGACCTTGACGAGGACGAAGACTACGACGATGACGAGGACTACGACGACGAAGACTACGACGAGGACATCGAGGACGACGACGAATACGATTGACAGTTAGCGGCTTGACCGCCTAATCGGCGATTTGGTCCTTGATCCCGATTTTCTCGGCCTCGAACCAGACCTTCTCCAACTCGTAGAAATCACGCATTTCCTTTGTCATGAGGTGGATGACAATCGCACCGCAATCGATTAGAGTCCAACCGGATTCTACAGGGCGCTTTAAGTTGCTTAATACGTCAAGATCGGCCTCGTAGACGTATTCACTTATTCGGCGAACAAGCCCCTGTAGGTGCGCAGTGCTTCGTACGGTGGCGATCACAAAGTAGTCGGTAAAAGTGGACTGCCCCGTCAGATCGATCACGGTGGTATCGATGCCTTGGTAGGCGGACAATCGCGTTCCTATTTCGATCGCGTGGGCCCTATTGTCGGACACTGACTCCATCAAAATCCCTTCCCAGAACTATGGTGACATCGACCTCGTCGTCTAGCCTCGCTTGGCTTGTTACGCGGTCGGCGCCGATGATCTCGGCGACCCTTTCGGCCGTGGTGGGGTCACCAAGGCGATTGATAATTGTTGTTTCCTCTACGTCGTTGCTGTCTGCGTTACCCACGGAGATGTTTGTATAGCCAAACCCCTCGTACAGCTCCTGAGTACGGCGGGCGAGGCCGTTTGTCGTCGTTCCGTTGAGAATCTCGAGCCGGACCACACTTCTTAGCTCTCCGGGCATTTCCGGCGACGCGATAGAGCTCAGCATCTGCTGGACCGCCGACTTGAGCAGCTGCCCTTCCATGTGGGGGAAAAGGAGATCACGAGTTTCGCCCGAAACCTCTACGCTCCGCGTGTTGCCGATTACCCGTTGTTTGATCAAGGTGTCCGTGTCGAGGTCGTCGAACAGATTCACGAGACTTGCCATGGCACGAGAATCGAGGTTTGTTTCAACATACCCGCGGAAAAGCGGAAATACGCCGCGGCGGCCCAGATACTCCGCCTGCTCGCCCAAGCGCGCGAGCAAGCTCTGAACCAGCCGCTGGCGCCGTCCCACCGCTTCGAGGGGTCGCTCGTTTGGAGAAGCATATCGAAGATAGTCGACGGTTTTCTGTCCGTCCAAAAGGACGTTCCCGGCCGGGATGAGTATCGTCGGATCGGTCGCTTCGATCGGATCGATTAAAAAGAGCTCGATACCCCCCGCAAGGTCCACAACGTCCGACAGCTGGTCGGTAGAAAACACGAGATAAAACGGCAACTCGATTCCCAAGAGTTGCTCGACCTCGCCACGGAAACCACTCAGGGCGGCGGATTCGAATACGGCATCTATCCGATCTATGCGATCGAGTGAGTCGACCAAGACACCGGTGTTTGTAGGAATGTCAACGAGCGCACCGCGGTAGGTCACCGTGTTGGCAAACACGGCCTGGGAGGATCGTATCTCGTTGCTATCATGCACTACCACAAGGAGGCTGACGTTTTCCTCGCCCTCGATGAGTTGCTCGATTGCGTCCGTGCGAACTTCGAGGAAGATGATCACGCCGACGGCCACCACGACACCAACGATCACCGCGACGAGGATGAGCCCCCGGTCAAACTGTCTACCTGGTCGCATCGCGATAAAGACCCTTTTTGTGTATGAAGTCGAACACCGCAGCCGGCACCAAATCACAATATGCAAGCTGGTCTTCAACCCGACGACGAATTTCCGATGATGACACCGCTATGATTTTGTTGTCAACATAGACCGGATCGGCTGCGGCAAACGCCGCCGGCGCCTCGCCGGCCGGGAATCCCGGACGCCCTACAATTATCGGTCGGACTAACGACAAGAGTCTTTCCGACTCGCGCCATTGGTCAAACCCTTCGAGGAGATCCGCACCAATGATCATTCCCAGCCGCTCCGTGACCTGCAGGTCGCGGTACATGTGATCTACCGTGTCGACGGTGTAGCTCACCTCGCCCCGTTCGATTTCCCATTTGTCTATCGTCATTCCAGGACGCCCTTTGAGCGCCAAACGCAGCATTTCCAATCGATCACGCGCCGAGGCATCGTGAGCCGTGCCGGTCGCGGCTTTAAACGGCGATCGGCCGGCGGGCACAAACACAACCCGCTCAGCAAGGCCCAGGTGCAGCACCTCGTCGACGACGAAGAGGTGCCCGTTATGCACCGGGTCAAAGGAGCCGCCGAAAAACGCGATTCTCACGCGCCTACCTCGGCGGTACGGACCTTGTCACGAAGGGCAAAGAGGCTGTCAACAAAGCCGTCGAGCCCGTCGCCGGAGTGCGCGGAAACGGACAGAATGGTTTCACCTTGGACAGCATCCTGCACCGCATCGAGGCCGGCTCGAGCGTTGGGCAAATCGTTTTTGTTGCCGACGATAATCCGCGGCCGGCCCACCAGGTCACCGCTGTAACTCCGTAGCTCGTGTTCCACGACGGCGATCGAACGATCGGGCGCATCGTCGGACAGGTCGACCACGTAGCAAATGCCAAGCGTTCGCGAGAGGTGCTGCAGAAATCGTGTGCCAAGACCGGCGCCCTCGGCGGCGCCTTCGATAAGACCCGGAATATCGGCCAAAACCAAGTGGTCGAACTCCCTCTCTACAACACCAAGGTTTGGAGACGTGGTGGTAAATGGATAGGCGGCAACTTCCGGAAGCGCGTTTGTCGTGGCGGCAAGCAAGCTCGACTTGCCGGCGTTCGGCAGACCTACGAGCCCGATCTCGGCAATAACACAAAGCTCGACTACCACTTGCAGGCTCGCTCCCACTTCACCGGGCTGTGCAAAGCGCGGCGTGCGGTTGGTGGAGGATACAAAGTGGGTGTTGCCCTTGCCGCCCCGCCCGCCCTCGAGGGCCACGTGAGACTCCCCGACTTCGAGGAGATCACAGATTACGGATCCATCCTCGACCGACCGGACCTGGGTTCCCGGCGGGACGGCGATCTCGACATCCGCGCCGTCTTTGCCGTGACGCTTGCGAAAGCGACCGGGTTCTCCGTTGCCGGCGCGATATGTGCCGTTTGGGCTAAGGTGACCAAGGGTCTTAAGGTTTTCGCGGCAGACAAACCGGATTGACCCGCCGGCCCCACCGTCGCCGCCGTCGGGCCCGCCGCGAGGCACGTATTTCTCTCGTCGGAACGACGTCGATCCGGCGCCGCCCTTCCCGGAGACGAGGGTAATGGTTACGTGGTCGGAGAATCGGCTCACAAACGCCGCTTTGGCTTATTCCTCGGAATCGACCGGCTCGGGCGCGGCGCCGCTTGGTGCCTCCGCCGGGGCCTGAGGCGGTTCGGCGGCCGAAGCTTGACCGGCGGGCTCCGCCGTCTTTTGGATCCTTCGCTTCGAAGCGGACACGTTGGCTTGTGCCGGAGTATCATCGCCGGCGTGGGCGGTTTTGCCGGACGACGGGTCGTCTACGGCGATGGATATGTATTTCCTACCGCGGCGATCGTAGAAGGTGACGACACCGTCGGATTTGGCAAAAAGCGTGTCGTCTTTACCACGGCCGACAAACTCACCGGGGTGGAAGCGCGTTCCCCGCTGCCGAACGATAATCGTCCCGGCGCTTACCCGACTGCCTCCAAACACCTTGACGCCGAGGCGCTGCGCAGCCGAATCACGGCCGTTTTTTGAGCTGCCACCGCCTTTTTTATGTGCCATGTACTACTCCCTTGTCTTTACAACCAAATCGACATGTTGCGGATAGTCCCGAACGATGTCCTCAATCCCTCGCACCAGAACGTCGGTGACTCCAACAAGCCAGCGCCGTTTGCCCTCGGGACAACTGATGCTCTTGACCCGGATACTGCCCGGTACGGGCGGTGTTGCTTCCACGTCAATGCCCGGCTCGTCAACCAAAACTCGCGCTACGGTCCGGACAAGTGTGGAAACCGCAGCACATGGGAGGTCCTCGCCGTGGACACCGGCACCACTATGGCCGATGCTCTCGAAGGCGAAAAGCCTTCCCCCCCTAAGCGAGAGGCACACGTGTACCATCCGCGCGGACCGCTTCCCGGCGCTACTTCGCCGCAATCTCCTTGACCCGGACCAACGAATAGTAAGCACGATGCCCGAGGCGGCGGGCGTAGTTCTTCCGGCGCTTGAATTTGAACACCGTGATCTTCGCATCTCTGCCGTGGCCCTCAACAACCGCCTCAACCGCGGCGCCGCCGACATAAGGCTTCCCAACGGACACTTTGCCGTCGTTGTTGAGCATCAGGACGCTGTCGAAAGAAACGTCATCGCCCTCGTTTTTGTCGGCCATGTGGTCGACTTTGAGGACGGCGCCCGGCTCCGCCTTATACTGTTTTCCAAGAATCTCAACCATTGCGTACATGTTGTCATCCCATGGGTCGAAACGGCTTAGTGCCGCGACCCCAAATTTGCGTGAGCGCATAGTTAACACATTATGAGGCAAGGAGTCAAGCCGGCATTCGGTTCCGCAAGCACCCACTCGGGGCCGGTTAACGGTAGCCAAGACAAAGGCCATGAACACTCCTCCGGCTCGGAAGGTACCCGAGAGCCCGATGAGCCTCCAAAGCGCCTCATGAATCCCTCCTGAATCGCTCATCAATCGGAGAGACCGAGGGTCGGATTGCTGCGGGACCTCGCATCACACGGGCAATCGGCCGACGGGCGCGGCATGGTCCCGTGGCGGCGCGCCGGTGAATAGGCGGGCCTCGGCCAACGTGGGGGCCCGCTCGTAGCGCCCGCTTGTGCACGCCCCTAGGGCAGGAGCGTCTTGCCCATCAAAAAGCGATCAACCTCGCGGGCGGCGCCCCGGCCCTCCTTGATGGCCCAGACCACGAGGGACTGGCCGCGCCGAGCGTCGCCTGCGGCAAAGACCTTGGGAACGGAGGTAGAAAACCGGTCGTAGGCAGCCTTGAAATTGCTTCGCTCATCGCGATCGAGGATTAGCTCTTCGGCGAGGTCGGCTTCGGGACCTAAGAAGCCGAGGGCCAGAAGGACCAGGTCTGCCTTCCACTCCTCCTCGCTGCCCGGAATCTCCTCCACTCGGGGCCGCTCGCCGGGCTCTTTATGCCATGTGACTCTGACCGTGCGAATGCCTGTCACGTGTCCGGACTCACCCACAAACTCCTTCGTCAGGATCGAATACTCCCGAGGGTCGTCGCCGAAAACCGAGGCGGCTTCTTCGTGACCATAGTCCAGCTTGTAGAGTCGTGGATACGTAGGCCACGGGAACTCCGTGGTCCGCTCGGAAGCCGGTTTAGGCAATAGCTCGAAGTTTTTGAGCGAAGCGCAGCCATGGCGCATGCTTGTTCCCAGGCAATCGTTTCCTGTGTCGCCGCCACCGATGACCACCACATGCTTGTCCGCGGCTGAAGTGTAGCGTCCGTCGGCGTGGTTGCTGTCCAGCAGACTTTTTGTATTTGCATGCAGGAAGTCCATTGCAAAGTGGATTCCGTCGAGCTCCCGGCCGGGCACCGGCAGATCACGCGGCTTTGTTGCACCGCACGCAAGCACAACGGCGTCATACTCCGATACAAGCTTTGGCGCCTCGAGATCTCGGCCCACCCACACGCCGGTTTTGAACTCGATGCCCTCGGCGGCCATAATGTCGTTCCGCCTTTGCACAAGCCCCTTGTCCAGCTTCATGTTGGGAATGCCGTACATCAATAGTCCACCGATTCTGTCGGCTCGTTCGAGCACCGTCACCGTGTGTCCGGCCTTGTTGAGTTGGTCCGCGCAGGCCAACCCCGCCGGTCCGCTCCCAACAATCGCCACGCGTTTGTCGGTTCGCATCGCCGGCGGCATGGGCTCCATCAGACCGGAATCGTAGGCGCGGTCGATAATCGCACACTCGTTGTCTTTGATCGTTACCGCCGGCTCGTTTATGCCCAGAACACACGCCGACTCGCAGGGTGCCGGGCAGACCCGCCCGGTGTACTCGGGGAAGTTGTTTGTCTTGAGAAGCCGATAGAATGCTTCGTCCCATCGGCCGCGATAGATGAGGTCATTCCACTCGGGGATCAGGTTGTCGACGGGACACCCATATGAGGACTGGCAAAACGGAATGCCGCAGTCCATACACCGCGCGCCTTGCTCCTGTCGCTCAGCGTCGTTGAGTTCCTTGTGGAACTCACCAAAATCACCGATGCGCTTACCTGGATCACGGTCGACTACCGTATGCCGGGTAAACTCCATAAATCCGGTCGGCTTACCCATGGACCGCCTCCTTCGCGGATTGTTGCAGCTCGAGAACCCGGCGAAATGCCGTGGGAATGACCCGCGCAAACTCGTAGCGGGCCTCAGGCCATCGCGCCAAGAGCAACTCGGCCTGCCTCGAGCCGGTGTACCGCGCGTGCATTTCGACGAGCTCGCGCACTTCCTCGGCCTCCCCATCGTCCTCGATAGACCCGACCTCAACCATCCCCGGGTTCACCTTCGAAGTGAAGTCTCCGATAGTATCGAGAACGTAGGCGATGCCGCCGCTCATGCCGGCGGCGAAGTTGCGACCGGTGCCTCCGAGAATCACCGCACGTCCGCCGGTCATGTACTCACAACCGTGGTCGCCAACACCCTCGACAACGACTTTCGCGCCGGAGTTTCGGACACAGAACCTCTCAGCGGCCATACCCCGGAAAAAGCCGTACCCGTTTATGGCGCCGTACAGGGCAACGTTGCCGATGATGATGTTTTTCTCGGCCTCGAAACGAGACGCCGCCGGCGGATACACAATCAAGGTGCCGCCGGAAAGCCCCTTGCCAACGTAGTCGTTGGCATCGCCCTCGAGCTCGATTGTCACCCCGCGCGCGAGCCACGCCCCAAAGCTCTGTCCGGCGCTACCGGTGAGCTTGATGTGCAGGGTCTCCGGCGGAAGGCCGTCGCCGCCCCAAGCGCGGGTGATGTGGTGGCTCAGCATGGTACCGACCGCCCGGTCGGTGTTCCGCACGGGCAAATCCAGGCGAAGCGGCTCCTTCGCCAACAGCACTCGCTCCGCCAATGAAATCAGTTTGCGGTCCATGACCTTTTCGATGCCGTGCTGTTGTGGAATACAACAGATGACACGGTCGTCGTTTCCCTGCGGCTCGGACCGGGTCAAAAGGGCGGAGAGATCGATATTTTTCGCCTTCCAGCTCCGAGCCTCGTCGTCCACTTCGAGAAGATCGGCCCGTCCCACGAGTTCATCAAATCGATGAATCCCAAGACTCGCCATGATCTCACGCAGGTCCTCCGCCAAAAAGGTAAAAAAGTTGATGACGTGTTCCGGCTTACCCGTGAACTTCGCGCGCAGCCGTTCGTCCTGGGTGGCGATGCCAACCGGGCAGGTGTTTTTCTGGCACTTGCGCATCATGATGCAGCCGATAGAAATCAGCGCCGAGGTGGCGAAACCACACTCTTCGGCTCCGAGCATCGCGGCAATCGCAACGTCCCGGGCGGTTTTGATCTGACCATCCGTCTGCACCACCACCCTGGTCCGAAGGTTGTTCAGGACAAGGGTCTGGTGGGTCTCCGCCAAACCGAGCTCCCACGGAAGGCCCGCGTGCTTGATACCCGTCAGTGGTGACGCGCCGGTGCCGCCGTCGTGGCCGGAAATGAGAATATGGTCGGCATGCGCCTTCGCGACGCCGGCGGCGACCGTGCCCACGCCGACTTCCGATACAAGCTTCACGCTCACCCGCGCCCGTGGATTTGCATTTTTGAGATCAAAGATCAACTGCGCGAGGTCCTCGATAGAGTAAATATCATGGTGAGGAGGTGGACTGATAAGGCCCACGCCCGGCGTAGAGTAACGAGTCTTCGCGATGATGTCGAAGACTTTATGGCCGGGAAGCTCCCCTCCCTCGCCGGGTTTTGCGCCCTGCGCCATCTTGATCTGGATTTCGTCGGCGTTGGTGAGATAGTCGATGTTGACCCCAAACCGTCCGCTTGCAATCTGTTTGATAGCGGACCGCTTGGACCGTCCGTCGGAGAGCGGCTTGTACCGTTCCGGCATCTCGCCACCCTCGCCGGTATTGGACTTTCCGCCGAGTTGATTCATCGCCAGAGCGAGTGTCTCATGGGCCTCTTGGCTAATCGAACCAAAGCTCATGGCACCGGTCACAAATCGCTTTGTGATCTCGATCGCCGGTTCTACCTCGGAGAGCGGGATGGCGTTACCCGTCTTGAATCTCATCAGGCCTCGTAGCGTGGCCTGCTCGACGCTCCGTCTGTCTTGAATATCCGAGAACCTCCGAAAGGCCTCCCGGTCACCAAACATCGATGCTCTTTGAAACTCCGCGATGCTCTCGGGGTTCCACATGTGTTGCTCGCCACCGATACGCCAGTGGTAGTCCCCAGGATTTACGTACTCCGATCCAACCGGCTCGTTTCCCGGCGGGTAGGCCACGTCATAGCGCATACGCGCTTCTGCCGCCAGTTCTCCAAAACCAATGCCTTGAATGCGGCTTGCAGTGCCCACAAAACAGCGGTCCATCACTTCCTGAGCCAGACCGACGGCTTCGAATATCTGCGCGCCCTTGTAGCTGTCGAGCGTGCTGATGCCCATCTTACCCATGACCTTTCGCATGCCGTAAGCCACTGCGTTTAGGTAGTTGGCCACGACATCATGGTCGTTCAGGTCGGACGAGATTTGGCGCTGAGACCTCATATGCCGGATGGCCTCGAAGGCCAAGTAAGGGTTCACTGCGTCCGCGCCGAAGCCGGTCAGGCAACAGAAGTGGTGCACCTCTCTGGCATCGCCTGACTCCACAACGATCCCGATCTGGGTGCGTTTGTGGTTCTTTACCAGGTGGTGATGAACGGCGCCGACGGCGACAAGCGACGGAACAGGAATTCTGGTCGCAGACGCATTCCTGTCGGAGATGATCACAATGCTGTAGCCGTCGGCAATCGCCTGCTCCGCCCCAAGGGATATCTCGTCCAGTGCCGCCCGCATCCCCGTAGCGCCGCTGTCCACCGGATAGGTGGCATCCATCACCTTGGTGCGCCACCCACGATGGTCCATGAACTTTACGGCGGCGAGCTGTTCGTTGGTAAGCACCGGATGATCAAGCCATAACCTGTGTGCGTCGCTCGCCTCTTCTTCGAGGAGATTCCCCTCGGGTCCGATGTAGCCGGAGATACTCATGATGATATCTTCCCGAATCGAGTCGATCGGAGGATTTGTTACTTGGGCAAAAAGCTGCTTGAAGTAATCGTACGGCAAACGAGCTCGGCGGCTAAGGGCCGCGAGGGGTGTATCGTTGCCCATCGAGCCGAGGGGCTCCTTGCCGTCCTCGGCCATCGGCTTGAGGATGAGGTCGAGATGCTCGAGGGTAAACCCAAAAAGGCGCATCCTCTCGAGAACGGAATCCGCCTCGAGCCCGGGGACATTCGTCGGTACCGAGATATCGTCGAGGGCAATGCGCTGCTCTTCGAGCCACTCGCCGTACGGCTTCCGCTCGGCAATACCGTTCTTGAGCTCGGCATCGTCTACGATGCGGCCTTTTTCGAAGTCTACGAGGAACATACGTCCGGGCTTGAGGCGCCCCTTTTCGCGAACGTTCTCAGGTTCCACATCGAACGCGCCGACCTCGCTGGCCATGACCACGATGTCGTCGTTGGTGACGTAATAGCGCGAAGGCCGCAGTCCGTTCCGGTCGAGCACCGCCCCGATCACGCGGCCGTCGGTAAACGCAATAGAGGCGGGCCCGTCCCAGGGTTCCATACGTGTAGAGAAAAACTCATACATGTCTCTGCCGACGTCCGGCATGTGTTTGTGGTTTTGCCACGCCTCGGGGATCAGCATCATCACGGACTCGGGCAGCTCCCTGCCCGACATCAGAAGTAGCTCGAGAGCATTGTCCAGGTGGCCCGAGTCCGAACAGTCCGGCTCCATGACGGGAAAGGTCTTTTGTAAGTCCTCTCCAAAGAGCTCGCTCTCGAGCGTGCCCTCGCGCGCCGCCATCTTGTTGATGTTGCCGCGCAGGGTGTTGATCTCGCCGTTATGGCTCATAAACCGCATGGGCTGCGCCCGGTCCCAACTCGGAAACGTATTTGTAGAGAACCGCGAATGCACCATCGCGAGGTGGCTCTCATACGTTGGGTCACTCAAGTCCGGGAAGTAGCGGAAGAGTTGCTCGGGCATAAGCATGCCCTTATAGACCATCACACGAGTAGAAAGGCTGCAGATGTAAAAGTGATCCATCGGATCATTTTCGGAGCCGCGCAGTGTATTTGTCGCGAGCTTTCGGATGACGTAGAGCTTGCGCTCGAATTCATCGGGACCTATGCCGTCACCGGCTCCTACAAACACCTGTTCGATCACCGGCTCCGCCGCCTTCGCGGTCGGTCCTATCATGGAGTCATCTGTTGGGACGCGGCGCCGGCCGAGGAGCCTTTGACCTTCCGACTCTATTATTGCTTTAAACCGCGAATGACACGCCTCCCTGTGGTCCAAAGACTGCGGGAAAAACACCAGCCCGGCCGAATAGAGCCCCCGCGGGGGCAGAGTCAGGCCCAACTCGGTTTTTGCAACATTCTCCAAAAAGGTCTGGGGGAGTGTTGTAAGGATACCGGCTCCGTCACCAGAGTTTTGATCCGCGCCGACGGCTCCTCGGTGCGTCATATTGAGAAGAACTTC
The DNA here is from genome assembly GCA_964519835.1 of uncultured Spirochaetales bacterium. GTDB lineage: Bacteria > Spirochaetota > Spirochaetia > DSM-27196 > CAZFLD01 > CAZFLD01. The sequence goes on from CAZFLD010000007.1 coordinate 54,143, forward strand.
CTCGGCCAGTCGCACGATGCCGTGGCTGCTCTCTTTTTTTATGTGGGCCACAAACCCGACGCCGCAGGATTCGTGTTCGTTGTTGGGGTCGTATAGACCGACGGCCCGAGGCCGCCTAATGTGGGGCATATAGGCTCCTTGTTGTAATCAAATACTGTAGCAACAATCATGCCCGCCATAGGGCAGGACTAAAATCAAATAAATATTTACTAGAATAGCATATTTATGCACAATATGCGGCTTTTTGTGGATAGAGGTCAAGGGTAACACCCTACGGAAATGTAGCGGTCATACAAGAATGTAGGGAAACGTCCACGGTGTATCCCCGCCGTCGCCTGCTGACGGCTGCGTGGGATTACATAACCTCGAGGAAGGGCACGTTGATTAGTCGTAGACAGTTTTTGAGCGTCGAGAGAACCGCTTTGCTCAGGCTTAGACGCGCAAGGCGGAGCTGCGGGTCGTCCGCTATGATAATCGGCACGTCGTGATAGAAGCGGCTGAATTCCCTGGCTAACTCGTGCGCATACGTCGCGATTCGGGAAGGATTGTAGGCGTGAGCGGAGTCCTTTACCACCTCCGGAAACCGCCCGAGGAGCCGGGTCAGGGCCCACGAATCGTCGTCCGCAAGCATCTCGGCGGAAATATCCGTCGCCGAGACATCGGCGATCTCGGGCGCCTTCCGGAGCATGCTGGCGATCCGGGCCCCCATGTACTGAAGATAGGGGCCGGTGTCTCCGGTGAACGAGATCGACTCGTCGGGGCTAAAGATCATGTCCTTTGCCGGCCCCGTTTGAAGCAAATAGTAGTGTAGCGCGCCGAGGGCAACAGCCTTGCTTGTAGCATCGATGTCGCCCACGGCGTCCTCGCGCTCCTTGCTTTTGATCTCTTCCGCGGCGAGGCGCTCGAGCTCGGCAAGGAGGTCGTCCGCATCAACAACGGTCCCCTCGCGACTCTTCATCTTGCCTTCGGGGAGATTTACCATGCCGTAGCTCAAGTGATAGAGGCTGTCCGCCCACTCATGCCCGAGGAGTTGCAGTAGGTGGAAAAGCACCTGAAAGTGGTATCGCTGCTCCGAGGCCACGACGTAGATGAGCCGGTCAAACTGCCAGTCGTTGCGCCGCGATAACGCGGTACCGATGTCCTGCGTGACGTATAACGACGTTCCGTCGCTTCGAAGCAGGACTTTTTTGTCCAAATTGATTTGTTCGAGGTCCGCGCACACCGAACCGTCGTTGTCCCGGTAAAAGACGCCTGCCTCGAGGCCGCGTAGAATCTCCGCCTTGCCGGCGGCGTACGTCTCGCTCTCGAAATAGATTCGGTCAAAGCTGATGCCCGTGGCTTCGTAGGTCTCTTTTATGCCTTCGACGGCCCAGCGGTTCATTGTCTCCCACAGGGTACGTACTTCCGGGTCACCTGCCTCCCATTTCTGAAGGAGCTCCTGTGCGCGTTCGGCAACCGACGGGTCCTCCTTGGACCAGTTTGCATATCGGACGTAGTACTCGCCCACAAAGTGGTCCGACTTTACCCCTTCCGATTCCGGCGTCTTGGCATCCCCGTACTCCATATAGGCGAGCATCGACTGGCAGATATGAATGCCTCTGTCGTTGACGAGGTTGACCTTGTACACCTCCGCCCCGGCCGCCTCGAGGAGGCGGCTTAATGTTTCGCCCAAGATGTTGTTTCGCAGGTGTCCCAGGTGGAGTGGCTTGTTGGTGTTGGGCGACGAAAACTCGATCATTATTCGTGCGCCCACGAGGCTGTCCCCAAAGCCATATCGATCACCGGCGGCTTCGACGGCTCGTAGTACGCGGCTGGTAGAAGAAGCGCGAGGAAGCCTGATGTTGAGGTACGCGCCGGCGGCTTCAACACCGGCGCCCTCTACGCTGTCCAGGCGTTTGGCAATTTCACTCGCCAATGCGGCGGGATTACCCCGAAAAGCCTTTGCAAACGGAAATATCGCAAACGCGAGGTCGCCATGCTCCATAGACGGCGGCACGGAGGCTTGAAGTGTGTTCACGAGTTCTTGCCCCACCTCGACCTTCTTTTCGTCCGCCAGTTCAAGAAGACAGTTTTTTACCCGGTCCGTCCAGGAATCTGATCCTGAGGTCATAGTCTATTTACTCCGTTGATTGCATTTTGAACGCCACGGCGAGCATCAGGCTGTAGTTATCCGGTCCTTGTCGCCTGTAGGAACCTAGCCAATCATTGCACACGGTACATGGGCTTTCAAGCCGCACCTCGCCTACCCCACACTCTTCGGCGATCGCGGCATTCGCTGCGACAAGATCGATGGTATACCGGCCGTCGACGACCCTGCCCGCCCCCCAGCGTGAGTGAAACAAGCTATATCGTTTTTCGTCGACGCGGTAGCAGCATCCGCCAATCGCGGGACCAAAGCCGGCTATCAAGTCCCCGGCTGGTATGTTGTAGCGGTCGCGCAGCATGTTGACGGCCACTAAAAGGATGCCGGTCCCGCGCCAGCCGGAGTGAAGCAAGGCAAACCCTCGGTCGTAGCGGTCCTGAAGGAGGATGGGCATGCAGTCGGCAACGGTAACGCCGAGGATAAGACCGTAGTCGTTTGTTAGAAGCCCGTCGGCCTCCGGCAGGTCGGGCGTAGTCCCCAACCCGCCGGGACCGGCCCGGTAAGACAACGCCGCTTCCGAACCAAGGTCGACGGCCACTACACGCTTAGAGTGCACCTGGCGGACACGGCGCATTCGGCGCAAGTCCAAACCCAGCGCCGCTTCGAGAGCCTCGCGGGGCCCCGGCCCCGGCGACGTCTCGACATCGGTTGGATGGCTCGCGTCTCTTGCCGCGCCATCTCCGCTCTTCCCACTCGCCGTTGATTCGGCCACCATTGAACCTTCGCCCGCCGTGGAGCGGGGGCGCATTGAGCCGGCCTCCGCCGTTGTGACGTAGGCGACGACGCCGATAGAGGCGGGGGCCGCAGACGCGTCGCGGGGGTGCAAGCGATCGGCGGCTCTTTCGGCGCCTCTGCCGCCGCCGTCAAACCGATATACACTCAATCCGACGCTGCGCCCTCCGGCGCGTCGCTTGTCTCCGCAAGGCTTTCGAGGTTGAACAGGCTACCCACCTGCTCGTAAATGTTATTGCAAAGAAGAATCACGTGGTCGAGGGATTTGCGATACTCCTTGTTCGCGCGACCGCCGATCTGAGCCAGATTCGAGATTGTGTCGTACTTCCCGCCGACCTGCCCGTAAAGAATACCGTCGACAACAAGCGAGAGCGACCGAAACGCCCCCAGCACGGACTTCATAAACGCCTCGACATCCTTGTCCACCGGATTACCGTCGCCACGGTTCGGCACGCTTCCTGATTCGTGCCGGTCCTCGGTTGCTGTCTCGATCGCCTCCAAACGCGACCGAAAACCGTTGATCTTGTCCTGTGCTTCGTTTAGGGTGCTAAAGGCTGCGTCGAATTCGGCGCGGTTGCTGCCTTTGTAAAACTCCCCTTCGAGCAACAGCATCCGCAGCGACGGTACCATCTCTCTCTGAAACGACACGCCGACCACGTCGTCGACAGCCGAAAGCGAGTAGGCATAGCGCCCGGGAAGCCCACTTGCATCTCTGTAGTTCAGGAACGCCGGTATCTCGTCCTGGTGGGTCAGCGTCGCGATCTCTCGGGTGAGCTGCTTCCTTTGCCGTGAGTAGCTAAAGCGTTTGAACATTCGCTCCGTACGATCGTCCCAGAACTTGCGCAAGCGGTTGAGCCAGTCCTCGCCGCCGCCGTGCTCCTCGGGCTTGTAATTGATACTCCCCGAACCGTAGCGGATGATGTCTCTGAGCGGGACGGCCGCCGCGAAATCCCGGATGTCGCCAAAGGCCTCTTTGAGGCGATCGATCTCAGAAGAGACGGTACCCTCGATCTGCTCCGCATTTTGGGCCAGAAGCTCGCGATGGCCAAACAAGACAAGCGCTTCGAGAAAAACTGCCGGAGGTTGCTTGAGGCCGGCCAAGAGAGCGTCCAAATCCCTCAGGCTTCCAAGGGCGAGGTGGATCGGTGTAACGGTGGGCATGCCGCTTGGTCCCTCGAAGATATCAAGCAGATCGCGAAATCGGAACGCACTAAACTCCATAAGGCGATGCTGGAGCACGGAATACCCGTAGAGCGACCGTTTCCCGCCCGGAGACATTGTGAGAAAAATCTCGTCGGTGTTGTTCCTCATGCGCTTTTTTATCTCGGTGTCGCTCGCCTCCGGCTCTTTCTCGGCGATGCGATACGGATCGGTGTCGCGAAGCAGAGCAGCCTGGAACTCCGGCAGGCGAAGTCCACACAAAAACGCTAAAAACTCAGCACGCCGATTTCCGATAGTTTGCTTGATTGCGGCGGAAAGAAGACTCGAGTCGGTGGCCAAGGTCTTGGTACGGTGATAAAACGCCGGCAAAAGCAGCTCGTTCCGAATATCCACCATACCCGGAGCCGCTGTCTGCACCCGCCGCCCGAGATCCCGAACAAGGATTTCTTCAACCGCTTGATCCCGGTCCTTACCGCCAAAAACCCGCCTGAAAAAAACGAGCAGACGCCGGAAAAACCCAAAGCCGTGGTATTCCTCTTCCAGGTCGACGTCCGGATCGGGGCTTTCGTCTACGACGGACTCTTCGTCTTGCCCATGCCCACCCTCGAGACGATCGAGCATGTCTCGTCGTTCACTCGTCGAAAGCGAATCGACCAAACTGTCAAAAACTGATGTCTCTTGCATCGTTCTCAGGCCGCACCACTATACCACATAGGAACAACCCGTTTACCGGTCGCTCGATTCAGCCCAGAGATTTACGTCGCTATCAATCGCGTACTCATCGATCTTGGCGAGTTCTTCGTTCGTGAAATCGGGTGCGGACATGGAGGCGACGTTTTCCTCGAGCTGCTCCACGCTGCTTGCCCCAATCAACGCGGAGGTCACCACCGGCCGGCGGAGCACCCATCGAAGAGCCATTTGAGCAAGGCTCTGTCCCCGCGACTCCGCAATATCCTGAAGCCCACGGACACGCCGTATGCGCTCCTCGGTTATGAATTCGGCGGAGAGGAATGGGCTCTCGCCCGCCGCTCGGGAGCCCTCAGGAACTCCGTGCAAGTATTTGTCGGTCAGAAGTCCCTGTGACAGAGGCGAAAAAGCAATGCAGCCGAGTCCGAGGTCCGACAGAGCGTCAAGCAGCCCTTCCGACTCCACCCAGCGGTTTATCAATGAGTAGGACGGCTGATGAATCACAAACGGTGTTCCGAGTTGCGACAGAATCTCATGGGCACGCCGTGTCTTTTCCGCGGAGTACGAGCTGACGCCAACGTAAAGCGCCTTGCCCTGACGGTACGCTCGATCCAGCGCCGCCATCGTTTCTTCCAGAGGTGTATCCGGATCAAAGCGATGGGAGTAGAAGATATCGACATAGTCAAGTCCCATCCTGCAAAGACTCTGGTCGAGACTCGCCGAGAGGTGCTTCAGGGAGCCCCACGCCCCGTAGGGTCCTTCCCACATGTCATAGCCGGCCTTGGTAGAGATTATGAGCTCGTCCCGGTAGGGACCAAAATCCCTTTGCAGCAAGACGCCGAAGTTCTCCTCGGCGCTTCCGGGAGGCGGTCCATAGTTGTTGGCTAGGTCAAAGTGAGTGACGCCCAGTTCAAAAGCGCGCCGCAGCATTCGTCGGCCGTTTTCCAGCGGTGTTGTGCCGCCGAAGTTGTGCCAGAGCCCGAGCGAGATAGGCGGAAGCTTGAGTCCGCTCGTGCCGCAGCGACGATAGGCAAGGTGTTTGTAACGATCTGTCTTGGCTAAATACATCACCTTCCACTATACGCCCAGAACGGGAAGAAAAACAAACGCCACCACCGACACCACCGTGGCGACCGACAGAATCGTCGACACCTCTTCCACCTCCGATTCGGAGGCGGCCAGAGCCACCACAAACGGCGGTGGTAAAATCAGCATCGTGGCGAACGCGGCGCGCAGCATGTCTCCGGTTACGAGGCCGAAAGCAAACGCAAGCAGGATCACCCCGACGAGAACCGCCAGGCGAATCACCACAAAACCAAGCGCCCGTATCAGCTGCTTGGTCGCAAACGAGAGCCCGTAGCCGATTGCGATTGCGATCAACGGAACTGTGAGATTGCCGGCCAATTCGATAAATCGCAATACCGGGCCCAAAACGGTTGCCGGCCGGCCTAATGCGGCAAGGATTCTTCCGGTGACAAGACCAAGCACGATTGCCCAAATAACCGGTGAGGTGACGATGTTCTTTACCCACTGCCGGATACCGCCGGCCTCGCCACGACGTGCAAACAGAACCGGCATCAGCACGACAAAAACAAACAGCACTTGCCCGAGGTCCACCGACGCAAAAAACGGGAGCCCCTCGTTGCCAAACGCCGAGAGAAACACAGCGTAGCCGACCATACCGGCCTCGAATCCCCCGTAGAGATACGGCTTAACACCCAGTCCGCGCCGCCCGGCGCGCCGTAGCAACACATGGACAAGGAGCGCCCCCCCGAGCAGGGCGCCACACAATAGAAACATACCACCCGCGAGAACAAACTGTTCTCTCGATGTCTCGACGGTCAGAAAGGCCTGAAACAGGAGCGCGGGCAACGCGAAATTGACTACGAGTTTTCGAAGCTGATCGACTGTGGCGCCCGAAAGAAAGCCGCTCTTGCGAAACAGAAAACCGGTTGCAAAAAGCAGAACCACCGGAACGACACTAATCAAAAGCTCTGTTGTGTTCATACTCTATCCCCAATCGCTCGAATATTTGTCCGACACTATTTCGCCACCAGTTGTTGACAGACCTGAGTAAGTTGCTCATCATGACCAAGTGGAACGGACCGTTGGTACCGGAACATCCTTACCCGCCCGCCTCGGCACCACCATTCTAGACATTACCATTCTAGATCGTACGTCCGGCTAGCGGGAAGGCGTCTACGACGGCACAAGGCCGTCTTCCCGCTGGGAAGACGGCCTTTTTTTGATTTCGCACGGGTCCGGCCGGTACTGGGACCGCACGGGTGCGGTTTTATCAAAGAACAAAGAGCAAGGAAAAGGAGAGCAAAGGTGGCGAAAAAGGAACTGGTCGTATACGACACAACACTGCGTGACGGCATGCAAGGTCTGGCAATCAACTACAGCCTCGAGGACAAAATTCAGATCGCACACAAACTAGACGATCTACGAGTCGACTACATCGAAGGCGGCTTTCCCTTGTCGAACGAGAAAGAGGCGGCCTTTTTTGAGCGGTGTCAAAAAGAGACGTTCGAGCATGCGAAAATCGTGGCGTTCGGAAGCACCCGACGGCCGGGACGGAAGGCGAAGGACGACGCGCACATGCACGCCCTCGTAGAAGCGGGGACGGAAACGGTGATTGTCGTTGGAAAGACCTGGAAGGCCCACGTCGACAAGGTGCTCGGCACAAGCCCGGCGGAGAACCTCGAGATGATCCAAGACTCCGTTGAGTATCTGCGCAGTGAGGGACGCACGGTATTCTTCGACTTCGAACATTTCTTCGACGGCTTCAAGGACGACCCGGAGTATGCAAAAAGGGCGGTTGAAACGGCGTCCGCGGCCGGCGCCGCGTGCCTTATCCTCTGTGACACAAACGGAGGCACCCTTCCCCACGACGTTGCGGCAGCGTACGTATCATTCGATCAGGCAAAACTTGCACCGCTCGGAGGTCACTTTCACGACGACTGCAACACGGCGGTCGCAAACTCTCTCGCCGCCCTCGAGTCCGGTGCAGTCCAGATCCAGGGAACGATCAACGGGTGGGGAGAACGCTGTGGAAACGCCAATCTGTGCGCCTTTGTCCCCAACGCGGTACTCAAAATGGGCTACAAGGCTGCCGTCGCAGAGCGGCTCGACCACCTCACGGCAGTGAGCCGTTTTGTGGCCGAAAAGGCAAACATCATTCCGGACAAGCGCCACGCCTACGTTGGCGAGGCGGCATTCAGTCACAAAGCCGGCCAACACGCCGACGTGGTCGCCAAGGCCGACTATCTGATGGAGCACATCGACTCCCGCCTCGTTGGGAACGAGCGCCACATTCTCCTGTCGGAGCTGGCGGGAAAATCAACGGTTGTCGAGAAGCTGCGCAAATTCGGCGACTTTAACAAAAACAGTCCGGAGGTTGCCAAGCTCATCTCACTGCTGAAGGAACGCGAGCGAAACGGATACGAGTACGAGGCCGCGGAAGCAAGCTTCGACATACTTGTCCGACGGGCGCTCAACACGTACGTGCCGCTGATCGAGCTCAAGAACTATCACCTCGAAAGCTACAAGGCCCACGAAACACCGTCCAAGACCGTCGGCCGAATATTTATGACGGGCGCCGGAAAGGAGTTGATGGGAGCGGCCGTCGGCGTCGGCCCCGTCGAGACCCTCGACGCGGCCCTGCGCGACGCGCTGACGCCGCACTTTCCGTTTATTGAGAAAATCAGCCTCACCGACTACCGCGTTCGCGTACTAAACCCCGAGCGAGCCTCGGCGGCCAAGGTCCGTGTATTTATCACAACCACGGATCACCAGGGCCGCAGCTGGGACACGGTGGGAGTAAACGAGAACATCGTTGAGGCAAGCTGGGAAGCAGTTGTAGAAAGCCTAGAGTACTACTACAACACCTACGTGGCGTCCGCGGGCTCCGACGAGGCGTAACGGCCCAACACTGCGCCCGAGCGTCGGGGCGGCAACAAGGGGCCGCCGCGAGTCCTACATGAGACGGCCGCGTTTCGACAACGGCGCTATGACAGGCGGCCCGGGCGTATCTGCAAGGCGTTTTTTTTGGCGGCCTCGAGCCCGAGCGACACCGCCCCGTGCAGGTCCAGACCGCGCCGCATTCCCACGGCTATTCCGGCGGATACCGCGTCGCCACAGCCGATGGTGTTCTTCGCCTCGACAGGCTCCGGCGGGAGAGCCTCCATTTTGCCGTTCTCCGTCATAAAGACCGGCTTTGCACCGTTTGTCAGGACCAGCCTCAAGCCATGTTTTTGCTCGAGGCCCATAACCCGCGCGAAGAGCTCGTGCGGTATACACTCAGGATCGATGTTTTCGGGAAGGGGCTCCGGCATAAAGGTCTGCGCAAACTCAGAAACGTTGATCTTGACGATGTCGACTCCCTTGTCGAGCGATGCGACAAGATCCGTGCCCCGATAATCGATAATAACTCGCGCGCCCGCACGGTGGGCTTGTTCCACCATGTCGGGGAAAATCAAATCCGAGAACCCCGGCGCCTTTGATCCAGAGATCACCACGCTGTCGGCGTTGGGCAACAGCCTCCCGAACGACTCCCGCACCGCAATTTCAACCTCGGTATCAACGTACGAGCCCTCTTCTACAATCTCGGTCACCGAGGTCGGGTCGTCCGCGATGAGCGTATGACAGTAGCGGACCGGAGCACCCGAGTCGACCCACGTCACCTCGAGGTTATCAGCCTCAACCAGGTCCAGGAACTCCTGACGATTGTTGCCCCCGAGCTGCGTGAGATTGACAGCCCGTCCGCCCATCTGTTGAACGATCCTCGTGGTGTTAATGCCCTTCCCCGCGATGTCATGAAGCGTTTCTGCGGCACGATTCACCTGGCCGACGGCGAGCTTGCGCAGAAGAAAGGTGTTTTGGAGCACCGGGTTTAGACAAACCACAAGAACATACGATTTTTCTCGATTCACGCGGCTATACTGCACACGACGGAATGATGTGTCCATGGAAAACTGAGGGACACGGCCAAAGAGTGTGGCCAAGCAGCATTATAGGAGATGCAATATGACCGGTAATCAACTCGATCACGCAACTATTCGACAACGACTCGAACCACCCGGGCAAAACGGCCAACCCGTCCGGGCCGTCTTGGATACCGACACCTACAACGAGGTGGACGACCAATTTGCCCTTGCCCACGCCCTCCTCTCGCCGAAATCGATCTCGTTGGAAGCGGTCTACGCCGCCCCTTTTCACAACAGCCGTTCGCAAGGGCCCGCGGACGGAATGGAGAAGAGCTACAACGAGATCCATCGCGTGCTCGATCTGTTGGACTATTCCCTAGAGTCGGTGTACCGGGGAGCAACTTCGTATCTGCCGGATGACCCACGCCCGGTGGAAAGCGACGCCGCGGCCGACCTGGTACAACGCGCAAAGTCATCGGATACCGTCCTGTATGTGCTTGCTATCGGTGCGATCACAAACGTCGCTTCCGCCTTGCTTCTCGATCCCTCCATCGCCGGGAGGATCGTAGTGGTGTGGTTGGGAGGGCACGCCCCGTACTGGCCCGACAACCAGGAGTTTAATCTTCGCCAGGATCCCGTGGCGGCTCGTGTGGTATTCGATTCCGGAGTACCGCTCGTTCACATTCCGTGTTTGCCGGTAGCCTCCCATCTCTGCACCACTGTCGCGGAGCTCGAGGCATACCTCGACGGACGTAGTCGGATCGGAACCTACCTCACGGATATCGTGCGCGAGTATGCACAAAACCGCTTTGCCTGGTCCAAGGTCATTTGGGACATCTCGGCTCCCGCCTACCTTGTCGACCCGGCATCGATACAGTCGACGATTGTTCCGAGCCCCATTTTGTCCATCTTGACGGACGACCTGGTCTGGACGGCTGGAGCGGGTCGCCACCCGATTCGCACTGCGTACGGCGTTTCGCGGGACCGCATTTTTGGCGATTTGTTTCGAAAGCTCGCGGCTGCACCCGGGTAAACGGCCGCCAACCGGGACTCAACTCCCCGCCGGCGCGCGAGATGCCGTGGAGGTTCCCGCACCCTTCCGGTCGGTTGGCGCCGATGGGGCGGGTTGGGACCGATGGGCGGGTTGGGACCGATGGGCGGGGTTGGGGCCGATGGGCCGGGTTGGGACCGATGGGCCGGGTTGGGACCGATGGGCGGGGTTGGGGCCGATGGGCCGGGTTGGGACCGATGGACGGGGTTGGGACCGATGGGCCGGTTCAGACGAGCTCGGGTAGCCGCCGCGCCGTCAATTCGCCGGATTTTAGGTATTTGATTCCCTCTACCGCCGCGCGCGCCGCAGACGTTGTTGTGACATACGGGATCTTGCGCCTCACCGTTTCGGTGCGAATATATCCGTCGTCGAGCTGGGTGAAGCGGCCCTTTGGCGTGTTGATCACAAGCTGTATGCGGTCGGCCACCATGTGGTCCACAAGATTTGGGTGGCCCTCGTAAATCTTTAATATCACCTCGGCAAAAACACCGTTTCGAAACAGAAAGTCCGCGGTTCCCCGCGTAGCGGCAATGTGGAAGCCAAGCTCCGACAGTTCCTTCACAATGGGCAACACCGTCTCTTTATCAAACTCGTTGACGGATACAAAGACTCGCCCCTCGGTGGGTAGCCGCGTGCCGGTTGCAAGCGTTGCCTTGGCAAAGGCTTCTCCGAAGTCCTCGCCAATGCCGATGACCTCGCCTGTCGACCGCATTTCCGGGCCGAGCATTGGGTCGAGATCGTGGAAACGGTCAAAGCTAAACATCGCCTCCTTTACTGCCCAACCGACGATACACTCGCCCACGGCCACGCCGGCCTCACTGCCGGCGCCCCGGCCAACAAGACCGATGTCGCGAAGGCTTTCGCCGTTCCAGATTCGCACGGCGGCGTCTACCAAATCCACACCGGACGCCTTAGAGAGGTACGGGACCGTCCGAGATGCCCGCGGATTTACCTCGAGGATAAAAAGCTCGCCGTCTTTGACCGCAAACTGGATGTTCAAAAAACCTTTTACACCGATATCCCGGGCAATTGCCGTCGTCGCGACTACCATCGCTTCCTCGGTCCTGATGTCTTGAATAAACGATGGAAACACACACGCCGAATCTCCTGAGTGAATGCCCGCGGCCTCTATGTGTTGCATAATTCCGCCGACGTAGACGTTTTCCCCGTCACAGAGCGCGTCTAGGTCGTACTCAAACGCGTCTTCCAGAAACTGATCGACCAGCACCGGTCGCTTGGGATCAACAGGCACTCCTTTTGCCAGAAAGTTAGAGAGCTCCTCTTTGTTAAAGGCAATGACCATGCTCCGCCCCCCGAGTACAAACGAAGGCCGAAGCAACACCGGAAAACCGATTTCGTCGGCAAACTGAAACACGTCGTCAACGGTTCCCGCCATCCGATTCTCCGGCTGCCTGAGGCCCAGTTTTCGCAGCAGCGTAGCAAAGCGACCACGGTCCTCTGCCGACAGGATAGCGTCGACGGGCGTTCCGACGATGCGCCGGCCCGCGGCCTCGAGCTCCTCGGCCATGTTGAGCGGCGTCTGACCACCGAGCTGCACGACAACGTCGGAGACACCTTCCTTGTGCAACACCTCGAGTACGTCCTCGGCGGAAAGCGGCTCGATGTAAAGGCGATCGGAAACGTTGAAATCGGTGGACACCGTCTCCGGATTGCTGTTGATGATGATCGTTTTTACTCCGAGCCGGCGGTAGGCCATCGAAGAGAGGGTACAACAGGTATCGAACTCCAGCCCTTGGCCAATCCGATTCGGTCCGCTCGCGAGGATCGCCACCGCCGGCCGCTCGATCTGCCCGCCCTCGTCTAACTCACCGTAGGTCGAATAGAAGTAGGGCGTTCCCGCCTCAAACTCCCCGGAGCAGGTGTCCACAAAATGAAACGACGCACGCAAACCGGTCTCTTCCCGCAGCGCCCGAACGGCGGAGGCGCCGACCTGCTCCGCGTGCCCGGCGCTCAGAAGATACGCAATGCGCCGGTCCGAAAGGCCCGCGCGCTTTCCGGTCTCGAGCTGCGCGCGATCGAGCTTCACCTCTGCTTTCGCCCGGCGGTCACTCCCGCCGGCGCCGCTCCGCGTGCCCGCGCCGCCTGTACGCGAGGCCGAGATGCTCTTCTCGATATCCGCAAGCTCGGCCAAGTTGTAGAGGAACCAGGGGTCGAAACCGGTGACGCGAGACACTTCGCCGATAGCGTCCTGGCCGCGACGCTTGATTGCCGTGAATGCGGCAAACAGCCGCCTCGGATGGCGAATGGCGAGCATCGCGTCGATGTCTTCGTCAGACTTGTCGACCAGGTCTTCGAGGCCGTCGTAGCCGAACTCGCAGGCCCGCACTGCCTTGTTCATGGCTTCCAAAAAAGTTCGGCCGATCGCGAGCGACTCGCCGACCGACTTCATCTGCGTGCCGAGTTCGCCGTGGCCGAGCGGAAACTTTTCGAGCTCGAATCGCGGTACCTTTACGGCGCAGTAGTCTAACGACGGCTCAAAGCACGAGACAGTTTTGCCGGTGATATCGTTAATGACTTCGTCGAGGGTAAACCCTACCGCAAGACGGGCCGAACATCGCGCGATCGGGAATCCGGTGGCTTTGCTTGCGAGCGCCGACGAGCGGGACACCCGCGGGTTCATCTCGATCACGACCATTCGCCCGTCGACCGGGTTTACCGCGAACTGCACATTGGAGCCACCGCAGTCGACGCCGATGGCGCGTAGTATCTCGATGGACGCCGACCGCATGGTCTGATACTCGCGGTCCGACAGAGTTTGGATCGGCGCGACGGTGATGCTGTCGCCCGTGTGCACGCCCATCGGATCGAGATTCTCGATCGAGCAAACAATCACCGCATTGTCGGCACTGTCGCGCATCACCTCGAGCTCGAACTCCTTCCAGCCGATTAGCGACTCTTCGATAAGAGCGGTGTGAACGGGACTCTCGAGGAGAGCACGCTCTACAAGCGAGTCGAGCTCGTCAACGGTTCCCGCGATGCTTCCCCCACGGCCGCCAAGAGTGTAGCTCGGCCGGATTATGACGGGCAGCCCATAGGCCATCCTAAACTCTCGCGCCTCTTCTACCGAGCCAACCAGGTCGGAGCGGGGGCTCTCGAGTCCGATGCTCCGAACGACCTCTTTGAATGCACCCCTGTCTTCGGCCTTCTCGATGGCCTCGATTGCTGCGCCAAGGATCTGAACGTCGTACTTCGCGAACGTCCCTCGCTTGTGAAGGTCCATCGCTAGGTTCAGCGCCGTCTGGCCGCCCATCGTCGGAAGAACGGCGTCGGGCCTCTCCACCTCGATAACCTTCTCGACGTGGTCCGGATCAAGAGGTTCCATGTACACCGCGTCGGCAATGCCGGGCGTCGTCATGACCGTCGCCGGGTTTGGGTTCACCAAGATGACGCGGTATCCCTCTTCTTTGAGTGCTCTAACGGCCTGATTTCCGGAGTAGTCGAACTCACAGGCCTGACCGATAACGATCGGACCGGAACCGATAATTAGAATGGAGTTGATGTCCGTTCGTGCGGGCATGGCTACTCCGTCTCTCCCAGGCCCGAGGCGAGGCCCACAAAATCATCGAAAATCCACCGCGAATCCTGGGGCCCTGGTGCCGATTCGGGATGAAACTGCGCCGTCCAGATGCCCAATGCTTTGTTTGCGATGCCCTCCACGCTTTTGTCATTTGCGTTTCGAAACCACACCTGGGTGCCGTCGGGCAGTGTTCCTTCGTCCACCGCAAACCCATGGTTTTGGCTGGTCACAAAGACACGACCTGTCTTTTCGTCGCGCACCGGATGATTCACTCCGTGATGCCCAAAGGTCATCTTGTACGTGCGCGCTCCGATTGCCTCGGAGAGTATCTGATGGCCCAAGCAAATCCCAAAAAGCGGTCTCTTTCCGGTCAAGAGACGAGCCGTCTCCACAACACGATCCAACACCGCCGGATCTCCGGGACCGTTGGAGAAGAGCACGGCATCCGGGTCGAGAGAGTCGATCTCCGCCGCGTCTGAGTTGCTTGGCACTAACGTCACCTTGCATCCCCGGGAAACAAGCTCGCGGAGTATATTGGCCTTTGACCCACAGTCGACCACGACTACGTGGGGTTTTCCCGACGAGTTGAATACCTCCGACTCCACCGCCCCGACTTCAGCGATGAGATCGCGGCCTTCCATCGATGGAAAGGCGGCGAGAAACTGGCGGATTCGGGAGGCATCCCCGGCGATGAAGTAATCCTCCACGGGACGTGGTGCGCCCCCAGCGGAGAAGCCTGCGGGAGTAGCCACATCGGTCGACTCACCCCACGCGGGACCATCCACCAACACGCCGTTTGCCGAGCCGTCGTCTCGCAATCGTAGCGTCAACGACCGGGTGTCGACGTTGGTAATTCCCGGTGTGCGATGTAACTCGAGGTACTCCGCCAATCGCGTACGGCCTGGGGGTACCGGACCGACGTACAAGCTCCGAACCACGAAGCCGGCAGGCTTAATAACCTGGCGCACCGCACGACCTTCCGGACCCGTCTCGCTCCACTCCCGATCGACGCCGTAGTTTCCCACATGAGGATAGGTCATGACGACTATTTGCCCGGTGTAGGACGGATCCGTCAGCACCTCGAGGTAGCCGGACATGGCCGTGTTGAACACAACCTCCCCGGCCCCCTTGGCGGGTTCGCTCCCAATGGGAAGGTCCGCGAGAGTAAACGCCCTCCCCCCAAACGGAAGGCCTGGGAAGCAAAGACCATCGCTAAGAACCAGGTAGCGCCTTGTTTCCACCACGCGTTGTATTCCTCCACAAATCGTCGGCCGCACCGACGGTACATACGGCACCCAAAAAGGCAGCCGACCCAAAAAACGCCGACCCAAAAGACCGCCCCAAAAAAAACCGGCTGAAAAGCCGGCGGCAAAAAAAGCTAATAGCCCCTAGGGGAATCGAACCCCTCTTTGAAGACTGAGAATCTTCCGTCCTAGCCGATAGACGAAGGGGCCATAGGTCGCTTCCCGGGGAGGACTCGAACCCCCACTAGCAGAGCCAGAATCTGCGGTGCTACCATTACACAACCGGGAACCGTTGTCATATCCAGGCAAGAATATAAAAAGCGCCACCGCGTTGTCAATAACGTGACCGCGGCAGCAGCAATAATGCCCGGCCCTTACTCACCGTGGTACGAGATCAGTGTGATCAGGTCCATGTCGCCGATTTCCTTTTGGTAATTCAAAAACGGTAGCCCAACCACTGCAAACACCCCCACGGGCTCGGCGCCGCCTTCCTTTAGTATGTCCGCCGCGGCCCGGATGGTGCCGCCGGTGGCGATAAGATCGTCGACCACAAGGACCCGCTGTCCGGGTCGTACGTCCGCCGTATGAGCCTCCAGCGTTGCCGTGCCGTACTCCAGGGAATACGAGCGCTCAATTGTAGCGCCGGGCAGCTTGCCTTTTTTTCGCACCAGAATGATGGGAAGGCGGCGAGCATGGGCAAAGGCGGCTGCAAAGACAAAACCGCGAGCTTCGACCGCGGCGACCGCATCGATAGCCGTATTCTCATAGGCATCAAGCATCCGTTTAATACAGTACGAGAACGCATCGGGATTCGTGAGAATCCCGGTTACGTCATAAAAGAGTACGCCGGGTTTTGGGAAATCTGGGATCTTGCGGATGGCGCCGTCCAGATCAAAATCCGCTCTGTCATTCGGTCCGTTTGTCGTCATAGTCGTGTGCCGATCCTACTGAGCGTGCCGGCGGCGGTCAAGAACATTATTCCCGCCTTGTGCGCCGGGTGTGTTTCGCATAGCCTGGAGATATGACCGAAATCATCCCGGTCGCAGGCGGAAAGGGCGGCGTTGGTAAGACCATCGTTGTCGCAAACCTTGCACTGGCCCTGGCAAGACTCGGAAAGACGGTAATCGCCGTGGATTTGGATCTAGGGGCCTCCAACCTTCACACCTGCCTTGGAATCAAGAACAGGAGAGAAGGTATCGGTCATGTTATCCACCAAAAAAGTCGGTCGGTGGCATCACTAGTCATTCCGACGGACTGGTCACGGCTCCACTTCGTGCCTGGGGACGCGCTTTTGCCCGGTACGGCCAACCTTCCCTACTTCAAAAAGCTCAGAATTATTAAGGACCTATCGGGACTCACGGCGGACATCGTTCTCGTGGATCTTGGGGCGGGGTCGGCGAACAACGTGGTCGACTTTTTCCTGACGGCCTGCCGCGGCATCGTGGTGGTCACGCCGGAGACTACCTCGATCTTAAACGCCTACGCCTTTCTCAAGAACGCGCTCTTTCGCGCCCTCTATCGAAGCTTCCCGCCCAAGAGCGAGGGGCGGTGCATCGTCCGAGAGTTCGGCACACAACGCATCGAAGGCTCAAAGCGCGGTTTCCCCGATCTGGTTGAAGAGCTTGTATCGATTCTCGGGAGCGAAGCGGACGAGGCAGAACGAGTGATAAAACGGCTCTTCCCCCGCGTGATTCTCAACATGGCGCGTAAACAGGAAGACGTTTCCATCGGCGCCAGGCTCCGGGGCCTGTCTGAACGGAATCTCGGGATACAGGTCGAATATGTAAGCGTGTTGCGCCACGACGAGCTGGTTCCACAGTCGGTCATTAAGCGTAAACCGCTGGTCGAGCTTGCACCGAACGCTCCGTTTAGCCAAGACGTTCGCCGCACGGCCGAGCGTGTTGTGGCAGCACTGGGGAGACGAGAATCCGATCTCCGAGACGACGATCTTCAGGCGCTCGAACGCGAACTGTGACCGACAGGTGCGGTCACAAGTGTGCACCGGACCGCTCGCGCCGATACCTACGCGGGCGTCGAAAACGTCTCCCGCCGGACGGCCACAGACGATCGCTACTACGGATAAGAGTGTCGAAAGAGCGGAACCCGCGAGTTCACGTCGACATCCAGCGGCGACACGTCGCCGCGAGCAAAGTGGTGGTAGGCAATTCCGGCAATCATGGCGGCGTTGTCGGTGCAAAGCTCAAAGGGTGGGAACAAAGCTCGAATGCCCGGAACCTCCGGCAGGCGACGGCGAAGGAGTCGGTTCGCCGCGACACCCCCGCCGACGACAACGGTGGAGATGCCTTCAGCGGCGACGGCGCGGGAGACGCGGTTGACAATCATCTCTATTGCCACACGCCGAAATGACGCGGCAATGTCCGCGGCGCGCTCGCCCTCGCCTTCTTCGCCGGACCGCTCGTCGTCGCTTCCCGCGCCCGTGCTCTCTTTTGAACCTCCCGAGCGCTCGTTGCGGAACTTCTCACGCTGATTGATGACCGCCGTCTTTAGTCCGGAGTAGGACACATCGTACCGGTGCCGGCCTTTGTGGAGGCTCGGGTCAGGGAAGAGGTAGGCGAAATCGTCGCCCTCCTCGGCGAGCTTGTCGATAACCGGCCCGCCGGGGTACCCGAGGCCCAAATGCTTGGCCACCTTGTCGAAAGCCTCGCCGCAGGCATCGTCGATAGTGGTGCCAAGGACTGTGATTGTGTCGAAGTCCTCGACGCGGGCGATGACCGTGTGGCCTCCGGAGACCAAAAGGCCTAAGTACGGGTAGGGTCCGACACAGGATTCCGAACCGCCGGCGATACCGTCGCGAAACGAGAGACGCGGGGCGTAGAGGTGTGCGTAGATATGATCCACAGCCAGGAGCGGAATAGATCGTGCGAGCGCAAGTCCCTTGGCGAAACTAAGTCCAACGAGAAGTGATCCGGAGAGGCCCGGCCGGGAGGTGGCCGCTACGGCGTCCACGGCCGACACTTCGATTCCGGCCCGCGCCAAGGTCTCGGTCACAACCGGCAGAATCAGCTCAACGTGGCGGCGGGATGCTACTTCCGGAACAACGCCCGCAAACGGCGCGTGTGAAGCCTCTTGGCCTGCAATAATCTGTGCGTGAATAAGGCGGCCGTCTTCAACAACTGCGGCCGAACACTCGTCGCATGAGCTCTCAATCCCCAATACCAGCATGGCGAGCGCTTAGGATATCGGAAAGTGGAACAAACTCGAAGCCCGCATCCCGGAGCGTTGCGGCCCAGGCGGCGAGAAGCCGGGGTAGGATGTCGGTCCACACGTGACCAATCACAACCGCAAAACCTCCCGCTTTGGCAATCTCGGCTGCCGTCTCAAGAGCGGCATCGATCGACTCAGCGTCCTGCTCGTTGTCGAGGAACACGTGACGCTCGGTGTAAGGCACGTTTAGCCGCCGCGCGACGGATGAGACCACCGAGTCGGCGGTCGTCCGAGAATCGAGAAAAAAAAGCCCTCGCTCTCTGATCTGCTCGAGGATCAGGTTCATGATGCGCTCGTCACCGGTCGCGCGGGATCCCATGTGATTGTTGGCCCCCACGGCGCCCGGCACCGACGTAAGGTTTTCCTCGAGGCTGCGCAATACCCGCTCGTCGTCATCGCCAACACCGATGGTACCGGGCCCTGGGTTTCCACCACCAATGGCCTCGAGCGGGAGATGAAGGATTACCTCTTTCCCGGCATCGGCGGCTCGCCGAGCTGCATCCGCGCTGTAGGTAAGCTTTGGCAGGATCGCCATGGTCATAGGGATGTCAACTTCCAAAAAGGGTTCCAGTTGGTGAAGGTTGTATCCGACGTCGTCGATGACAACTGCGATACGCGGTCGGCCGGTCACCAAATTGTCGTCACCGCGGTCGCCGCCTGCTGCAGGCCCGTCGTCGGGCCGGAGTTCGGCGGATCCCGCATCCCGGGAGGGTCCCCTTTCATCTTCACCGGTATCGCGGTCCAGGTCGGCGTCGGTCTCCGGAACCGGCGCCGGTGTCCCGGCAGGAGGTCGTACGCCGTCGCCACGGTCGCCACCTGGTTCTCGGCCACCATCCGGTCCCTCGGGCTCTTCCGACGTCACCCGTCCACCCTCCGCCACGGCCAAATCCGGCTCGCGAGGGTCGGGGAGCGCCGTGAGAAGTACCAGCAAAAGCACCGCGATTACAGTCAGGAGCAAAATGGCCCTACGAAGCTCCTGTTGGGACCCTTTTTTTCCCATCGGTCGACGGCGCTTGGTGGACGACGATGATCGGGCCCGAGTCTGGTCGCGCTTCGCACCGGCGTTGCTTGTTTGTTCGGTATTGCGCCGATCGCCGGATCGTTTATCACTCACAGGCTATCTATCGGCATGAGCAGACGCCTCGTTGAGGCCCGTGTAGGATCCGGGACGGCCCGCGCGCCTGCCGACACGGTCGTCGTAAGCGGCTGCCTAGTTGTAGACGTACTCTTTGAGGTCGCCGACCTGTTCCTTGAGCTTCCGGATGGCTCGAAGCTCTATCTGGCGAACGGTTTCCGGCGAGATGCCCAGCTCATCACTGATGTGCTTCAGCGTGTATTTTTTTCCACCATGGAACGCAAATCGGTACAACAAGATCTGCCTTTCTTTTTGCTTGAGCCGGTCCAAAAAGCGCAACGTCTGCTCCCGCATCGCCTTGTCCATAAACTGCGTATCGGGCGAGTAAGAATAGTCCTCGTACACGTCGTGGAGCGTCCCCGAATCCTCGTTGATTTCGGTGTCCAGGGAGGTCGTGCTGTTGGCAATGGTGAGGATTTCCAGGACATCCGCCTGTTTCATGCCGAGCTCCTTGGCGACCTCGTCGGTCGACGGCTTCCGCATAAGCCGCTGGTTGAGCGTCGTGTAGGTCTTTTGGATCTTCCGCAGACTGTCCTCTTTCCGATGCGGCAGACGGATGGGTCGCCGCTTGTTGGACAGTGCACGTGTTATCGACTGCTTGATCCACCAGGAGGCGTAGGTGCTAAAGCGTACCTGCTTTCGGTGGTCGTATTTCTCCGCGGCCTTGAGAAGGCCGACGTTCCCCTCTTGGACGAGGTCGAGGAAGGTAACGTCCGGAGTTACGTAGGCCTTGGCAATCTTCACAACAAGACGAAGATTGGACTCGATCAGGCGCTTCCGTGCCTCTTCGTCGCCGGCCTGAATCCGTCGGGACAGCTCCAGCTCTTCATCAAAAGACAAAAGTGGTCTTGCCTTGATCTGGTCGAAGTATGCCTTGAGAGCATCGTCACCTGCGGAATAGCGTGTTCGCCTCTTACTCATTTGCGACTCCTGCCCTGTAGATAGCAACCGGCGTGCCAACCCGAGAAACCAAGACGAACAATCGCTATTCCACGGCAATAAAAGAACTTACGCAGAGAAAAAAAAAGGCCTCCGTACAAGCGGAGGCCAAAACCGTTCCATTTTTCATACACCCTATGCAATCTGGGGTTCAGGAATTGCCACTCTTACGTCCCCAATTGATCAACAACGGCGTCGGCAACGCCGAAATCGCCCGCGCGAGCAATACGGTGCGCATATTCATCATACAGCATATCTTCAAAAATCTCTTGGGACATGCCCCCATGAAGCAGGTCATTTTCTGGATTGAGGCTCTTTCTCATCGTTTTGAGGAGCTCTTTTACAAAAATCGCTTCGAATTCCTCGGCAACCTCGTGAATGTCGCCTGATCCACGGGTGGGACGAACATCCGTCGGTGTCATGAGGCGAAGTGACTGTGCGTCTATGGCGGAGCTAAGGTTGTCCATCATTTATCCCTTTCTAGAGCCTCGGTCTATCTTTTTAGGCCGTTTGCGATGCCAAGCATCGTGTCGGTTGTCTGGATTGCACGGCTATTGAGCTCGTAGGCGCGCTGGGCAACGATCATATTCACCATCTCATTGACGACCTGCACATTGGACATCTCCAGAAACTTGTGGAGGATGGTGCCCATGCCGTCGAAGCCGGGTATACCGGCAATGGGATCGCCGGAAGCGGCGGTCTCGCGATACAGGTTTTCGCCGATCGCCTCGAGCCCCGCGGGATTTACAAATCTCACCAGCTCGAGCTGGCCCACGTCAATCGGATCTTCGAGACCGGGCACCTGCACCGTAATACGTCCGTTTTGGTCTACGGTCAAGGTTTCCCTGATGTACCCCTCCGGCATAAACACCTCAGGGATAACACGATAGCCGTTCGACGTAAGGAGCTGTCCGTTCGAGTCGATCTTGAACGCCCCATCACGGGTATAGGCATAGCTCCCGTCGTAGAGGAGCACACGGAAAAAACCTTCACCCTCAATGGCGACGTCGCTTACATTCTCGGTGTTCTGCAACGAGCCCTGGGTAAAGATCTTCTGCGTCGCGGCTACCTTGACGCCGTGGCCCATCTGCACTCCGACCGGCACAAGGGTCGATTCCGTCGCCGGTGTTCCCGCCGTGCGATGCGTTTGGTAGATCAAGTCTTCAAAATCTGGGCGGTTGCGCTTGAAGCCCGTTGTGTTGACGTTCGAAAGGTTGTTGGCAATCGTATCGATATTGTGTTGTTGGCCGATCATTCCCGAGGCCGCGGTCCAGAGTGATCTCATCATCGTTTACTTCTCCCTATCGCTTCGCTGCCCCGCAGTGAGCTTGGTATCCGCATAAGAGTGTCGCTACCGTCTCAAGACCTGGTTGATCAGGCGGTCCGATGACGAGTCTTGCGCCTGGATAACTCGCTGGTTTGCCTCGTAGGCTCGCTGTACCTCGATCATCCGCACCATCTCAGTCACCGGGTCAACATTCGAGTTTTCCCGCATCCCTTGGTGTATAACCGGTCGATCTTCCGTGATGACTTCCGCGTCGCCCGACTCCCAGGTGGTGCGCCACAGGCTCGAGCCCTGTTTCTGCAAGTATCGGGGCGAGTGAACGTCGACGATCCTAAGACGATCCACCAAGACCGGCTCGTCCCACTCGTTTTCTCGGTCGCCTACCAGGCGGTTTGGATCGTCAGACAAGGCCCGGTTCTGAAACACCTTGCCGTCCGAATCGACGATAAAATTATTCTCTTGGATGCGGATAATTCCATTCTCGCCGAGCACAGGGTAGCCCTCTTTTGTCATGAGGATGCCCTCTTGGCCCAGGATAAAACCACCGTTTCGTGTATATCGCTCACCTTCGGGCGTCATGACGGCGAAAAAACCTTCGCCGTGGAGGGCCAGATCAAAGGGATTCTCGGTAAGCTCCAGCTCGCCTTGCTCGAAGACGGTGAAGATCTCGTTTGTTTCAACGCCGGTGCCAAGAGTCCCAACGACGGGGGCCTTGTCCACGGAACCGAGCGGCGGAAATGTCTCGCTCAGAGGAATGTTGACCACTCCCTCGTCGCGAAAGCGCCTGATCTGCAGCTCGGGGAAGGCCTTGTGAATCGTCACGTCGCGCTTGTAGCCGCTTGTATCCACGTTGGCCAAGTTATTGGCCAGCGCGTCGAGCCGCCGTTGTTGCGTTATCATTCCGCTGGCAGCGGTATAGATTCCACGAACCACCTATGCCTCCTCGATATTCAGGCGTTACCTCGGATTCACCGGAGCCTGTCTTTGACGCGTTGCCGGGAGCATGACTGCGAGGCGTTCGGCCTTCGCCTTGTCCTAGTGATTATCGGAGCTACTACTCTCCGGCTTAAAAGCGATAGGCGTCACACGTGCCAATGGGATCAAACGTTGACAAAGCCGGCTGGGAGGCATATCCTTGCGGCCTGCAAAGTGCCCGGATAGCTCAGTGCCCGGATAGCTCAGTGCCCGGATAGCTCAGTGCCCGGATAGCTCAGTGCCAGGATAGCTCAGTGCCAGGATAGCTCAGTGGTAGAGCAGCTCACTCGTAATGAGCAGGTCCTCGGTTCGAATCCGAGTTCTGGCTAACTCAATAAGGCAAACGGCGGGGCACCAACACTCTTCGGACCGGTTGCCTACTCTTTACGGCGGGACGCCACGAATCGCGAAAGCTCGTTGATGTTTTTCACTACGATGTGATCCTTAAATATCTCGAACTTTCGCTGTCCGACCATGTGGTTGAGCACCTCTTTTGTCTTTTCCACGGAGAGGCCGGCCCAATGGGCGATGTCATCAGGAGTGGTTTGAAAGCTCCGCTCATCCGAATCCGGGTCTGCGGGGGTACGACCTTCGTCGAGCATAAGAAACACATCCGCCACTCGCGCCTGCACGTCCTGTAGGGTGAGAATCATAAATCGTCGCCGCTGGTCATAAATTCTCTTTGTAAACAACCGGAGCAACTTCAACGCGATTTGCGGGTTACCCTGCATGAGAATCTCGAAATTGGCCTTGTTAAACTCCAGGAGCTTGACATCGTCGAGAGCCATGGCGCCGGCACTACGCGGTGCCTCTTCGAGGATGGCCATCTCTCCGAAGACCTCTCCCGGCTGCAAGATATCGATAGTTTTCTCGATGTCTCCCATTATCCGAGAGATCTGCACCCGGCCCTCTTGAATCAGATAGAACGCGTCGCCGGGCTCGTACTCACAGAAGATGATGGTGCCTCCGGGATAGCGCACCGCGAAGCGTTCAAAGGCGGGATTGGAGAGGTCCATCAACCGACCTCCAGGGATTCGAGCGCCCGTTTTACCTTCGGCGTTAACTCACGACTCACGTTGGAAAGCGAAAGCACCTTGGTAAAAAACCCCTTCGCGCGATTGCCGTCTCCCATATGCCTATAGCTCTCACCAACGTAGTAGAGCGCATCGGCCAGATTATCCATCCGGGGATTCTTCTGAACAAGTGTCCCCAGATGTTTGATCGCTTGCTCGTAGCGTTCCATATTGTACAGACACTTTCCGATCTCATAGAGCGCCTTGGCGGTATACTCATCATCGCTGGACTCGGCCGCCACCGACTTGAACTTGCCTATGGCCTCTTCGTAGTTGCCCTTTCGAGCAAGATTCTCGCCGGATTGGAACAAAGCCGAGGGATTTACGGCGCCCGACTCAGACCTACCGCGGTTCGGCGTCGCCGACTGTCGGCGCGGCCCACCGCCGTTGCCCGAGGACGGCCCGGAGCCGGAACCCAAACCGGGGACAACCGGGCCCTTACCGTGACCATACTTTTCCGCGTATGCCTCGGCGGTCTTTAGGTGGTCGCGAGCTTGCCCGACGTCCGAGCTCTCCGGGTACAGCTCCACAAAACGTCTAAAAGCGTATGCCGCCTCGTTGTATTGCTTTTTCCGGAGATAGTACTCGCCGATTCGAAACAGCCCCACCTCCGGTCCAACCTGTTCCTCAAGGGCCAAAAGGCTCCGAACTTTGGCATGAATTCGCCTGAGCTGGTTGGAGAAGACTTTGAGCATCTTCATGATGACGCGCGTATTCGAGGCAACAACCTGTTCGAACTCCGCCACGCTAAAGACCACAACCGACGAATCCGACAGCACAACCGCGTCCTCTTCGCGCGGATACTTGCCAACCGCGGACTTCACGCCGAAAAACTCCCCGGTTTGAATATGGTCATGGATCTCCTGACCGGTCTCGATGTCGTTGGAGGTTAAGCTGACACGCCCGCTTTTGAGGATATATATGCGATCGCTGACATCACCTTGAAAGTAGATGACAGAGTTCGCCTTGAAGTTCATCGCTTTTGGCATCGATGCAGCTCCCGCGACTCAACTGTAATCAACCCGTACCAGAAATGCAAGATTGCCTGTATGCTCTAAATGAGGAATTGCCCTGGACAGCACTCGGCAGATCGCCGATCAATAGTATGGACAGTAGGGACGCCATGAAAAAAAACGTGCTCGAGCGGATGGGTGCAACGGTTGTCAAGCGCCTCTCCGATATGATCTACAGCCTCGGCTTTTTCCTCGAGATCATCAAAGAGATGCTCCTGTTTGTGCGGCGGCGGCAGGCAGGCTACCGCGTCTTGACGATGCAGATTCTGTTTACCGGCGTAGAAGCGCTTCCTGTAATCGGGATTCTGGCCGTGGGCTTGGGAGCCGTGATTATCGTTCAGGGCCAGAGCCTTCTGCCGCAGTTTGGTCAAGGGCAACTCATCTACGTGATCCTGGTCACGGTGATAACTCGGGAGCTAGGACCGATCCTCACCGCGTTTATCATTACGGCCCGGTCCGGCACCGCGGTGGCGACCGAACTCGGAAACATGGTGGTAAACCACGAAATTGAGGCATACATGGCCTCCGGCATCAACCCAATCGCATACCTTGCCGTACCGCGCTTTGTCGGCGTGACCTTGGCAACGGTTCTCCTCAACCTCTACTTCAACGTCTTTGGTCTCTTTGGGTCGTTTGTCGTGACACAGTTTCTCCGGCCGATCGCGTTTGCCGAGTACTTTCGCGGCCTATTGAGTGCCATGACCCCAACCGACGTTGTTGCCTCCCTAATCAAGGCGGTTGTCATGGGCGCGATAGTTGCCGGCACCGCGATCTACTACGGATTTCGCGTGGAGCGGGCGTCCACGGAAGTGCCGGTCAAGGCAATCCGCGCGGTGGGCACGGGTTTTGTGCTGGCGGTTCTGGCCAACGCGGTGATAACGGTGGTCTACTATGTCTGAAGTCGCGGCGAGGCAGGACTCGCAGGTTGTGCTCGAATCCGTGGTGTTTTCCTCCAGCGAAGGTCCGGTGCTCCGGTCAATCAGCCACAGCTTCCCCCCGGGGGCAACCTCTGCGATTATGGGTCCGGCCGGATCCGGGAAAAGCACGCTCTTGAAGTGCGCGGCCGGCTTGCTCGATCCTGACGAGGGCACTGTTCGCTTGTTCGGCCGAGATCTATCGGCCATCGGCGAGCGAAAGCTGATGCCGCTGCGGCGACGCTGCGGATTTGTCTTCCAAGACGCCGCGCTGTGGCAGAACATGACGGTGGCGCAAAACCTGCTCCTTCCGCTCCAGGTACACGAACCGCACATGGCAAAGGGCGACATGGCGGACCGTGTCGAAAGCCTCGTCCGCCGCGTGGGCTTGCGTACCCCGACGACTAAACGGCCGTCCGACATGTCACAGGGCGAGCGAAAGGTGGTGTCGTTCCTTCGGTCGCTTGTGCTCGAGCCGGAGGTCCTGTTCCTAGACGAGCCGACCGGTCACGTAGACGTAGAATCGAGGGAACGAATGCTCGCCATGCTGAAAGAGCTCAAGCGGCAAGGGCGAACCCTTATCCTTGTTACCCACGATCCCGAGATGACGGCCCAACTCGCCGACTACATCCTGGTAGTCCACGGTGGCAAGACTCTGGAGTCGGGGCCCGTCGACCGGGTCGTGCGTTCGCCGGATCCTCGCGTGGCCGCTGTATTGACGGACGTCTTGAGCAAGACTTCGGTCTATGATGCCGATATTCTAGACATTCTGGACGAGAGCCAGGAGTTCGGGGGCGGCCCGTGAACGCTGTTGACGGCGACGGGTATATGGGCGTAGAGTCCTTAAAGGATATGTAAATGAAGTTCCGAATCCGCTTTGCCAAACAGGTGGTTGGAGTCTTCGTCCTCCTTGCGTTTGCCTTTCTTGCGTTTGTACTTGCATCAATGGCGGTCGACCAAGGCTGGTTCCGTCGCGACTACTACTTCCGAAGCCAGTTCAACTCGGCCGACGGCCTTTCGGTCGGCATGTCCGTCCGCTTTCGCGGCTTCCAAATCGGTCGTGTTACTGAGTTGAACCTCAATGGGGAAAACGACGTCGACGTTGTCTTTTTTGTGGAAGAAGACTACGTAGACAAGGTGCGAGAGTACTCCGTGGTGCAAAACACGTCGAATCCTCTGGGGCTCGGCGGTGGCCTCGAGTTTCACATGGGGCGTAGCGACCGCCGCCTGATTGATCTTGCCGCCGCCGACGAGATGCCCCTCGTACCGGCCTGGGAGTCCAAACCCGCTCGCCTCTATGTGGAGGACGACCTTGTCATCCTGCCGGAGAACAACGATCCGGTCGGCAACGCAATCAACCAGCTCGACCCGGTGCTTGCAAGCATCAACCGAACCCTCTTCAGCCTGGATTCGGTGCTTGTAAGCGTTGACCAAACACTCGCCGGCGTCGGGACCGGTCCCGTTCAGAACATCCTGGTAGAGGCCGAGGGTTTGATGGCCAACACCAGCGCGCTTGTCGGCTCCGCGAGGACAATGGTTGAACAAACCGGCAACATCGTTGCAGACACCGGCGCGGTTGTCGCAAGCGTCGGTCGAACGGCGGCTAACCTGGAAACGACAATTGCTTACATGGATGCCGAGCTTCGAACCATCATGGCCCAGATCGGCGGAATTGCCACCAACGTAGAATCGTTGACAACGGAGTTCAGCGATCCCACAGGTTTGGTACCGCGGCTCCTCGAGTCGGACGGCTCCATTTCTCGATTGTTCAACGACAACAACGAGCTCTACGGTCAGATGGAGCAGATCCTATCGAGTTTAAACGAAAGCGTCGGCCAAATTCGGGAGTTTGCGAGCTTCCTTGGTCGCACCACTCCGCAGATTACTTCACTTCTCGAGCAAGGACGCCAGGCCGTCGACACCGGGCAAGATGTCTTGGAAGGGGTGAGGAACAACCCCTTAATCCGCGGCGGGATCCAGGAGGAGCCGCCCGAGCCCACCACGACTCGGAGCTATCGTGACCAAGACTTCTAGATCATCTCTTTTTGTCATCGTGACGGCTGCCCTCGTGATCGTTGCCGCTTCGTGCTCGACTGCCCCGCCGCCGCGCGAGTTTATCACCGACAAGCAAGACTCAGGGTATGAGTACCTCGATCAAGGTAATTCGATGTTTGCCGAAGGCCGATTCGAGGACGCTCGGTCGGTCCTCGAGCTTTCACGCACGCAATTCGCTTCCATCGACTACAGAGAGGGGCTGGTCGAGGTTCACAACGCCCTTGCCAAGCTATACATGGCCTACGGACAGTACAACACCGCCCTCACTGAGTTGCGCACGGCGGAGGAGATTGCGACACGGCTGGACAACAACAGGCTGCTGTTGCTCACTGCCGCCAACAAGGCCGAGCGCTTGCTCCGTCTTGGGGAGTACCGGGCGGTGATCGACCTCCTGGAAGAGGCTTCTCCCTACCTAAGCGAACGGGAACAGAGTCAGGAGGCCGCAGTCTACTACCACAACTACGGTTCCGCGGAAAATCGCGTCGGGAGCCTCGATGTGGCCAGGGACTACCTGGACCAGGCACTTGCGATTAACCTCGAGCTTCGCAACTACACCGAGGCTGCGGCCAACTACTATCAGCTCGCCGGCATGCTCTCTCGTGCAGACCAGACTGACGAGGCCTTGGAGTTCGCTCGCCTTGCGCTGGAGTATGACAAGCGCATGGAGAACTCAATTGGTATCGGCAACGACCTGTACGCGCTTGGGGCAATAAGTCAAAAAATCGGAAACCTACAAGCCGCCCTTACCTACTACCAACGGAGCCTGCGGGTGTTTGTGGCGGTTGAAATAGTGCCGGACACCATGCGTCTCCTTGCCGCGTGCGCCGAAGTTGCCGAGGCCCTTGGCAACGCCAATCTGGCGGACGCATATCAGGAACAGCTTTCGCAGATGGAAGCGCCATAGTTTCGTGCAAACCACCGACCCACCGTATAACACATGAAAGATACAAACAGACTTCCACAGGACATACTTGCTTCGTACGTCGGTTTTGTCAGGGGCGTATTGCGGTTTTTGCTATTCTTTGCCCTCGCCTTTGCCGCGGCGGCCATCGTCGTGGTGCCCACGTGGCTTTTTGCGACCAACGCCCCGCACGTATACGCCCTTGTTGTAGGCCTGTTGCTCGTCGTCCCCCTCGCGGTTTTTGTGGTCCGGCGGGCCGGACGCTGGAACCCCACTGCACGCGCCGTGGCCTCGGCCGTTGCAAAGCCCGCCGCGATTATCGGCCTAATAGCCGGCGTCGCCCTGTTTGCACGGGGTCTTATAGCTGCCGCAATCCCGGTTGTGATAGCCACAATCGTGCTAATAGGTCTTGCGCCGGCGTTGGGCCGGTTCCAGCGGCGGTGATACGCTCACGGCATGCTGTGCCGACTCTCTTGTGGGTCTTTGCGACAGGCGCAATCTTGCTTCCTTCGCTACCGGCCCAGGGCCTTGAACCGGCGCGGAGCTTCACTCCGCCCCGTATCGAGCGACTTTCCTCAGAGGATCCGGTGTACAGGCAGCTTCAGGAGGACATCCGCGACTACTACGTTCGCAGCGCGCGCACAAATTCGAGTCCGCTGCCAAATCCTCCGCCCTCGATCTACGCCTACGAACTGCGGGAGGGAGAGGATTTCCTGCGGGCTCAAGCGCGCCTCACTCTGCCCCAGGCTACGCTGATAACCCTCAATCGCATGGAGTCAGCAAGCGTAGATCCCGGTGCCGTGTTGTTGGTTTCAAACACCCCGGGTCTTTTTGTCGCCTCTTCGCCGCAAAACGAGCTCGAGGACTACCTCCGCGAGTCCCGCCGCGAGGAGCTCGAAGACGGTGTGCGAGTCAACCTCACCATAGAAGGAGTTTCGACGTCGTTTATATTCCTGCCCGGCGCCGATTTTAGCTCGGACGAGCGTCTGGTTCTTCTGGGGTTGCGGTTCCGTAACCCGGTGCCCCACGCTGAGCTCACCTCGCTGTTTGGCCCCCGCGTCGATCCGTTTACAGGTCGTCGGGCCATGCACCGGGGCGTCGATCTGTCGGCGCCGGTGGGAACACCGGTCTACGCGGCGCGAGGCGGAACCGTCGTCGATCGCGGCTACGATCGTGTGTATGGCTTGTACGTTGTTGTTTCTCACGATCAAGGCTACCAGACCTACTACGGCCACCTCGATACGGCCGTAGTCGAGTTGCAGGACGCCGTGTCATCCGGTATGATAATCGGCACGGTCGGTGACTCGGGCCTTTCTACCGGGCCACATCTTCACTTTGAGATTAGAGTGTCGGGGCGTCATCAGGATCCGCTCCGACTCGTCCCGAGCCTCCAGAGGCGGGAATGAAAAAGTCGATTGTCGGGACCTTGTCCGTCCTCTTGTCAATAATCGTCGCCGCCGGCCTTCACGCCGAGACCTTCCACGGCGTGGTTGGTACCGTAATGGATCCCGGCGAACCGCGGGGTCGCTCTTTTATCATACCTGCACAAGAATACATCGCATTTCTCGCTCCGGAGGACCGGCTCTTTACCACTGCGTTTGAGTTGGAGCTCGAGATCCCGGCGGCGGTGGTCGGTACACAAAACGCAGTCGGGCTTTATCTGTACGCCGGCGTGGCGCCGGACCCCGAACTCGCGCCGGGTGGCGCCACGACCCACGCGGGCGAAGCGGTGCTTCTGGTGCCCCTTGGGCGATCGGGCCTCGAGCGCGTCGAGATCCTCCTCCCCGGTCGCACGGAGTCCCTGGGGTTTGGTTCCCACGTAGTGCATATCAACGACTTTAGCGAATTTCCGCTTATGCTCGGCGTGGCACCAATTTCCAAGGGTGTGTCGGACACGCTTTTGAACCAAGAGTATCGCCTGAGTGTCCGGCGTCGGACCATCCCGGAAGGCGGAGTACGGGTGCGGTTTCAGGACGCCGACGGCCGAAACCTATCGCGATCTCAACTCTCGGCCGCCGGCGTGTCCGCAACCATCGGCCGTCGACGCCTGACCGCCGACCAGGTTGACCTGCTCGAGCCGGGCTTTCACACGGTGTCACTGGAGTCGCAAGACCATCTGCCCGATCAGCGCACCGTGGGCGTTCAACGGGGCGAGGTCACGGACGTTGTGTTTCGCCTCGAAGAGGCACGTCCGCAGGTGCGCGTTGAAGCGCCTCGGAGCGCCGTGGTAACGATCGACGGCGACCTTGTTAGCCCGGGCGAGGATCTGTATTTGGAGCCGGGCGAGCACAGCATTGTCTTTCGGATTGACGAGGTCACGGTAAGCCGTCGATTTGTGGTTGCAAGGACCGGTAGCTATACGCTATCACTTGTTCTTGATATCTTGATAGATGAAGATTAAATAATTCTCGTCGCGAGACGATAATAATATTGTCGGTTAAGGAATAGTTCCCCTCCCAGTTTGCTATGCTTTAGCCGATAACCTTACGGTTGGGCCGGTTCTCACGAACCGGTCTTTTTTTTGATTTTGTAACGATTTACGCCAACCTTGACAAAGCCTCCTGCCACGCATACTGTGTGCCGGATGGGCAAGGGGAAAAAGCATAGGATCATCGTGCGGATCCTGGTCGGGGTTGCAGCCGCCTTTGCGATTGCCTTCGGAGTAGTCCTCGGAATTGCCATCGCGACAATCCACAACACTCCGGAAATCAAAGAACTCTACGAACAGGAAAACGCGTTACCGTCGCAGATCCTCGACATACAGGGCCGGCTAATAACGGAGTTCTTCGGCGATGAGAAACGGAACCTCGTCGCAATTGACGAGCTTCCGGCTCACTTGATCCACGCGCTTATTACGCGCGAAGACAAGGATTTTTTCGAGCACAACGGCGTAAGTGTTCGCGGCACCGTTCGAGCGGCGGTCGGAATAATACGCGATAGGCTCGGTGGCGAGGGATACTTCTCCGGCGGCAGCACAATCACACAGCAGCTCGCCAAGATGCGATTTCTCGACCCGACCGATATCTCCATCACACGAAAGCTACGAGAGTGGTGGCTTGCGTTCCAGCTCGAGCGCCACCTGACCAAAGAGGAAATACTCGAAGAGTACTTGAACATGATGCCCTTCGGCCACGGTACGTACGGCGTAGAAGCGGCAAGTCAGTTCTATTTTAACGGCAAGTCGGCCCGCGACTTGACTTTGGCGGAGTCGGCCATCCTTGTGATTCAGTTGGCAAGCCCACGATACTCTCCCATTCGCAATCCAAACGGCGCCCGAACCATCCAGCGGGAAATCCTCGACCAAATGGTCCAAGAGGGCTACGTAACCGCCGAACACGCGAACCGGAGTTACGAAGAGTACTGGACCAACTACGACTACACGCGGGAATCACGGTCAACCGCGTTTTTTGACAGGGAGGATCAGGCCCCATACTTCAGCGAATATGTACGCGAGGAGCTCAGCAATCTGATCCTTGGTGCAAATAACTTCTACACGGACGGGTTTCGGGTCCACACCACCTTGAACCTGGACTATCAGCGTGTTGCCGACAGGATCATGGCTGAGGGCATTCGCGAGACAAACATCAAGTTTCACGAACGAAACGAGGTCCGGGTGCAATATGCGGACGCGGAGGTAGCGCCCGTCATCGACCTCCTCTCTCTTGCCTTCGACATCCCCGAGATGCGTGTCGCGGACGCCAAACAGAAAGAGTTGGCCACCGAAACGTTCTACGAGGATTTGATGCCGATCATCGACATGGCCGCATTGATGTTCGGATCAAGTGAGCAGGACAACCTCCGGCAAGTGTCGAAGTACGGAAAGCTGCGCGAATCAGACGAGAATCGTCGGTCCAATGTTGAAGGCGCCTTGATCACCCTCGAAAACGCAACCGGCTACATCACCGCAATGGTCGGCGGAAGTGGTTTCGAGGCGCAGAATCAAGTCAACCGCGCAATCTCCGCCCGGGTGCCACCGGGATCGGCTTTTAAGCCGCTCTATTACTCGCGAGCCATCGATGAGGGCATCATAACCCCGGCCACGCGTCTTCCGGACTTACCCATTGCCTTCACAAATCCAGACGGATCCTTCTATCGGCCGGAGAACTACAACGGCACATGGTCCGAGTACGTCCTGGCACGTAACGCCATCGCGCTCTCCATGAACGTTCCCTCTTTGCAGGTCTTGGACAGGCTCGGTTTTGAGCCTGCCCTGGAAAATGCTCGGAGGCTTTTGGGCATCCCGGAGGAAGAGATGCTCGACCGGGGGTTGGTACGGCTCTACCCGGTCGGCCTCGGCACGGTTTCGGTCGCGCCCATTGAGATGGCACGCGCATTTGCCGCTTTTCCCAATCGCGGGCGGGAAGTCATCCCCATAGCCATTCGGTTTATAGAGGACCAAGAGGGTCGGATTATTATGGAGCCTGCCGCCGACACCATTCGGCGGCAGCGCGAAAAAGGTGAAGAAGCCCAAATCATAAGCCCCCAAGCGGCCTACGTCATGACCACCATGCTGCAAAGCGTTGTGGATTACGGCACCCTCTGGCGCCGTGCAAATCTGGTCGGCGGCTTTGA
Organism: uncultured Spirochaetales bacterium; assembly: GCA_964519835.1. Lineage (GTDB taxonomy): Bacteria > Spirochaetota > Spirochaetia > DSM-27196 > CAZFLD01 > CAZFLD01. The sequence continues at coordinate 87,714 of CAZFLD010000007.1, forward strand.
CGGCATGGACATTGCGGGCAAGACCGGCACCACACAAAACTGGTCCGACGCCTGGACCGTAGGCTTTACACCCTATCTGACAACGGCGGTGTGGCTGGGATTCGATCTACCTGGAAACTCATTGGGTCTCGACCAGACGGGCGCGCAGGCCGCCGGTCCGCTGTGGGCACGATACATGAAAGAGATCCACCTCGATTTGGCGCCGCGAGAGTTCGAAGAGCCATCCGGCATCGTTCGCCTCGAAGTTACCGGCGACTCAGGGCGGATACCGCCCGAGGAGTACACGGGCTACACCTACGAAGAGGTCTTTGTTCAGGGCACCGAGCCTACGGAGTTTGATACCAGCGTGGCGTATCGTGAGGACCGCCGGGAGCAAACCCACGAGCGCATGAGAAATGCTTTGTTATCGAGTACAAGCATCTCGCAACAAAGCTCCCCCCTCGGTGACTTTAGCCTTCCCGAGCTCGACCTGTTTGTTCGGCTCGACGAACCCGATGAAGACAACGAGTCCAACGGCGACGTGATGTCAAACCCGCTTCTCGATGGTGGAGATGAAGAGCCCGGCGTCGACAGTCGCAGTGGCGTCGGCAATAACGGGGGAACCGATGGTCGCGGCGGCGCCGACGACCGGGATGACGACGGTGCGAACCGTGAGCCCGCGGGCGGCGCCGATGAGTCGGACGGTGACCCCGGCGATGCCCAACGCGGCTCCACAGGTGGCTCGGAATCTACGGGTGACTCGGAACGAAGTTTGCAGTCCAACCAAGGGGAAAACGATGCGGACACAGGTCCCGGAGAAGAGGAGGACTCGTCCGAGGTTCCGGATAGTGGTTTCTCGAATCCGCTCTTAGACTGAGGTGCGCCATGAGAATGCAGATAGACCAGATACTTATCAAAAGGCGGGTCCGCAAGAACCTGGGGGATATCGGCCCGCTTATGGAGAGCATGAAAAAGTACGGCCTGTTAAACCCGGTCACGGTAACCTCGGAAAACGAGCTTATCGCCGGGCACCGCCGCGTAGAGAGTGCCAAGCGCTTGGGCTGGACCACGATCGACGTGACGGTACTCGATCGCCCAGATGAAATCGAGAACCTCGAGATAGAGATTGAAGAAAATACCCAGCGAAAAAACCTGACCACCGACGAGCTGGCGGAAGCCTATCTTCGTCTCGAAAGGATGAAAAATCCTGGTTTCTTTCGTCGTCTGTGGTCAGCAATCAAGCGGTTTCTCCGACGGCTATTTGGCAAAAAGGATTAACGTACTACCAAATCTCGCGGTACCGATGGGGTCTCTCGCAGTACCTGCACACAAACGTCGTATCCGCAGACCGGTAAAACTCCGGGCTCACGCCCTCGTGGTGGCGAGGATGCGAAACACATTCTTCGTTTTTGCACGAGATCTCTTCCAGATTGTAGACGCGTGGCGGCATGTTCATCCGGTACTTCTCGACCACGTTATGGCTTTTGACGATGTTGAGGGTACATCCGGGCGCGATGGCCGCCAGCATCTTTAGCTTTCGACGATCGAACTCGTCAATGCCGGGAAGAGAGATAATGCCCTTCAAGGATTCTGTTTGTCCCGACGCAAACACACCGTGCGAGCCGATTCGATCGAGGACAAGGGTTCGTCGGATCTTGTCGATGTGGTCCCAAATACTCGAAGCGGAGCGGCCCTTGCCGATGTGGTCGATCACAATGCCGGTCTCCACAGGCTTTATTCCGATTTTGTAGTCCGGCTTGGGTTTTGTCTCAATGGGGGCCGCCACGACAAAATCCTCCGTGAAATTCGGCTCGCTGGGTGAAGCACCCGCGAAGTCATGGCCAAGTCGCCCACCAAGCATGCCGATCTGCACAATACGCGTGAAGTAGCCGTTCATGGACTGACGATCCCAGCCGTTTAACGGTAAGGCATCCAGGAAGTACGGGATTGTGGGAGTCTCTTGGTGGCGCGGCAGGGGATGAAAAAACTCGGTCCCCTCCTTGAGCCGTCCCAGATGATCGCGACGAAACGTCACGTCATGACGTAGGGCAGGCGCTCGATCGAGCAGCTTTTCTCCCATGCGCTCGAGTTGCAGCCGAGTAAAGTACCAGATCGGCGCCTGATCGCCCGCGGCCAAATACTCGTCTATGGATGCAAATTCACGAACCGCAAAGCCGGCGTCGACCATGCGCTGTTTGTAATACCCAGGCATACCAATGTCTTCCGGCGCTACCAGGTCCACGGTAACCTCATCAAACACCTTCAAGCCGTCTACTTTGGAATGGACGGTGCGGCCGTGAAACAGATCACCCACAAGCGCCACATGGACATGGCTTCGATCCCAACCCTGATGTTCCAGAAACGTAAACTCGTCCAGGAACTCCTGAGTTGGATGCTCGTGGCGTCCATCGCCGCCGTTTATGATTCCCGGCGCCGCAAGACCCGCGCGCTCCGCATAACGACCGAGAACGTCTTCGAGCCATCGACACACACCCTCCTGCTGCGTTCGCAAGACAAAGATCGATGTCTCCGAATAACCAAAGAGCATGCGCACCGTGTCGCTGATGCTCTCCTTTTTTTTGACAGAGGAGTTTTTTGCGTCGAAGTCGTTGACCTTTGCTCGATGAAACTTCGCCGCATTGCGAAAAGACTCTTTTGTCCTGGTGGAGTCCTCGAAAAATAAAAGGTACACGCCAACCGAATCGTCGTTGATGCGAAATGCCGACGTGTCCTCGCCGGCGGAAACGGCCTGCTTGAGGCGGCGCGTTGTTTCGTAGAGGTAGTACTGCTCGTCAATCGACAGGTCGCGGACCAGCTGAATCGTCCGCCCCGCAAATGGCCCCGAACGGGGCAACGAGCTCACTGCCGAACCCGCATCGACTCGAGCTCCAAGGGTAGAACAAGCCCCTCGGAGCCTTGCGCATATACGGTGTCTTTGGTAAAGGCGAGTGAAGTATCGGGATTTACTGCCAGGCGGGAGCGCTCGATCAGATCGAGGTTGCCCGCAAAACGCCCCAGGTACCACTCCCCTTCGACGTCCATCACGGCAAACACTTCGGATGCCCCTTCGACTGTACGGACCTCCACCACCCCATCCACATAGACAGCCTCTTCGGAGGCGATTGTCGGTTCGAGTGTCTGCGGATCGAACAAGGTCAGATAGCCGACTTCCGCCGCGCCACCGGCCACAACCAGGTATCCGTCTCCCAGGGGAACAAGCCTCCGGCTGCGAATACTCTCGTCCTCCGACCGCGAAACGACCTGGTCCGTGTTCGCATTGATGATGACCATGCGTCCTCGCCGCTCGCCGGCAACGGTGACGGTCTCGAGAAAGTAAACCGGGATGACCGGCTCCGGCTCCTCTTCCACCGGTTCCTCGTCCATCTGCGTCGCCTGGTCGTCCGCCAAGTTGTCCCGTTCATCCTCGATGGCGTCTTCGATTTCGTCTGCCTCGTCTACAAGCGCCTCGCCCGGATCATCTGCGCCGTCAGGCTCCGGTTCCTCGTCAGGCTCGGGTTCGGACTCGGGCGCAGGTTCGTCGGCCGGCTCTTCGTCGGGCTGAGGCTCTTGCTGCGGCTCCGGTTCCTCGTCACGTTCGGGCTCGGGCTCGGGCTCCGCGACCCGATTTCCCCGCACCGCGAGGCCGTGGACCACACGCGTGTAACGTATCAGATACCCGACCGTTTCCTCGCCGCGCCCGGGCCGGTTGGCCACGAGCGGCGACGCCGCCTCGAGGGTGGCGTCGAGCGGCACCTCACCGAAGTATTCCTCCATGTATTCGAGAGCTTCCAGCTCCGCATCGGCTGCGCTCACGTCCATCGAATGAAGAGAATTCCACGCTCCCGGCGTCTGTCCGGACGTAACCAGGCCGGGAAATGCGATGACCGCCGGCACGACTTCCGAGATGGAAGCTGCGCTCGTCCGGAGCGACGTCGAGACAAGGAGGCGACCGGTTCTGCCGAGACTCTCGTACGCCTCGTCCGGCGGAGCCGAGGTCGGGGTCCGTCCGGATCTGGCGGAGTATTCGACGATGGCACCTCCCTCCCGTACATAGCCGGCCCAACGGTCGGATACGTCGTAGATGGCAGCGTTGGCCTGATACCAGGCCGAGACGTAGCTCGCGCCGCCGGAGAGGGCGTTCAGGAAGCGATTCGCCACGTCGTCGTCGATGAAATCGAAGGATACTTTGGTGTAGCCGAGCACGGTCTGAGCGCTCGGGCCGAAGGCCCCGCTTCACGATTCCGCCAGAGCGAGGCAGGTGGCGAATACCGTGTTCCGCACATTGATGGTCACGTCGTAGCAGCTGACCTGCCCATCCGAGGTCATGATCGCCCCTTCGAGCCCGTGACCCGTGTGATAGAGGGTCTCGAGCTCCTGGGCGAGGTAATGGCGGAGCGTCGAGGAGGTCACGTTGAAGTCCGACACTGCCGACTCGAGCCCGAGCCGCGACAGCCCCTCTGCCATGATGTCGCCGTCGTTGTTGTCGAGGTCGTCTCGCACGGCGGTGACGCCGTAGCCTCCGGTCGCGCCGCCGCCGCCGCAGTCCGCCGAGTCGTCGAAGGCCCCGCCGGGCAGCACCCCCGAGCAGGAGACGGCGTCGCAGTACCCATCGCCGACCCACCCGCAGGTGATCAGGTCGATGGCTCGGACACCTTGCTGGGACCATCGACGGCTGACGACGACAATTCAGACCACGACGACACCGACGCCATCCCGACCAGCCG
>CAZFLD010000008.1:0-10255 GCA_964519835.1 uncultured Spirochaetales bacterium
CCCCGCACTGCCCGCCGCCGCGGCGTCGGCGCCTGTGGACTTCTCGATTCCTCCGGGCCCGGCGTGGGCCGACTTGGATGCGGCGCCGAACTGGGCTTACGCCACGTTTGTGGCGGCTGCCGACCGGGCACAAAGATACGCCAAAATCGAGCCGTGCGGCGCCGCAGTGATGGCTCTTCACCGCGCCGGCGTTCAGGGGCTGATTTTTCTCGTCGATACTCTTACAGAGGACGGCACATGGTTTATAGACCGTTGGCGGCACCACAAGCTTCCCGAGTCACCTTCGCGCTACTTCTGCTCGTAATTGCGTGCAACGGCGCCGCGGCGGATGAGCCGGTGCCCCTTGTGGTCGTCGCCCGCGAGCTCGATTTAGTAGTGGAATGGGACAGCTTTCGAAACGTCGCCACTCTGCGGCGTGGCCTACAGACGCTCAGCTTCAAAGTCGGTAACGATCTCTACGTCGATGGGCGCGGGATCGGCCATGTCGCGTCACCGGCATATCGCGCGGACGGCGCCGTCTATGTACCGTTCGAGTCCCTGAGCGTCATTCGCGACACGTTTAACCGCGGCCGTTCAACGGCACCGCGCATTCAGGCAATCTTTATCGACCCAGGCCACGGCGGGAAAGATCCCGGCGCCGTTGGAGAATACGACGGCTTTACCATCTACGAGAAGGATGTTGTTCTCTCCGTCGGGCTCGAGCTCGCAAGGCTCCTACGGGCTCGCTTCCCGGAAAAGGAAGTCCTGTTGTCCCGAGACGGAGACTATTTCCTCGATCTGGAAGAACGGACGGAGATCGCCAACGATCTCAAGAACCGCATAGACGGAAACATCATCTACATCTCAATTCACGCAAACGCGGCCTTTAACACCGGCGCGGACGGCTTCGAGGTTTGGATACTCCCGTCGGACGTAGAAAGAAGTGTCCTCGAAGACGCGGAGGTGGCTGAGGCGGAAGAGTCCGTGCTTCCGATTCTCAACGTCATGCGGCAGGAAGAGTACCTCATCGACAGCGAACTCTTGGGCCGATCAATCCTCGACAGTGTGGATCGCGAGTTGGCAGGTGCATCACCGAATCGTGGAATCCGCTATGAGTCGTGGGCCGTCGTCCGACACGCACGAATGGCCGCTGCCCTGGTGGAGGTCGGCTTTGTGACAAATCGCGAGGAAGCCGAACTTCTTACGGAGGAGACCTACTTGGCTCGGATTGGTCGTGGCATCTATAATGGCGTTTTGTCACACATTGAACGCTACGAAGGAGCCACGACCGGGGCATTTGCCTCCGACTAGACCGCATGCTTACCAAAGATCGCCAGTTTCAGATTGTCGTCGGATCGTTGTTATTGGCCGTGCTTGCCGTTTCCATTCTCTCGTTTGCCCTTGGCCCCGGCAGGTTTCGAACCCGGGTGCTCTATTTTCCGCGCATCCTCGATCAACAGATACGCGGGGAGGAGCGCGTGGTTCCGCTTCGCGGAGGTCCACGCGCCGCCGAGGCGAACGCGGAACTACTCCTGGAAGAGATTATCTTAGGTCCCGCCGACCTGCTGTACGGAGCAATTTTGCCCGTGGATACCGAGCTGCGTGTTTTTATGCTACGGGACGATCAGGTCTACATCGACTTTTCCGCAGCCGCCGTTACAAATCGCGCCAATCTCATCACGTCAATCGATCACGCATTCGATCTTATCGAACAAACACTGGTTTTCAACTTTCCGAGTATTGCCGACGTGCACATTACCATTGAAGGAAATATTCCAAACCATCCACACTACGAGTTTTAACCCGGTCAAAAAACGTTGACAAAGAGAATCCCCTTCGTATAATTTAGGTTCGGACACTCGAAATACCAGCTACTTGGCTAAGGAGCTCAGGATGAAACGTCTTCTCTTAGTACTAATCGTGATGACCTTGGTGGTCGGTGTTGCGTTTACGCAGATTAACGGCCAGGGCAACAATCAGCCGGTCAAACTCATCGACTTCGCCGAGCTTATTGCAGACTTCCCCGCGGACGAACCGGTCAACCACGAGGCTACGCTCCTCGACTTCAGGACGGTAGCGGGTTCGAGTTTCAGCGTCGAGCAACTCGATGAGATGAAAACTTCGCTTTTTCTTCGGAACTGGGAGGTGGTCCTTGCATCGTCGTCCCAGTTTGTCGACACGGTCGGCAATTCCATGGTTATGCCGGCTCCGGTTAACCAGAATGCCCGTCGCTACGCCGGTGAGACCGTTTTGGGCATTCGTGTTATGTTTCCAACCGAGCCCTACAACTCGTGGGCCCTTGTTCGACCCCCGTTCGAGATTCCCGCCTATGCCGATCCTACTCGTCCCGTCGAGGAAACCGTTCAGAATAGCGCCGGTGAAGACGTTCAGGTTACCCGCCTCCAGGTGGTTTCCCGCGATGAGCTTCCGGTTGAAGGCGTCGACGGCATGGAGCGCGGACTTGGAGACAAGTTTCTTGGCTACGGTGTTGTCAAAAACGTCGGTGTTTTGAAAAGCGTCCGTGTCAACGTAAACGGCCTCAATTTTCCTCACGGATTCAGCATTATCCTGAGGGACGAGAACAACGTCGATCACGAGATTTTTATGGGTTATCTCAACTTCGACGGCTGGCGAACCCTTCAGTGGGACAACCCAAACTACATCTCTGAAGTTCGTAACCGGGAGCTCCAGCGCTTTCCGCAGTATCCCAACCTGTCGCCGCTCCGCAAGCTTATCGGGCTTCGTGTCTATCGCGATGCAGCGATGGTCGGTGGCGACTTTGTGACCTACGTAAAGGACATCTACGTAACCTACGACCAGGCTGTTTTGGACTTGGACCGGGACATCGACGACGAAGCGGTGTGGGGCATTCTTACCGAGCGTGAGCAGGCGCGGCGCCAGGCTGAGCTTCGACGCCTTGGTGACCTGCAGGTGCTTCGCTATCTCGAGCGCCTCAAGATCTATCAGGACCCCGAAGAAGACGGTAATGGAACGGACGACAACGGTTAGTTCCAAATAACGTCCTATAGGATTACAGGCTGCCTCATTGACGGGGCAGCCTTTTTTGTATGACACTTGGGCAACTATGAGCGACTATCTGGACCCCGCAAATGAAGAGCTCTTAAAGGACTACTTTTCCGAGGCAGACCTGCAAGTAGATGCGCTCGAGCAAAACATTCTTGTCCTCGAGAACGAACCGACAAATCTCGATGCAATAAACGAAATCTTTCGGGCGGCTCACACGCTGAAAGGCGCGTCCGCGACGGTGCAAATGGACGAGCTTACCGGCTTCACGCACCTCATTGAGGATGTCTTCGACGAAATACGCAGCGGAAAAGTCACGCCCGATAGTGAGCTCATAGACGTCTTCCTGTCCGCCCTCGACACAATTAAAGAAATGCTTGCCGCCCGCAAACAGGGCTCGGCATACTCCGGCGATATTTCGCACTTACAACGCAGCCTGGCCGCCCAGATTGGCCGTGAAACGTCGGCACAAGAACCTTACGCGCAATCACAAGCGGAACCGGAAGCGGCAAACAAGGAAATCGGCCCGAAGGAAGGGGCGGCGGAAACCGGCCTTTCTGAGTACGACGAGTTGGAGCTTGGTGAAGCCGCCGACGGCAACCCGTTGTTCCGGGTAGTCGTCCGCTTTGACGAATCCAATCCAATGAACACGGTTGGTGGTATCCAAGTGTTCGCCGCGTTAAAGGCGGTCGGCACGGTACTAAAGACAATTCCCGACTTCGATGATCTCTACGAAGACGTTTTCCATCCCGAAGTTGTCTACTTCGTAGCCGGAGACCTTGATCCGTCTCGGCTCCAAAGCTCCGTGGAAATCTCCGATGTAACGCTCGGGGCCACTGTGGAGCCGGTTGAGCTTGTTCATGAACAGCCTCGGGGTCGGGCAACGATACAAGACGAGCCGGCACGGCAATTGTCGCCCGTGAGTAGCGCAAAAGCGGCGCCCGCCGCTGCAGCCCCTCCCGCGACAAAGGCACCGGCAGCCGATAGTACGCCCGCCGGCGAACAGGCCGCTCCCGCCCACGAGGAACTGCACGCAACACCACCGCCCGCCGACGAGAAGGCGCCGGTCGAACACCGAGAAGAGAAGCACTCTGTAGGTTCCGTACTGCGTGTTGATAGCAGGAGAATCGACGACCTGCTCAATCTGGTGAGCGAGACGGTAATCAACAAGGCCGGCTTTAATCAGGTTACCAACCAGTTCGCCGAGGCGCTCACACTCCTCCAATCGGCGGAGAACGATTATAGGGAGACACTTCGCGCCCTCTTTGACTCATTGCCCGAGTACCTGGAGAAGATCCAGGCCGGTGCGTCCATCAAAGAGGTCAGGCGAGAGATTTCGACCCGCTTTGGTAAGATGTACAGCATCTTCGACGGCTTCGAGGGTGTACTAAAAAACGGGATCGCCAAGTTCAGGAACACGGCCCAGAACCTCGGTCGTATTACAAGCGAGCTCCAGGAAGGCGTCATGCGCATTCGGATGGTGCCGATAAAGCAGATATTCTCGCGGTTTCCGCGCCTGGTCCGGGATCTTTCGCGGTCGCTAAAGCGCAAAGTAACGCTGGAAATCGAGGGCGAGGACACGGAGCTTGACAAATCCGTAATCGAGGATCTTCTCGACCCGCTGATTCACTGCGTCCGGAACTCGATGGATCACGGAATCGAAGCCCCGGCGGAGCGTGCCGAAAACGGAAAACCCGAAGAGGGAACAGTTCGACTCAAGGCCGGCAACGAGGGGAACATGATCCTCATCGAGATATCAGACGACGGTCACGGCATCGATGTCGATTCGATCCGTACCAAGGCTGTGGAGCGTGGGGTGATTCATCCTAGTAAGGCGCTTTCGGACGTGGAGGCGTTTAACCTGATTTTTGACGCCGGATTTTCCACGGCAAAAAAGGTTACAGATATCTCCGGTCGTGGCGTCGGCCTGGATGTGGTCAAACGCCAGATCGAAAAGCTCAACGGTACCGTGTCCGTGTGGTCGGAGCGTGGCATCGGTACAACGTTTACTATCAAAATTCCACTCACGTTGGCGATCATCCAAGGGCTTCTTGTCAAGGTAGGCGAGGAAACCTACGCCATCCCGATCACTTCGGTGCTCGACAGCCATAGAATCAAGCCCTCCGAGATCAAAATGATCGACAACTACGAAGTCTTTAATGTGCGCGAAGACGTAGTGTCTCTCTTGCGCCTGAATAGGCTGTTCAAGATTCCGGGTGACGAGGCGCGAGATTACTATTTTGTCGTTATCGTAGGAAGTGGCGACAAAAAGATGGGCTTGATTGTGGACCAGTTAATCGGAGAGGAAGATGTGGTTATCAAGCCGTTGCGGGACCACTATACTAACGCTCCCGGCATAGCAGGAGCAAACATCACGGGTGACGGCTCAGTTTCATTGATTATCGACGTTAGTCAGCTGTTGGAGCTTGGTCTCCAGCGAGAGATGGAGCTTCGAAAACAACGTGAAACTACAATTCGGCCCAAATAGATCAAGATAGGCAAGGAACAATGTCGACAGTTGATGAGGCAAAAACATCGGTCGGTGGCCGCGGCGGCCGGGTGCAGAGAGGAATTAACGCGGGCCTCGGCTCCGAGCAGACGGAACGGGTCGACGTGGTCGACTTCAAGATGGTGACTTTCTCTCTTGGCGGGAAGGACTACGGCATCGACATCATGAAGGTGAAGGAGATTGCGAAGTTTACAAGCTTCACCTACGTTCCCAACACGCCGAGTTTTGTCTCCGGCGTGTACAATTTGCGGGGCGATATCATATCGATTCTGGATTTGCGAAAGATGTTTCACCTTCCCATTCCGGATCAAAAAAAAGAGGTGCAGGATGGTCTGATTCTTCGCCTCGATCAGAATCTGATCGGCATCATCGTGGACTCAATCGACAAAGTGGTTGGAATATCATCAAAGACAATCCAACCGCCTCACCCTATCTTTGGTGACATCAATATCAAGTTCATAAGCGGCGTGGTAGAAAACGACGGCCGCCTTTACATTATCCTCGATACCGAGCGCATCTTTGGCAAAGAATCACACGCCGAACCGGAATCCGGACGTGGCGAGTCCGTAGACATGGAGGCACCCGCGCCCGCGGCGGGCCAGGAGCCTGCCGCAGCAGTCGTGTCCGGCCAGGGAGCCGATCGGGACGTCGGTCCGGCCTCGACAAATCTCCACTTTATCTACGACACCCTCGCAACGTTTGCCGACTTCCACGCCTCGCCTATAAACGAACGCTGGGTAGCCGATCGTTTCCAGGACTGGCAGGCATCTCGCGGTGCCGCAAATTCGCAGATTACTCAGAAATCGGACGCGGACGAGTTTCTCTCCCCCTTTTATTCGCCGTTTACCGGCCGATTCTGGAGTGATGAGTACGCCGCCCGCATTACGGAGGTTCTTCCCACCGTCGAGGGCCCCTTGCTTAACGTCCTGAACCCCGGATGCGGGAAAGGATACGAGACCTACAGTCTGGCCGCACTCCTTCAGAAGACGTACCCCGACAAACGGATTCGCATTTGGGCCGAAGACAAAGACCTGCTTGCAATATCAAATGCCCCAAACCTGGTCTTCTCGGCCGAACAGATTCCATCATACCTCGAACCCTATGTCGTGGAAGGCAAAAACGGCACATCTGTTAAGCAGGACGTCAAAGAGCAGATTCTCTTTGAGTATCACGATGTAGTAAACGGCACGAACTCACCGGATGTAGACATCGTGGTCGCCCGTGACATCCTGTCGTTTTTGACCGTAGAAAATCAGGAGCGTATGTTGGCCGAGATCACGGAAAAACTAAAAAGCGGTGGTATTGTTATCGTCGGCCACAACGAGTCGTTGAACACGGATCGGTGGCTGCCAATCGAATCCGCGTCACTAAGTGCGTACAAAAAAGCATAGCTGCTGCTTATAAAAACAAATCGACCGAAGGAGTCTGGTCTAATGAGAGTTGAGTACATCAATCCATTTGTCGAGTCCGCATTTAGTGTACTCAAGGAAGTACTACAAACCGATATTCAAAGGGGTGAGTTGTACCTCAAGTCGACATCAATGCCGGTATTAGGCGTGGCCGCAATCATCGGACTTGCCGGCGACGTTGAGGGTCGGGTGCTGTTCGACATGAGCAAGACAACCGCCATCGGAGTTGCGTCGGCCATGCTTCAATCTATGGAAATGGAACCGATCGATACTCTAAACGATATGGGCAAGGCAACGATTACCGAGCTTGCGAACATGATTACCGGTCAAGCGGTAACCAAGCTCCATAACCTCGGCTTCAAGTTCGATCTCACGCCGCCTGCGATCTTTACCGGTGACAATATGGAAATCTCCGATTCCGGATTAAAGGTCGAGGCGCTGATCGTCCCAATGGAAATGCCGCAGGGCAAGATCGAAATCAATGTGGCCGTACGGGAGCGTGCGTAGGCATGAAGACAAAGCAGGATTTTCCAAGTATCAACGAACGAGATGCGCAGGGCTTGAGTCCCGAGGGCAAACCGTACCGAGTCCTGGTTGTTGACGACTCCATGTTCGTAACAAAACAGATAAGCCAGATTCTGACCTCCGAAGGTTTTGATGTCGTGGCAACAGCGGCGGACGGCGTGGAAGCCGTAGAGAAGTACAAGGAACTCCACCCAAACGTGGATCTTGTGACAATGGACATTACCATGCCGAACATGGACGGCGTCGCGGCCCTCGAAAAGATCATCGAGTTCGACAAAGAAGCAAAAGTCGTCATGATCAGCGCCCTTGGCAAGCAGGATTTGGTCAAGAAGTCCTTGCTGATGGGGGCCAAAAACTATATAGTTAAGCCTCTCGATAGGAAAAAGGTGTTGGAGAGAATCCTAATGTCTCTCGGCAGATAGGGGCGGTTAGCTCAGCTGGTTAGAGTACATGCTTGACATGCATGGGGTCGGTGGTTCGAGTCCACTACCGCCCAAATTAGTCCCTACAGGACAAAGATTAATGGCCCGGACATCCCGGGTCTGAAAGCCCGCTTTTGGTGCGGGCCTTTTTTGTGACTTGCCGTCGCCTGCTTTGGAAGCCTCTCGCTACCGTGGAATCCTGTCGCTTCCCATCTCCTCGAGGCGCGACCATTACGTGGCCCCGTCGGAAACGTCGGAACACGGCGGCTCTTGTCACGCACAGGAACCTCCAAATTTCGATTGTCCGCCCGGGCGGGCCAAGGTACTATTATTGTATGGAAGCCGGGCGCTGGTTTAAAGAAAGCGGGTCCGGCCCCGTTGAGTACTACTACCACGTGATCGACGCCAACGACGAGGAAATTACCTCTGAGTGGATCGAGTACAACCGCCTTATTCGACAGATCCGGGGCAGTGGCCGGTCAAAAGGCGAGGCAAGGGAATTTCGCGAGATGGTGCTATCCGGAGCCCGCGTGGAGCTGCCCCGGGCGGCGGTCCCGTTTCTGCTGGCCGTGTAGGCGGTAGGCGGCGCGAGAGGCTCTTCATCACCGCGGCCCCAGCGACGCCGAACTAACTCGTCACGGCTCCCGTGGACGCCGACGAAACAAGCTGCGCATACTTGACCAACGCGCCCCGCTTGTACGGAATCTGCCGCGGCTTCCAGGATTCCTTTCGCCTGGCGAACTCTTCGTCACTTACATCGACCGAAAGCTCTTTTTTGTGACTGTTGATGGTAACCATATCGCCGTCATTGACCAGCGCGATCGGGCCGCCTACTTGGGCCTCCGGAGCAACGTGGCCAACAACCATGCCGTGGCTGCCGCCCGAGAATCGCCCGTCCGTAATAAGCGCTACATCGTGCAGGAGCCCCGCGCCGGCAATTGCCGCGGTTGGCGCGAGCATTTCCCGCATGCCGGGACCACCTTTTGGTCCCTCGTAGCGAATCACCACCACGTCGCCCTTTTTTACCCCATCGTTTAGGATAGCCTCGAGCGCTTCCTCTTCGTTTGAAAAAACTCGCGCCGGGCCGGTGTGGACAACCTCCGATAAGCCACAGGTCTTTAGGACGGCGCCTTCCGGGCTCAGGTTGCCCTTGAGGATCACAATCGGTCCCGTGGACTTTTCGGGACTCTCGAAGCTGTGTACCACGTCCTGCCCAACGAGCTTGACCTCAACCGAGGCCAAGTTTTCAGCCACCGTTTTGCCCGTGCAGGTTAGGCAGTCGCCGTGAAGAAGACCGCGATCGAGGAGCATTTTCATGACCATCTGCACACCACCGACTTCGTAGAGATCTTCCATGACGTAGCGTCCGGCCGGCTTCATGTCGCAGACAATGGGGGTGGTGTCGGAAAACGCGTTGAACTCGTCGATTGTTAAGGGCACCTCCGCCTCGTGAGCCAACGCCAGAAGGTGAAGAACCATGTTGGTGGAGCCGCCCAGGGCCATTGCGACGCGCATTGCATTCTCAACCGCATTTTTGGTAATGATGTGGGATGGCCGGATGTCGTTTTTGACCAGCTCGTGCAGCAGATCCGCGGCCCGGACCATGACCTCGTTCCGTTCGGGCGCATCGGCGGGCACCGAGGCGCTTCCCGGCGGACTGATGCCAATAGCCTCCATTGCGGAGGCCATTGTGTTTGCCGTGTACATACCACCACAGGCGCCGGGGCCGGGACAGGCGGCGCGCTCGATGCCGTGGCGCTCCTCTTCGCTGATTTTTCCGGCGCTGTAGGCGCCAACGGCCTCAAAAGCACTCACGATGTCTACTTTTTTATCACCGTAGTGTCCGGCGCGGATGGTCCCGCCGTAGACAAAAATGCTCGGCACGTCCAAGCGGATAAGGCCCATCACCGTGCCGGGGATTGTTTTGTCACAACCGCCTATACCGATAAGCGCGTCCATTTGATGGCCGCGGGCCACGAGCTCGATCACGTCGGCAATTGTGTCTCGACTCACCAGAGAGGCCTTCATTCCTTCGTGGCCCATCGCCTCACCGTCTGTAACAACAAAGGTGTTGAAGGACATCGGCATTGCACCGATTTCGCGAAGCCTGTTTTTGCTAATAAGCGCTATATCGTCGAGGTGCACGTTACAGGGGGACACGTCACTTGCGGCACTCGCAAGCCCGACGATGGGCTTGTCAAAATCTTCGTCGTTGAAGCCGACCGCACGAAGCATTGCCCTGTTTGGTGTGCGCGAAACGCCTTTGGTCATTGTTTTGCTGATTCGATTCAGGTTGTCGGACATTTTTTTCTCCTCGCGCTGATTGATTAGGTCCGCACCGGCCGGCGTCACTCCGCCGTGAAGCCGGGCTGTCGGCGGGGCTGATC
>CAZFLD010000008.1:10265-12518 GCA_964519835.1 uncultured Spirochaetales bacterium
CAGCGGACGCAGGTCCACGCCGTCCAGGATGTCCAGCAGGAACGCGATTTCCGTCTGGTTGCCGCTGCGGATCGTGCGCCGGCGCATCCCGTGGCTGTCGGCGGGGCTGATCGCCGGTGTGTACGCCCTACGCGCTAAAGCCGTGCAGGTACGGGATGCGGTCGGCGGTCGTCTTGATATGCTCTAGGCCCGAAAGGAGGAGGGCGGTGGAGTCCCACGTGTCGGCAAGTATGGCGCTCCGGTATGCCGGCGCCATTTCCACCCGCACGGATTCCGAACCGGCCCGCAACGTCTCCGCCTTGACATCCAGTTTTATTGACGTGGACGGGTTTGATTCTACCATCGCCATAAGCTTCTCGATCTGGTCTTGCGGCACGGTAGCCGTAGGAATGCCCATGGCGGTGCAATTGCCGGCGAAGATCTCGGCAAATGACTCGCCGATAACGGCCTTGATGCCGACGCGCGCCAATGCCTGGGGTGCATGTTCTCGCGATGACCCACAACCGAAATTTTTGTTCACCAAGAGAACCGACGCGCCATCAAAGCGCTTGTCGTTCAACGGGTGCACTTTGTGAGAGCCGTTTGCGTGGTACCGAGCGTCGTAGAAGGCATACTCGCCGAGACCGTCGAAGGTGACGCACTTCATAAATCGTGCAGGAATAATCTGGTCCGTATCGATGTCGTTTCCGGGAATCGGCACTGCAGTGCCCACAACTCGTTCCATTACTACGCCTCCCTATCCGCTAGCCGACAAGCTCACGCACATCGATGACTTCCCCGGACACCGCCGCCGCGGCAACCATCGCGGGACTCATAAGAAGTGTTCTTCCCGTGGGCGAACCCTGGCGACCGATAAAATTACGGTTCGACGAGCTTGCGCAGAGCTGATCTCCCTCGAGCTTGTCCGGGTTCATGGCCAGGCACATGGAGCATCCGGCGCCACGCCACTCGAACCCGGCACTTTCGAACACGGCAGGCAGACCCTCGGCCTCCGCCTGCCGCGCAACTTGTTTGGAGCCGGGCACGACAAACGCCTTGACACCGGATGCAACCGTGCGCCCGCGCGCTATCCTTGCCGCCTCCCGCAGATCGCTAATCCGTCCGTTTGTACACGACCCGATAAACGCAACATCGATTTTTTTACCGCGTACCGTGTCACCGGGCTTAAATTTCATGTGTTCGTACGCCTTCTCAGCGACTTTTTGCGCGGCATCCGGCAATGCGGCCGGATCCGGTGTGGCGTCGTTCACACCAAGTGCTTGCCCGGGATTTATGCCCCAAGTGACCATCGGCTCCAAGGAGCCGGCGTCCAGCGTGTAGACGTCGTCGTACTCAGCGTCGGCGGAGGAGGCGAGGGCGCCCCAGAACTCCTTGGCCCGCTCAAACCCCTCGCCCTTCGGAGCGTAGGGTCGGCCCTTGATGTAGTTGAAGGTGGTTTGGTCGGGGTTTACGTAGCCGACACGCGCACCGCCCTCGATGCTCATGTTGCAAATGGTCATCCGCGCTTCCATAGAGAGCTCGTGGACGGCACTGCCGTTGTACTCGTAGGCGTAACCAATTCCGCCGTTTACGCCGAGCTCGGCAATAATCCGGAGTATAATGTCTTTGGCGTAAAGCCCCGGCCCGAGAGATCCGTTAACCTCGATCTTTCGCACCTTGGGCTTGGATAGGGCCATACACTGAGTGGCAAGCACGTCCCGAATTTGCGAGGTGCCGATACCAAAGGCGATGGCCCCAAAAGCGCCGTGGGTCGAGGTGTGGGAGTCGCCACAGGCCACGGTCATGCCGGGCTGCGTCAATCCGAGCTCAGGACCGATAATGTGGACGATCCCTTGGTGGTCCGTCGAAAGGCCAAAGTACTCGATACCGTGCTTTTTGGTGTTGTCCTCCAGGGCTTTGATCATCGCTTCGGCCAGGGGATCCGCAAACGGTCGCTCCTGCCCCGACGTCGGCACGATGTGGTCCACCGTAGCGAAGGTCCTCTCGGGGTAAAGCACGTGAAGATCCCGCTCTTCGAGCATGTGAAATGCCTGCGGAGAGGTAACTTCGTGGATCAAGTGGAGGCCGATAAAAAGTTGATCTTGACCCGTGTCGAGGGTGCGGACCTTGTGCAGGTCCCACACTCGGTAAAAAAGGTTGCTGCTCATGCTGTGTGTCCTCGTGCGGGCGCTATTCGCCTCTTGCAGGCCCGTAACCGTGCTCGCCGGCGCGGTATCCGACAGTGACGTCCTTCTCTCAATACTATGGCAATAC
>CAZFLD010000008.1:12618-91332 GCA_964519835.1 uncultured Spirochaetales bacterium
GCTCGCCGGCGCGGTATCCGACAGTGACGTCCTTCTCTCAATACTATGGCAATACCATGGCTATTTTTGCCTGTCTTTGGTTCTGCCTATCTTCGGCTCTTTGGCCGTCGTTGCCGCGCTAGGCGGTCTGCTGTTCGCCACGCACCATAAAGACTTTACCGGTGCGGATCATTTCGAGCATACCAAAGCGATCGAAGGTGCGTTGGATTCCGTCGAGGCGTTCGGTCTCGCCGGCTACCTGCAACATGACGTAATTTGCGCCAAGGTCGACGATACCACAGTCCAAGGCATGTGCCAATTGAACCACTTCGGACCGGTATTCGATATCACAGTGAATTTTGAGGAGCGCAAACTCACGCTGGATGATGTCCTCTCCGGTCCGGTCCGAAGCGTGGACAACGTCTACCAGCTTGTTGAGCTGCTTGAGAATCTGGTCCAGAACCTTTTTTGCTCCCCGGGCAACGATGTTCATCACGGAAAAGTCCGGATCGCTTGCCGGCGACACGATCAAGCTGTCGATGTTGTATCCCCTCCGTGCGAATACCAGGGCGATCCGGATAAGAGCACCCGGTTTGTTGGCTACAAACAGGCTGATTGTGTGTTTTGGTTCGACGGCCTCGGCATTGCCGGCTGCGGCTGCGTCCATTTTAACTGTTGCTGTTGACATTACGTGCTCCCTATCGGTTTTGCGAGTCGCGTCTTTGGTGGTTCGAGAATCATGTCGGACAATGCTGCGCCTGAGGGAATCATCGGGTACACGTTATCTTCTTTCTCCACTTCGACGTCGATGACGCAGGGCCCATCGTTGTACTCCATGGCTGCGGCGATCATACGTTTCACATCGGCGCTTCGCTTTATGCGAATCCCCTTGGCTCCATACGCCTCGGCGAGTTTCACAAAGTTCGGGTTTCCCTCCATGTCGACGCCGGAGAGGCGGTTATCGTAAAACAGGTGCTGCCACTGGCGCACCATGCCCAGATAGTGGTTGTTGATGATCAAAATTTTGATGGGGAGCTTGTTGATCACCGCGGTGGCGAGCTCGCTCAACGTCATCTGGAACCCGCCGTCGCCGACTATCGCGACGACGGTCTTGTCGGGATTGGCCAGCTGCGCGCCGATCGCCGCGGGAAAGCCAAAACCCATGGTTCCGGCTCCGCCCGATGAGATCCAGTGGAACCGATGGTCGGTGAGATAGAATTGCGCGGCCCACATCTGGTGCTGGCCAACATCTACCGCAACAATCGCGTTACCGTCGGTCTGCTTATAGATCTCCTCGATAGCGTGCTGCGCCTTGAGCTTGCCCGCTTTTTTGTACTTGAGTGGGTGGAGCTGTTTCCACCGCTTGATCTGATCCAGCCACTCTGTCGTGTCTCCGCGATTTGCCACCGCGGTAACTGCCTCCACAACGTGACGCGCGTCTCCCAAGATTGAACAGTCAACGTTGATGACCTTGTTAAACTCCGCGGGGTCGATGTCAATGTGGATTTTCTTGGCATTAGAGCAGAAAACATCAGGCTTGCCGATAATCCGGTCGTCCCAGCGGGACCCGATGGACATAATCAAGTCACAGTTATTCACCGCCAAATTGGCATACGCCGTTCCGTGCATGCCGAGCATGCCGAGACTCAAGGGGTGGGTCTCGGGGAAACAGCCCTTCCCGAGGAGGGTGTTAGTCACGGGAATCTGCAGTTTCTCCGCGAGGTGCATAACCGCACGCTCGGCACCGGAGATAACGGCTCCATGCCCCACCAAAAAGACCGGCTTTTTGGCTTGTTCGAGGAGGCGCGCCGCCTCTTCGACGGACTCGGTATCTCCTTCTACGGGCACCTGGTAACCCGGAAGGTGAAACTCTTCGTTGTAATCCACTGTCACAAAAGCGCTAGAGACGTCCTTCGGCACATCAACAAGCACGGGACCCGGGCGCCCGGTCTGCGAAAGGAAAAACGCCTCTCGAAGGATGCGCGCGGTGTCTTTGGCGTCCTTGATCAGATACGAGTGCTTAACTACCGGGAAGGAAATTCCCGAGACGTCCGCCTCTTGGAACGCGTCGAGCCCGAGGTTAAACGTGGTCTGCTGCCCGCAGATGATAACCATAGGTACGGAGTCCATTTGGGCGGTTAGTATTCCCGTGATCGTGTTGGTCGCTCCCGGCCCGGAAGTTACAAGCACAACCGCCGGTTTGCCGCTCGAACGCGCGTATCCGTCCGCCATGTGGGCCGCGCCTTGTTCATGACGTGTAAGAACCAGCTTGACGGACGAATCGACCAATGCGTCGAAGATTGGGATGGCTGCGCCCCCCGGTAAGCCAAATATGTATTCGATGCCTTCCTGTTGGATGATATCCACAATGACTTCGGCGGCAGTTTTTTGTTTGAGCGCCATTTTTTCTCCTTGAGCCGGCGGTCGGGAATACAGTATCCCCTTCGATCCCGTAATCTATAGCCGATGCGAAATCGTGTCAATTATCCATTCGCGCGGAATAACGGAAATAATAGGCAAATAGCTTTCGACACAAAAAAAGCCACGCGAAACAGAAGCAATAATGACTAAACCTACCACCTATTCTGACGTTACCAAAACAATACGGACGGCGCTCGAGCCAAATACGTCCCTATCCCGAGTAACTCTGGATTTTTATTACCGAATTCCACGCAAGAGCAAAACTGTGCGGCTGAAACCAATTCAACTCGGCGGAGAACGCACGTGGTGACGACTCAGGTTGTAAAGATGTATCTTTCGCGGCGTAGCAAACACAAGCAAAGGAATCATGCAGGTCGACAAGGCACATTACGAAGCGTTCAAGAACGGAAGTAAAACCTATTTCAACTCGAGTCTCTTTTTTCCCAACCACGTACGGCGAGATGTTTTTCTCTTATACGGGTTTGTCCGGGTGGCCGATGATTTTGTCGACGCGGTACCCCAGCAAACGCGGGAGTTCCACGACTTTGTGGCGCGCTACCGCCGGGCCGCCGCCGGCGAACCCGCCAACGACCCGATAGTCGACGGTTTTGTCGAGCTCAAGCAACAAAGAGCTTTTGAAGACGAGTGGGTGGAGGGGTTTTTCCACTCCATGGACCTCGATCTTCATAAATCGGTACATCAAACTCTCGAAGAAGCCCTGGAGTACACCTACGGATCGGCGGAGGTGATAGGGCTTTTTATGAGCCGAATTCTCGGCCTGCCGGAGGCCGCGTTTGCTGCGGCCGCCATGCAGGGCAGGGCGATGCAGTACATCAACTTCGTTCGCGACATTGCCGAGGACAATCACCTCGGACGGATCTATTTGCCGATCGGGGAGACGAGCTTGCCGAACCTTCATGAGGAGACCGCCAGGCAACACGGCTCCGAGTTCGAGACGTTTGTTCAAGCTCAGCTCGAGCGCTACAGGACCTGGCAGGCCAAGGCCGAGGAAGGCTATCGGTATATTCCAAAGCGCTACTTGGTCCCGATCAAAACGGCCGCCGATATGTACAAGTGGACGGCGAAGAAAATCGGCGAAAACCCCTATCGGGTGTATGAAAACAAGATCAAGCCGCCGAGGACCGTGATCCTATTTCATGCCCTATCGCTTTCATTACGGCCTCGCCGGAGCTTGGCCTCGTGATCAAAGAGTACGTGAACGACCGCAGGCAGGCCATCGTCGAGTTCCTCGACTCCTATCTTGCCGATGCCCGTGGCCATTTCGACACCACAAGTCCGTGGGCAACCGCTGCGCTGGATATGCTTCAAGACTATACCAGTGCAGGAAAAATGCTTCGTGGCTCATTGGCCTGTCTGGGCTTTGACTTGGCCTACGGCGCGGACCGGAGCACCGTGGTCCCGGTAGCGGCGGCGCTCGAGCTACTGCAATCGTTTTTGCTGATCCACGACGACATCATGGATCGCGACGCCACCCGCCGCGGTCAGCCGTCAATCCACGAGCGCTACGCGCGAATTGCCGAGGACCGGGGCACCGCCGACGCGCTGCACTTCGGCTATTCGATGGCAATTTGCGTCGGCGACGTCGCGAATGAACTGGCATTTGAGGTGTTGTCTGCGGGTGGGCCTGAAATTGTGAGCCTGGTGGCGACGGAAATCGCAAAGACCGGTTTTGCCCAAATGAGTGACGTGGCCAACGGACTGCTCGAGAGCGAACCAAGCATCGACGAGATCCTCACCGTGTACCGGTATAAGACCGGCCGCTACACAATCGCGCTGCCGTTGGCCGTCGGAGCGGCCTGCGCCGGCGCCGACACATCGCTCAAAGAGTCGCTCGCGGAAGCCGGCGAGCAGCTCGGTATTGTGTTTCAGCTCATCGACGACAAAATCGGACTTTTTGGAGACGCGTCTACAACAGGGAAACCGGTGGGCAGTGATATCGAGGAAAACAAAAAGACCGTGATTCGCCGGTTACTGTACGACGTCGCCGACGAGTCGGCCCGCGCGGACCTCGATGCGGCATTTGGTTCCAACGGCGGCGTTGACGCCGTAAGGCGCGTGTATAACCGGTTGGAGATCGAGGCGCGCCTCGACGAGCTTATCGATCAATACATGGATCGATTCTCGAAAATCATCGATGGATTAAGTGTTGACGAAAAATCAATAAACGTACTTATCGACTTTGTAGGGTACAATCGATCGCGGGAAGTATAGACCAAAAATCGACAGCCCGGGGGAGAAACACATGCCTGATCTTCGCACTCGCCTTAGGGGCGTGGTGTTCGACATGGACGGGGTTCTCGTGGACTCTGAGCCTTTTATTGCCGCAGCCGCCGCCCGGATGTTCGCCGAGAAAGGCGTCGCGGTTCAGCGCGCCGATTTCGCGCCGTTTGTAGGTGCTGGAGAGGACCGATATCTCTCGGGTGTCGCGGAGAAGTTCGGCGTTGAGCTGGACCTTGAAGTCGACAAGGCACGCACGTACGACATCTACGATGAGATCATCCGTGGGAAGCTCGCGCCGCTACCCGGGGCGAAAGAACTAGTCCAAAAGGTTCGGGATCGTGGGTTTGCCGTAGCGCTTGCAACCAGCGCCGACCGGCGAAAAATGGAGTCGACGCTCGGGGAAATCGACCTCGGTGCCGGCGCCTTCGACGTCCTGATAAACGGCCTGGACGTAGCCCGCAAAAAGCCGTCCCCGGACATCTACCTTCGCGCCGCCGTGCTCTTGGGTCTCTCGCCACGGGATTGCCTGGTGGTAGAGGACGCGGTAAACGGGGTGAAGGCGGCCAAGGAAGCGGGAACTCGTTGTGTGGGAATCACAAGCAGTTTTGCCGCAGCCGAGCTCAAAGGCGCCGATTGGATCTGCCATGACCTTACCGACTTTCCGGAGGAAGCGCTGAGCTGGTAGGGCAGGGACGCGCTTAGCCCTCCTAAAGCCGGTCGAGAAAAAAACGGTGAACGCGCGCCTCGCCAATCAGCTCCGGGTGGAACGTGGCCGCAACCATCTTATCGCGAGCAACCCAGACCGGAGAGCTTTCGAACTCGCCCAGGACTTCGACGCCGTTGCCGACACGCGTGATTTTCGGCGCGCGAATAAAGACACCCATGACCGGAGCAGCGTCGGCCTCGGTGTGGAGGCGGCGTATCTCCGCCTCAAAGCTATCGAGCTGCCGGCCGTAGGCGTTTCGTTCGACACCGATGTCTAGAAGCTCCAGGGGGCGGGGCGTATCCGGCGCGAACTCGTGATTGTGAACCTCGGTGGCGAGCAGAATGGCGCCGGCACAGGTCCCGAGCACTCCCATTCCGTCGGCAACAGCGATGCGGACGGCCTCGGAAATTCCAAAACGGTCCATAAGCTTGGAGATCGTTGTGCTTTCCCCACCGGGGATCACAAGTCCATCCACGACGCGGCTCTTACCGACAACAACGTCCTTGGGCCGGCGAACATAGGTTGTCCGTACGCCAAGCGACTCGAGCAAGTACCTATGGCGTTCGAAGTCGCCTTGAAATGAGAGTATCCCTATGGTCAAGAGTGGTGATTACCAGCCGCGAACCGCCAGTCGCTCCGTTTCCTCGAGACTCCCGACGTTTATGCCGGTCATTGGTCCGCCGAGATCGTAGGAAACCCGCGCGACCGTGTCCGGATCGTCAAAGTGAGCCGTAGCGTCCACAATCGCACGGGCCCGCTTCTCGGGGTTTTCCGACTTGAAGATGCCCGACCCGACAAACACGGCCTCGGCCCCGAGTTGGCGCATAAGCGCGGCATCGGCCGGAATCGCCACACCCCCGGCGGAGAAGTTCGGAACCGGCAGCCGGCCGGTATTGGACACTTCGACAACCAAATCGTACGGCGCGCCGAGTTCTTTGGCCGTTGTCATGAGCTCTTCGGGGCGGACTGTCGTCAGGTGCTTGATACCGTCATTCACCGCGCGTAGGTGGCGCACGGCCTCAACGATATCGCCCGTGCCGGCTTCACCCTTGGTTCGGATCATTGCAGCGCCCTCGCCGATCCGGCGAAGCGCCTCGCCGAGCTCACGGCATCCACATACAAAGGGCACCCGAAAAGCGTGCTTATCCACGTGGTAGCGCTCGTCGGCGGGCGTCAGAACCTCGCTCTCGTCGATAAAGTCCACGCCAAGACTCTGCAAGACCTGGGCCTCGGCAAAGTGGCCGATACGGCATTTTGCCATAACGGGAATGCTTACCGCGGACTTGATCTCTTCGATCATCTTGGGATCGGACATGCGGGCAACGCCGCCGTGGGCTCGAATGTCGGCAGGCACACGCTCCAACGCCATGACGGCCTGAGCCCCCGCGTCCGCCGCGATCCGGGCTTGGTCGGCAGTGACAACATCCATGATCACGCCACCCTTTAGCATTTCCGCGAGGCCGACTTTGGTCTTCCAGGTCGCGGTCCTTCTCTCCGTCCAACTTAATTCGCTCATTTTTCTGCCTCTTTGATATCGGATCCGTAGACCCGCCTTCCGCCGGCGTTGTCATCCAACCCGCGCACTGCCGGTGCGGATCAGACCGGGTCCGCTCAAGATGCCCGCCCCTATTTCCGGTGAATAGTCCTGATTTGCACCGGGTACCAATACGTGGGAAACAACAGCCGAATGTTTCTTGCCGTACTCATAAGCTACGGTGCGCGCGAACCAGCGTCAAGACGCAGAGAGCGGAGGCGGACGGCGTGTCGGACGCCAGATTTGAGGCCCACATTGGCGCCGTATCACAAAAAGATCGATTGACGGGCGGTTCACGAACAAGCCCTAGGGCAATAGAATCATAGCCATGGCCAACAACATGGCGACGCGGATTGACGCGGTGCTCGAGCGAATAGAGGTGGCAAAGGCAAGGGCGGGCAGGCCCGGACAGGAGCTTACTCTGGTCGCTGTGGGTAAGACCCGTCCGGTCGAAGAACTTCTCGCGGCTTACGACTGCGGACTGAGGCACTTCGGCGAAAACCGTGTTGCCGAGGCCTCCGAGAAGGCGCCGCGGCTTCCGGCGGACACGGTGCTTCACGGCATTGGCCACATACAGCGCAACAAGTCCAAGACGGCCACGGAGGTTTTCTCTTGGATCCACTCTATCGATAAGGCATCTACCGTGCAGGCGCTCTCCCGTCGCGCAACTGAAACGGGGCATGATCGCCTTATCAACGTGCTCATCGAGGTAAACACCTCCGGTGAAGAGGCAAAGTCGGGAGTACGCGACCACGCGGAGATTCCGGCGCTGGCCGAGAAGATCACAAACGGTGGAGGACTCGCTCTGCGTGGACTTATGACAATGGCGCCATTTGTCCCAGACGGTGATGCGCCGGCGGTACACCGGTCCTTCGCCATGCTGTTTGACTCGTTCGAGAGGCTGTTACCCACCATGCCCGCCGGCTTTGATACACTATCGATGGGAATGAGCAACGACTTTGAGGCCGCAATTGCGGAGGGAGCGACCATGCTACGGATTGGAACGGCCATTTTTGGTCCTCGGGGAACTCCGTGAAACGGCCGATTTGCCTGGTGCTGCTATCTGCATTGTTGTGCACGTCCCCTTTTTTTGCTCCGGCGCCCCTGTTTGCCCAGGCCACCGATCCAACCGAAGACGCGGGTCCCGAGCCGTATGAGGCCGACGAATTCGAGCAGTGGATGCACGATTTGCGACGGGGCGAGATAGTCGCAATCGGGGCTTTTCCGCTTGTTCTGGCGTTCACCTCGTTTTTGTATGGACCCATAAGGTTTGTTGCCAAAAGCATCGAGTCCGGTTTTGTAAACCCACTCTACGCCCCTTGGTTCTTTGCACCCCCGGAAGCGCCGCCGTTCGACAGTGACGAAAGCGGGGGCCTCTTGCTCACGGCCCTCATCCTGTCCATCGGGATCGGAGTGCTCGACCATATACTCGGCCTCGAGGAGACGCCGCCTGGAGAATAAACTCCACTTGATCGTAGAGGGAGTCCCGCCGGAGGGCGAACGTCTGGACCGGTACTTGACCCGTACAATCAAAGGGATCACTCGCAGCCAGATCAAAGAACGAGCAGACCACATCGAGGTCAACGGCGTTGTGGCACGGCTCTCGCACCGCGTCCACGGCGGAGACCGTGTGTACTGTGCCATTGGTCCGGTTGAGCGTGTTGACCTGGTTGCCGAGGACGTCGACTTTGACATTCTGTGGGAAACCGACCTTGCTCTTGTTGTCAATAAGCCGGCGGGGCTGGTCGTACACCCCGGTGCGGGCAATACCCACAACACCCTGGTAAACGGTCTTCTGAGGCACATCGAAGGGCTTGCCGGCACGTTCGGCAAGGAAACGCTTCGGCCGGGCATCGTCCATCGTCTGGACAAAGACACTTCCGGTGTTATGGCCGTGGCAAAGACACCCCTGGCTCACGAGCAGATGGCCCGCCAGTTTCGCGACCGACGGGTCCGCAAGATGTATCTATCGATTTGCAGCGGAATACCACGGCCCCGTGCCGGATCCGTGAGCGGCAGGATGAGCCGGGATCCAAAAAACCGCAAGCGTTTCCGGCTCGAGCCATATTCACGCGCGCCACACATTTCGGAGAACAATCGGCGCAGTGGGGACGCGTTGGCGGGCACGAGCCTCGCCGGGAAGTCGTCGGAAGGGGAGACACGCCGCGGGAAGCCGTCGGAGAGTCTGTATCGAGTTTTGGCCGTTTTCGGCGACCTCAGCCTTGTCGCGTGGCGCCCGATAACCGGGCGAACACATCAGCTACGCGTGCACTCGGTGCAGTTAAGGTGCCCGATCCTGGGCGACGCCCTCTATTCTCGGAGTACGGCACCGCGGATGTACCTGCATGCCTATGCTCTCGAGCTCACCGTGCCGCCGAACCAAAACCCGCAGGTGTTTGTGGCGCCGCCGACGGGTGAGTTTTTTGAGCCGCTGGAAGCGCAGGTCGCCCCACGCGCCGGCGATGCGCTACAGGCAGACGACGGCGATGCTTCGAACCTCAAGGATGCACTTGTTGCAGGGCAGGATTTACTCGAGCTTCTATTCCCACGGTCGTCGGCGGGCCGTGGCTCGGAAGAATGACCGTATCGTGGTTCATCGTCAGAACAAGATCCCGAATCTGCCGGAGCACGTAGTCCCGGCCGAAGGCGTCCACGTCGTCGTACACGGTACCCGCACCGAGTAGATCCCCTACAAATGCCAAATTCTCGATCACAAACAGAACCGAGTCCATGGACAAAGACGGTACGGCTACGGTGAGTATTTCCATTGCGCCCACGGTAAGGCGGGTTTCGTCGGCGACAATAACGCTCCGCCACGGCGCATCCTCCGAACGCGCAAGGTAGACCGTTGGATCGTACACTCGGTGAACCGTGGGAATGCCTGCCGTGTGCTTCTGCCGCGAGTTTGTCACCAGCACGGCATCGACCGTGAGTTTTCGGCTCTCCACCGCCTGGAGCAATGATACGTCGAAGGCGCCGGGGTTCACGAGTATCGCCGAAGGGTTTGCATCGTCATACACGAGGTAGCAGTTTGTAAGGCTCTCGGGAAGCAAACGGTGATGGACAAAGAGGCTCATTAGAACATCGCATCCTCTACGTTCGAATACTTAAAGCGAACATACTCGCTTGTGCTTCCGCGAAAATCAACGCCCTTGAGGTTGCAGTCAACCATTCCTACGCTTTTGAGCTTGGCTCCGATAAAGCGGGAGTGGAACAGATCCGAACCGTCGTAACGGGAGTCGATGATCGAAGTATTGTTGAAGGCCACCAAGGTAATGTTTGATCCCGTGAACTCACACCCTTCGATCCTGCCGCCGGTAAGCGCGCAAAAATCCAAGGTGATACCGTCCGCCATTACGTTTGTCAGTGTTGCATCGGTAAATAAGCAAAAATGGATACGGGCGCCGGCGAGTGTTCCACCGCGAAGTAAAGTGCCTGAAAGATCGCACTTGGAGAACTCGTATTCGGGCCAATTGACGGATTCAAAAGAGAGCCCGCGCAAACAGGAGCCGCGCGCGCCTTTTTGGTCGGCAATAAGAGCAAGCACCCGGGCGTGTGCTTGCTCCGGATACGGATGATGACGGAGGCAATACTCTTCGTTTGGGAGGGCCAGGCACCGGGCCTCGCCGGTACGGGCGCAAAGCTTTCCGCCGAACATGGTAGCAACAGACTACGTGTTGTCGGTGCTTGCGGCAAGCACACGGCTGTAATACAGTTTTGCCGTGGCACAGTGTTTTAGCTGCGGAACCGTCTTCGACGATCGTATGGAGGTCCATCGGTCCACTGAATGCCCCACCTGTGGGAAGGATGTTCGTGTCTGCAAAAACTGCACGTTCTACGAGCCGGGGGCGCACTGGGACTGCCGCGAGACCGTCCCGGAGGCCGTTCGCGACAAAGAGCGCGCAAACTTCTGCGACTATTTTAAGCTCAGACCCGGTACGAGCTCCGCCGCCAACAAAAACGATGGGGGGGGGAAACAGGCGCGCGATGCTTTTAACGGTCTTTTTGGCGGGTGAGTCATTTTGGCAGGTCGGTGCGGGCTAGGGCGGCGAGGTCGCCGCAGGTGATAGAAGTTAAAACCGTCGTGTTTCTCGACTCCGGCGTAGGGGGACTGCCGTACCTCGCGGAGGTACAAAAGCGTCGACCGAACTGGCGCCTTGCCTACGTTGCGGACAATGCATCGTTCCCATACGGCGACAAAAAGCCCGAACAGCTTCGGGCGGCAGTCGAAGCCGTTGCGGCAGCGGCGGTTGAGCGGATAAAACCTGATGCGCTAGTTCTGGCCTGCAATACCGCCTCGGTCACGGCACTTGCACACGTTCGTTCCCGCCTACACCTGCCGGTGATCGGCGTGGTACCTGCGGTCAAGCCCGCGGCGGGACAGAGCGAAGCCGGTCGGATCGGGGTTCTGGCTACCTCCCGCACCGTCGCAGACGCCTACTTGGACAGGCTCATTCAGGATTTCGCGTCGGAGTGTGTGGTCACCCGTGTAGCCGCGGGCGATATCGTGCGATTTGTCGAAATTGAACTGCCACACGCCTCCCGGTTGCTGGTCGAAGGGGCACTTCGGCCGGGCGTGGATGCGCTCCTGCAAGCCGACGTCGATACCGTTGTACTCGGTTGCACCCACTTTCTCCACCTGCGCCACGAGCTCGAGCACATGTTCGGGCCGGACATCCGTGTTATCGACTCACGGGACGGAGTTGCCTCCCGTGTGATTGCCGTTCTCGAGAAAACCGACGGACGAACCGCGGGTGCACGCCCCACCAAACCGGCGTTGGGTCCCGCATCGGGGCTCGCGTCAAGGATAGATGCCCGCGGCAATCGACTTTTTGTGACTAAACACCACGGCGCCGACGCGCCCATTGTTTGGTTTGCTACACGGTTTGGCCTGGAACCTGCCGGGTTGTTGTACGGTGGGTAAAGCGGAGGCCGACACGGGCGTGGTGCTACAGGGGGCAAACGGCATTTTCCGCGTCGCATTTGCCGGCGAGGTACGCATGTGTCGAATCCGAGGCAAGCGCCTGGTCTTGGACAAGCGTGAGTACAATGCCCTTTGTCCCGGCGACGAGGTTCGAGTCATGGATCAGATAACCATAGTGGAGCGCCTTCCACGGAGGACCGTGCTCAGCAGGTTCAATCGAAAACGAATGGCCCCACAGGCGCTCGCGGCAAACGTCGACTTGGTTGTCGCGATGAGCTCGGCGGCACGGCCCGCCTTCCGCCCCCGGTTTTTGGACCGGGCCCTTGTGCTCTCAGCGGCGGCCGGCATCCGATGCCTGTTGGTCCTGACCAAGGTCGACCTCGACGTTGATACACTCGAGGTTGACTCAAAAGAGCAAAAAGACTCCGGAAACAGAAGTGAGACAATACGGTATGTTGCCTACCTCGAGAGCTTGGGGATCTCTACCGCAGTGCTGAGTCACACCACGGGCGAGGGTCTGGACACCTTTCGAGAACGCCTTCACGGCAGGCGGGCCGTCTTGGTCGGACAATCCGGTGTGGGCAAGTCGACCTGCATTGGGATACTCGGTGGGCTAAACGCCAAGACGGGCGCGGTCTCCGGGCGCACCCAAAAGGGCAGACATACGACCACAATCGGCCGGCTTTATCCCGAGATTGGCATTGTAGACACACCTGGAATTAGGGAGTTATCGGTCATTGGTGCCGGTCGGGAGGCGGTCGAGACGGCATTTCCTGCAATCGCCGAACAGGCGCGGTTTTGCGCACATGACGACTGCTCCCACGCGGACGAGGACGGCTGCGCGGTTAGATCGTATACACCCGAACCGGCCCGCAGTGACGATGGCGCCGGCGCTGCCGCGGACCAACTGACGCCCGATCTGCTGCGCCTTTTTTGGGTCCGGCGCCTTGCCTCGTACCAAACCCTCCGGTCGGAGGTTGGAGTAGAACCGTGAACACCCACAGCCTGGAAACGCTCGAGTTCGCAAAAGTTCTCTCGGAGCTCCGCGAATACTGTTTTGGCGAAGACGGCGCCGCGGCCGTGGGGGACGGGGAGTTTTTCCACGACCGCGCGGCCTTGGAGCAGTTCTATTCCGTCGTCGGACGATTCAAGTCCGCCTTTGAAACCGAGGGTGGCGCGCCCGTGTTCTCCGTGCCGTCGATCACCGTGGTTCAACAGGTCGTGGCAAAGCCGGGCCACGTCTTGGATATGGAACAGTTCGGCGTGCTGCTGCGGTGCCTCCGGGGCGCCGAAGGGCTTTTTGGCTTTTTCCGCGCACACGGACTCACCGATCCGGCCATCGGCAGCGACCCGGCGGAGCTTTTTCATTTCCGCCGTCGCCTTGGCGCCTATATCGATCCAACGGGAGCGCTCCGCGAAAAAGATATACCCGAGCTCGCTGCCATCCGCCGCCGTGTCCTGCGCCTCGAGGAGGAACAGCGAAAGCGTGCCGACCGATATCTGCGCAGTGCCGGCGGCGCCTCCACCCACTTCGCCTCCGACCGGCCTACGATCAAGGAGGGGCGTCTGGTTCTTCCCCTCGTCGCCGACCACCGCGGCAAGGTCGCGGGCATTGTGGTCGACATGTCCGCCTCCGGATCGACCATCTACATCGAGCCCCCGGACATCTTGGCCGCCAACAACGAGGTCACGGCCGAACGCCGCGCCTACGACATCGAGGTACAGCGGATCCTCCGCCGCCTTACCGAGGAAACCGCGAAACACAAAAACGAGCTGGCCGACCTATCGAATTGGCTGCTGGCGACAGATCGAATTTGGTGTCGGGCTCGCTACGCGCTGATCCACGCCTGCACCATCCCCACCATCACGGAAAAGGAGCTTGCACTCAACAAGGCGCGACACCCGCTTCTGCCGCCGCCGGTGGTTCCCAACGACATAGCCTTCCCGGAAGGCGTTACGGTCATCATTATTACCGGCCCGAACACCGGTGGCAAAACCGTGACGCTCAAGACTCTCGGCCTCGTGGCGCTGATGACCCTCTCCGGTATCCCGGTCCCGGTGGGAAACGACTCCAGAATTCCCCTGTACGACCAAGTGTTTGCCGACATTGGCGATGAGCAATCGATAGAGCAATCGCTTTCCACCTTCTCCGGACACCTCAGGAGGATCGGCGAGATGCTCGGATCGGCGGGAACTCGATCCCTTGTCCTCCTCGACGAGCCGGCCGCGGGAACGGATCCTACCGAGGGCTCCGCCCTCGCAATGAGCATCCTCGACGAGTTACGCCGTCGTGGAACCCACGCCTTGGTGTCGAGTCATCACAGCGCCCTCAAGCACTACGGCTACACACATCCCGATGTGGACAACGCGTCGGTGGAGTTCGACCTAGAGACTCTCGCGCCCACCTACCATCTGCTTTTAGGAGCTCCCGGCTCGAGTCACGCCGTCACCATCGCCGGACGCATGGGCCTGCCGGAAGGCGTCGTGGCAGACGCAAAACAATACTTGGAATCCGGCCGAAGCGATTCTGCAAAGCTCATAGAGGAGCTCACCGAGGAGCACGCGGTGCTGCGAACGGAACGTGCGGAGCTGTCACGCCGTCTCACGGAGGTGGAGGCTCGCGAAGCCCACCTCAGCGAAGATCAAGCCGAGCTCGAACGCCGGGGAACACAGGTAAAGCAGGGACGCCTCGACGAGTTCGACCGCTTTTTGGCGGAGCGCCGCAAACAAGTGGAGCGCGCGGTTGAGACCCTTTCCACCTCGGCCCGTCGCGGAGGACACCGGACCGATCAACTCGGCGGTGCAGACGCTGCTGCCTCCGGAACCACCGACGGCCCCGAACAGGCGGCACGCGGCGAGCTCGCCGCCGCCAAGGAGTTCGTCGAGGCCCAGCGCAGGAATTTTCGCTACGGCGCCGGCACCGGGGGCCAACACAAAGGCATCCAACCCGGCGCCGAGGTGCGCCTCGTAGGCGGCACCCAAACAGGAATCGTCGAGGCGAAGGGGCGCGGGAACACCTGGGTGATCCGCGCCGGCGCCATCAAAATGACACTCGCCTCAGACAAGTTGGAGCTGGTCCCGGGCACCGGCCGGCAGGCGGTCGGCGGCCGGGATGAACGCTCCGTCGGCGCGGCGGATCGGGAGAGCACGATCGACGTCGATGTAAGCGCCGGCGGCCAGAAGGCGCTCCTCGAGCTCGACATCCGCGGGCTCCGTGTACACGAGGCGCTCGAGGCCCTCGAGCGCCAGATCGATGATGCGTTGGCCGAAGGCCTCGGACGCTTTTCCGTGATTCACGGGACCGGGAGCGGCGCGCTTCAACAGGCCGTCAAGGGGTACCTTCGTGATAGGAGCGAGGTCAAGGGTTCCGCGTTTGCGCGTCCCGAAGAGGGTGGGTTTGGCAAAACAAACGTCGAGCTCGAGGTCAATTGAAAAAAAACACGGGGCTGCGTAGTATTGGGCGATGTTTTGTCGCACCCGGACGAGTCGCTTGCTCGCCGTCACCGCGCTATGTGGCACCGTAACACTGCTATTTACCTCATGTCTTAGCCTCCGAACCAGAATCGCCATTGACGATTCCGCCGAAGACTTGGAGGGACGCCTCGTGCTCGAATACACCATCGATCCATTGTTTTTCGAGATAGGGGTCTACGACGCGGGCGATCCGATGCCGATCCTGCCGGTTGGGAGAAACGACTTCGAACTCTTGACGGCGCGTACGGAGGGCCTCGAGCTGACGGCATACTCCTGGGAAGAAACGGAGACGGAGGTAAGCGTCCGCGCGGAGTTGGCGTTTGTTAATGCCGTGGCGCTCGAGGCTGCTTTGGGGCAGGACGCCGCCGCATTGGGCAACGGCAAACATGGTACGCTTCGCCTTCAACTCCCGGCCGGGATGGAAGAGGGTACCGAAGGCGATCTTGCGACACTCCTGGAGGAAGTATCGCCGGAGGCGGGCTTAAACCTCTCGTTCGAGGCCGCCGTGCCGATCGTGGCCGCAAGCCCCGGCACAACCGCGGGCAACACCGCCGCCTTTGGGATTTCACTTGTGGACCTCTTTCGCTCTCGGAACACAATCGCTTGGGAGGTAGAATGGTAACGGTCACCTCGACAGGGCCGGGCTATTGGCGCTCCGCGGCCCTTGCCCTGTTCTTGGCCGCCGCGCTTGCAGGTTGTGCAACAACCTCGGCGCCGCAGACGGTCGAACAACCAAACGAAGCTACCGGTGAGTCTTCGAGCGACGATCGGACGACCGACGTGTCCGACCTCGAGCCTCTGCTCGAAAGCGGCGAGCGTGCACTCGGGCGCGGACAGATCGCCGAGGCGGTGGAGCGGTTTGTTACGGTGTTGGCCGCCGATCCCGACGCCTCTACGGCTGCCGGCGCAGGGGCGTCCGAGCGCTTAGCGGAGCTGGCCGCCGGCCTTCGTCTCGAACCGGGCTCAGCGTGGGTCGACCAGTCGGGCAACCAGCGCTCAGGCGATGCGCGTGTCGTCGGGCGAGAGGGGTCACTGTACCCCGAAGTGGTGCTTACGCTCAACCTCGGCGGCGGGCGGTCCGTCGTTCCAGACCTACCGGTCCGCTTCCGCTTTGTCCAGGGGCAGGGCTTGCTTAATCGCATTGTAACAACCAGCGAGTTCGGCCAAGCCAACACAGTCATCATCGAGCTGGAGGAGGACCTTGACAAGTACATCGTCGAGGCCATGCCCGTCGTGACGGTGGACGGCTACGAATACAAGTTCCAAACCGTAACCCGTGAGTTCACCTACACACGTGGCCTCTCCACAGTAGCGTTGGTAGGTGCCGACCGGCGAGTAGACGGCACGTCGGCGGCCGGTGGCGCGGCTGCGACCGTCGATGCGCTCTTCGCGGCTCTGGAGACATCCCGCACCGGCGGCACATACTACCCCGTCGATGCCGCTCAAGTAGGCGAAGATCTGGAGCGGCTTCTTGCGGGTGACCGCGAGGCACTCCGCCGAATCGGCGACACCGCTCAGGCCGCTTACATCATGATCATCACCGTAGACACAAACCGCGTTGGTCAAGTCGAGCTCGACGGTCAAGCGTACAACATCTTTCAGTTTTTTGGCTCAGGCTCCATTCGCCTTATTAGAAGCGCCGACGGCGAGGTGCTTTTCACCACGGCCACCGAAGAAATCCGCGGCCAAGGAAACAACACGGAATCGGCGGAGCGGGATGGGCGCAAAAATGTGCGAGAGGCCCTCGCCGCGCTCGTAGAAACCTCCGCCGCCGCCATACGCGAGGCGATCCAAAACTAGGCCTCCCGGAAGGCCTTTCGGGGACGGAAATGAAACACCCCAAATTGGCGGACTTCGAGTCACGCCTCAAAAAGCTCTTTGACGAGGTAGACGATTACCTCGAAGAAACCTATGGGGGTGATTACCCACTTCATCCGGCGCGTCCCCCGAGGGGCGAGACCTCCAACAAAGAGAGTTCCGGCTTGTTCAATGTCGGAGCCGCCTTCAGCGCCGGTTTTGGAAGCGAGCTCGGTCGAGGCTACGTGTTGGACATCGACATGGTCACGCTTGCCAACGTCGACGAGGACAAGGAAGAAAGAATCATCGAGGATGCCGTAGAGAGGATTCACGATCTCTTGCCAAAGTACTTCCCTGAACGAGACCTGGAGGTGAGCCGGGACGGGCGCGTATTCAAAATCCACGGAGACCTCTCGCTCGGACACCTTTAAAGAAAATGGAGATTGTCCTTGAGCAAAGGGCGAGCCTTGGATAGAATGCGGCGTATCAGCACTATCAGAACTGAGGTACTCAATGGACGTTCAGCTCGCGGAGTTAATCGACAAGATAAAGGCCGAGGGTGTCGGCAAAGCCGAAGAAGAAGCACAGGCCATCCTGGACAAGGCTCAACAAGAAGCCTCGGAGATTGTAGACAAGGCAAAAAGCGAAGCTGAAAAGGTCGTGGCCGATGGGCGGCGCGAGGTGGCCGGAAACAAGGCGGCGTCGGAGGATGCCATAAAGCAATCCTCTCGCGACTTGATTCTCTCGGTCCAAACGCGACTCACTAAGCTCTTTGGGGCGATTGTTGCGGAAAGCACCGAGGCCGCGTTTTCAGCAGACGTCGTATCACAGGCCGTCCTCTCCATGGCTCAGGAATGGGCCAAGACGGGCAATACTGATGTGGCCGTGTTAGTCCCGGAAAATCAACGGAATGCCGTTGAACAGGCGCTCAGGTCAAAACTTGCGGAGCAGGTACGGTCCGGTGTCGCGGTCGAAGGTGTGCCGGGCCTGCGGTCCGGTTTTCGCGTTGGCGAAAAAGACGGCAACGCATATTTCGATTTTTCCGCGGAAGGTGTGGCGGACGCCTTGGCCGAATATCTCAATCCTCGCCTCACGGAGCTTATGAAGCAGGCGACGGTCCAAGCAGAGGGATAGGGAAACAGCCGAGTGGCCGCCTACTACTACTTTGTGTCCAGTCTACCCATGCTCAACCTCGACGGAGTTGCGCCGACGGATTCCGATTCTTTTATCGAGTCGGCGGCGGATTGGCTTACGCCTGCAGATCTGTCGGCGCTGAAGGCCACACGGTTGGAACCCGCCCCGGCACATACCCCGGAGGAGGCCAAAGCGGAGACCGATCCTGACCGCCGGACATCGGTTCGGCGCGAGTTTGCGGTCATGGCGCACGGGCTGAGAAACGCCCTTGTGGAGGCACGAGCCGGTAAGCTAAGCCGCGATGCCGCCGCGTACATGCGCCCCCACGGGGGCAACCCTCCTCTGGAGGTATCCGCCGTTGCCAGGGAAGCGATGGCGGAGGAGTCACCTTTTCGGGCGGAACAAGCGCTGGACCGGTATCGCTGGGCCTTTCTCGACCAGCTCGAGGTCGGACACTATTTTGATATCGAGCGTTTACAAATCTATTATCTCAAATTGCAACTCCTCGAACGGTCTGAGGCGATGTCGGTCGAACGGGGTGAGGCACGGTTCGAAGAACTCTATGAAAAAACAATGGAAACCATGCAACGCATGGAAGACTAAGAAGCGGAGTACGTGATGGCAGCGAGCAGCGGAAGAGTCATCGGTGTCAACGGCAACATGGTAACCGTAGAGGTTGACGGCGACATCAGCCTCAACGAAGTGGGCTATGTGGTCGTTGGCGAGCAGCGCCTGAAATCGGAGGTCATCCGCGTAGGCGGCTCGAGCGCCGATCTCCAGATATTCGAGTCCACAAAAGGAATCGGAATCGGCGACCTGGTTGAGTTCTCGGGCGAGATGCTCGCGGTGGAGCTCGGGCCGGGTCTGTTAGGGCAGATCTACGACGGATTGCAGAACCCGCTCCCCGAGCTAGCTGCACAATGCGGCTTTTTTCTGCAGCGGGGTATTTATCTCGATGCACTCGACCATACCCAAGAGTGGGAGTTTACTCCCGACGCAAAAGTCGGCGACAAAGTGACTGCCGGCGACAGGATCGGCACTGTTCCGGAAGGCATTTTCAAACACTGGATTATGGTGCCCTTCGGCATGACCGATCGGTATACCATCAAGGAAATCGTGGCAGCCGGCAACTACACCGTTGGCTCCCAGTTGGCCACGGTAGAGGACGAGAGGGGCAACAGCTTTTCCGTCAACATGACCTTCGACTGGCCGGTGAAACGGGCGATTCACGCGTACAAAGATCGCGAGAAGCCCACCGAGCCGATGGTTACAAAGGTGCGGATTATCGACACGTTTTTTCCGGTCGCCCGGGGCGGGACATACTGTATTCCCGGACCCTTTGGCGCGGGAAAAACGGTGCTCCAGCAGGTAACAAGCCGCAACGCCGAGGTCGACATTGTTATCATTGCCGCCTGTGGCGAACGCGCCGGCGAGGTTGTGGAAACCCTCAAGGAATTCCCCGAGCTTATCGACCCCCGGACGGGCCGCACCCTTATGGAGCGTACCGTTATTATCGCCAACACCAGCTCCATGCCGGTGGCGGCACGGGAAGCATCGGTGTATACGGCCGTTACCATTGCCGAGTACTACCGGCAAATGGGCCTCAACGTCTTGCTGCTCGCGGACTCCACGTCCCGGTGGGCGCAGGCCATGCGCGAGATGTCGGGGCGCCTGGAAGAAATTCCCGGCGAGGAGGCCTTCCCGGCATACCTCGAGTCGGTCATCGCGGGCTTCTACGAGCGCGCCGGAAAGGTCGTATTGAACGACGGAACCATCGGCTCGGTCACAATCGGCGGAACGGTAAGCCCCGCCGGCGGTAACTTCGAAGAACCGGTAACCCAGGCAACGCTAAAGGTCGTTGGTGCGTTCCACGGCCTCTCTCGTGACCGTTCCGACGCGCGGAAGTACCCTTCGATTCATCCGTTGGACAGCTGGAGCAAGTATCCCAGCGCCATCGACGACGAGATGATCGCCTTTGCCCGGGAAGTTCTTCACCATGGCGACGAAGTGGGCCAGATGATGAAGGTTGTTGGTGAAGAGGGAACCAGCCTCGAGGACTACGTGGTCTTCCAGAAGTCCGAATTCTTAGACGCGGTCTATCTGCAGCAGAACTCGTTCGACCCCGTGGATGCGGCATCTTCCACGGAACGGCAGCAGCACACGTTTAACATTCTGTTTCGCCTCTTGGGCGCGGATACGACGCTTAAGTCAAAACAAGACGCGCGGGACTTTTTCAACGGTCTCAGGCAGCGGTTTCTCGACTACAACGGCGCCGAGTGGCGATCCGAGGAATTCGAGCGACTCGAGCGGGAGATAACCGAATCGATCGACGCAAACACCGGGGACCTATCCTCCCGCGCTCGGTCGATACTCAACGCCGTTGGCGAGGGAGCATAGTCATGCGCAAGGTATACAGCAAAATCGACGCAATCGCCGGAAACGTTATTACCGTCACCGCCTCGGACGTTCGGTACGGCGACTTGGCGATTGTTCAGTCACGCCACGGTGCTTCTCTGGCCGAGGTCATTCGCCTGAAACGGGAGGACGTCTCGCTCCAGGTATTTGCAGGCGGGCGCGGCATCTCGACGGGTGACGAGGTCCGGTTCCTCGGTCATCCGATGCAGGTGAGCTTCTCCGACAATCTACTCGGGCGCATCTTCGACGGAAGCGGCAATCCCCGAGACAACGGACCGCGATTAGAAGAGAATCTCATCGAGATCGGAGGCCCGTCGGTGAATCCCGCGCGACGCATCGTGCCACGAAACATGATCCGAACCGGCATTCCTATGATCGACGTCTTTAACTCGCTTGTCGAAAGCCAAAAGCTTCCGATCTTTTCCGTATCCGGCGAGCCGTACAACGACCTCCTCGCTCGGATTGCCCTCCAGGCGGAGGTCGACATGATCATCCTGGGCGGTATCGGCCTTAAATACGACGACTACCTGTTCTTCCGCAACACGCTCGAAGAGGGAGGAGCACTCTCCCGAACCATCTTTTTTGTGCACACGGCCTCGGACCCCGTTGTGGAGAGCCTCTTGGTGCCCGACATCAGCCTAGCCGTCGCCGAGCAGTTCGCGCTTCAGGGCAAAAAAGTGCTGGTGCTCTTGACCGACATGACAAACTTTGCGGACTCCCTCAAAGAGATCGCAATCACCATGGAGCAGGTCCCGTCGAACCGCGGTTATCCCGGCGACCTCTACAGCCAGCTGGCCGCCCGTTACGAGAAGGCTGTCGACTTTGAAGGCGCCGGCTCCATTACTGTCCTAGGCGTAACCACCATGCCGGGTGACGACGTAACACACCCGGTACCTGACAACACCGGCTATATCACTGAGGGGCAATACTACCTTCGCAACGGGCGAATCGAGCCCTTTGGATCGCTCTCGCGGCTGAAGCAGATGGTCAACAAGAACACACGTGATGACCATCGTGCATTAATGGACGGAATGATCACACTTTACGCCTCGTATCGAGAGTCCCTCGAGAAAAAATCGATGGGTTTTCGTATGTCCGACTGGGACCAAAAGCTCCTCAAGTACGGAGAGATTTTCGAGCGGGACATGATGGACTTGAGCGTCAATATCCCCCTCGAACAGGCGTTGGACAGGGGTTGGTCCATCTTAGCCGAGTGTTTCAAACCCGATGAAACGGGCCTCCGGACGGACCTGCTACGAACGTTCTGGCCGGACAAAGACGAGGTAGCCTAGGGCATGGCCAAGGTCAAGCTGACCAAAAACGAGCTCAAGACTCAAAAAAACCAACTCAAGCGGTTTCAGCGTTATTTACCGACGCTGCAGCTCAAAAAACAGCAGTTGCAGATGGTTATCCGTCAAGTCGACGCTCGCGTCGCGCAGATGCAGGAGGAACGAAAGCGGGTCTACGATTCGCTTCGCACGTGGATTGCCGTGTTTGGGGAAGACATGCCGATCGACAACCTCGTCTCCGTCAAGACGGTGGAAACGTCCACGGGCAACATCGCGGGCATCGATATTCCCGTGTTCGAACGGGTGGAGTTCGACGATGTCCCGTACGACCTCTACTATTTTCCACTTTGGGTCGACGCCGGCATAGATGCCATCAAGCGCTTGACCGCGGTGGATGCCGAGATACAGGTGCTCGAAAGGCAGCGTGACCTCTTGGACGAGGAGCTGCGTATTACCACTCAGCGCGTCAATCTGTTCGAGAAGGTGAAAATTCCCGAGACCAAGGAAAACATTCGGATGATTCGTATATACCTCGGTGATCAGCAGACTGCCGAGGTCGTACGCGGCAAGATTGCCAAGAACAAGCTCGGAGCGTAAGACAGTGATTGTACCGATGAAAAAAGTCTCCATCGTTGTTCTGGCCGCTCACAAGCGTCGCGCCTTGCGGAAGCTGGCGGCGGCCGGCGTTATGCACGTTCACACGGAGGCAGCCACCGGCATCGAAATCGACAACGTGGCCGAAAAGCTGGCTCTTGTTCAGAGAGCAATCGGAGTACTGGGAGACCAAAACGAGGAAACTGCGGCTACAACGGCGGGCGACGCCCTCGGTCGTTCAGACGAGTCAATACTCGAGGAAGCCCTTACCCTGGCGTCCGAGCTGGCGCAAACCCAAGAAGAGATTCGCGGCACACGGGAAGAGCTTGACAGGACGACCCGCGAGCTGGAACGACTCTCACAGTGGGGAGATTTCGATCCTGCGGATCTCCACGCGCTTGCCTCACGCGGCGTTGTGCTGCGCATCTATGCGCTGCCGCCGGACCGCGCGGCCGCCTTTCCGGACCGCCACGAACGAGTGGTCCTGTCCAAGGACAAAAACCTCGTGCGCTTTGTAGCTCGGATAGCAAGCGACCTAATCAGTCCCGACGGCGAGTTTCCGGACGACCTGGACGACTTCCCCCCCCTTGATCTGCCGGTGGTTTCCACGCGAGAGCTGCGCGAGCGGAGAGCCCGGCTCGAGGAGCGTTTCGACGCCCTGCACGCACAAATCGCCGAGGAGGCCCACCGGCATCGATTGCTCGACTCGGCAAAGGAAATTCTCATCCGGCACCTCGAGTTCGAGTCCGTTGCCGGCGTCATGGACCAGGACGAGCAGATAGCGGCTCTCACGGGGTTTGTTCCGACCGAAGACGTGGCCGGGCTCCGTGCCGAGGCCCCCAGCATCGGTTGGGCGCTGTTGATTCGCGACCCCGAACCAGATGACAACGTGCCCACAAAAACCAAAAACCCAAGGGCGGTCGGAATAATCCGGCCCGTGTTCCAGCTGCTCGGCACCACACCGGGATACCACGAGCTGGACATCAGTTTTTGGTTTTTGCTTTTTTTTATTCTCTTTTTTGCCATGATCATCGGGGACGGCGGCTACGGTGCCATTCTGTTTGCCGTGTCTATTGCCGCCCTGATCGGCTCCGGGAGAAAGGCAAAAAAGACCGGCGGTCGGGTAGGAGACGGGCCGATACTGCTTTTTGTCTTGAGCGTGGCCACAATTGTGTGGGGCGCCCTTACCGGTACGTGGTTCGGCGCGGACGCCATCGCGGAGGCCGTTCCGTTCCGCTATTTTGTGTTTGAACCGTTAGCCACCTATAACCCGAGAAGCGCCCA
Organism: uncultured Spirochaetales bacterium; assembly: GCA_964519835.1. Lineage (GTDB taxonomy): Bacteria > Spirochaetota > Spirochaetia > DSM-27196 > CAZFLD01 > CAZFLD01. Next base: position 36,411 of record CAZFLD010000008.1, read on the forward strand.
AAACGTACAGCTCTTTTGCTTTATCGTCGGTACGGTCCAGCTGTCGATTGCGCACGTCTGGAACTTTATCAGGGAGCTCAAGAAAAAACCGGTTCTCAAGGCATTTGCGCAGCTCGGCTGGTTGGCGATGGTGATTGGCCTCTACTCGCTGGTCCTAAACGTAGTGCTTGCCGCCATGGGATTTGGCATGCCGACCTATGCCCTGTACCTGGTCGGCGGCGGCTTGGGTTTTGTGCTTATCTTCTCCGAGCAGAGGCAGGGGCAAAACTTCTTGGTCGGGGTAGGAAAGGGCATAGCGGGTCTTATGACCACATTCCTCGACAGCATAAGCGCTTTTTCAGACATCATTTCCTACATTCGCCTGTTTGCCGTGGGGCTTGCGTCCGTGGAGATTGCCAAGAGCTTCAACGCCATGGCCTCTCCGGTCATCGAAGGCGGTGGTTTTGGCATCGTGGCGGGTGTGTTGATTCTGCTGCTCGGTCACACGTTGAACTTGGCAATGGGTGGACTATCGGTGATTGTTCACGGAGTGCGATTGAACATGCTCGAGTTTTCCGGCCACCTGGGCTTGGAATGGGCCGGCGCGCCCTTTCGTCCCTTTGGTCGGTCCCTCGAACAGAACAATAATGCGAACTGAGAATGCATAGAGATTACGTTTTGGACTACACAAACAGAAGGAGTCGGAGATGAACATCGGATTGATCGGCGTGGGAGCCGCCCTCGCTTTTGCCGCAATTGGGTCGGCACTTGGAGCCGGATCGGCCGGCATGGCCGCAGTCGGAGCGTGGAAGAAGTGTTTTGCACAGAATAGGCCCGCCCCATTTATCCTTGTTGCCTTTATCGGCGCGCCCCTTACGCAGACCATTTACGGGTTTATTCTCATGAATAGTCTGTTTACCGCGGCGGAGTCGTTGGACGCAATGCTGCTCTTGAGTGCCGGCATTCTCGGCGGCATCGCGATGGGTTTTTCCGCCTGGTTCCAGGGAAAGACCGGCGCGGTCGCGTCGGACGCATTGGCCGAAACCGGGAAGGGCTTTGGTAACTATCTGCTGGCCCTCGGCCTCGTCGAGACGGTTGCCCTGTTTGTTATGGTCTTTTTGCTCGTTTTGGTCGGCGGCTGAACGGACGACGGACCAAGACACCGGGCGGCCGCCGCGCCTGCAACGGCAGAGAGGCCGGCGCCGAAGACACATGATTTTCCGTAACAGATGGTTCGCGCCATGCCGATAGCTAAAGGGATGGCGCGACCACTGCTGTTTCTTGTCGCGGTCTTTACACTCTTCGCGCTTGCACTCCCCACGGAGGCGCAGGAACGCCCTCCGGCCGACGCGCCGCCATGGGTGCACTACCAGTTCGGCACCTACCTGTTCGCGGAAGGGAACCACGGCGGCGCACTGGTGTCGTTTAGGCGAGCCCTGGCCGCCGGGTATCCGGAGGCGGAGATGGGCATCGGCATGGTGCACGTTGCCGACGGCGATCTTGTACTCGGCCGCATCAACCTCGAAGCTGCCCTGGAAAAGGCCGCCACGTTCGACGTTCGCAATCACCGCTACACGATTCTGTACGCGCTGGCGGACATCGCCTTCCTCGAAGGCGACGACCACGGCTACGAGACAACTCTGCAGCGCATTACCGCCGACGACCCGGCCTACGCCTCGGAGAATGCTGTTCGTCAACGGCGACGATACATCGAACAGCTCGAGCAGCCGGATCAGACCGCGGGCATCGACGGCCTGTTGAGTCTGTTCCGGCAGGATCAAGGCTATTTCGCCCGCGAGGCCCACAGACGCCTTGGACTGCACTTCGCACAGCTCGGCAACTACACACAGGCACTCGATCATCTGCTGGCGGTGCTGCTCAAAGTCGTCACAAAGACGGTCAACGAGATTCGTCTATTCTACGTGGACTACGAGTACACAACTCTCGAAAACCTCATCGAAACCGCGTCTCGCCGAGAGGAGGCCTATGCCTACTTGCAGGAGACACGTTTTGTTGAGGCTTTGTACTGGATTGGCGAGGTGCTCTACTTTCGATCCGACCTGGAGAGTACGCGCGAGGAAGCTCGGCGTTTGTTCGGGTTGATTGCCGGCGGTGATCCGGGCTTTGTGGGAGATTTCCGCTTTCGCGCCCAGGCCCAGTTGGACGATCCGCAGCGAAGCATTCGCCCCGAATAGGCTTAAGTCCACAAATCGCCGTGCTACCGCACAAGCACTTGTCGTCTCCCGACCGCTAGCGTACCCTTAGCTCTCAAAACTGATGAACAAGCTTGTAATCAAAGGTGCGCGGGAGCACAACCTCAAAGATATTGATCTCGAGTTACCTCGAGATACACTGATAGTAATCTCGGGCATGAGCGGCTCGGGCAAGTCGTCATTGGCTTTCGATACGATCTTTGCCGAGGGTCAGCGTCGCTACGTGGAGTCCTTGTCCGCCTATGCGCGCCAGTTCTTGGGAAGAATGGACAAGCCCGATGTGGACTACATCGAGGGCTTGTCGCCGGCGATTTCCATCGAGCAGAAGAGCACAAACAGAAACCCACGTTCCACGGTGGGCACGGTTACCGAGATCCACGACTACTACCGCCTGCTCTTCGCGCGTATCGGCGTTCCCCACGATCCCAAGAGTGGCCGCAAAATCGAAAAACAAACCGCGGACCAGATCATCGACAGCATCATGGACCTACCCGAGGATTGCCGCCTTATGATCCTTGCGCCGGTTGTGAGCGGGAAAAAGGGCCATCACCAAAAGATTCTGGACGACGCCAAACGGGCCGGGTTTGTCCGTGCCCGTGTCGATGATGAGGTCCGCGAGCTCGAGGAGGAGATATCGCTCGACCGCAAGCGCAAACACTCCATCGACATCGTCGTGGACCGCGTCCGCCTCAAGGCCAACCAGCAAAAACGCATTGCGGAGGCGGTGGAAACGGCCATCGAGATTTCAGGAGGCCGGGTCACCGCAAATTGGCGGAACGGCAAAGAAGCGGCGGAGAAGACCTTTAGCGAGCGATACGCCTATCCCGACAGCGACCTGACGTTTCCCGACTTGGAGCCGCGCCTTTTTTCATTCAACAGCCCCTTCGGCGCCTGTCCCGAGTGCTCCGGCCTCGGCATCACCCTCGAGTTCGACCCGGAGCTGATCGTCCCGGACAAAACCAAGTCGTTCAACGAGCACGGTTTTCAGCCCTATAATCCCAAGTCGGCCTGGAATCGCAGTCGATTTGAGAGCCTTGCGAGGCATCTTTCCTTCAGCCTGGACACGCCGATTGAAGAGCTTGAGGAAGCCGTGATGAAGGCGTTAATGCACGGCACAACGGATCCGATCGAGATCACCTACGTGAACCGCGACAAAACCGGCAAGTTCGAGTACCAGGCGCCGTTTCCGGGAGTGCTCAAGGACCTCCGACGCCGCTATCTGGAAACGACGTCCCAAGGGGTCAAGGATTGGCTCGAGGGCTTTATGTCACAGCACGCGTGCGGAGCCTGCGGCGGCAAGCGTCTTCGGCAAGAGGCGTTGTCCGTCCTTGTACACGGCAAGAGCGTCCACGACGTATCGTCGATGTCGGTAGCCGAGGCACTGAGCTTTTTCTCGAATCTGGACCTAGATGCCACCGAGGCACAGATCACCACCCAAATCCTAAAAGAGATTGTGTCGAGACTGCAGTTTATGCAGAGCGTGGGCTTGGGTTACCTCACTCTCGAACGAACCGCATCTACATTGAGCGGAGGTGAGGCTCAGCGCATTCGGCTCGCAACGCAAATCGGCTCCTCGTTGGTCGGGGTGCTCTACATCCTCGATGAACCCACAATCGGTCTCCACCAGCGGGACAACAAACGACTGATCGACACGCTCAAGCATCTCCGGGATTTGGGAAACACCCTTATCGTCGTAGAGCATGACGAACAAACGCTCAGAACGGCGGACCACATCGTTGACCTTGGTCCCGGCGCCGGCGTTCACGGTGGACAGGTGGTCTCTCAAGGGTCTCTCGAGCATATCTTGGCGGACAACAACAGCCTCACCGGCAGGTATCTAACCGGCGCCCTTGCCATGCAGGTACCAAGCTCGCGGCGGGCGGGGAAAGGCACCTCCGTGGAAGTGATCGGCGCGTCCGAGCACAACCTCAAAAACATCGATGTCTCTTTCCCCCTCGGCACACTAAACGTGATAACGGGCGTTTCCGGCAGCGGCAAAAGCACACTGCTCTCGGACATACTCCATCCGGCACTAGCCAACAGACTCGGCCGAAGTCACCATCCGGTTGGCACGCACCGGGATATTCGCGGCGTGGAAGAAATCGACAAGGTCATCAACATCGATCAGTCGCCCATCGGCCGAACCCCGCGCTCGAACCCCGCAACATACGTCGGTCTTTTTACGCCAATCCGTGACCTGTTCGCCTCGCTTCCCGAATCCCGCGCCCGCGGCTACAAACCGGGCCGATTCTCCTTTAACGTGAAGGGTGGACGCTGCGAAAACTGCGAAGGGGCGGGAACCATCAAAATCGAAATGCACTTCCTGCCGGATGTCTACGTGGTGTGTGACGTTTGTGGCGGCCGACGTTTCAACCGGGAAACTCTCGACATTCACTACAAAGGCAAAAACATCAGCGATGTCCTCGACTTGAGTGTCGAAGAGGCCGCCGCTTTTTTTGCCGCGGTGCCGCAAATCAAGCGACGACTCGACACGCTTATGTCGGTGGGCCTCGACTACATCAAGCTCGGCCAATCGGCCCTTACCCTCTCCGGCGGAGAGGCCCAACGTGTAAAGCTGTCACTCGAGCTGTCGAAGCGAAGCACGGGAAAGACCTTCTACATCTTGGACGAGCCCACCACCGGTCTGCACTTTGCCGACGTTCACAAGTTGATGGAGGTTCTCCACCTCCTTGTCGACAACGGAAACACCGTGACGCTTATCGAGCACAACCTCGACGTTATTCTGCAGGCTGACTACCTCATCGATCTGGGTCCCGAAGGTGGCAACGAGGGCGGGCGCCTGATAGCGACCGGTACCCCGGAAGAGGTGGCCGCGGTGAATCGTTCTTATACCGGCCACTACGTGAAGGAGGCCCTCGAACGGCGCGCGTAGGGCTGTACCTCGTCTGGGTCCTCGGGGCTTTGGGTGCCGTCGGCGTGTGGACCGTTCCGGTGTCGGCCCAAGAGCCGCCTACTGAGCCGCCACCCAGTCAAGCACAGGGCGACGGGATCCTCACGCGCGAGGGGACGCTCCGCCGCGAGATCGTTACGGCGTCGTTCTACGAGCTTTCGTCGCTTCTGCGCGAGCTCGATCTTTCGACACGGGGTAGTCGCGGCGAGCTACAAAATCGCCTTCTCGACCACTACGACCTGCCGCCGGTCGCCGAGCCTGAAACCCAGGAACAGCGTCGTGTGGTCATCGAGGAGGCGGACCAGGTGCGCTACTCCGAGGTCGAGGTCCACGAGGGTGAAACGGAACGGTTTGTACGGATGACCGGCGGCGTGTTTATCCGGTTGTCGGACCCGGACCAGGGTGTTGTGCACACCATCATCGCCGACGAGGTTGTCTACAACGAAACCACCGAGGTGGTAACCGCCTCGGGTGACATCGAATACGCCATCGAGCGGGAAGGGGAACGTGAGGTCTTCCGGGGGGAGGGCTTGAGCTTCAACCTCGAAAGTTACGAAGGTCTCTTTCTCGACGGCGTCTCGAGTCGTCCCCGGACGATCGACGGTAGGGAGCTGGAGTTTTCTTTTGAGGGCAGGACCCTGTCGCGATCGGAGGAGGACGTCGTTGTGCTCGAAAACGGCGTGATCACCTCGTCAACCGCCGATCCGCCGAACTACTACATCGGCGCCGAGCAAGTTTGGGTTCTTGCCCCGGGAGAATGGGGGCTGGAGAACGGTCTACTGTACGTTGGTCGGGTACCCATGCTCGTGATCCCGTTCTTTTTCAACCCGGCGGACCAGATCGTGTTCCATCCCTCCGTTGGGTTTTCGGCTATTTCGGGCCCTTACGTGCAAACGACCACCTACCTATTCGGAGAGAAGGAGGAGGCGGATAGTCCCCTGTCTATCTTGAGCATCGCCGAAGAAGAGGCGGAGAACGGACCTCTCGTCCGACGAGGTCTCTTCCTCCGCAGCTCCGAGGGCGCCCCCGAGCCGTCGTACCCGGACAACTGGGTACTCAAACTCAAGACGGACATCTACGCGAATCGCGGCGTGTTTGCGGGCGTCGACGGGAGTCTCCCGGGCCTTGCCTCGCTGGACCGGTTCCGATTTTCAGGAAGCCTGGCCGTTTCCCGCGAGGTCTATCGGACCGGGGAGAGCTACAGCGCGCTGTATCAGGAAACGGCGGACTCCGTGTTCAAGTCCTATCCCCACTTCTCGTACCTCTTCGGCGGCGAGGTACCCATTCGGTTTGGCCTGGACACGGAGGCGAGTATCCGATTTGGTGTCGGATCGGCTTCGGCCCAAATCCAAGGTTATTCCGACCCGTTCTTGACCGCCCATTTTTCCACACGATCAGAAGACATTCAGTGGCTCAAGCTCCTCGGCCTCGAGGACGAGGAGTCCGCGGGCGGCTCACGAATCAGCGGTTTCAGGTGGCGCGTATCGGCGGCAATAACGCCGACAATGAGCGCAACGGCGCCCTACCTTCAGACCCTGCAGATCTCGCCCATCGCGACAACGCTGGCATTCTCGAGCAAGAGCATACCCTCTTCGGAGCTGCCCCCGGAGCGCAGGGATGCTTTGGACAGCCCCATGGCCTATTTTTACGCGCCGGACTCCCTGGTGGCGCCGGACATCGGTGTAAGGCTTTCCGGAACCATTCTGCAGTTCCCCATCGCCGATAGGTCCACAAGCCAAACGCCGGGCGGCCAAGTCGGGGAGAACCCCCTTCGCCCGCCGTGGGAAAACCCGCCGCCGTCGGATGATACCCCGGAGGCACCACCCGCGCAGCCACCGGGCATTCGTGGGAGCCTACCGGTGGGAAGCGCCCCCGGAGAGCCGCGGTTCTCGCTCGGCTACCAGGTTGCCCCGGCGATAAACCTAACGCATCGCTTTAGCTCCCCGGAGTGGTCCCTTCCCGAGGAGGTGGACTACACAATGCAGCAAAGCAACGCGACGCTTCGTGGGTCCGCATCGCTTTCGTACCGATTGAGCCTCGTCGAAAATATCTTTGGGCTTACCGGATCAACCGGGTTCTCGGGGCAGTATCGCGCCTATTTCAACCGGGGTGCGGCGGTGGCCGATGCGACTTGGGAGTCGTTGCGGCTGCAGGCGGCCCGGTTTAACTCGCTGGGGCTTACCTCCGACCTCCGCCTCAACGCTCTGCCGGTGGCCTACCTGCCGGTGGTGTCGCGGACCAGCCTCAACTACGACATTTCCACCGTTCTGCTGCGCACGGACTACGACAGCCAAGACGACAACAATAACCCGGTGTTTGTGACGGAAACCATCGACTGGACCGACGAGTTTATTCGAAGCCACAGCGCCGGAGCCAACATCGTAGCCGACCTAGAGCCGGGCACTCAGAGCCTCCGCATCACCGCTGCGCTGCCGCCGCTCACCGGTCGGTTCAGCGGTTCGTTGTCGTCGGCGATAGGACCGGTAACCCTCGGCGCCGGGATTTCTGTGCGGCAGTCCGCCTCCGACGAGACCAGTTGGACGTGGGACCCCCTTGGAATCCAGGCGGCGCTTCGTATCGGCGCGCTCCAGGTCAACCAGACGGCTTCCCTGGACGTAGAGGCCCCAAGCCTGGACCTTCTTTCCACCACGCTCTCCTACCAGGGAATCTCCGCACGCGCTCAGTTTCGACGCACCACCGGCTTTGCTTTTGGGGGCATCGGAGTCGGGTGGGTACCCGACGGGGTGGAAGAGTTCCGCGCGGTGTCGGCCTCTACTACGGCATCGGTACCGATTATCGACGAGACCTACTGGCGCAACCGCATCGGGCTATCGTTCAACCTCAATGCCGGCGTGAACTTGAGCTTTCTGCGATTCACCGACTCTTCGCTCAGCTTTGGTCTCAACCTAGAACTGTCCATCCACGAGTTTATGGATCTACGCTTTTCTTCGCAGTCCCAAAACGCGTTTATCTACCAATATATCCCCGACCTGGCAAACCAGGTGGGGCGGCCGTCGCGGAGTTTTTTCCTGGATTTGCTTCGGTCTTTTAACTTTTTTGACGTCCAGGACCGTATTGACTCCGACTTCAACCTGCAACGTCTTACAATCGGGCTCGTGCACTACATGGGCGATTGGGACCTGAGCGTAGATTATTCGGGAACGCCCCGCCTGGAGACGGACGATGCAGGCAACCGCCGCTTTGTGTGGGCCGACTCACTCAGCATCTCGCTGGCTTGGAAACCCATCCCGGAAATCAAAAGTGACGTGACACTCGACGAAGACACCGTGAGCTTTTGATCGACTTGACAGTTTTGCCCGTAAGTGGCTAGTTTTTTTACTGGAGATGAGTAGCCATAAGTACCGCTATCGTTCTTGACGGGCCCCAGGTCCTCGCGGACGTATGCGGCGCAAACGATTCAAACCTCCGCCTTATCGAGGAGTTACTCGCCGTACCCATCCGATCGCGGGGAAACGAAGTATTCATCGAATCCGATGACGCACAGAAGCGAAAAATCCTTCGACGCATGATGGAGGACCTCACGACGCACGTAGAACTGGGACGCACGCCCGGTCCGGATTTGGTACGCGCCGTATTCAAGGCGGCGTCCGGCGACACCGTTGAGGATTCGGACCTTTTAAAAGAAGCCGAGATCACGGTGCCGGGCGGGTTTTCCCGCGTATTTCCACGCAGTATTCGTCAGGCCGGCTACATCGACGGCATGCGCACGCATGAGCTCTGTTTTGGCATTGGTCCCGCAGGGACCGGGAAGACGTTTTTAGCCGTCGCCCATGCCATGCAACGGGTGTTGTCCCGGGCCAAGCGCAAGCTGATCCTCACGCGCCCCGTTGTGGAAGCGGGTGAGAGCCTAGGATTTTTGCCCGGAGACCTGGCGCAAAAGATCAATCCCTATCTCCGGCCTCTGTATGACTCCATGGAGGCGTTGGTTCCACACGAGGTCATTCGTCGAATGGAGGATAACGGCATCATCGAGATTGCGCCGCTCGCGTACATGAGGGGACGGAGCCTCAAGGACTGCTTTATTATTTTGGATGAAGCCCAGAACACCACTCGGGAGCAAATAAAAATGTTCCTGACCCGAATCGGCGAAGGGAGCGAGGCCGTTGTTACCGGCGACATCACACAAATCGATTTGCCACGCCACAAGGACTCCGGTCTCCTTCACGCGGCGCGTGTCCTCCAGACAATCCCGGACATTCAATTCAGCTTTTTTACCTCCGGCGACGTTGTCCGGAATCCGCTGGTCAAAAAGATCATTACCGCCTACGAAAACTACGAGTCCGCCGCGGACAGCAACACCCCACAGGCGGCCAAGAGGAACCAATCGTGAACACTGTAGAGGTCTCGTCGGAAGGATCCGACGAATCTGACGACCCTCATTTAGTCCGGCACATTCAAACGTATAGCGCCACGGCATTGGAACATCTGAACATCGACGGCTGGGAGCTGTCGGTGCATCTGTGCGGCGATGAGACAATCACACACCTCAACCGGATGTACCGGCGCAAGGACGGCCCAACCGACGTGTTGTCGTTTTCTCAGTTCGACAACGGCGATTACCGTCCGCCCGACGGGGAGATGGTTCCGGCCGGCGACATCGTTGTCGCCCTTCCCCAGGCAAAAAAAAACGCGCGGAACTCCGGTTCCACCGTGGACGCGGAGATTGGGCGGCTGGTTGTGCACGGTATTTTGCACTTGGCGGGATATGACCATGGGGAGGAGGACACCGACGGACCGATGTTTGACCTACAAAACGAGATACTTGCTTTATTGCGTGCAAACCCGGCGCAGGAGACATTATCGTGAGCAGCTCAAAACACGGAGGTTTTTTCCGGCGGCTTTTTCGCAAAGAAAACGATAACCGGGAACTCGAAGCGCTGAACCTGGAAAAGCAAGACATGATCCGCGGTATTGTGGAACTGTCGGAGACGACCGTTAAAGAAGTCATGGTCCCGCGTATCGACGTTGTATTTGTCTCCATGGACATGCAGGTCACGGAGATTCTCGAAAAGGTCGGAGATTCGGGCCACTCGCGATATCCGGTATACAAGGATACCATCGACAACGTCGTGGGAATGCTCTACGCCAAGGACCTGCTCGAGTATTGCTTTCGCGAAGATGAGTTCGACATCGGCAAGATCGTTCGCAAACCTTTTTTTGTGCCGGAATCTAAACGACTTGACTCTCTGCTCCGGGAAATGAAGGGGCGCCACGTCCACATCGCCGTTGCCGTGGATGAGTACGGAGGCGTATCCGGCATTGTCTGTTTCGAAGACATCATCGAAGAGATCGTGGGCGACATCCAGGACGAGTTCGACCACGAGCGGGAGGACGTACTCCAAATCGGCGACGGAGTCTACCTGTGCGATGCCCGTGTCGATATAGAGGACCTCAACGAGGAGATCCAGTCCGAGATACCCGACGACGACTACGACACATTGGGCGGCTTTGTGTTTGACCTCTTTGGCAAGATTCCCGTCAAATACGAGAAGGTCCGCTACGAAAATTTCGACTTTATTATCCAAGATATGGACGGCCACAAAATCCGGACGGTCAAGGTCATCCGCCTGCGGGAAGAGGACCTTGCCGAAGAATCCGGGAAAGACACGGAAAATGACCTCCAAAAAAAGCAGCGGGAAAAGGCATAAGCCCTTCGCCAAGTACGCCTTTTGCTTGGTTTTCCTGCTAGTTTCCACCGCCGCCGGTGCGCAGACGGCGGTGGATTTTTACCGTGCCGGGTCACGGGCGCTTGCCGCCGGTGACTTGCCGGAGGCCGTGGAGAACCTCCGCGAGGCCGTGCGTATCAACAACGCCTACTTCGACGCCTACGCCGGGCTCGCCGAGGCTTACTACCTTCTCGATGAGTATGACGAGGCACTGGCGAACATCCGTGAGGCGGTTCGGCTCAGCAGAAGAAACGCGGATGTGTACGTGTTGCAGGCACGGATTCTCCTTGGGCTCGGCGACCTGCCTGGTGCTCGGGAAGCGCTGGATATCGCGCTCCGCCTTCGACCAAACGATGCGTCCGCCCGGCTCACAGAGGCGGAGATCGCCCTCGCTGAGGGGCAGGTGGATGCGGCTGAAGACCGCTTTCTCGAGGTCCTGCGGCTGAACCCGGACGGTAGACAGGCGCTTTTGTCCCTTATGATCCTCTACGACACGATGGGCCAACCGGAGAGGGCTGAGCGATATCTTGACCCGGCGCTGCGAAACTATGCGGACAGCGCTCTTGTACAGTACCTTGCCGCCACCCACTACCTCGGCTCGGGCAACGTAAACACCGCCATGCGCCACGTTCAAACAGCTGTGACGCTCGAACCCGATTATCGGGACGCGCTTCTCTTGCTCGGCGCCCTGTACTACTACCAGGAGCGTCACTCCGAGGCGGAGGCGGTCATGGACCAGCTTCTAAACCGGGACCCACAGGACATTGAGGCGTGGTACATCCGCTCGGTTTCGCAAGAGGCCCAGGGGCGCGTTGGCGACGCGATTATGGGCTACAGGCGGGCGCTCCGGGTCTCCCCGGATTTTGAGGCGGCGCGTCTTGCGATGGAGGCGGCAATCTTGGACAACCTCGATTTGGAGGACAACCGCCGCGCCGAATCCGCCGCCTATCGGTTTGGGCGTGCCGGCCTATTCGCGGAACAGAACCTCTTCTCGCGGGCGGCCACGGAGTATCGGCGGGGCCTGCGCCTTGACCCATACAGCACCGAGGGGCGCATGGGCTACGCGGAGCTCTATCGAACCGGTGGTCGTTTTGCGACGTTTTTGGCCCAAGCCCAGGTCATCCGGGACCTCGGCATGGAGACGATGGAGGTGGCGGATATCATCGAGATCTACGAGAGCCTGCTTTCAGACAGCGTGTCGACGGAGTGGGGGATCGACCAGTTCTCCCTGCCGCGCCGGCCGCTGGTCATCTCGCTGTTCTACGAGACTTCGGGCTTTAGTTTGGGGCTCCCTGAGTCGTCCCGTTTTTTTGCGGGCTTTGCCCACGATATGGTCCTCGGCATGGAAAACCTCGAACCCTCGGATGTGCCCCAAGCCGTTCCGGGCTACGGCCGGGCGTTTCGACAGGCGCGCGACCACAATAGCGACTACTTTGTGCTTTTTTCCTTTGAAGACCAGGACCGGTCGTTTCGGGGCCGGGCCGAGGTATACCTAACACGGACCGGCGCGGAGGTAGCCGAGTTCGTGGCCGGCAGGAGCGGCAACGACAGGGTACAAGGCGTGCTGACCACCTTGGTGGAAGAGATCGAGGCTCTGGCCCCCGTGTCGGCACAGCTTGTCGCGCGAGAGCTTGACCGCGGCGTGATTGCGCTTGGAGCCGCCGACGGCCTGGTGGAAGGCGACACGTTTCCAATCGTCGCGGAGACAGCCTACCTGCTCGCCCGCGACGGATTGAGCTTTTTGTACTCGGAAAACGACGTGCGGGGCACGTTCGAAGTGACTCGGACGGACGATCTTATCTCAGAGGGGGATATCTCCTCGACGGACTTCTTCGACACGATTAGCATCGGAGACCTGGTGCTCGCCGGCGGCCAAGAGCCCGTCGAAACGCCCGCCGCGGGCCTCTTTCCTCCAATCTACCACCGAATTCGCGCCGTCCGCTAACGCCGTGCCTGGAGGGAGCCTGCCCCTCCGGGCCTGCTTTTTTTTCCCGGCGGCACTATCCGCCTCGACGGAGAAACGGCTGCCGGTGCGGCCCGGGATGCCGGACCGCCGGACTCGGTGGTGCGCGTAATCGTTGACAACACAATGGGAAAGGTCGTATAGTCCGCGTGAGCCATAATGGCAATACCAAACAGAAAGACTCTACCGAATTCACTGGAGGCGCAATGAGTATCGCAATTAACGGATTTGGCCGCATCGGCCGAAATGTCTTTAAGATCGCTTTGGAAAAAGGTGTCGACGTCGTCGCCATCAACGATATCACCGACAACAAGACCCTCGCACACCTCCTGAAATACGATTCCACACAGGGAAAGTTTGAAGGTACGGTTGAATACGACGACGCAAACCTCATCGTCAACGGCAAAAAATACAAGGTCTGCGCCGAAAGAAACCCCGCCCAAATTCCCTGGGGCTCGGCACCGGACGTAGTTATCGAGTCCACCGGCGTATTCACGACACGCGAAGGCGATCGCGGTGGTTACGGCGACCATCTCAAAAATGCGTCGTTTCCGGCCAAGCGAGTCATCCTCACCGTTCCGGCCAAAGATCAAATCGACAACATGATCGTCCTTGGTGTCAATGATTCGGCTCTCAGGGACGAAGACCTTTGTATTTCCAACGCCTCATGTACCACAAACTGCTTGGCACCAATTGCCAAGGTTTTGGACGACGCGTTTGGCATTGACTCGGGCTTGATGACGACCATCCACTCCTACACCAACGACCAGACGGTGCTCGACGGCCCGCACAAGGACCTTCGTCGCGCTCGCTCCTGTGCGATCAATATGATCCCCACCACGACCGGCGCGGCCCGGGCGGTCGGCAAGGTGCTTCCCCACCTAAACGGCAAGCTTGACGGCGTCGCCATTCGTGTTCCGACTCCGACCGGCTCCATTGTTGACTTGGTTGCCGAGGTTAAGTCGGAGGTAACCGTGGATGCCGTAAACAAAGCCATGAAAGATGCTTCCCAGGGCGCACTCAAGGGCATCCTGGCATACACCGAGGACCCGATTGTTTCCTCGGACATCGTTCATGACTCCCATTCGTCGATCTTTGACGCGGCGAGCACCATGGTGATGGGAAAAAGGGTTAAAGTCTTTTCGTGGTATGATAACGAGTGGGGCTACTCACACCGAGTTGTCGACCTGGCCAAGCTAATCTCATAGGGTTTTATGGAAGTACGTACAGTTAAAGATCTAGACATAAAAGGCCGGCGCGTGCTTGCTCGCGTCGACTTTAATGTGCCGATAGACAACGGCGTGGTAACGGATGCCACACGTATCGAGGCGGCTCTTCCCACCATCAAATACGTGCTCGACATCGAAGGCACGTCGATTATCCTCATGAGCCACCTCGGACGCCCAAAGGGTCAGCGAAAGCCGGAGTTCAGCCTAAAACCCGTGGCATCCAAGCTCGAGGATCTCCTCGGGCGGCCCGTTACCATGGCGGACGACGTTGTCGGCCCGTCGGTAGACGATGCGGTATCCTCCATGAAGACCGGTGACATTCTCGTCTTGGAGAACACTCGTTTTCACCCAGGCGAAGAGAAAAACGACCCGGAGCTTTCCGCCGCGCTGGCAAAGCTCGGCGACGTTTTTGTGAACGACGCCTTCGGCTCCGCGCACCGGGCACACGCAAGCACCGAGGGTATCGCACATCACCTGCCTTCCGCGGCGGGCTTTCTTATCGAGAAAGAGGTTACCTTTTTCGACAAGGTTGTAGAGAAACCGGAAAAACCGGTCGTAGCCGTCATCGGTGGCGCCAAGGTAAGCAGCAAGATTGCCGTCTTGGAGTCGCTTATCCCCAAATGCGCAAGCCTTATCATCGGCGGAGGCATGGCATACACCTTCCTAAAGGCGATGGGAAAGCAGATCGGGAAGTCGCTCATCGAAGAGGATTACATCGACACCGCGAAAAGCCTTATCGAAGCGGCGGACAAAGCGGGTGTCGACATTATCCTGCCGCAGGACCACGTGTGCGCGACGGAGTTTTCAGCTGATGCCAAGCCCCAAAACGTCGACACGGAGGACATTCCCGACGGCCTTATCGCGATGGATGTCGGTCCCAAGACCATTGACGCCTGTAGGACGGCACTCGCAGGCGCAAAGACCATCGTGTGGAACGGTCCGCTGGGTGTATTCGAGTTCGACGCCTTTGCAACGGGCACGCTGGAAGTTGCTCGAATGGTTGCCGATTGCGCCGGCACAACGGTCGTCGGTGGGGGTGATTCCGTCGCCGCGGTAAACAAGTTCGGCCTGGCGGAGAAAATCGACCATGTGTCCACCGGCGGCGGCGCATCCTTGGAATACCTCGAGGGCAAGGTCCTCCCGGGAATCAAGGCGCTGCAAAAGGACGGCTAAAAGTTTATGAGAGAATATTTTATTGCGGGCAACTGGAAGATGCACAAGACCATCCCCGAAGCGGTAGCGCTCGCCGAGGAACTCCGCGGAACGTTCGAGTCTCTTCCACACCGCTACATGGTTGCGCCGCCCTTTACCGCCCTCAGCGCCGTCTCCGAGGTGCTGCGTGGCTCGAATATCGCCGTTGGCGCCCAGAACATGGCGGCGGAAGCGTCGGGAGCTCATACCGGCGAGGTCAGCCCGGCCATGCTCAAGGATGCCGGCGCATCGGTGGTGATTTTGGGCCACTCCGAGCGCCGACACACCTATGGCGAGGAAGATGCGCTTATTAACAAAAAGGTGGCGTTGGCCCTTGATGAAGGGCTCGAGGTTATTCTCTGTATTGGTGAGACCGTCGAGGAGCGGGAAGCCGATAGGGTCGAAGAGATTGTCGGCACACAGCTAACAGGCGGGCTTGCCGGCATTGGCTCTCTTGCCAAGGCAGTTATTGCCTACGAGCCGGTGTGGGCCATCGGCACCGGCAAAACCGCAACTCCCGAAGATGCGGATGCGGTGCACGCGTTTATCCGCGGATGGATTGCCGAGAAGTACGGGTCCAATGCGGCTGATTCGCTTGTCATTCAGTATGGAGGCTCAGTCAAGCCGGCGAACGTAGCCGCCCTGATGGCAAAAGAGCATATTGACGGAGCCCTTGTCGGCGGGGCATCTTTGCAGTCCGACTCTTTCTCCGCGATTGCGGCCTTTTGACAAATCCTAAGTCGGACTTGGAGAACTCAGAATGGGCTTTTTGACCATACTCCTTATCATCATTTTCGCGGCAAGTGCGCTTCTGCTTATAGGCCTGGTCATGCTTCAGGACGAAGGTGGAGACGGCCTCGGAGGCATCTTCGGCGGCGGAGGCGCAACACAGGTCGGTAACCGATCCGGAAACATCCTCACCAAGACAACCTCCATACTCGGCGCGATATTTCTCACAAGCTCCTTTTTCCTCGCATTCCTAAACCGAACGCCGGACGCCGGTGATATTGTCTCCGCGGCGGCTCGCCTCGACAGCTCGGAAGAGGTCGTCGAATGGTGGGATGTTGATGAGGAGGCGGATCCCGACACCGACTTACAACTTCCGGGCGGGCTTCTCGAGAGCCTGGAAGGTGAAGCGGAAGCCGGAGAGCTGGATATCGACACTCTCGGCGAGCCTGCGGGCGACGACGGCCAAGGCGACGCCGGTACCGAGCCCGGTACCGAGCCCGGTGGTGAGCCCGGTGCTCAGACCGAGGGAGCCGCGGCTGAGTAGATCCTGGCGAGCCTACAACCTCGAGCCTACAACCTAGGGGGAGATGAGGATGCGAGTAGCGATAGTGTTTATAGCGCAGAAATACAGAGACAAGCTTCTCGCCATCTCAAAGGGTCTGCAGAAGGGAATCGAGGGTCTCGGTCACAAGGTGGACATCATCGACGGTGGTCGTGATGTAAGCACAAAACTGTCCATCTACGAGTATATCTGTGTCGGCTCCGAATCTACGTCCATAATCGGCGGGAAGATCCCGGCAAAGGTCTCTGAATACTTGGGGCAGGCGGGAATGATCTCCGGCAAACGGTCGTTTGCGTTTGTGGTCCGCAAGGGATTCTCTCGCGAAAAGGCGATGAGAAGGCTCATGAAGGCCATGGAAGGCGAGGGAATGTATCTCAAGTTCTCGTACGAGCTCGCCTCGCCGGAGGAAGCGGAGATAATCGGAAGTCGCCTAAACATCAGCAAGGGATAGGGCCCAAGACAAGAACAGGCCGAGGACTACGATTGAAAGACTACTACGAGATCCTCGAAGTCGATACCGAGTCGACTCCGGAGCAGATTAAGCGCGCGTTCCGGAAAAAAGCAAAAGAGCTGCATCCCGACCTAAGTCACGCCGGGTCGTACTCCGCGGAAAAACTCCACCTCCTCATTCAAGCATATGAGACTCTCAGCGACGCCAGGAGGCGGGAGGAGTATGACAGAACCTTTTGTATCGTGCCGAGCGGTCTGCGCTTCGACTACCGGGAGTTTCTAAAAGAGAGACCGGATGACTTGGGCAGGCAGTCGCGACTGATATTCTACGACCTGCTTCACAGCAACTCCGACGACGCAATTAGCCTGTATGAGGCGCTGTCTATGCAGTGGGAGTTTGATCTTTCCACGCACCTCGACCGCGAGGACTATATGGACTGCGCGTTTTTGCTCGCGGAAGCCCTGGAAGAACGCGAGGAGTACGTCAAAGCATATCGCCTCTACCGATCGGTCATTTCATTTGAGATGGAAAAGCCGTATTTTCGGCACTTTTTCGAAGAGGTCACGGAACGGCTGCGAACACTTGTCTGTTTTAAGATGCCGGAGAGCGTGTCCAACGAAATCATCCTCCAGTGCCTCAACGAGCTGGTCGTTTTTGATTTCTCCCGGAAAGACACGGCCTTTTACCTCAAAAAGGCTGCCGAAATCTATACGGACAGAGGCCAGTTCGACGTGGCGGCGCACTACTTGCAACGCGGGTTGGAGCTCGATAGTAAGCTCTCCGGTGTTAAGAAGTTAAAAACTAAGATCGGGTTTCCGGACTGAGGACCATTTTGGCACCGTGCTATAGTTAGGACCACTACAGGATTTTTGATGATGACAAGACATAGAACACAAGACAAACAACACCTCCTCTTGATTTTTGCGCCGCTTTTTCTTTTGGCGGCCGGCTCCGGAGTCTCTGCGCAGATCATCGATATGCCGCTGGCCACCGTAGACCTAACCGGCACGGACGTATTGACACAGCGCACCATCTCGGAGTCCGTAAACATCCTCGAACGTACGGTCGGCCGAGAGCTCACGGCCGACGAGAAGAACCAGGTGCTCCAGAGTGAGATCAACGCGCTCTTGGTCAACCAGGCCGCGGAGGCGGCGGGTATCTCCGTTACTGCCCAGGAGGTGGACGCAGCCATAGAGCAGCAGCGCCTGCAGATCGGCGCACAGATCTCCGAGGAACGGTTTCGCCAGGAGATACAAAACCAGACGGGCCTCACCTGGAATCAGTACCGGGCGCAGGTTCGGGAGCAGTTGGTCCACAACAGGTACGTGCTGCAGGAGAAGGGCGCGCAGATCCAAGGTGTTGACCAACCCACCCAGCAAGAGATCCGGAGTGTATACGAGGAAAACGCCACAAGCTTCTCGAATCCGGCGATGATCCGTTTTGATCACTTGTTTTTCGATACCAGACAGTCCGACGCTGCGGAAACGCGGGCGGCAAGAACCAAGGCCGAGCAGCTAAATCGCCGCATAGAGAGTGGTTCAGCCACATTCGATACCATCATGCGAGAGGCTCTCGATGATCCCAGCTACGCCGGAGGTGATTTTGGCTATCTCGTGCGCGGGGATCAAGCCCGGCGGCAGCTTCTCGGAACAGAGTTCTTCGAGGAAATGTTTACCCTGGAAGACGGCGAAGTGTCGGGAGTCCATGAGTCTAGTTTGGGCTTTCACATAGTTCGCGTAACGGACAAGCGGTCCGCACGCCTCCTCGGCTTGGACGATCCTATCTTGCCCGGAAACAATATGACCGTCCGGGACCAGATCCGGCAGTACATTCTCGGACAACGGCAGCAAGTGGCGCAGCAATCGGCTATTGCCGAGCTGGTTTCGGAGCTCCGGGAACAAGCCGATATCACCGTCTACGAGGACAACCTCCCCTGGTAGTGGAACCGTGGCTTCCCGGCGTCGTGGCCGAGTACTAGCCTTTCAGGCGGTTTACGCTTGGGAGCTAAGCGCAACAGACCAATCCTCGCGCTTTGATTGGATAACCACGCCTCGGACCGACGAGGAGATGGCATTCCCGCGTTTGCTGGCTGCGGGCACAATCGAAAACATCGGTCGGGTCGATGACGTCATTCGAGAAGCGCTCGAGCACTGGGATATATCTCGTCTTGCGAAGGTAGACCTCGCTCTTCTCCGGACCTCCGTCTATGCTCTGCTCTACCGCGAAGACATCCCCGCCCGAGTGACCATCGATGAGGCCGTCGAGATAGCAAAAGAGTTCGGCTCGGCGGATTCATACCGTTTTGTGAACGGCGTGTTGGATTCTATTCGACAAAAACACTGTGGCAAACGGCCGTGAACAAACACATTTTGCGCCGCCTCGCGCTGCCCGTCGGGGTGGTATTGGCCGCAACCACCGTCGTAATCATCTGGGCCGGTATCTCGAGGATCCGGTCCGAGGCGGCCTTTGTGGGCGGCTTTGATCGCGTCGATGCGCTTATTGCCGACGGTCGCATTGATGATGCGGTAAACGCCCTCGTGCCCATGCGGGCGGCCGCGCGGACCCGCTCACGCCTGCTATCGCTCCTCAAGCGCTATCAGTTGATCAGGGCGATGGGGGCTCCGGGAGCAGATGACGCGTTTGCCTCCTTTGCCGCAGAGGCGGCCGACAGGCTCCCGGGTAGCCCTGAGCTCGCGGCCGTGGCGGCGTATGCGTCGATAGACCGCCCGGAGACTGCCGCTCGCTTCGCAGAACGTATTACCGGCGACCAGCTCGAGCCGGTAAAGGCGTGGGCCTACCTCCGCGCCGGGCGTGCCGACCAGCTGGAAGGGCTGGAAAACCCCGTAGCGATTGTTGCCCGCCTTGCCGCGGCCGATGAGGCAAGCGCGGACGATTTTGCCGCTGCTTACGGCCGCACGGGGGATACGCGTCTGGGGGTGGACGCCGCGCTACTTGCGGCCACCGACGGAGACTTTCGGCGCGCAGTCGCCCTATTGCCGGAAGAGGCCGAGACGTCTTTGCGGGTTCGGCTTCTCAGGGAAGCGGGAATCGTTGAGGAGGCCCGGCAAATCCTTGCTACGCGACAGGTCCTCGACACGTCGGATCTTGCCCTTTGGGCGGACCTTGCGCTTCTTTCCGGGCGAATCGGCGAGGCCTCTCGTTTGTACCAGGACATCATCGACATCGCACCGGAGGCGTATCCCCAAGCGTACGCAAACCTGGCCCGATTGCAGGGAACCGGCGGTGAGGAGACTCTGCGCGCCGGCGTGGCCCTGTTTCCAGGCAACCACATCCTTTTAGAGGAGCTGGGGCGGCTTTTGGCCGCTCGCGGCCAAACGGTGGAGGCATTGGCCTTGGTTGCGGAGGTGGAGGAAGTCGGCCCGGAGCCGCGGCTGGCCCTCCTTTCCCTCGATCTGTCGTCTCCGTCCGGGACTCTCCGCGAACGACGGCTCAGGGAACTCTTGGCCCTCTACCCGGAGAGCAGCCTGGTGGCCGAGCGCCTTATGGCTCACTACTACATCCAAGACGACGTCCGGATCGACCGGCTCATCGAACGCTTTTCCCATACCGCCGCGGCGCACACATTCAGCGGGCTTCGCAGCGTTGACGCCGGCGGACGCGAAGCGGCCAACACAGCATTCGAGAGGGCGTGGGAGCTCGGACCTGCGTGGTACACCGGCTTCAACCGTGGCCTGAGCCTCGGGCTGACCGGCAACCTCGCGGAGGCGGAACACGCGTTGCGGTCCGCGTCGCTCTTTACTCAAGATGAGTCGGATCAAATCCGTCTGTCGGCCTATCAAATGCGCTTTCTTATCGCTTTGGGGCGCCTCGAACGGGCGGCGGCCGTGTATCAAAGGGCACAAAACTTACGACCGGGGGATCCACTTGTTGTGGCTATGCGTCGTGAGCTTGATGCGGCGGGACGGCAATGATATTTTCCGGCGAGACAGAGATTAAACGAGAGAGACTAAAAATGATTCAACTCAAGACGGCGCGACAGCTCGACGGTATTAGAACGTCGTGCAAGCTTCTCATAGAAACCTTCCACGTTGTTGAACCGTTGATCCAGGTCGGCGTCAGCACTCAAGAGGTCGATGCTAAGGTCCATGACTTTATCACCACGCATGGCGGTCGGCCGTCGTTTCTCGGCTACAACGGTTTCCCCGCGTCGATCTGCGCCTCGGTAAACGAGACTGTTATTCACGGCATCCCCGACGACAAGCCCCTCAGAGAAGGCGATATCGTCGGCATCGATATCGGCATCGATCTTGACGGTTACTTCAGCGACTCGGCGGTTACCTACACGGTGGGAAGCGTGGATACACACATACGCGACCTTATGACCGCAACAAAAGAAAGCCTTTTTCTCGGCATAGAGCAGGCGAGGGCGGGCAATCGCATCAAAGACATCTCCGTCGCGGTGTACCAGCACACAAAAAACAAAGGGTACGGGGTGGTTCGTCCGTATTGCGGCCACGGCGTCGGCCTCGCAATTCACGAGGATCCACAAGTGCCGAACTACGTCGGCCGAGGGCCCAACCCTCGCCTCAAGCCGGGCATGGTTCTGGCCATCGAGCCAATGATCAACCTCGGCGGTGACGATGTGTACGTGTTGGATGATGATTGGACGGTGGTCACCGCGGACCACTCCATTTCCGCGCATTTCGAGCACACGGTGGCTATTTTAGAGGATCAAACGGAAATCCTGACTCTTGCCCCTTCGTGACGAAGGTCCTCCCTTCCGATATATTAAGAGTACCCCTCGCCGTCTAGGAGGCAGTAGCCAAGTTATGAGCCCAAAAAAACTTAGCAGGGCCTTTTACTCACGACGCTTTTTTTTGTTCAACCTGGTCCTCGTAGGCGTGATTCTCGGTTTTGTGCTCGCCGTGGCCCTCTTTTCGTGTTCCACCAGCCTCCAACCGGGCGACACGGCAACGGCGGACGAGGTTTCGAATCAGGACGCTGCAATAAGCCGCCTACGCAGCCTAGAAGACTCCTTTCACACCGTAGCCGAGGACGTGCTTCCAAGCGTTGTAAAAGTCGAAGTTGTCGAGGTTCGCACGGCGCCGCTTCCGGACGCCGAAGTCCCGTGGTTTGATTTCTTTTTTCCCTCGCCCGACGAGGAGAGCCCCCAGTTCAGGGACTTCCGGACCGAGGGTGTAGGCTCCGGCGTTGTTGTACGCAAAGACGGCAACCGGTACTACGTGTTGACCAACGATCACGTGATCGGGGAGGCGGACGAGATCCGAGTAACCCTGGACGATGGACGCAACTACGAAGGTGAGTTGGTAGGCAAAGACGCCCGCAAGGACTTGGCTCTGATCTCCTTCGATGCGCCCGGCACCACTATTCCCGAGGCCCGATTAGGCGACTCGGATCGTTTGCGAGTAGGCGACTGGGTTGTCGCTATCGGCACCCCGTTTGGGTTCCAGTCCACCGTTACCGCGGGTATTGTCAGCGCACTCGGGCGGAGAGGCGGACCTCAAAACAATATCAGTGACTTTATCCAGACGGACGCGGCCATCAACCAGGGCAACTCCGGTGGAGCACTTGTCAACCTGGACGGGGAAATCGTCGGCATAAACACCTGGATCACCTCGCAAACAGGCGGGAGCGTGGGACTCGGCTTCTCGATCCCGATTAACAACGCCCGGCGGGCCATCGGTGAGTTTATCGACGCGGGTACGGTGCGCTATGGGTGGCTGGGTGTACAGCTCGCGATTGTTACCGATGAAATCCGTGAGGCATTGGGTCTGGGTGAATTGCGCGGAGCCATGGTCGAGAATGTTTTTGTGAGCTCCCCCGCCTGGAACGCGGGTTTCTATCCGGGAGACGTTATAATCGAGGTCGACGGTCAAAGCGTCCGGAGCAACGACGAGCTTATCGCCTTTGTGGGTGAGCTGCTGGTCGGGACGGACGCCGTGTTTACGGTATGGCGGTCGGGAGAAACGTTTTTTTTGGAGGCGCGTATCCGCGCCCGGGCCGACGAACAGACCATCGCCGAGCAGAACAGGCGCCTGTGGCCGGGCATGTACTTGTTTCCCCTTTCCAACGAAATCCGTGATCGCACGGGGCTGGACCGCTCGACCCAGGGCGCCGTGGTTGCCGCCGTCGGACAGGGAACACCCGCCGACGAAGCAGGCGTTCGGGTGGGCGATGTGCTTACGAGCATCGGCGAGGTTCCGATCACCGGCCTCGGCGATGCTTTCTCAAAGCTTGGCAACAGGTCGGTATCCGCATTCGAGTTGTATGTGATTCGCGACGGTCAAGAACTTGTCCTGCTCCTGGACCGATAACAGAATGGCCTGAGCCCTCTGGAGTCATTTGAAAAGTGAAAGAGTTTATCGCCTACGAAACGGTAAGAGACAACGCAATCAAGCTTGCGCATCAAATACACAAAGACGGTTTTGTGCCTGATGTCATCTACGTTAGCCTCCGGGGCGGCGCCTACTTGGGCAACGTCATCAGTGAGTACTTCAAGGCAATCAGGCGAGGCGGTCGTCCTGTGTTCTACGCTGCCGTTGTGGCACGTTCGTACACGGATGTTCGGCAATCCGAACGGGTCATGGTGGACGGATGGACCTACAGTCCGGAATTCCTGCGGTCGGGCGACAAGGTACTCCTCGTCGACGACATCTTCGACTCCGGCCGTACGGTCAACCATCTGATAGAGATCATCCTGGCCAAAGGACTGCCCCGTGAAGACGTACGAATCGCGGTCCACGACTTCAAGACACGGAGCTACGAACAGGATGCGGCAGCCATTCAACCGGACTACTACTGCCGCAAACACGAGATCATCGATCCGGCTGAGGACAATTGGATTCACTACCTCAGCCATGAGCTGGTCGGCCTAAGCGAAGAGGAAATCAAGCAGCATTACCAAAGTGATCCCGAAGTACAAAGCATCTTGTTGGACCACAGGTAGTTTAGATTTGAGGCGACTAATTGCGTTAGTTCTATTGTGTATACCGGTTTTCTCCGGCATCTCCCAAGAAAACCCGACACCGGAGATCACCGTATCACCGGCACCGGGAGTATATCGGTCCAACGTCCGCCTCGAAATGTCCTACGACGATCCTTCGGTCTTGTTGGTTTTCTCGTTTCCGCGTTCTCTCGACGGAACCAGGCGGCAGTTTGAGTTTCCGCTCCGCCTGTCGGCACTTCCCGGCGAGGAGCGGATTTACGACATTCGCATAGAAGCCGTACGCGACGGCATTGTTGTCGCCGAGAGGAACGTCACCTACCGAGTTGACAAAGACGCGCCTGTAGCGCCTGAACCGACTCTTGCACCGGGTGTGTATACATCGAACCGTGTGCTGGCCTTTGAGGTCGAGTCCGACGCCGAGGTAGCTTACACCCTCTCAGACCCGGTCACGTCGACAACCGGGCGATGGGACGGTTTTGGCCTGTCGCTTACCGCCGAGAGCGGCGAACGCCGAGACTACCTCGTGGAGACCTACGCCGTAGACGCCGCCGGCAACCAGTCGATGATGGTCACACGACGGTTTTCCATCGACCGAAGCGGCGAGAGCGTCCAGGCCCGGCGTTTCGAGATCAGAAGCCCCGCACCCGGAGATTTTGCGAATCAACAGACCCTCCATATCGAGGTTTCGGGAGCGGAGTGGGTCCGGTATGCCTTCAACGACACGGACCCGGTCACAAACGGCGCGCCGTACACAGGTCCGGTGCGGATCGAAGGCGAGGGTCAAATACTTGTGCGAGTGGCCGCATCGTTTGATCCCGAGGAAGACCCGCAATACCGCGAGGTGCTGTTTTCCCAAGCCGCCGCCGAAGGGCAGTTGACGACTAGAGATCCCCTTACCGGTGTAGTAGTGGTAACCCCGCCTGAGGGATCACCGATCAGATACACGACCGAGGAACGCACGCCGACGGATTCGGACCCGCTGTTGACAACCCAACTGAGCCTCGAGCCTCCCCGCGGCAGCATTCGGTATTTACCGTTTCGCTGGATCGACCCCTCCGCCGCTGAGAACCGAGAGTTTCGCCGGTTTTTTGTGCTCGACGGCAGGGTGCCTGCTGAGCCGGCGGTTACGCCGCTCTCACCGCTCCCGTTGCGCGCAAACGTGGAGTTTGTGATCCGTGCGAGCGACGGCGCGGCCACGTATTACAGCATCGACGGTTCAGAACCGGATATTCTATCGCCACGGTATAACGGCGGCGTCTTATCTCTGGAGCTGCCCGAAGGGTCCGGAACCCTCGTCTTTAACGCTCGATCTCGATTTCCCAACGGGAACTGGGGGCCAACAACCAGGGCCGAGTTCGCCTTCGACACTATTCCGCCGGATGTACCGGAAGTTCAGGTGGTTCGCGAGTCACCGGCGGGCTCGGTCGAGATTGAGCTCTCCGGTTCCGGCGACGACGTGTTTGTCTACTCAATCGCCGTGGGAGACGATAGGCCGCCGCCACCGGATTCCAACTCGTCTCAAATCCAGTCGCCCTTTTTGCTTACCGGTCCGTACGGCTACAGCAATCGTTTTTCATTACGGTTTGCAGCCCGGGATACGGCCGGAAACGTTTCCGACGCCACCGAGCCTTATACCTTTCTTATCGACAAGGCGGCTCCGCCGGCACCACAGATCACTCAGAAATCAATCACCGAGGGTGATTCGTTAGAAACGCCGGAACGTCGCCGTGGGGAACCGATCGTCGTTGTCGTTTCAGGAAGCGGGAGGCTCTTCTACCGTGTCCAGCCGGTAGGCGTCGAATCACAGGAGTTTAGGCCCTACGAGGAGCAGATCCGCCTCGAAGGACAAGAGCGCGTCCGGAGGGAATATGTACTCGAGGCCTACGCCGAGGACGAGTTCGGGAATCGAAGCAGCACCGTTTTAGTCTCGGACCTCGTCGTGGATAGGCGGGTACCCAGTCTACCGGAAATCGAAGGGGTGCAACACGGGGACTTGTTGTCTACGGATGTGGTTGAGATTCGGTTTCCCGGTCGCCAACCGGAGCTGCGCATTCGTTACGAGCAGAGCACAACGGGAGAGGCACCGGAGCCGGGCCCGGAGTCTCCGGTAGTAGGCGACGGGCTTGTTTTGGAGATACCAATCGATGAGGAAGTGGAGTTTTCGCTTGCCTTTAGACCCGAATTCGCCGACGGGGGCTTGCCCGGAGTGGTAACAAGAGTTGCGTTTCGCGTAGACCGGAAGGCGCCGGCGGTGCCGTCCCTCGAAGGGATTTCAGACGGCGACGTTTTCGGCCGCAATGTTTCGGTAGCCGTATCGTCGACGCGGCCCGGCGAGCAGGTGTTTGTCCTTCTCCTGCCGGAAGAAGAGGCAGACGAAGTCGACGTATTTGCGGAGGGGTTTGTCTACACCTCGCCGCTACAAGCAGAAACCAAGGAAGGCACGGAACAGAGCTACGCAGTCTACCTAGCGGCTCGTGATACGGCCGGGAACGAGACAACACGTGATAGACCGATTCGGTTTGTCGTTGACCGGCTGGCACCGCCTCCTCCCGAGCTTACCGCCTACCAGGGCAGTCCGGCCGCGCAGAACCCGGACACAATCGCGCCCCCCGGCCCCATCAACACGGGAGCTATTGTCGAGATCATCGCTGAGACCGATCAGATTCTCTACGCGCTCACCAACGACGGAAGCATTCCTCGGGATCCCAAGCGAGAATACACAAGTCGCCTGTCGCTTCCGGGACGGAGGAATCAGGAGACCGAATACAACTTGATTGCCGTTGCGGTGGACGACGCGGGCAACCAAAGCAGACCGGCGGGACCGTTGACAATCCTCATTGACAGGGCACCGCCTCGACCACCCGACGCGCCAAGCATCCGGTACACCGACAATCGCGTCCGTGACTCCGGGACCATCGCCTGGCGGAGCAATCCCGACTACGACCTCTACTACCGCATCGACGGCGAGGAGTTTGAGCGCTATGAAGAGCCCGTCGAATGGAGCTTCGACGCCGACGATAGAGATTTCGAGATCGAATACTACTCGGCGGACCGCGCCGGTAACACAAGCGAAACCTACCTCTACGAGCTGACCGCGCCGGAACAGGTTCCCGAGCCTGTTCTGATGGACTTAGTGGACGGCGGGCTTTACAACGGGGAGGTAGCCGTCCGGAATGAGACGCCCGGCGACCTTATCGTCCGGTACGAGCTTGCCACCGGCGATTCCGCTCCGAGTGACGTAACGCGGTTTTCACCGATCCTAGGCCCCGTTACACGATTTGAGGCCAATCCGGGCGAGACACTCCGCTACCGGCTTGCAACCCGGTCCTTCGCCCGGGACGGATCGGCCTCACAACTGGTCACGCGAGATTTCGCCATCGACAGAAGTCCACCGACGCCACCGACGCTCACCGGGGCCGAGGACCGCGGTTTTTACCAGGAGGACGTGACCATAACACTTCAGGCGCCGGACGGAGACATATACGTGTCGGTTCGCAGACGGGACGTCGCGGCCGGTAATGGTACAGAGCCGAGTTTCGAAAAGTATAACGGACCCATCACACTTCGCTCCGAGGCGGGCACCTTTGCGTCATACGTCGTAGAGGCCTTTAGTCTCGATCAAGCCGGCAATCGCAGTCCGCAGAACGCCCAGTGGGAAGTCTTTATCGATCGCGAAATCATCTACGTCTCCCCGGACGGCAATGACAACGCGCCGGGCACAAGGGTCGCGCCAATTGCGGGGATAAGCCGGGCCCTCGAGATGGCTGAAGCAGGCGACAGGAAGACAATATTCCTGCAGACCGGCGAATACACGCTGTCCGCGCCGACAGCTGTGGATGGCGACCTATCCATCATAGGAGGCTTCTCCGAGAACTGGCGCATCGCGGAAGACCGGGATGCCCGCTCGATACTCAGGCGATCGGACTCACTGACCGAAAAACGGGCCTTCTTCTCGGTCTCCGAGGGAACTCTCGAATTGCAGCGCATCGAAATTGCAGACGAAGACGCCCACTTCGACGCCGTCTTTGTGGTAGAGGGGGGCACCCTTGTCTATTCCCACTCCAACCTAAGGGTCCGTGGCGCCACACTCGCCATAAGCCAACAGGTCGGCCGTACCGTCCTGCAGGACGCGAGCATTCGCGCCGAGCAGAGCATAGCCGGAACTCTGATCCGCGCCGTGGGCGGCAGCCTCGACGTGCGGGACACGGTGCTCGAGTCGAGGGACTCGGTGGCGGACATGACCCTTATCAACGCGCTGAGCACTGAAGCCACAAGTCTCCGGCGGTCCACGTTAATACCGGGATCCGGCGCCTCGACCCGTGGTCTGTATGCAATCGGCGGACTGGTCAACCTCGTGGACAGCTACGTCAACTCCGGCGTCGGCCGTACATCGGCGCAGGCGGTTGTGCTGGATTCGGTCGTGGCCGGCATAGAAAACTCGAGAATAACTGGATCCGACGAGGCTCCCCTTTCCGTGGTGGTCAGCGTCGACAACTCCGATCTCTCAATCACCTCGAGCCGTTTGGAGGCGGCTGCCGGCAACGGCTCGACGGCTCTGTCGGCACGCTCGAGCACGTTGTTTGTGGAGGAGACAACCATAGTCGGCTCCAACACGGGTGAGTTTTTGTACCTAATGAACGTGCGAGGCTCCGAAGCGGAGTTTCGCGGCAACACGCTCCAGGGTGGCCGGACGGGCGACTTTATCGCGGCGATCCTTCGCGCCTCGCGAACACAGTGGGTGGACAATCGGATTGAGGCGGGCCCGGGACAGAGCTTCACGGCGGCATTCCACATTACCGAAGATGGCCAGACGGTCCTCGAGAACAACAACATCCGACACGACCGATTGGTGGGAAGTGCAATCTACGTGGGCTCGAACGTGCTCGACCTACAGATCGTAGACAATACGTTCTATGGGTGGCACATCCTTATGGAAGAGGAGACGGGGCTCCCGTCTAACTGGCGCACGGAAACGCCGCTGACACAAACAATCGATACGGCGGAAAAGCTCAACGAGCGCGACGGATCCCGACCGGGATTTCTCATTCGAGACAACACCGCCGAGGTTTTTGTCAATAGCAACTGATTCGTTTATTCACGAACCCAGAGCGTTTTGTCTTGGTAGTAATAGTTGCGCCACAACCCGACGCCTATGGTACCGGCGAACACAAGAGGGCTGTCGTCCGGCGGAGTTGACGGAGCGTTCTCCACCGGCATAATCGCCGGAGAGCTATCAACATAAAAGGTCGTTATGGCGCCGTTGGAGAGCTCGCTGGGCAGATAGTTGCCGCCGGTGCCCGCAACGTCCGGTAGGCTCGCAAATCGATCGATAGCAAGATCCACCTGCCCGTCACCGTCGCCGTCGGTGAGTTGGAAGTATCCATGTTTGTTGGTACCCACGAGGAGCGCGCCGAACTCTCCGTACTCAACGTATACGAGGTCGGAAAAGGACACAGCCTGCTCGTTGATACTAAGGGCTTGCTCGTGTGTTGCGAAACTCCCGTCTTCGAACCGCACGAGGAAGCCGGTTGACGTTGAGATGTACACGGCCTCTTCCCCCGCCGGACCGCCGTAGTACAGGCCTCTGAACGCCGTGTTCGAGGGAAAACTCACTCCGGTATCAACCGTAGAGAGAGCGGCCATGTTGCTTCCCCGGTAGATGTTTTGCGCATCGATTGCCCAATAGTCGGCACCGTCGTGCACGATATCGAGGATTCGCAGCGAACCGGCGGCAATAACCTCGCTAAAAGCACTACCGTCGGTCGAGCGGTACACACCGTAGCCGGCGACGGTTCCGCTGCCCACTTGGCTCGATTCGGTGGTCACAACAAACAACTCATCGCCGGCGCCGACGGATACCACGTGAAGACCGCTTACGCCGTCGGTGGCGTCCAAACCGGTTGTAGTTGCGGCCGACCAACTCGGGTCGGAGGCGCTTGGGTCGAAGGTAAATAGCCCGGAGTCTTCCCCGTTGGTGGACGCGAGAGCACCGTAAACCAACGAGTTAAAGGAAGCCGCGTCGGCCGCAAGGTCGTAACCTGACGGGCCGGCAATTTCAGTCCACCGGCCGTCGGAGGGCGTCTCCGCCGTAGCGCTCCTAATGTAGACTCTGCCTGAAGAGGCAACGTATGTGTTCCCGACGCGGAACATCGACGAAACGGTGGAATTATCGGCGAATCCGAGGTCGAGATCCCGCCGAACCTCCGATTCGATGCTCGCAAATATACCAACCGGCCCCTCGGTGCATCCGATCAGGAGCACCAAGGAGGCGATAAGGCTCACGAAGAGTAGTAGTCGCTTGATCATTGTTTCCTCGCTCATGGGCTTTTCTCGTCCAGGCTTCTGTTGCCGGGGTTTCCATCGCCCCGGCAGCAGTAACCCAACATGTCGCATGATTCCGACAAGTGCCAAAAAACGCCCGAATTTGACCTGATAAGGCCTAAAAATGGTAAAGGGCGGAGAGAGTCACCTCAAAAAAGTTGCCGATACGCGTGTCGGCGGCTCGGGAGCCGTTGTAAATCTGTGGCACCCACCAGTAAACCACGTTGGCCCCAAACGCCCAGTTTGCGTCGAAGTTCCAATAGAACGATCCGCCGGGTTTGAGAATGGGACTCACATGAAACTGATCGTCGAGCCGCTCGAAATTCGCCCCGACGCCAAGATAGAGCGGAACCTCAAACGGATAGCTTCGAAAGAAGTACGAGACTTGTGCCGTAAGGGGAAGCATAAACAGCACCCGGTCGTTGGGCGTAAACGAAAACATGCCGCCAATCTCCGCGCCGATTGAAAGCTCGTTGGTCAAAAAAGTTGCCCACCGGAGAGCGCCGGCACCACCAATCGTAAGGTTCGTGGCTTGAAAACGCTCCGTACCCGTGGGGATGTCTGCTACCGGATTGAAGGAGAACAGCGGGAAAAAGCCGCCCAAGTTGATCGAGAACATCTGATCGCCGAGTGTATACGAAGGAATAATCTCCTCCTGCCCGGGGGGATCCGTCGGGGTTGTTTCTTGTGCAAACAGTCCTGCGCCCGCGAAAACGACCAAAAACGCTACACAGGGAACCAAGTGACGTGTTGTGAGTTTCACCAGGAAAAGTCTATCACGCGGCGGTTTGTGCTTACAAGCTTGAAGAAATTGCTTTGACCGTGGTACAAGGCGGCTATGCCCGCAATCGTTGCCGACGGCAAAGCCCTTGCAGCTGAAATACGAGGTCTGGTGGCGGACCGGATCGTCGCTCGACCGGCGGCCTCTGTTCCGCCCGGATTGGCCGTGGTTCTTGTCGGCGACAACGCCGCCTCGCAGACCTACGTGGCCGCGAAGGCCAAGGCGGCCGCCGAGGTCGGGATCCGGGCCCAGGACCTTCGGCATTCCGCCGACGTTTCCTCGGCCGAGCTCGAAGACGAAATCGATCGGCTCAACGCGGATCATTCCGTTCATGGAATCCTCGTCCAGCTGCCCCTGCCCAAGCACATCAACCCCGATACCATTACCGAGCGTATCGACCCGGCCAAAGACGTGGACGGCTTTCATCCCGCCAACCTCGGTCGGCTAATGCTGGGAAGGCCGCTCGTGGAGGCGTGCACTCCCGCCGGCGTGGTGGCACTGCTCGCCAAGTACAACGTGCCCCTCGAAGGAGCCCACGTTGTGATAATCGGGCGGAGTACGATTGTCGGGAAACCGTTGGCACTAATGCTCGCCGCCAAGGCGCCCGGCAGAAACGCGACGGTTACCATCTGCCACTCGCGAACAAAAAACCTCGCGGAGGTAGTGCGGAGCGGCGACATCGTTGTCGCTGCGGCCGGAGCGCCCGAGCTGGTTACCGCCGATATGGTGGCGCCCGGGGCCGTGGTTGTGGACGTCGGCACTAACCGTGTTGCCGACCCGTCAAAAAAGCGCGGCTATCGCTTGGTGGGAGACGTAAAATTCGAAGATGTGGCGTCAAAGGCCTCGCTTCTCACACCGGTGCCCGGCGGTATCGGCCCGCTCACGGTGGCAATGCTTCTCCAGAACACCGTGACGGCTTGGGAAAGAGCGGTGGACGGTCATGAATAGGATAACGGGGGCACCAAACTTGGTGCACATCAAGACGATTTTGGTAAGTGTTTTTGACAAGGCGGACCTCACGACCTTCCTATCACGCATTCAAAACGCGGCACCGACGGCACGAGTCATCGCAAGCGGCGGGACCTACGCGGAGATAAAACAGCACATGGGCGAGAGACTCGTGGACCGACTTGTTCGTCTTTCGGATTTCACCGGTCAACCGGAAATGCAGGGCGGGCTCGTAAAGAGCCTGGACTATCACATCTACGCAGCGCTCCTCTCGGAGACGGAGAACGAGGATCACAAGAGAGATCTCGATCGCCTCGGCACCCCTCCGATCGACATGGTGATAACCAACCTCTATCCTTTTGAGGCCGTCGTGGCGGATGGGTCAAACGACATCGAAGACGCCCGCGCCCATATCGACATCGGAGGGCCCGCAATGCTCCGGGCTGCGGCGAAAAATTTCCTTCGAGTTGCAGCAGTGTGTGATGTAGGGGACTACGACGCGGTTGCCGCGGAGTTGGAGGAACAATCCGGTGCCCTGTCTTTGACCACTCGCGCTTGCTTGGCGCAAAAGGTGTTCCGTGTGACTTCCACCTACGACAACGCAATCGCTTTGTACATGGAGAAAGCCGGAGGCACCGTGGAGCGCCGGTATCTATGAGCAGCAAGGACTTGCAGGCGGCCTACAAAAGCGTGTTGGAGGACCGTTTTCCTCCCACCATGGAGATTAGCTTTGTGGCTGGAGGCAACCGGCAGACCTTGGTCTACGAGCGTGTGGAATGGACGGTTGCCGGAGAGAAACGGGGCCTTCGTTACGGCGAGAATCCCGGGCAAGAAGCCGCCCTCTATAAGTTGATCAACGGGACCCTGACAATCGGCGAGGTAACGACAATAGCGCCGGGCAAGGGATTGACCAGTGATCTCGAGCTCTTGAGATCGGGCAAGCACCCGGGAAAGACAAACCTGACCGACATCGATTCCGCGCTAACAATCCTGCGCAGCCTGTCTGAGAGGACCACTGCCGTTGTGGTCAAGCACAACAACCCAAGCGGCGTTGGCCGCGGAGCTTCCGCCGAGGAGGCGTACGGACGGGCCTACGACGCGGACAGCATCGCCGCCTTCGGTGGCGCCGTGGCGATTAACCGGGCAATCGACCTTTCAACGGCGGAGGCGCTTGCCTCGGCATACTGCGAAGTTGTTGCGGCGCCGGAGTACGAGGAAGGCACTTTAGACGTTCTCGGCCGTCGCAAAAACCTGCGGATCATGCGCATCGGAGCGATGGACGCGTTGGAGCGTTACAGCCGAGAACGTGTTGTGGAGTTCAAGTCGCTTATAGACGGCGGAATCGTGGCTCAATTGTCGTACCAATCCGGCGTCCGTGACGCGGCAGACCTGATAACTCCCCATGCGGTTCACGGCGACGCGTCCTACGCCGTGTCTCGTGAACCGAGCGCAGCTGAACTCGAGGCAATGCTCTTTGGTTGGAAGATTCAGGCCGGAATCATCAGCAACTCGGTAATCTTCGTGGACCGGGACCGAACGCTGGGAATCGGCGCCGGGGAACAAGACCGCGTGGGCGTTGCCCAGATTGCACGAGACAAGGCCTATTCACGGCACAGAGAGCGTTTGGCACGGCGCCGCTACGGGAGATCTTTTGCAGAGCTCGATGACCAGGCGCCGGCCGAGATTTGCGCCGCGGTGGACGAGGCAAAGGCGGAGCTCCCGGGGTCCGCGATGGTATCCGACGGCTTTTTCCCGTTCCGCGACGGTGCCTTGGTCGGTCTCCACGAGGGAGTGGGAGCAATTCTGCAGCCGGGCGGCAGCCTGCGAGACTGGGAAGTCATTGAGGCCGTCAATGAGTACAATACGGCAATGATGTTTACCGGAGAGAGGGTGTTCCGGCACTAGGATCAGCGCTTGTTATACAGATACCGCTCCGGCCGCCTTCGAACCGT
Organism: uncultured Spirochaetales bacterium; assembly: GCA_964519835.1. Taxonomy (GTDB): domain Bacteria; phylum Spirochaetota; class Spirochaetia; order DSM-27196; family CAZFLD01; genus CAZFLD01. The sequence goes on from CAZFLD010000008.1 coordinate 70,256, forward strand.
CCTTGTAGTCATCGGAGTATCTATCCTGCTTCTTGCAGGTCTTGTCACCGTGCTCTGGGCCCTGCTGCTACGCCCAAGCACGCCGTCGGCGGTGGCCGCCGAAGTCCGCAAGAACGCCGAACAACTCGACCGCCTCGAGCGCAACTTGGCGACAGCCCTCGAGTCACTTAACGAGCTACGTGCCGATTTCGGCTTTGATAAGACGGACCTCGAGTTGTCTTCGCCCGATGATACCGATCTCTCCGAACATGACCACGGCACACCGGCAGGGGGCGACGGCACGGCGGAGGCGGTGGACCTGTTGTTGCGGCTGAAGAATGCGGGAGACCGTGCCGCCTTTCTCGAGACCGAGACAAACCGGCCCGGTTTTTTGCGCCTGTTGGAAGACAGAGACCTTACCCTGGAGCCCGTGCGGTCGGACATGTACGCGATTTCCACCGGCTACGGAGAGGTGCTTGATATTGCGGCGGTGGATTCGAATGTGCTCCGTGTAACCGCGGACGACGAAGAAATCGGTCGCTACGAGTCCCTCGAAGGGAGTGACCTCCGACGACTAGCAACTCACGTCGACCGAGCCCTGGAACGTCACCGGGAACACGTATCTACCGTGGAGTCGGTTCTCGCCGACCTCGCCGAATTGCCGGCCGAGGGTGTTCGCGCCGGCACCGGCACCAGGGGCGCCTTCGAGAGCCACATCGAAGTCACGGACTCCTACGGCCGGGTGCTTGCCGTCGCGATGGTTGGGACGGACACCATACGTCTTGGCGCCACGGACTTGGGCGTGAGCGAGGGCATCGCTGCAATCCGCACTAAGGTGATTACCGCCGACACACGAAGCCCGGACGACCTACAACGATCGCAGGCGTTGGAAGCTCTAGAATCACTTGTGCGCAATGAAGAGTTGACGGCGCAACTACTAAACGCCGGGCTTTTTATTGGTGATCGCCTCCGAGAGGATTCTGAGTACCTCTACTTCGACATCACCGACGGCGCCGGCCGAAAAGTGGGGTCCCTTGCTGCTCAGCTCGAGTATGGAACACTCTGGATCGTAGATGCAGACGACGTTCCCATAGCCTCTCTGGAGGCTCTTACCGACGGGGCCTTCGAGACGGACGTTATTCCCGGTGATTCCTCGATCGAGAGTCCAACCGGCGATCTCATAGCGCTAATCGGCACCCATGAGCGGTTGGCCGACACTATTATTGTCGCCCATGCGGACCCGGAAGGGAAGGCAATTTCCCTTTTGAGCGTTCCACGCGACCTGTTCTTCCAAGGCCGGAAGATCAACTCCGTGTTTCGCGCATACGGCGCGGATCAGTTCCTAGAAGAGCTGTCGGCAATCATCGGCGTCCGGATCGATCGTTACATGGCCGTCGACATGTACGCCTTTATAGACGTGGTAAACATCCTCGGGGGCATAGAAGTCTACCTCGCCGAGGATCTCGTTGACCCCACCTACAGTGTAAAAGACAAGGGACTGTGGGGAACATTGGCGTACGAAAGGGGAACACACCGGCTTTCGGGCCTCGAGGCGCTCCGTGTCGCCCGATCGCGGTATGTCAGCTCGGATTTTGGACGAGCAGAGCGGCAGCATGAAATCATCAACGGCATCCTGGCCCGCCTAAAGACTGCCGGCGTCTCTGAGATCTCGCGCCTTGCCCAGGTGCTGGTCCGTTTTGTGGAAACCAATATTGGCCTTCCGGATCTTGTGCGAATGGGCTTGACATATCGGCGGGCCGATCTTTCAAACCGTTATGTTTTAAGCAGTTACAACGTCCTTTACGCGACATACACAAATCTGTATTATTCAAATACAACCCTCGAGGAAGTAGACGACGACTTTTTTGTGGGTTCTTGGATTCTTGTGCCAACCGATAATCGGTGGGACAGAGTTCGAAGCTACGTGCGTAACGCGTTGTTCGGAGGAAAAACATGAGTGACAGCCGCGAAATGGTCCCACGAAATGAGTTGGTCCGTATCGGCGGGAAAGGGGTGGCCGGCATCGCCGGTGGCATAGGCTTGCTTGTGCTTCGAGGTGTTGCTTCGGCAACCGTTCCCGGTCTGATTGTCGGTGGCATCCTCACTGCGGTTGGCATCGGCATCTCCGCAACGTCAAAAAAGGACCGGATAACCGGCTTGGTCGCCACCGCTGCCGGAGCCCTTACCGTGGTTGCCTCGTTGCCGATAATCGGAGGCCTCGGAAGTGGTCTGATGCTTGCGGGCGGCGTTGGTCTTTTGGTCGCCGGAGGCATCGGGCTGTATAAGTTCTTCAAAGGCCTACGGACTCGTAGGTAATGCCCTTTCGCCTTATAGCCTTTTTAATCGTCGCGGCTCTCCTGATCGTATTTGCGGGCTTCAACGCCGGACACACCTCAGACATTTCCTTTGGGTTTACCACAATCCATGATGTGCCGATATTTGTCAGTCTTTTTGCCGCCTTTGCCTTGGGGATTATTGTCTCGCTTCCGCTGATCACAATCGCTCGATTCAAACGCCGACGGTCAGCAAAGACCCCAAAACCGCCGAAAATTACGAGCGGAGGGTCTCGTGACAAAAATAGCAAGTCCCAAGAAACGCGCCAAAAGGCGCAGTCCGTTGCCGCGACCCAGAACAGCGGTCCCGCCAACAAGTAATTACTCTCATGACGGCCCGACACGACGCCTTGCGGTTGCCGTTGTTTGTTTTCTGTTTCTGCCGATAAGCGTCGCCGCCGACGACCGTGCCGCCGACACCATCGCCGACCCACAAGAGCCGGCGACGATTATTGTGGCGGATCTGCGCGTGGCGGCGGTGGCCGCGGCCGCCGACGGAGACGACAACCGCCTTGTGTCGATTTATCGTCGTATGGGCCTGCTTTTTGAATTGTCAGGAGACTTCGAGGCCGCCGCGGCAGCCTACGATGAGGCCCAGACCCACTCCGACCGCTCGGAGCTCCTCGTCAGAGCGGGCATGATGTACGTGGAACTCGGCGACAACATCAGAGCCTCCGCGCGAGCACGGAAGGCGGCGGAAAACTGGAACGGAGACGACGCCGGTCTCGAAGACCTGGCCATCCTGGTAACTCGCCTAGAGGCATTGGCCGGTGCCGGTCTAGGACCGAGCCCGGGCGTGGAAATCGAAGTCCCCGAAATCGCACTCTCGGACAGGCTGGCCTATATATTGCATGGAGAATCGACTACAGATGCGAGCCCCGAGGCGTTTTTGTCCTCCGCCGTGGGCGAGACCAGGGATACCGCCGCCTCGGGTCCCTTTGTGCCCATGCCGACGCCGTGGTATCTCACCTACGGCGTCACTGGAGAGGGGGAGCCTGCGGAGACCTTTTCCGGCAACGGCAACAGTGGTGGCGACGCGGGACCTACGGCAATTCAAGTCGGGTCCTTTGTCGTGGAGCAAAACGCGGCCGATCTCGTGGCGGTGTTGGAGGCCAAGGGATTTGGCGCCTCAGTAGTTGCGGGCCGGGAAACCGCTGACGGCGGCCGCTATCATCGAGTAGTTGTACCCGTGCACGGAGGTGCCGACGCGCAGCCGTTGATGACGTCGCTCAGAGAGGCCGGCCACGAGGGCTACTTTTTTTTCGGTGAGTTGTCCCCGTAGGCTGGGCAGGCGGAGCCTAATCGAGCTCTTCGATCTGCTCGAGTCGCAGTGGAAGCTCCTCGACAACTTCCACACCATGGATGGTCGGTTGAGCCTCCCGGAGCACAAGCCGACGAACTACTCGCGACTCTCCGACCTCTTCGCTGAACTCCGCTCGGTAGGTGCGTGTCTCAACAACACGACCGGCTGAATCGAGGAGCTTGAGTTGGAGCACTAGCCCGTCTAACTCAAAAAGGGCAAACCCACCGCGCTCTTCCTCGCCATTTTCTCGTAGCGTAAATAGTGGTGCGGAAAAAAAGATCTCGACTCCGGAATCGCCGGTGTACAACCCGGAGAAAGACTGACGGCTCATTAAGATCCCGCGGTAGCTTGGTCCAACAAGTGAGTCTTGAAGTCCTTCCGACAGCTTTTTGTACGTTCCGTCCCACAAGTCGCTCCCATGGATCGATAGTCGTATAGTGTCCAGGTCATCGACCGCGACAACGCCAAACCGTTTAATGGACTGAATCGCCTCGTTCGTGAGGTTTATCTGGAGGTTTTGGTAGATAGTCTTGTAGCTGTTGTCCCAGAGAAACGACTCTTGCACATCGTTCGCCAAAAACGTGATGGTATCCGCGCGCGGGTCGAAGTGGAGCAGTACAACCGAGTCGCCGCCAAGCGCGGCCCCGGAAGTGCGAAACCATGGTCCGTCCAAGAAATTCCGAAAGTCCGCCTCATCGCCCCGATAGAGGCGGCTCAGCTCCTCGTCCGATGTATCAGCCGCGGGAATCTCCTCCCGTCCAATGGACACGTAGCGCTCTTCTCTGGCCAGCCACGCGTAGGTTTCTTCCACAAGATCCATGATGTCGTCGGAAGACTCGCTCGGTGATTGAACGACCACGTCGAAAGGCCTGCCCCAGCTCGATCCGTTCTGGTAAGCGCCGCTGCGCTCATACTCACTGATTTCGATGCTTCCGGGCGCACCCACCGACAGAATGGGTCGGTAGTAGAGCCCTATACCCGTCGGAGGAACGGTGCGCTTGAAGACGTCGACGTGTTGTTCGCCGCTATTGTTCGCTCCAATCGCGACCACCTCCAACTCGTGGTCACCCGTGAGGTCGATTAGCGACAGACCAAAGCTGGTGCGGTCGGTGGCGCCTGTTTCGCCCCGCCAGGAGACTACAAAGCTGTCGCGAACATTATCAAAATCCAGGACTACCAGACGAATCAAGTCCAGAGGATCTTCCCGACGCTTGAAAACAATAATCTGCTCTTCGATCACGTCGAGATCGAGATTGGACTCCAAGACATCAATCACAACCTCGGAAAACTCGACCTTTGGCGTCGGGTGCTGGGAAACACCTGCCGCGACGCGCATGCTGTCCACGCCGGCGGTGAGACTAATTCCCGGTGCGGCTTCCGGCACGATGTATTGCGACCGGATTCGTGCAGAAGTGGGTTCTTCAGCCGGGGGCGTGCAGGAAGACAGCAGCAGCACAAGGATCGCCGATATTCCATAGCCTAATCGCACGCGGCAGACTACCACGCTAGAGGGCCTTTGACAAAGGCCGTCGCTTTTTGACACTATTCGCTATGGAAACCCGGGGCATTTTCAAAAACATCTCGCCATTGGATTCCCGCTACGCGCACTCCAACCCTGAGCTGTTCGACAGACTCTCTTTGTTCCTAAGCGAAAACGCCTCGATCCGCGCGTGTATTGAGGTGGAGGTCGCGCTTTTCCTCGAGCATTTGTCCGCCTTTTATCCGAGCCTTTCGGAAGGAGAAAGGGACGCCCTGGTCGCCGCGATGAGGTCCGTCGGTCCGGACGACGTGTACACGGAAGAAGAGAAGACCCGTCACAATATTCGAGCGCTTGTGAACGTGCTACAACGGAATCTGCCGGAACAATACCGACGGCTGGTGCACCTCGGGGCCACAAGCGCAGACATTCTCGACAGTTCCACGGCGCTTCGATATAAGCGCCTTGTGGGGTCGGTCATCTTGCCTCTCCTGGACCAGGTGCTCGAATCGCTTATTCGGCTATCGCGGGATCACGCGGAGCTGATTCAGGTGGGCAGAACCCACGGCCAGTTCGCGGTTCCCATCACCGTTGGCTTTGCATTGGCGGAATACGTGTCTCGCCTGGCCGCAGCCGTTGCGCAAATCGATCAACGGGCGCGCGAGCTCAAGGGCAAGCTTGCGGGGGCCGTCGGCGCCTACAACGCCCTCCGCCTCATCGACGACAATCCCAGAAAACTCGAGGCCCGAGTCCTGGCACGGCTGGGTATAGAAGCGGCCGACCACGCTACACAGATCGTTCAGCCCGAGTTCCTCCTCCGGCTGCTTCTGGAGATAAACGTTGCCTTCGGCATTATCGCGAACCTTGCCGACGACCTACGTCACCTGCAGCGGAGCGAGATCGGGGAACTCCATGAGTACTTCAGCGCTGATCAAGTGGGTTCGTCTACAATGCCGCAAAAGCGAAACCCGTGGAATAGTGAGCACGTCAAGAGCCTATGGAAGGCTTTCTCCCCGCGGGTGGTGAGTTTTTACATGGATCAGATCTCCGAGCACCAAAGAGACTTGAGCAACTCGGCATCCTCGCGGTTTGTAGCTGAGTACGTAGCCGGCTTTACCGCCGCCGCCTCGCGTATGGCAAAAATTCTCGACGGCTTGACTGCGGACACGGCGTCGCTTACCAGGAACCTCGCCGCCGGAGGAGACGGGCCGTTGGCTGAGGCCGCCTACATTCTGCTCGCTCTCGACGGACACGGCGACGCCCACGAGAAGGTCCGGGTCATGACACTTCGCTGTCAAGAGGAAAACCGAACACTCTTATCGGTCATCAACGAATCTCCGGAGATTGCCCAATCAATTGGACGGTCCCTCGAGCGTGCGGGACTGGGACCTACGAATGCGTTTTTCTCGAGCACGGACGCGTATCGGGGGATTGCAGCAGAGGTAGCAAACAAAGTCTGTGACACGGTAGAGGGACAGATCAACTCACGACGGGAGGGGAGAAATGGAGAAGCCTAACATCGAGCCGGTAGAGGCATTGAGTTACGACGACGTGTTTTTGTTGCCGGGGTACTCCGAGATACTGCCGAGTGAAACGGACGTCTCCGAGCGAGTCGTCGGAGACCTCCGGCTCAACGTGCCGGTTCTCTCTGCGGCAATGGATACGGTCACCGAACAAGACCTGGCTATTGCGCTGGCGCTCCAGGGTGGCGCAGGAGTGATCCACCGCAACATGCCGCCGGAGGAGCAAGCACGACAGGTGGGACAGGTCAAACGCTTTTTGAATTGGGTCATCGAATCACCGCTCACGGTTCACGCGGATCAGACCATCGGCGAAGTGGCGGAGGCTACGCGGAAGTATCAAATCTCCGGCCTTCCCGTTATAGACGACGGCGGCACGCTGATTGGCATTATTACCAGCCGTGATATGCGGTTCTGCGACGACTACAGCCTAACCGTGCGGTCGGTCATGACGGAGGGCCCCATTGTTGTGTGCGGTAATCCGGACATCCCAAGCGCCCAACGCCTCTTTGATGAGCACAAGATCGAAAAGCTTCCCGTTGTCGACGCCGACGGTAAGCTCACCGGGCTTATCACCGTCAAAGACATCGAAAAACACAATCAATTTCCCAATGCCGCCACCGATCCTCAAGGACGATTGATCGTCGGCGCCGCTGTTGGACCGACCGACCTCGACAAGCGCCTGCAGAGCTTGGTCGAAAGCCGCGTAGATTTTGTGGTGGTAGACACGGCTCACGGCGACAGTAAAAACGTCATGGACACGGTAGAGGCAATCAAAAAGCGCTACGTAGTGCCGGTCGTGGGTGGGAATGTGGCCACCGGAGACGGAGCCCGGAGGCTGATCGACGCCGGCGCCGACGCGGTGAAGGTCGGCGTGGGACCGGGATCGATTTGTACAACACGCGTGGTCGCGGGCATCGGCGTGCCCCAGTTCTCCGCCGTGCAGTGGGCCGCGACGGAAGCCGTAAAGCATAACGTGCCGGTCATAGCCGACGGCGGAATCAAGTTCTCCGGCGACATAACAAAGGCGATAGCGGCCGGCGCCTCTGCCGTTATGGTCGGAAACCTGTTTGCAGGCCTCAAAGAATCACCGGGTCGGGAGATTATTTACGAGGGTCGGATTTTTAAGGCGTACCGGGGCATGGGATCTCTCGGTGCGATTCGTCGCGGCTCCGGCGATCGATACCAAATCGGAGAAGGTGAAGAACCGGTCCCCGAAGGTGTCGAGGGGCGTGTTCCGTACAAGGGCGAGCTCAAGCCGTTTTTGCACCAGTTGGTGACGGGCCTACGAAAAGGCATGGGATACACCGGCTGCCGAACGCTCGCGGAACTCAGGCAGTACGATCGCTTTGTTCGTGTTAGCCTGGCCGGGCTAAAGGAGAGCCACGTCCACGACGTGTCCATTACCCAAGAACCGCCGAACTACAGCCGATGAGCGCGAAAAACGCAAAAAACACTACGTGCGGCGCCGGAGCCGGAGAAGTCAACGCGGCGGGAGGCGCCGGCTCGCCGGCCGGCGGTGCCCAACCGGGGACGGACACGATTCTCGTACTCGATTTCGGCGGGCAGACGGCCCAGCTTATTGGTCGCCGCCTTCGCGACGTCGGCTATTACTCCGAAGTCGTGCCCGGTGACTCACACCCCGACGAGTGGTTCCGGCCGGCGATCAAGGGCCTTGTGCTATCCGGTTCGCCATTTTCGGTCAACGACGAGGATGCACCCGTTTTGTCACCTGCCGTTTCGGATCTCGGGGTTCCAATCCTGGGCATCTGTTACGGGCTCCAGCGTTTGACCGCCGATGCCGGCGGCGTTGTGGCCGGCGCCGAGTCACGCGAGTACGGGCGATCGCGTCTGACGATCGAGCGAGAGCATCCGCTTTTTTCCGACATTCCCAACGAATTTGTGTCCTGGATGAGCCATGGCGACAGCATCGTCGAGGTCGGCACGGGCTTTTCGCAGGTTGCAGCATCGGAGCACGGACTTCCGGCCTGCCTGTCGACCCTCGACGACCTCGTCGAAACCCCCGCCGGATCCGCGCCACATCTCACGGGCATCCAGTTTCATCCGGAGGTTACCCACTGCGAATACGGTACCGACATTCTTGGAAATTTCGCAGGGAGAATGTGCGGCGCCGAGGCCGGATGGTCGATGGAAGCCTTTGTGGAGACCGCCGCCGAGAACGTTCGACGCCAAGTCGCCAACAAGCCGGTGCTGCTCTTGATTTCAGGTGGCGTGGACTCCACGGTGGCCGCGGCACTGCTCTTGCGCGCCTTGTCTCCGGAGCAGGTTTACCTGCTGTACGTGGACACCGGCCTTATGCGCAAGAACGAGAGTGAGGAGGTTGTCGCCACCCTTGAAGCCTTGGGCGCTACGCACCTGCATGTTGCCCGGGCGGCACGCCGCTTTTTGACCGCCCTGGCCGGAGTTGCAGACCCCGAGGAGAAGCGGCGGATTATCGGCGATACCTTTATCGAAGTACAGCAGGACGAAGTCGCACGCCTAAACATTGGCGACGCGTTTCTCGCCCAGGGGACACTCTACACCGACATGATCGAGTCCGGCCGTGGCGTGGGCAAAAAAGCCAAGGTCATAAAGTCTCATCACAACGTACGCTCGCCATTAGTGGCGGCAAAGCGTGAGGCCGGCCTTATCGTCGAGCCCTTAGCGCTTCTCTACAAAGACGAGGTCCGACGCCTCGGGCGTGTGTTGGGGGTCTCAGACGCGGTCGTGGGTCGGCATCCCTTTCCCGGTCCCGGTCTTGCCGTGCGCATTCTCGGCGCCGTCACCGCCGAGCGCGTACGCATCCTCCAGGACGCCGACTTCCTCTTCGTCTCCGAGCTCAAGCGTCGCGGTCTGTACGACAAGATATGGCAGGCCTTTGCGGTCCTGTTGCCGATTCGTAGCGTCGGCGTCACCGGCGACGCCCGGAATTACGGAGACGTCTTGGCTCTTCGCGCCGTTAACAGCCACGACGGCATGACGGCGGACGTGTACCCCTTTCCGACGGAGGACCTCCTAGAAATCTCATCGCTCATCACAAACCGCGTAACTGAGGTCGGCCGCGTAGTCTACGACGTTTCGAGCAAGCCCCCGTCGACGATCGAGTGGGAGTAGGGCAGGCGCTGCGCGCCGGCCAGGGACTCGTACACGGCCGACAGACCACTGCAGGACGTCGCGGACACAAAAATACCCCCCTTCGCAATTGCGATAGAGGGGCTTGACTCTGGAGGTGGCGGGAGTCGAACCCGCGTCCTAAGGTGCCGCTGCCGAACGTCTACAGGCATAGTGTACAGCTTGTTTGTCGGCGAACCGCTGGCGTGGACACAGACCCACGGCCGCCCGAGACTACCTTTGGTTGTCCCACCTGCACGATAGCCGATACCGGCGGTAAGCCCCGATCGTTGTCAAGCAACACGGCGCTCGGAACAGCGCACCGTGTGCCCGTGGTCACCGATTACGCGGCGGCCAGTTGATAATCTGCTTCGTTGGCAGTTAAAAGATGCCTTTTAGGAGTAGGCGCTCCACCTGCAATCCGACCACAAACAATCCCCAGTCGAGACCGTTGCACCCCCAATGTTTCGATTTTGTGAAATAGAATATAGCGCGCAGCCGGGCGCCGGTCAATGTCCATATCCTTCGTTAGGACGGCGGAGGCCGCGACTGACCACTTGTAAGCGCCGGAGTGTATAGTAACCGAGCAGACGGCCCGAACGGCCCGAACGTCCGAACGGCCCGAACGTCCTAACAGGACGAACAGTAGAGACGCTGCTATGCCCCGGTCACAAACGCGTGGATCGCAGGGTTTCCGCCGACCGCCGACTCGCCGAGTCCGGCTGTTTCCCCTCCGAGGGTAGAAAAGACGCCCCCCGCTTCTTTGATCACGGGCTTTACCGCGGCAATATCCCACGGATGTACGATGGGATCTATCATCACCTCGGCACGACCACAGGCCACCATCGCGTAGCCGTAAGCATCCCCCCAGGTCCTGGTCGCGGCGCCCGAACCAACAATTCGATTGGCAAGTGCCGGTTGCCGACGGTTCAGATCGGCCCAATCGGTGGTAAGCACCAGTGCGTCTGAAGGGGCAGCAACCTCACTGACTCTTGTTTTGGCGCCGTTTTTGAAACACCCCACGCCCGACGCCGCCGCCACCACCAGATCCGCCGGTGGAACGTGAATGACCCCGAGGACGGGCTCATTATCGTTGTCCCGGACCAAGCCGATTAGCACGGCGTACAACGGAACCCCGCGTACAAACGAGCGCGTGCCGTCGATTGGGTCGACAACCCACGTGTAGCCGCCGCTGCCCATCTGCGCTCCATGTTCTTCGCCTACGATGCCGAATTCAGGCGTTACCCCTGAGAGTCTGCGCCGGATGTGTGACTCTGTTCGGCGGTCGGCCTCGGTAACCTCGCTCCTGTCGGCCTTGTACTCGATGTCGTAGCGGCCTTCGAACCAGGAGAGTGTTATCTCGCCCGCCTCGGTTGCAATGCGCACCGCATCGGCCAACAGCAAGTCGAGATCGATATCAGAAACGCCCACGAATCTCTCGCTGGGCCTCTCTCGTGAGATCCCGATCTTTGATTGCCGCCCGCTTGTCAAACTGTTTTTTGCCCTTGCAGATGCCAAGCTCGACTTTCACAAAACCGCGCTTTAGGTAGAACTTGAGAGGGACAAGAGTGAATCCCTTCTCGTCGACTTTGCGCTTGAGTCGCTTGATCTCCTCTTTATGTAGCAAGAGGCGACGCTCGCGGTCCGGGTCATGGTTTTCGATGGACGCGTGGTCGTAGGGCGTTATGTGAAGGCCGATGAGCCACACGCCGTCATCCTTAATACGAGCGTAGGAGTCCGAGAAGTTAAACGTGCCGTTTTTGATTGACTTGACCTCGGTTCCCACAAGACCAATGCCGCATTCAATCGATTCGTCGACATGATAGTCGAAGTAGGCCCGCCGGTTTGTGCCGACCACTTTTACCCTGTCTGTTTCTACCGCCACCGTTACTCCCTCGCCAGCACCAAACGAAAGCCCAAATACGGCGTGGACCAGTGGGGAGGCTGGGCCCCTCGGGAAAAGGCAAAGTCGCCGGCGTCACCGCGATTGGCAAAGGAGCCGCCGCGGACTGCGACCATTGCGCCGGCCAAATACGACCCCTCGGACTGTAGGGCTGCAGGGCCCCTCCACAGCGAGCGCTTGGCCAAACCCAGCGTGGATCGGCTCGGCGAGTACCATTCGCCGGTCCACTCCCAGACGTTGCCCACTAAGTCTCTTATCGTGCCTACACCCGCGGATACGGCTCGAGTGGAGCCGGCCCCGAGCAGCGCGTCCAGACCGGCCCCGGTTGAGGACCGCTCGAACTGAACCGCCGCCTCGAACTCCTCCTCCGTTGGCAGGCGAAACACATACCCCTCCGGTGTATCGACTACGGAGTTGAGCCAACCGGCAAATGCCTGCGCCGCGTAGTAGCTCACATGGGTCACCGGCAAATCGGGGCTCGTTGCCGGCGCATAGCCGTCCAAGTAGTCCTCGTCGGCCAAACCGAGATCGATCAGTCTGTCGCGGGAAGCCTGGTTCCATTCAGGCTCCTCGGCCAAAAAGCGGTCGAACTGTGCTTGGGAAACCTCGCCCGCCATGATCCGAAACTCAGGCACGCGGGTCACGTAGGGAATCTCAGGTAGATCGTCGAAGGGGTCTGCGGGAGAGGAGGCGGAGCCCCCAAACACCACGGTCTCTCCGGGAACCGTCACAAAGTCGATATCAAGATATGTCGCTTGTGAGCCGCCGATTGTCACGCCGGCCGAACCTCCCTCGCTCGACGGATCCCCGCCTGCCGCTGCCGCCGTACCTGAAAGATCCCGGACTCTTGCAAGATCCTGGGCGTAGGCACCCAAAGAGCGGCGATACCAGTCGCTACTTTCAAGTATCCGCTGGGCGCCGAAGCCGACGTTTTCCGAGAGCCATGCGGCAAACAGCCTAGAATTTCCATTAAGATGTGCAATTTCCTGCACGATTGATGCGACCTGTGAGGGGCCAAAAGCGGCGCCACGAGACACAAGAAGGGCCGATCCCCGGATCAGGTCCCGTGCAGTCCCGTCGCTCGTCGACTGCTCGGCGGCGAATGCAAGTGCATCGGCAACAACCGGCTCGCCGATCTCCGCCTGATCGCTTGCCACCACGGCTCCCAACCAGGAAAACCGCTCGGACAGAGACGGCGGAAACTGAGAGTCCGCCGCCGGCGATCCGGAAAATGACCACCGGGAAAACTCCTCCGTGGCATCCCGAAAAACCGAGGCTACATCGGGAGCATCAAAAGCCACCCGTACTGTGGCGTTTTGTGGGAAAATCGTTGCCGCGACCACCTGGCTCGGGACATCAAAGGAGGTCTCGACGCTCTGAAAGCGGGGCAACTCAAACCGAACCAGCCTGCTTCCGCCGTCCACAAAGGTCGTGATTGGTGTCGGACCGATGTAGGTGCCGTCGACGGTGACGGCGGCCCCGCTGGGTACACTTTGGAAGGTCACGTTGGACCCCGGACGCTGCAGCCCCGGCAGGAAAAAGACCAAAAAAACGATAAGAAGAATAAGAATCGCATAGGTTGCCGTGACGTAGACAGGTGGAGCGATGCCGAGAATCGGTTTGAGCCGAACCTTGATGTCCTCTTCATGCTCCGGTTCGTTTCCGGAGCCAAAACCGGTGGATCCCGCCGATTCAGAGGTCTTTGCCTGCTTTTTTGCGGCCATGGGGCTGGAGTATAGGGACGCCTCGCTTCGCTTGTCAACGCAAAGACTTCCGTGCTAACCTCCGCCGGAATGAGTACACAAGGGGCGGGAGCCTTCGGCGACGGTATTGTCCGTTTTACGGAAGGATTTCTGACCTGGCGCAAACGCCGTCGTTTTCGCAAGAAGCAAAAACAAAAAAAGAAAAACGTCGTGGTCGATTGGGTCGAGGCCTTTTTATGGGCCGCGGTTGTTGTGCTTCTCGTCAATCAGTATCTTTTCCAGGCATACCAGATTCCGTCCGGCTCTATGAGAGAGACGCTCCTCGAAGAAGACCGGATCTTTGTAAACAAGATCGTCTATGGTCCCGAGCTCGCGCCGGGAGTAATCAAGCTACCCGGTTTCGCGGACCCCAAGCGGGGCGAGGTAATCATCTTTGAGAACCCCGACTATATTGGCCGCGGTCCGGTTTTCGACATCGTGCAGCGCGTCCTGTATATGCTGACCCTCTCGTTGGTTGATATCGACCGCGACCAGCAGGGCAATCCGCGGCCTCATTTTTTGATTAAGCGAGCGGTTGGAATGGAGGGAGATAGGCTTAGAAGCGAGGACGGATACCTGTTTGTGCAACCGAGCGGGACCGGGCGCTGGTACTCCGAGGACGAGTTTCAGCGGTTTGTAGGTCTCGACTATGCAGTCACCCGTATTCTGGAGCCACAGGATTACCGCCTGATGGAGGCCTATCGGACGGCACTGGTGCGACAGGACACGGGCTTGGAGTTAAGCGAAGCGGACCAGAACGCGCTTCGTACCGGTCGTCGTACCGTCGGCATGGACGAACCGGCCGAAGACCGCGCAGCCTATCGTGAAGAGTTCCGCATCAACCCGTCCGCGATCAGCACGGCGGGCCGCAGATATCAGCACCTCGAGGTCGGCTGGTATGTGCCGATGTCACGCGTTATGCCCCTTGGCGACAACCGGGACAACTCACGGGACGGACGCTATTTCGGCCCCGTCCGAGAACGTTTTGTATTGGGAAGAGCGATGTTCAAATACTGGCCCGTCGGCCGTATCGGCGCCGTCCGATAGGCCCCGTGGCCCGCAAACAGTATTCGCCCCTGGGCCGGCCGCGGCCTGCAAGGCGGGTCGTTCGCTCTCTAATGCGGTTTGCTCTTGTTTTTGCCCTTGTCGTCCTTGTCCTAAACACGTTTGTAGTCCGATCGTATGAGGTGCGTTCTGATTCGATGTCTCCGACGGTTGAAGCCGGGGACAGACTGATCTCCATGCCGCTTCTGTACGGCGCACGCGTTCCTCTCTTACCCGTACGGACGCCGGCCGCCGCGGCACCGGCCCGCGGCGACATTGTTCTGGTCAGACCACCATACGGCTCGGATCGGTCGCTTGGGACAGGTATCCTGCAGCCGATCATAGATCTTTTTACCGGCCGTAGTGTCCGCCTTTTGGGCTCACACGCGGCGCCGTTCGAGGAGGCAGCCGTGGTAAAGAGGATCATTGGCGTGCCCGGTGACGTGATTCGGATCTCCGGCGACAGAATCGACGTCAACATTGGCGACGGATCCGGATTTGTGACCGAGTTTGAGGCCGCAGGCTTACTGTATGGCCTGTACGGCGCCGTTCCCTCGGCCAACGACGCCGAAAACGCTCGTAGCGATCACGGCGGGCAACCCGGCCGGCGGCCGTCAGATTGGCCATCAGATTGGCCGGCCGGTGCCGGCGCACTCCAGCCTTTTGCAGCGCCGCCACGTGAGGTCACTTTGGGAGAGGACCAGTATTTTGTTGCCGGTGATAGGCGAAGCTCCTCCTTGGACTCGCGAGATTTTGGACCGGTTGGCCGCGAAGACTTGCTCGAGAAGCTTATCCTCCGGTACTTCCCCTTCGATCGCTTCGGCGCACCGTGAGTCGTTCCGAAGAGCTCGACGAGCTCGCGGTCTATGTACACGTGCCGTTTTGCCGCGAACGGTGTGACTACTGTGACTTTTTTAGTGTGGCCGGGGCCGGGCAAGCGATGATGGCACGGACCGTGGCCGTCACGCTCGAGGAACTTGTCGTCGAGCTGAATCGAATACAACCCGGGAGAGTGACAAGCTTGTACTTCGGAGGGGGCACGCCGTCTCACTTGGGCCACAAGCTTTTATCACAACTGTTGCAGGGCGTTGTCGTGGCCGCGGGGGCGGACCGGAGGGAGCCGGGCTCTGTTTCGGGCCCAACGGAGGGCGGAATCGACCCGGCGGACCGCCACGCCCGCGAGGACGAGGGCGCGACCGCCGGGCCCGAGGTTACCGTAGAGCTCAATCCGGAGGACGTCGACGAGGAGTTGTTGGCGGTCCTCGCGGACGCGGCGGTAACACGTGTGAGCGTCGGGGTTCAGTCCTTTGATGCGCGCCGTCGCCGTTCCATCGGCCGGGCCTCATGGGAGTATCCCGCAGAACGAGCCCTCGAGCTTCTGGACGGCCGATTCGCGATCAACGTCGATGTAATTTCCTCGCTGCCCAAGCACGGCCCCGCGCGGAGTGCCCTCGGTAGGGAAATAGGGGCCGTAACCGCGGACATAGAACGGGCGCTCGCGTTTGGCGTCGAACATCTGTCCGTCTACAGCCTGACTTTGGACTCGGATCGCCGGGGTCTCCTTGCGTCCCTGGCGGAAGAGGACCTGTTCGACGCCGATGACGAGGCCGAGATAGACGAGGCGGTCATGGCGGCAGTTCAGGACCGTGGCCTCGGGCGTTACGAAATCTCCGCCTACGCGCAAACGGGCGCCGAGTGCCGACACAACTTAGCCTACTGGCACCTAAAACCGTACCTCGGCGTTGGTCCCGGGGCGGTCTCGACGTTGCCCGGGGGGCCAACCGGTGTACAGAGGATCACACGGCAGGAGCAACTCCCATCAGCTGTGAACCGCCCTATCGAGAAAGAGGTAGAAAACATCGGACCGCGACAATTTCTCGAAGACTATCTGCTGATGGGTCTTCGCTTGACCCGCGGCCTCGACCGGGCACGGTTTCGCCGGCTCTTTGGCGGCGAACTCTGGGAGTTTGCACCCCGCACCTACGACAGATGGCAGGAAAAAGGGCTGATGCGGACCACCACCACGCACTATCGCCCGACAAACGGATTCCATGCCTTGCTCAACGCCAGGCTAAGAGAGATATTCGCGGAAATCGGCGAGCCTTCGAAGGGCGTTGATGCCGGACGCCGTCCGCCCAGCCGGCCGAGTTATTGACAGCGACACCCCCTCATGGTAGTTTTTTCTGCCTATACGCAACCGTCTTTCCGGCGATACGCTGTCCCGTTCAGGCCGACGACGGACTCGAAGCATACCGACGGAGCCCAACTACGGTCCCGGGGACGCAGACGCAGACGCAGGTGATAGGGAAGCTCAAGAAGGAGAACGTATGTCTGGTCACAGCAAATGGGCGACCATTAAGCACAAAAAAGGCGCCGCAGATGCCAAACGTGGCAAACTCTTTACCAAACTCATCAAAGAAATCACCGTTGCCGCCCGAATCGGCGGAGGCGACATAGAGGCAAATCCCCGGCTTCGCACCGCGGTGCTCAAGGCGAAAACCGCGAATATGCCAAAGGACAACATTGATCGCGCAATCAAAAAAGGCACCGGTGACCTCGACGGCGTCGACTACGTCGAGATCGTGTACGAGGGCTACGGTCCGGGCGGTGTTGCCCTGATGATCGACTGCCTTACGGATAACAAAAACCGGACCGCTGCCGATGTGCGTAGCATCCTCTCCAAGGGAGGCGGCAACCTTGGTGAGACCGGCTGCGTGTCCTACCTCTTTTCGCGAAAGGGCGTTATCAGCTATCCGTCGGAAACTTACGAAGAAGAGAAGGTGCTCGAACAGGCCATTGAGGCCGGCGCCGAGGACGTTCAAGCCCAGGGCGACTCGGTTGTCGTGAGTACGGCGCCCGAGGACTTCGACGATGTACTGTCCGCGTTGCAGGGAGCGGGTTTTGAAGAGAGTTTCGCGGAAGTGGGTATGGTTCCGGAGGCCACGGTTTCCTTGGACGCGGACGGCACCCGAAAGGCCCTACGCCTTATTGAGAATCTCGACGACCATGACGACATACAGTCGGTGTCCACCAACTTAGATATTCCGGACGACTTCGACTTCGACGAGGAATAGCGTATTTCGCTTCTGCGGATCCTCGGCGTTGATCCGGGTCTCGCAGCAACCGGCCTCGCCGTGATCGATGCCGATGGGAACTCCGTTCGCGAGCGCTATGCCGGCGTAGTGACCACTTCACCAGACGAAACGCCGGGGGCTCGGCTCGCCCGCATTTACAAGTCCGTTGCCGACCTCGTGGCTGAGTGGCGGCCTACGGAGGCCGGGGTGGAGTCCCTCTACTTTGCCAGAAACGCCTCGAGCGCTATGCCGGTGGCCCAGGCCCGGGGCGTTGTGCTTTTGGCGTTGGAACACCACGGCATCCCTGCGGCAGAGTACCCGCCGCAGGCCATAAAACAGGCGATCGTCGGTACGGGCCGCGCCGACAAGGCGCAGGTGCAGGAGCTTGTTCGTGTTATCCTCGGCCTGACCGAGATCCCAAAGCCGGATCATGCCGCGGATGCGTTGGCCGCCGCACTGTGCCACTTTCATAGCTCGGCGCAACAGCGTATCCTCAACCGGGAGAAGGGGCGGACCCAGGGATGATAAACAGCGTCACCGGCACAATCACACGCCGCTCACCGGGCGGCTTTTGTATTCAAACCGGTGGAATCGAATTTGAAGTCGAGGCGTCCCAAACGACGATCCGCAGCCTGCCGCCGATAGGGGCCCAGACACGTGTCCTCATCTTCCTGCTCCACCGCGAAGACGCAATGCGGCTCTACGGGTTCTCGGATGAGGAGGAGCGCTATCTCTTCCACCAGCTTATGCGCGTAAGCGGAATCGGAGCCAAACAGGCACTTCGCATCCTCTCAGGATCAACCCCGACTCAGCTCCGGCTTATCCTCGAAAGTGAGGATGTGCCGTCTCTGACGCGAATCCCTGGGCTGGGTACCAAAACAGCCCAAAAAATCATCCTCACCTTACGGGGAAGCCTTGTTCCCGCCGAGACCAAAGGCGATGAGTCCGTCGAGGACGAGATTGTCGAAGGGCTTGTGGCAATGGGGTTTGATCGGGGCAAAGCAAAGGAGGCCGTCCGAAGGATTACGGACGAGCTTGTCGCCGAGGGCGTCCCCGCGACCGACCGAGAGGGCGAGGTCTTTCGACGATCGATTGTGGCACTCAGCGGTCCGACCGCCGGAAGGGAGTAGGCGATGGACGGTGCGCACGAAGCCGGCTTTCTCCATAGCGAAGACCAAGAAACCGACGCCGGCGATCAGTCGTTACGCCCGTCACGATTAGACGAGTTTCAGGGCCAGGCGGCAATCAAGGCCAATCTCAAGGTATTTATCGATGCCGCCAAGGCCAGGGAAGACGCTCTAGACCACGTCTTTATTAGCGGCCCGCCCGGGCTCGGGAAAACAACACTCGCCTCGATCATGGCTCACGAGCTTGGCGTCGAATTTCGTGTGACAAGCGCCCCGGCGGTGGAAAAACCAAAGGACGTAGCGGGCATTCTCACCGCAATCTCCCCCAAGACCGTGTTTTTTATCGACGAGATTCACCGCCTGAAGCCCGCCATCGAGGAGATGCTCTACATAGCGATGGAGGACTATGAGCTCGACTGGGTGATTGGCCAAGGGCCCGCAGCCCGCACGATTCGTATCCCTGTCCCGCCTTTTACGCTTGTCGGCGCCACCACAAAGGCGGGTCTTGTTTCGGGTCCGCTTTTTAGCCGGTTCGGCATCAACGTACGGATCGATCTCTACGGCGAGGAAGAGATTGCAAACGTCATTCGCCGCAGCGCCACGATTCTCGGAGTCGAGATCGAGGAAGACGCAGTTGCTCTCACGGCCGCGTGTTCTCGCGGAACGCCCCGCGTCGCCAACCGGCTGCTCCGCCGCCTTAGGGATTTCGCGCAGGTCTTAGGGGACGGCAGGATCGACAAGAAGATCGTGGATACGGCCTTCTCGCGTCTCGAGATCGATGCCGCGGGGCTCGAAGCCCACGACAGGGAGATTCTCCGGACCATCATTCAGATCTATCAGGGCGGCCCCGTTGGCGCCGAGACGCTCGCCGTCTCCGTCGGCGAGGCCATCGATACGCTCGAGGACTTTTACGAGCCGTATTTGATCCGCCGTGGACTGCTAAAGCGGACGCCCCGAGGGCGTGTTGTTACCGGTCTTGCCTACAGGCATCTCGGGCTTCCCGAACCGCAGAATCCAAACGCACATGAAGACCAAAGCCTTCTCTTTTGAGCTCCCACCGGAGCTGATCGCCCAGCACCCGAGCCAAAAACGGGACGATGCCCGCCTCCTTGTCGTGCGTGGAGAGACGCCGGCCGACTACGATGCTGCACAAAAGGACACAACCGCTACGCGTGCAAACACAAGCCGTCACCTCGAGCACGTTCGTGTCTCCGACTTACCCCGAGTCCTTCCGAAACAATCGCTTCTCGTCCTGAACGACACCCGTGTCAGAAAAGCCCGGTTGTACGCTTCCGTCGACGGTCTATCCCAGAAGGCGGAGATCCTCTTTGTCCGGCCTCTCAGTGAGGCTCGATGGGAGGCCTTTGCCAAGCCGTTGCGACGCTTAAAACCGGGGCGATCACTGGAACTGCCGGGCGGTCTCGCTGCAACTGTTGCTGAGCGATTGTCGGACACGATTATCGTGGAGACGGACACCCCCCTGAGAGAGGAGTTTTTCGAGGCCCATGGACACGTCCCGCTACCGCCGTACATCAAGCGGGAGGATGAGGAGTCCGACCGCGACCGGTATCAGACCGTATATGCCCGTCATCTCGGCTCGGCGGCCGCACCAACGGCGGGCCTCCACTTTACGGATCAACTCCTCGCCTCAATTGAGGCTGCCGGCCATCAAACGGTTTTTGTGACGCTCCACGTCGGGCTCGGCACCTTTTCGCCTGTGCGGGCGGAGAACATAGAGGATCACAAGATGCATCTTGAACGCTACAGCATCTCTGCGGAGGCCGCCGCGGCAATCAACCACGCAAAGGAGTCGGGCCGCCCGGTAGTGGCGGTGGGAACGACCGTAGTGCGAGCTCTCGAAGCCGCCGCCCGCTCGACCGACGCCCAGGTCTCCACCGGCGAGAATGAGACCGACATCTTTATCACTCCGGGCTTCGACTTCAGAATCATTGATGCATTGTTCACAAACTTTCACATCCCGGAGTCCACACTCCTGATGCTGGTCTCCGCCTTTGCGGGCAAGGACACCGTCGACCGCGCCTACACCAACGCCATCCACCACCACTACCGCTTCTTTTCTTACGGCGACGCTACTCTTTTGCGCGAGGGCCACATCACCGCGCCGCCGCGCCTCGGCCTGGCGCTCGGCGAGCGAGGCTTCGTACTCGGCGATTGCGCCTTTCGACTCGTTCTCGCCCTGCACGGCGTTGGCTTCGAGTTCCGCGACGCGAATACGCTGCTCGCTCATCGCCTGCTTGCGGCCCTGCTCGGCTTCGCTCTTCTGCTGCGCCACGACAACCTCGCGGTCGCGTTCGGACTTCGCCTCGCCGGAAATGCCCTGGGCCTCGAGTTCGGCGACGGTGATGCGCTGGTTGCGCTCCGCCTCCTCCCGGCCGACCGCCGCCTGCGACCGCTGGCTGGCGACCTGCACGTCGCGCTGGCGGTAGGCCGTCGCCTGACCGAT
>CAZFLD010000009.1:0-85284 GCA_964519835.1 uncultured Spirochaetales bacterium
ATTCCGCCGGTCTCGACGAAACAGGCGGTCCGGTTGCCGACGGAGCGGACGGTACCGCCGCACCGGGGTCGTCGGACGGCCGGTCGGGCACCGGTGACACCGACGGAGACGGCAATGTGCCCGGCGGTCCCGCAACGGCAGACGGCGCCGCCGTTGCCTTCGACGCCATCGGTTTGCCCACCGTGCACGGATACGATGTGACTGTCCGAGACGTCATCGCGCTCACCAATGAAATCGCCGTTTCGAACGGGTACTCACACATAAGCGGAATACCGCGGGAAAGACCGGAGCCCCACGTGATCTTCCCGTTCAATAGATTTGTGCTCCCGGACGGAACGTCGTATACTGTCCAGTGGGGAGACACACTGTGGGCAGTCGCAACGGAGTATATCGTCCGCACTATGCGAGACCAGGTTCCGGAATATCGGGAGCTTCGGTCACGTGTGGACCAAACCGAATCCGGTTCGGCGGAGCGCGCCCAAATCAGGGAACAGCTGGAATCCATCCTCGAATCGACCTGGAGCTCGGCGTTTGCACGGGAGGTGCGGGAGGCTTTAGAATCATTGTAAATGCGTCCAAAGGTTCGGTCGGATGATGTCCGATAAAATGGGAGTAGCAAAGGTAATAATAAATGCTATATTCATACCGGTGACAGTCGCCACCGGGCAGACCAAGACCACAAGGAGTTAGGCCATGTCAGATCTTCCACGAAGTCCAAATGTATTTCACCCCCGCAAACCCTCGGCTGTTGGTTCTCGTAACTCACTCGCGCAAGAAGGACGCGATCAGAAAGGTGAGTATCAGCAACTGATCGAGGAAGAGACCGAGAACATCCTACGGGATATTCAAGTCAAGCTTCCCAAAGAGGTTCTTGAGCAGCTGGACATCATGGGTGGGTTGAAGGAGAAGCTCTACAATTACTTCAACCAAAACTACCAGAACATGTTCAACCGTTTTATCGTCACAACTGAAGATGAAATGGTCAAAAAGATCCGGAGCTTTATCGACAAGGAAGAGAGCAAGGCTCTTGCTCGGTACAATCCTAAAGAGATCTCCGAGATGCTCGATCAGATCGCCGGCGCGGACAAGTTCAACACCGGTGAAGTCGAAAAGTCCATGGTCAACATGTACGGCCACCTCCAAGGGCACATCCAGCGCGGCATGAACGATCTCGAAAACGAGACCAACGCTCTGCTTCGCCAGAAGACCGACGTTGGCGCCTTTATCCGCGGAGAAAACGCGTACTCGATCGTCAAGTGTGCCTTCAAGGACGACACTCGCAAGCCCAAGACGGTTACCAACGTCAAGCTTTCGGTCAACATCCTGGACTCGGAGCTCATCAGCCCGATCTTCCAGTATCAGGCCACGGTAGAGTATCTTATTAAGGTGCAAATCTCCGAGACCATCATGCGAATGGTCGATCAAGAGCTCGAGCGGTATCAGGACGAGCTTGTGGACGAGGGCAAAGAAGAGCTCACGGACACGGAGATCATGTTCGAGAAGTTCAAGCGTGTTCCCAATTACACGGATGACGAGGTCGAAGACGAAAGCTCAAAGCGCTACACGTTTATGGCCAAAAATCTCATGGAGAAGATCGAAGGTCTCCGTGCTGAGATCGATCCGACCGAGTTCGACGCTCTGAATATTCGCGAGAATCTCAAGAAAATCGTAGACAACGAAAATATCCGAAACCGCGGATTCAACACTGCCATCAACTCAATGACGGCCATCCTCGATACCTCCAAAATGGGCTACCAGTACATCGAGAACCTGAAAAACGGGCGCGAGGTTATCTTGCGCGAGTACGAGGATATGGACAACACTCAGCTTCCCGACGAGCGGTACCAGATTCGTCTCAAGTACTATGACGAGCAGCAACTGTACAAAGAGCGGGATGCCTACGATCGGCAGATGGAGGCGTTTAAGACCGAGATCTCCAAGCTTTGGGATGTGGTCGAGGCGGTTTACCAGCAGGGTAAGTCAAATTTCAAGACTACGGACTTCGACGATCTCTACAAGAAGGTTGCAGGTCGTATCCGCAAGGAAAAGCAGCAGGCAGGCGACCCAACCTATGAAGAGATGACAAAGACCTGGAACGAGATCGTGCGCATCCGCGCCGAAGAGACCGATGTAGAGCGTCTTAATCGCACCTACCTGTACGAAAAAAACCTCTTCAAAAAGATGCTGATCAAGATTCAAGAAAAAACGTCGACCATCTTCGGTTACCAGAATCCCGAGGCACGTGTGATCATCGATCAGCGAACCGACTTCCTAACCAAAGAGTTTGAAGAGTTCGACTACCTGATCAACCCGTATCACGTGCAGCCCGGGCTGCTCCTCGACGTGGACATTTCCAGCATCAAGCGAAAGAAGTTTACGCTCAACGGCATGGCCAACGTGCTCAATGAGTTTCTCCACGGTGTGTCGAAGGGCTTCCAGGACGCGGCATTTGCATCGTTCAAGCGCCGACGCTCCACGGTCCGCGAGGACATCAACCAGACGTTTACGAGCACCGTCGCCGGTGGCGAAAACGAGGGTGGCGCCAACCAGGGCGGCGTAGACGCCGGAGTAAAGGGTAAAGCCGATGTCACACCTCCTCAGAGGGGACAGTCGGCGGCGGATGGGCTTAGCGAGCTTTAGGCCATGGAAAACTCACTAAATCTTCTGTCGCGCAAGGCCGGGTTCAACACGGCCTTGCGCCACTTTCGGCGAGTTACAGACTACGTAAAGGCAATCGGCGGGGGAGCAAACCTCGCCGATTTGCTGACCAACGACTTGGCTGAAGGCAGCGTTCAAAGGTACCAAGTCAAAAGTATCATCCACGCCCTCTTGGTAGACAAGTTCGCCTATGCGTACGTCGCCCATAATCTGGACGAAACCATTGAAGAGTCCGAGGCGATCGTTCAAACGCTCTCCAAGTGGAACAAGCTCAACATTGTTGTTGGGTATCATCAGCCTCAAGCGGGGCTGTTGGTAATCAATCCCAAAAATCCCGCCCATTGGGAGGCCAGTATACCACTGATTCGTGAAGAGCTCGCCGTTGTCTACGTGGGGGCGGTTTCAGGAGAAGTTGACAAGAGTGTGCTCGGGCAGGCCGCTCAGGATGTAATCTCGGTTGTCTACGGCAAAGACGTTGTCGATAGAGACGAGTACGTCGGCTCGCCGTCGGAGTCGGCCCTCGCCGCCCAGAAAACGGCTACGCCAAAGCCCCCAGCGACGTCGGCAACACGGCGCATGACGCCGAGGTATTCGGTGTTGGTAACCAATGAGTTGTTCCACAACGGAAACGTCGAAGCCTGGAAAAAAATAATAGAGAGCTTTAAAGAGAAATATTCGGGCCTTGACGTGCTTATTTGGTACGAACAGGAACGTATCAACGACATTAACGCACTGTTCAAGTGGGGTAAGGTCAAGCACGGCACACCAATCTTGGTGAGTGTCGTGGGAGAGAATATTCAGGACGTGCGGAAACTGCAGCGGTACCTCTTCGAGGGCGCAAGTCCCCGGTTTGAGGCCTTCCTCAAGGGCGGTGTCGATCGGACTCTGGACCTTTTCTAGTCCGGCGCCGGTGTTATCGTTTCAGCCAAACGGAGCGTGATTGATGAAACAATTCTACCCATTTAGCAGTACCGAGTATGTGACGGACCCCAGCGATCTTGAGTTGATCGGTAGTCGCGGGAAGCGAGTTATGGAACTCGCGTCTATCGGTACACCTATTTCACCCGGGGTCGTGGTCGTATCGGAAGCTGTGAACCAGATCTCTAATAACGAGCTCAACTTGCGTGAGGCGCTTCGGGAGCCCATCGACAAGATGGAATCGGTCTTCAAGAAGAAGTTTGATGATCCCAAGAACCCACTCTTGATCAAGGTGGTTGAGAGTCCGATGCTTAACATGGTCAATACGTTTTCGACCATTCACAACATCGGTCTTGTAGACCACTCCGTGGACGGCTTTGCCGCCTTCGTCGGCGAGGAATTTGGGTACCACGAGTACATCAACCTTCTCCAGAATATTTGCGAGCTCGAGCAGCTTACAGACCCGGCACCCGACCGAAAAAAAGCACTCACCGCATTTGGTCGCGCCCTAAAAAAGGTAAAAGACAGGGCCGGGCTTGAGAAGGTCGTAGGCGAGCACGGCGATGTGCTTCCCGCCAAGATCTACAAGAGTTCATGGGAGCAGCTTCTCTACGTTGTTAAGCTGTTCCACGCGCTCTTTCAGACCAACCAAAACAGCTCGGACTCGGCCTTGCTTATTCAGGTCATGGTTTTTGGTAACTTCGGCGAGTCCAGCGGTTTTGGTAGCTTTTTCACCCACGACATAATCACCGGGGATAACGTCATCAGCGGTGATTACTTCGAAAATGCATTTGATGCCACAAGCAAGCGTGGAAAACCCATCGACAAGGTTAATCCTGAGCTCAAGGGTGAGCTCGAGCGAATCGCCAAGGAGATGGAAAAGCAGTTCAAAGAGATCCGTCGTATTCGTTTTACGGTAGAGAGTGGCAACCTCTGGGTCATCGATCAAACGCCGGTGGCTAACAAGTCTACGCAGGCGGAAATAAAGACCCTTCTGGATCTGCACAAAGACGGCGTCATAGACGAAGAGTACGTCATAAATGCCGTTAAGCCGGGGCGGCTCTCGGAAATGCTTCACCCGGCGCTTGATCCTTCCTCCGTCGGCAGTCTACAGACGGCAACCGGCGGCATAGCCGGCGCGGTTGGAGCGGCCATCGGCCGGATATACTTTTCCACCGGCGAATTGATGAAGGCCTATCGCACGGCACAGCAGAAGGGCGACGATACGGACTGCCTCCTTGTTATGCCCTCCACGTTTGCCGAGGACGTAAAGGCCATTGAAGTCGCGCGGGGTGTCCTAACAGCGGAAGGTGGATACGCTTCTCACGCCCCGGTTGTGGCGCGGAGCCTAGGCAAGGTCGCCATGGTCTATCCCAAGATCGAGTTCCGGAAGTCCACTATCAAAATCGGGAGCAAAGTCCTAAAAGAGGGCGACTACATCACACTCAACGTCCCCTACTACGAGAAGCCTGCGATCTACTTTGGCAGGGGGAGTCTTACAAAACCCTCGCCGGAGGGGAGTGGCCTGCTCGAGCTGCTCGACATCATCCAACACAAGATCGGCGACTTTGATGTTCACGCAAACGCTGATCAACCGAAGGACGCGGAGCTCGCCAAGCGTTTCCTTGCCAAAGGGATCGGCCTGTGCCGCACCGAACACATGTTTTTTGCGGAGGATCGGATCCAGAAGTTCCGTACCATGGTCATTGCCGACAGTCGTGAAGACAGGCAAAAGGTCTTGGACGACCTTATCGACATGCAGATTGATGACTTTTATCACCTGTTCAAGATCATGGAAGGATATCCGGTAACAATCCGGCTCCTGGACGCCCCCCTCCACGAGTTCTTGCCCCATGCCGAGGACTCGATGAAGGAATTTCACACGTCTCTCAAGTCCTGGTATCCCAAGCTCACCTTGGAGGAGCTAAAGGCACGGTGTGAGCTCTTGGACGAGTTCAACCCGATGCTCGGGCACCGCGGAATCCGCATTGCTATCTCCTATCCGGAGATCTACAACATGCAGGTAAGAGCCATCTTTGAGGCGGCCTACCGGCTCAAGTCGGAGGGAATCGACGTCCATCCCGAGATCATGGTGCCGCTTGTCATGAACTCGACCGAAATCAAGACCATCCGCAACGGTAAGCGGATCGAGGGCAAATCAATCGTCGGTATCAAGGATATCGAAAACGAGGTCAAGGCCAAGTACGAGTGTGATCCGGTCGAGTACAAGGTTGGTACAATGATTGAGCTACCGGCTGCGGCACTGCAAGCCGGCAAGATCGCCCGTTATGCCGACTTCTTTAGCTTTGGCACAAACGACCTAACGCAAACCACCAACGGGCTCTCACGCGACGATTTCAACAACTTTTTCACCGATTACAACGAGTTTGACCTCTTGGAGGAAAACCCGTTCAAAGTGCTCGGCGAACAAGTCAAGGAGATGATCGCCATTGCCGCCGAGCGTGGCACGATCACCCGCCCAGGCTTAAAGATGGGCATCTGTGGCGAACACGGCGCGGAGCCTGCCAACATACCATTTGCCTACGAGAACGGCATGACCTATGTGTCATGTTCGCCGTTTGGCATTCCGATCGCCAAGCTGGCCATTGCCCAGATGAATCTTCGGGAAGGCTATCCTACTTAGAAGAACAGTGCACCGAGTGAAGGCGCGGCTTTTGGTTGGCCGCGCCTTTTTTTTGGTGCGCCCGTCAGGGCGCACCCACTTCCCGGCGGTGGGAGGGCAACAGTTGCAGGGAGACTACACTAAGCGAGGTCATGTTTACGCTGCGGAGGTGTCGATAAGGGTGAGGAGGGCGACAGTCGCGTCGAGCAGCCGTAGCCGAATGGTCGCTTCCATGGTCCAACGGGACTGCGGGTATTTTGTCAGCACTGTCAGGAAGTTCTGCGCCGCAAGCTCGGCGGAGTTCGGCATGGGCGGAACACGGCTGTCCCGACGAAACTCCTCAAAAAACCCTCGCTTTATGAGAATGTCCAGGCTCCTGGTGCCCTCCATTAGGTAGCGATACGCGATACGGTCAGGCAGCGGATCCGCAGGCATTCCAAATGTCTCTATGCTCGAGTGTTTATCAAACGCGGCCGCGAACTCACCAATCGTGTTTGTTGGCTGGTCACGGTGAGAGTACAAGGCGGTCCGAAGATTGTGGAGGCGGCGCTTTACGGTTCTAAAACGATAACGCCGTACTCCCTCGTACCGGAGGTGCACATTCTCTAGACCATACTGGTAATACAAGTATACGAGGTCGAGGAGCTCGTCCTTGATGCGCTGTATGCTGTACAGACGGCTGCGGGTTGCGTCGACGCGGGAATCCGGTTCCCTCGGGGGCGAGGCGGATGGGCCCGGGCGTCTGCCACCGCCGTCTTGTGGTGGACCGGTGGGTCCGGACTTTTTCGCGGTTCGACGGTCCAGGGACTCCCGACAGGTTGTGTATGCCACGTTGACAAGGGTCATTGCCCTGTGTGCCCAATCGAGGCGATCGCGGTTGACGTCAGGGTGGTATTTTTTGACCAGCACGCGAAACGCCCGGTTAAGCTCCTGCAGGGTTGCGTCCTCGGCCAGCCCAAAGACTCGGTAGGCTTCGCGGAGGGTCATAAGCCCTGTAAGTATACGCTATGTTCGGTCCGGCGGACAACGAATTGACAGAGGGACGGAGCGGTCCTATTATTGGGGCATACGAGTACAATTCAAAGGGGTGTTGGCATGGCGATGATCAAAGAGCTCTTCAGCGCATATGAAAAAAACGAGCTTCCGAGCGACGGTGGTTACATAATCAGTACTTTTTTTGATGCCAATTCCACCTACACCAAGTACGAGGTGACTTCGTACAACAACGTCAAGGATATCTACGGCACGGACGACGGCATCACATTTCAGGCGGATGGACAAAAGATCTTTGTGCTTGTGGAGCCGTCCAATTATCCTCAGAAGCACGTAGAGCCCGCGTACCGATCGGACTTTCACAAAATCCCGTACCGACAGAAAGAGGTGGAAGTACACGTTTCACAACGCCAGGACCGCATCATGGTCGGCATGGAACCGGTAATGACCTACACCTCCTTTACCGTTCTCAAGAGCGAAGGGAACAACTACTCGTACATCTTGTACAGGACGGATGACCTTATGGGCGCCATGCGGGAGTTTTTTATCAAGAGTCTGTGGCAGGACGCCAATGTGCCTAAACGAGATGCGGAGCAAGCCACGCGGATGATCATGCCGATCTTTAAGAAGGTCGTATCCAATCCGACCGGGGAGTAACGTCGTAGCCGCCGCAATAACGCGGTGGTACGTTATGTGTGAACCGGAGGTAGGCAATCCGGAGAAGTAGACCACAAAAAAGGGCTGCCCGATAGGGACAGCCCTTTTTTTCGCCTTGGCTGGTCGCCTATGCCTTCAGCAGGGCGCATCCACTTGCATTCGTGCGGCTTGTCGCCGCGAGCGATGAACCGGTAGCAAGTAGAGCGACACGACCTAGGTGTTGCCCCGCTCGGCGAGATACTTGTACATCTCGTATTGGCTCTCCGCGTCCTTTTTGGCTTGCTCGAGGAACTTCTGAGCTTCCGCCGGCCGGCTTTGCCGTGTTGCGCGATAGCGAATCTCTTTGTAGATGTAGTCATCGACCGCGGTCGTCGGCTCCCTGTAGTCGAGCTGCAACGGGTTTTTGCCCTCTTCGGAAAGGTCGGGATTGTACCGGTACAACGGCCAGACTCCGGAGGTCACGGCAGCCTTCTGCTGGTCCATGCCCTTGGCCATATCAATGCCGTGAGCAATACAATGTGAGTACGCGATGATAATTGACGGACCGTCGTACGCCTCCGCCTCCCGAAAGGCCTTGATGGTCTGCATGCGATTGTAGCCCATAGCAATACGCGCCACGTATACGTAGCCGTAGCTCATGGCCATCATGCCGAGGTCCTTTTTCTTGATCGGTTTGCCTTTGGCCGCGAACTTGGCGATTGCACCGATGGGGGTAGCCTTGGACATCTGACCGCCGGTGTTCGAGTAGACCTCGGTGTCCAAAACCAGGACGTTGATGTTTTTGCCGGAGGCCAGCACGTGGTCCAAGCCACCGTATCCAATGTCATAGGCCCAGCCGTCGCCGCCTAGCACCCAGACGGATTTCTTTACCAAATAGTCGGCGACGGACAAAAGCTCCTTTGCGGCTTTGCTCGAGCTCTTTTCTAGTTCCCGCTTCAGGTCGGCAACCCAAAGTCGCTGTTGCTCGATCTCCGCCTGACCGGTCTGTCCATTGCCGGCAATCTGCTTGACCAATTGCGGAGAAGCGGTGTTCGGCGCTGCATCCACGATGCCGTCGAGGAGCTCGAGGCCGTACTCGTACATTTTGTCCGCGGTAAGGCGGAACCCGAATCCGAACTCGCCCGCGTCCTCGAAGAGGCTATTGGACCAGGCCGGCCCTCGCCCATCTTTCCGGGTGGTGTACGGGGTGGTGGGCAGGTTGCCGCCGTAAATAGACGAACACCCGGTGGCGTTGGCGATAACGGCGCGGTCACCAAAGAGCTGGGATAGGAGCTTGACGTACGGCGTCTCGCCGCAGCCGGCGCAGGCGCCGGAGAACTCAAAAAGCGGTTCGAGGAGCTGAGTGCCCTTGGTTGTTCCGCGTTTGATAAGTGACTCGTCCGTGTTTGGAATATCGAGAAAGAACTCCCAGTTCTCGGCCTCCGCGTCGCGGAGCGGCGGTTGCGGCTCCATGTTGATGGCTTTGCGATCGGTCTTGACACCGTCGACCTTTTTGTGAGCCGGACAAATCTCGACGCACGCGGTGCAGCCGGTGCAGTCTTCCGGGGCAACCTGAATCGTGAACTTCATGCCGGCCAGGTCTTTACCGTTCGCGTCGGTGGATTTGAAGGTTGCCGGTGCGTTTTCCAGGTACTCAGAATCGTAGGCTTTCATCCGGATTGTGGCGTGAGGGCAGACCGCAGAGCAGTCGCCGCACTGGATGCAAACCTCCGGATCCCAGACAGGAATCATCTCAGCGATATTGCGCTTCTCGTACTTTGTCGTGCCGGTGGGATAGGTCCCATCGTTAGGAAGCATCGAAACCGCCACCTTGTGGCCGCGGCCTGCGATGATTTCGCCGGTGACCTCTTTCACAAACTTTGGTGCGCTATCCGGTACCGGTGGAACCATATGGAGACCGCCGGATACGGACGTGGGATAGTCGACCTGCTCGATCCTGGAAAGCGACAAGTCAATTGTCTGAATGTTTTTGTCGACGATCTCCTGACCCTTTTTGCTGTAGGTTTTAATAATCGCCTTTTTGATAAGGTCAATTGCCTTTTCCTCGGGCAACACGCCGGAGATCTTGAAAAAGGCGGTCTGCATGATAACGTTGATGCGATTACCCATGCCGACTTCGTCCGCGATGGAAAGGGCGTCGATGACGTAGAACTTCAGCTGTTTGTCGATGATCTGTTTCTGCACTTCCTCGGGCAAATGGGACCATATTTCGTCCTTGCCGTAGGAAGAAGCCAGGAGGAAGGTGCCGCCCTGTTCCGCTTTTTCAAGCATGTCGTACTTCTCGAGGAAGCTGAACTTGTGGCAGGCAACAAAGTTGGCTTTTTGAATGAGGTACGTGCTCTTTATTGGCCTGTCACCGAAGCGGAGGTGGCTGACCGTTGTGGCCCCGGCCTTCTTGGAGTCGTAGACGAAGTAGCCCTGCGCATAGTCGTCGGTTGCGTCGCCGATTATCTTGATCGAGTTTTTGTTCGCACCGACCGTTCCGTCCGAACCGAGACCAAAAAAGACCGCCCGGTGAACCTCTTTCTCCGTTGTCTGGAAGTCCTCGTCCCACTCCAGGCCAGTGTTGGTAACGTCGTCGATAATGCCGACGGTAAAGTGATTTTTCGGGCTCTTCTCTTGGAGGTTGTCAAGCACGGACTTTGCCATGCCGGGGTTCATTCCATGGCCATGGAGCCCCAGGCCGTGCCTGCCGCCGACTACCATGGGATAGGATTTGAACTTTCCGTCGCCGGCTTCCATGACTTCCCCAATCGCCGTGCGAACGTCTTCGTAGAGCGGCTCGCCCAGCGCACCGGGCTCTTTGGTCATGTCCAAGGTAGCTATGGCCTTTACCGAATCAGGAAGGGCGGCAACCATGTCCGCGGCGCTGAAGGGCCTAAACAGGCGGACCTTGAGCAAGCCGACCTTTTCGCCTTGAGCGGCAAGAAACTCGACGGTCTCTTCCATTGTGTCCGCCGCGGAACCCATCATTATGACGACCCGCTCGGCGTCTTTGGCTCCAACGTAGTCGAAGAGGTCGTACTTCCGGCCGGTGAGTTTGCCAAACTCCTGCATCACCGTGCGAACGATGCCGGGGGTTGCGTCGTAGTATTTGTTTACGGACTCGCGGGCGGCAAAAAACACATCGGGGTTCTGACTCGTGCCCTTGATTGTGGGGCGTTCCGGGTCCAAGCCTCGTAGGCGATGCTCATGAATAAACTTTGGATCGATAAGCTTTGACATGACCTCGTACGGGACCTCTTCGACCTTCTGAATCTCATGTGAGGTCCTAAAGCCGTCGAAGAAGTGCAGGAACGGCACCCGAGACTCAAGCGTAGCCGCCTGAGCAATCAGGGCCATATCCATTACTTCCTGGACCGAGTTAGACGACAAGAGCGCCCAGCCCGTTGCTCGGGCGGCCATTACGTCGGAGTGATCCCCAAATATGCTCAAGGCCTGATTAGCGACTGCGCGCGCGGCAATGTGGAAAACCGCCGGGCTCAGCTCACCCGCAATCTTGAACATGTTCGGAATCATAAGAAGCAGGCCCTGGGAGGCCGTGAACGTAGTTGTGAGAGCGCCGGTAGACAACGCTCCGTGTACGGCTCCCGCCGCCCCCGCTTCGGACTGCATTTCGATAACGTGAGGAATGGTTCCCCAGATATTCTTTTGTCCGTTTGCAGAGAACTGGTCGGACAGCTCTCCCATCGGGGACGACGGCGTAATTGGGTAGATGGCGACTACTTCGTTCGTAGCGTGTGCTACGTACGCCGCCGCGGTATTTCCGTCGATGGTTACCATCTTTTTGTTTGGCATAGGTATCCTCTTTTCGACTTTGCGAATGCAAACGAGACCACAGGCGTTAGATAGGGCTCATCGAGATGAGACGTCACGCGTGAGTGACACGGCGCATCCGCTTAGGTTGTGGTGGATTTCAGA
This sequence comes from uncultured Spirochaetales bacterium, assembly GCA_964519835.1. Lineage (GTDB taxonomy): Bacteria > Spirochaetota > Spirochaetia > DSM-27196 > CAZFLD01 > CAZFLD01. The sequence continues at coordinate 11,771 of CAZFLD010000009.1, forward strand.
CGTCTACAACTATAAAGGTAATGCCGGCGTTACGCAAGCACGATCCAAGGCGAGCGCTTGCGCCCAACGGCTCCGGACTGCCGCGGAGACCGTGACGCATCCGGCTAATGCGTTCCTCGCTCGGCAGGAGCATACAAGAGCCGGCTGTGCTCGATCGTGGCAAAAGCCTCCACGAGGTGTTCTTGGATCGGTTTTCCGCCGGGGTCCGGGTCGGCAGCAGTGGCCCCGAGGCGGTCGGGAGCGGCACCCGCGGCGCCGAATGCCTCTACCGCCTTGATGGCTGCGCCAAAGCGATCGGCAAACGCCCGGGCGCCGAATCGTTCCTCGATGCGTGACAGAAGGGGCGTCGGTCGGACATCAAACAGAGCTTGCAGCCGCGCGACAAGATCGGCATTAATCGCCTGCAAGTGGCGACGAAAACCCTCATCGGTAAGGTCCTTAAGGACGGCAAGCTGCAAGTTCCCGGAGAGGTATGAAAAGTCGATAAGATGTCCGGAAAGAAGCTCTTGTATCCCGGGGGCGTTTATCTCCCTGTACCGCATCTGTAGGTAGGGCCTGAAGTTTGAGAGATTCGGCGTTTCGAATGGTACTTGGATACGATCGTAGAACTGCGCCGGAAAGCCCTCGAATACGGGAACAATTCCGTCGAGCACGTCGAGGTAACGGGCAAAAAGCGGTTTTCCCCACGTCGCCGCCGATACGTACTGAAAGCCGAATCCCTCCTGCACTGACGAGGAGACGACAACATCACAGGCGGCAACAAGGTCGTGAAACGAGAAACCGTGCTCCCCAATAGACGTGCCGGCGGCCCACACGCCTGCGATAGTCCCGTCGGCGAATGCAGACCCCACCATGTCCGAGTACGGTTTCTCGGCCTCAGAGGTGCCCGGCAGCGTAACAACAAGATTTGCATTCACGAGGGCTGCGAGAAGAGCAGCCTCGAGCACGTTTTTGCGCCGGATGCATCGGACGGGATACACAAGCCACGGATCATCGGGGTAGCAGCGCGCGTCGGAGGGAAGTGCGGCAGCCAGGGAATTGCGAACATCGTATGCGTCCACGGAGGGCTCGAGCGGTTTGCTGCGAACGGGATTGTCTAGACGAATCACGCTTCTGTCGGGGATGCCGGCCTCGACGAGCAATTTACGGTCGCGTTCGTTGATCACCACATAGGCGATGTTCGGCTGCCGGGGGTAGGGGTCTTTGTCCACCATGCTGTTTAGGGAAGCAAGATTCTGTGGACGAGCGCATTCAGGAAAGTCGTGGATCTGGAGAAACGCGCGCTGTGTTGAGTTCTGTTCCAAGACGTCCAAAAGGGCTGCGGTAAACGCCGGGTTTTTGCCCAAGTGGTAGTTGTGAATCCACCAGATGGCGCCGTCGTCGCGAAACCTCGTGACCAAGCGGTCCGCAATTGCCGCCTTGTCGTGGCTCGTTTGCACATGCTCTGCATAGCCAAAAAGCGGGTCGACGACCACATCGAGGTCGACCCCCGCAGCGTCGAGACGTGCCCGCACCTCATCCACGTTGTCGTGGCTACCACAGACAATCGTCGCTTTCGGCCGGCCGCCGGCGGCGATCTGCTCCCACTCAGCTGCGAGGGCCGCAAGTCCGTCCACGATCACCGTGGTCACTCCTCCGGGACGGAGATGATAATGGAAGACAACCAGGCGTTTTATCTGCGCGGTAATCGGCATATGGCTGTGGATTATGGGTAGGCAGAGTTTCCCAGGTCAAGGTGGCGCATGGCACAAGCGTCACCGTATGCCCCCTGAGTGGGTCTTGACGGGGAGCGACTCAGGCTCGATTATCCTGTTATGCCGAGTCATCCATCGCAAGATATCCGGTCCACATTCGGAAGCGCGCTTGCCCAACGCAAGATAGCCTTGGCGATGACCGGTAGCGTAGCCATCATTCGTGCAATCGATCTTGCCCGCCTTTTTATGCGCCATGGCGCGGAGGTCTACCCGGTAATGTCGCGCGCCGCGTGCAAGTTGGTGCATCCCAACCTCGTGAGCTGGGCGACGGGCAAGAAGGTTGTTACGCGCTTGACGGGCGACATAGAGCACGTTGCGCTTGCCGGCAACGTCGCGGAACCCGTGGACGCCGTCGTCGTGGCGCCGGCAACGGCCAACACCATCGGCAAGATCGCATCGGGCATCGACGACACTCCGGTAACCACTCTGGTGACCACCGCCTTTGGTGAGGGCATTCCGATTGTGCTGGTGCCGGCGATGCACGAACCGATGTACCGCCATCCGATAGTTGTCGAAAACATCGAGAAGCTTCGCCGATTGGGCGTACGGATAGTAATGCCCGAGGTGGTGGAGGGCAAGGCCAAGCTTGCGTTGATTGAAACTGTGCTTGCCGCGACGCTCGAAGCCGTCGGCGACGGCCCGCGTGCGGTAGCGGGTTCGGAGGCCGAGGACAAGCGGTTGCCACTTGCCTCCTACCGGGTCGTGGTCACCGCGGGCCGAACCGTGGAATACATTGACCCAATTCGCGTACTAACCAATAACAGCACGGGAAAGATGGGCGCTGCGGTTGCCGCCGCCGCCCGCGATGCCGGGGCCGAGGTTGTCTTGGTGTTTGGGAAGGGTACGGTAGATCCACCACCCGGCGTTGCTACCGTTCGGGTAGATACCGCGCAGGAGATGCTCAACGCCACGATAGATGCCTTGCCGAACGGTGGCGAAAAAACCATAGTTGTGGCGGCGGCGGCGGTCGGCGACTGGATGCCGAAAGAGAGATCGCCAACAAAGATCACAACTCACGGTGCCGACACGCTGCATTTGGAGCTGGTGCCCACCCCCAAGATCATAGATCGTATAAAAGACCATGCGCCGAGTGCGTTTTTGGTGGCCTTCCGAGCGCAGCATGGCTTGAGCACGGAGGAGCTGCTTGCCGATGCGGCAAGGCGCATGGAGAAAGCCGGTGCCGACATGATTGCCGCCAACGACGTTTCGCAAGCGGGCGTAGGGTTCGAGACGGACACAAACGAGCTGCACGTCCTTTACCGCTCCGGCCGGACGCGAAAAATCTCACTTGAAGACAAGAGCCGTGTCGCCCGCGAGCTGGTCACGATGATCGCACAAGTGGTAGGCCGCGGTGACTGAAGCCGTACTTGTCGCTCTATTGCTCTCCGACCGAGTTGTAGTCGAGGAAAAGACCCGCAAGAAAAGCATCATCGGTACGTTCAGCCGCATGAACGCACGGCGGTTCCCCGCCGTATTTCCGCCCTGGTACATCTACGCGGCAGTCACAAATGTCTACGGCGATAATCCATTTACCCTCAAGCTTATCCGCTCCTCGGACGACAAGGTCATTTTGCCTATTGCCGGAACCATCAAGGCCCAGGACCGCCGCACGGTAGTTGAAATGGTTTTTGCCGTCGGCAACGCCGTCTTTCCGGGGCCCGGAACCTATACCCTCGTCTTTTCGGTGGGCGATATGCCGATCGGTTCTCGATTGCTCGACATCGTTGACCGGTCCGCTTCCGGGCCACCCGGGCCGAGGCGCTACGGCTCGGTCGGTCTTTCGGGGAGCACCGAGGGCTCGTCGGGAGATAAGCCGCCGACGGACGAAGAACCACCGAACCACTCGGGTACGGAGCCCGATGTGGACAGTTGACCAAGGGCGGCTGTTGAAGAGAGCATGGTGGGGTAGCGACAGCATGATGGGAGCCCATAAATGCCAAACAAAAAACTGAGTATCGCTTTCGGACTGCTCATCGCTCTGTCCGCCGGCGGGTTTGCCCAGTCGATGTCCAGCTTTTTTCAAGATGCCGACGGGTATCACGGGTTTGGGAGCGCGCAGGCAACCTCGTCCGAGGGGGCCCTACGCCTTGCGCGGGCGGCGGCAATAGGCCAAGTCTTCGATTCCATCGAAAAGGATCAGCTGTTCCGGGATCTGTTTATTGCCGATTGGCCGGAACAAATCGAGCAAGAGATTCTTTCGCGCTCGGAAACAGGCGATGGAACGTTTACCGCTGAAGTAACGGTGTTGATTCCGGTGGAGCCGGTAAATCTCACCGAACGCTCCTACGAGGCGCAGGTTACTCAGCTTCTCGACTCGGCATTTTCGCTGTTAAACGGCGCCCAGCAGAAGATAAGCGACGCTACGGCGGCAGAAAACAACCTAAACAATGCCGAAGCCCTTGCCCTTTTTAACGGCGCCCGGCGGGACCTTCGATCCGCCGAAGTGGTCTTGGAGCCGATCGGCAACACTTCTGTCTTGTCCGGCGCGGGAATGACCGCCTCCACAATTCGTCAGTTGCACGCCGCGGCCGTTGAGCAGGTCGACGAGGGGATATCCCGGCTGAACACGATCCGCGAATCACAAATCCAGGATTCCGGACTCAAGCGAACAAGCGAGTCAATCCAAATCCTCGCCGATGAGGTTACGGATATTCTTGCCTTCACGGATGAACTTCAACCCCTCTCGCCTTTTTACGATCTTCCGACAGACCAGCTCGAGAGCTACTTGAGCGAAGTCAGGTCGCGAATCGACCGACTCGACGTTCTGGGAGAGCGACTCGAATCAATCCGTGCAAGCCTGGGTAACGACGCGGCCCTCCTTTTGCAGGATGTCTCAATAGCCATGGATGATGCCGAGTACTCGCGCCGGACGTTGAATCGATTCGCGGACGAGCTTCGCCTCGAGATATCAAATCCCCGTCTGCAGCGGCAAGAGGCCGCCAGAGCCTGGGCGGAGTTCGGCCGGTCACTGTTGGACGGCATCGGCTGGTTCTTCCTTCACGATCCGCTTGGGGTCGTGTCGCTGCGGTATAATCTGCCGTTTGTGCTCAATCCCGGCCAGGGAGCGTCAATCCGCAACGGCTTCGAAGGGCATTTGAGGGTCGAGGGAGCTCTCAATCGGCAAGGTCTTGGCATCTGGCTACGTACAAACGCGCGTTTTGCAGGGGATACCGTCAACGACGGCGCGCAAGACGTTGGGTTCTCGAGTTTCTCACAGTCCGTGGATGCGGGGCTTATCGGTGACGTGCTGCTCGGGGTTGGCTTTGAATGGGACTGGGTGCGCGAGGTCCGGGTTGGCGACAGCAGCCTCCCCGGTCGGCCGCTTAACCGCATCATGGTCCACCTCGGCGCCGTCCCGGACGAGGCCCTCAGACCCGATTTCTTGGCCACTCTGAGCTACCAGCTGCCGTTTGGTACCCCGCCCTTTGGGGCGCTCTACTATATCAATGCCGGCCTGGATGCTCGGCTGATGATCGCGGATATCCTCACGCTCGATGCGGGTTTTCGAAGTCGCTGGTTCCAGTCCGATGCATGGGTTATTGGCGATCCGGTGCCGGAAGGCGCCGACATCTACGACTATCTGGCCTACGAAATTGGTTGGGGCTTCTCGGCCGGACTGAGCCTGCCGCCGCCTTTAACCTTCGGAGTAGGTATTCGTGGTGATTATTATGGCCGTTTTGACGATCAGGGCCTTGTTGGTCAGCTGGTTACCGATCACTTCGGCTTCCACTTCTACGTAGGCTACACGTTTTAGGAGGGCCTCTGGACCCCGGCCATCGGATGCGCCCTGTTTTGTACTACGGTGTACCCTACTTGGAAGCAGTCGTGGCCTTGGGCATCGGCCTGACGGCCGGACTGAGCTTTGCCTTTCCCTCGCCCGCTTTGGGCTTTTTCTACGGTGCCTTGGCCACCGTGGCGTCGGGACTTGTACTTGCCACGCTTTTGCCCGTAACCGGCCCCGCTATGGGGGAATGGCTTGGACGACGAAAGTGGCGTATTCTCCTGATCGTTTTCCTACTTGGTTGGCCGTTGGCGGCCGGCGCCGCCTCGCAGGCGCTGCGTGATGCCCTTATGTGGTACGGACTGCCTGCCTTGTTAATCGCAGTTATGCCGGATGCGGAAGCAGGCGGACCGTTGTCGCCGCGAGCTCGCGGGAACCTGCAATCGGCTTGCCGGATTGCGGCCGGGGCCGTGCTCATCATCGGTCTCGACCTGCGGGAAAGCTTGACCGTGTTTTCCGTGTTCCCCGAGGGCCGCTACGAGCAAGCGGGCCTCTACGCGGCAGCCTTTTTGCTCGTGGCCGTATTGCCCGCGCCGGAAGGCCGACCGACGCGGTGGCGCCGATTGATCTTCGATACGCGGATGTGGCTCACGCTGGCGGTGACAACCGCCGGCGCCGCAGTTGTGATCGTGCCCGTCGGCCTGCTAACGGGGTTTATTGCGCCGGGAGTTGCGTCGCTCGGCATTGGTCAGGCGGTGATAGCCTTTGTCGGCATCCTTTTTACTATCGCCCTGCCGGAGGAGCTCCTGTTCCGGCACCTCGTTCAAGCCGATATTGCGCGACGCTTGTCGAACCGCATGGCGGTTGTTGTTGTGATTGCTCTGGTCTCCGTCGCGTTTGGCTTTTTCCACTGGAACAACGCCGAGGGAGTGGAGCGGACGATCTATGTCATCTTGTCCACCGTCGCAGGATTAGCCTATGGAACGGCGTACCACTTCGGTGGGCTCGCCGCGGCGCTTTTCAGCCACACTATTGTCGACTGGTTGTGGCTTATGTTTTTTTCAGGTACCGGATGACGGCATTGGCAGCCGCCAAGCCCGAGACGGCCGCTCCCTCGACCCGGGGAGAGTGAAATGCGTCACCGGCAAAGAAAAGCCCCGGGCGGCCGGACTCCTGAGGCGGCGGCGAGTCGCGGCGTACGTGCGGTCGAGCGTAGCGCCATCGTTTAACGGCGGCGACGACCTGATCGGCAAGAAGATTGGACGGCAGCTCTTGTTTGACGGTTTTGATGATTGCCCCGTCCGGATCGTCGTAGTGGTCGGCCGAGTATCCGTGGGAGCAGTGGACGGTCAGAGCCGGACCGACGGGACTTACGCTCTTGGCATGGTTGTCCGCGATCCAGTCTATGACATCGGACGAGCTATCTACGACGCCGGGTTCACCCAGAGTCGTGTCGTCTCTTATGCGGAAGAGCAGCGCAAGACAGGGATCGTAGTGCACCCTTGTCAATTGCTCACGAACCATGCCGTTCAACTCCACCTCTCCGGAGTCGAGTAGAGCGAGGGACTGCGGAACAGGGGCGGTGAGGATTACCGCGGCAGCCTGATACTCGCGCCCCTCGTCGGCACGTATCACCCAACCGCCGCCTGTCTCCTGCGAGATCGCTTCGGCCTTGACGGCAAGCCGGACATCACCTCCCTGCGCCAGCCACTTTGCAGGGCCCGTCATGGTGGGTAGCCCCCGATACCGATTGCCGGAACTCCCGCGGGAGGTCGAAGGGTGGTACCACAGTACAAGCGCGTTCGCCCCTTCCAGTTCGGTGACAAGGCCAATAAACCACGGGTCCCTCGCGGTCACAAACTGAGCGCCGGTATCAAATGCGGCCTCTCCGACCCGGCGATTGGCCATCCGTCCACCGACGCCGCGAGACTTATCGACCACGAGTACGTCCACTCCGGCTTTCCGCATCTCGCGCGCCGCGACCAGTCCGCTTATGCCCGCTCCCACTACCACTACCTCGGCGTGATTCTTCACCAGTGGAATATACGCGCAAGACCTATAAATCGGCCACGGGCGCAAGCGCCGGCATCTTCTGTTGCTTGGTCGCGATGCTCATGGTATCCTCCGAACCTAATGGCACAATCACAACCAAATCTCCTGTTTATCATGAGTGACGATCATGCGTCGCATGCGATGAGCTGCTACGGCAGCCGTATCAATCAGACACCGAATCTAGACCGTATTGCCCACGGCGGTATGCGGTTCGATAATTGCTTCTGCACCAACTCGATATGTACGCCCAGCCGAGCGGCGATTCTTGCGGGCACACACAACCACGTCAACGGTGTAACCACACTCGCAACTCCGATGGACAATCGAATTCAGACCTTTCCTAAGATCCTGCGAGAGGCCGGCTACCAGACCGCCATGTACGGCAAATGGCACCTCGGACAGGGTCCCGACCATTGCCCCACAGGCTTCGACGACTGGGCGGTGCTTCCCGGCCAGGGTCTGTACCACAATCCCGAGTTTATCTTCGCGGGACCAAACGGCGGCGAGCGACGGACGGTCCAGGGCTATGTCACCGATATTACTACCGATATGTCCTTGGAGTGGCTCAAAAAGCGGGATACGGATCGTCCGTTTTGCCTCCTGTACCACCATAAGGCGCCTCACAGGCATTGGGAGCCGGACGAAAAGCACGCGTCGATGTACCTGAACGAGGAGATACCGGAGCCTGAGACTCTGTACGACACCTATGAGAACCGCGCCAAGGCGGCGGAGGCCGCCATGATGCGTGTTGGTCTCAACAACGACCGCCATGACATCAAGGCCGAGATCAACTACCGGATGCCCGAGATGGAGCTGCGAAAGTGGGCCTACCAGCGCTACATCAAGGATTACCTCCGTGTAATTGCAAGCATAGACGACAACGTGGGACGGGTTCTGGACTACCTCGATGCCAACGGGCTTACCGATAACACAATCGTTGTCTACACCTCCGATCAAGGCTTTTTCCTCGGCGACCACGGCTGGTACGACAAGCGTTTTATGTATGAAGAGAGCCTACGCATGCCGTTTATCATTCGATATCCAAACGAGATCGAGGCGGGCACGGCAAACGACAACATCGTGACAAACGTCGACTTCGCTTCCACCTTTCTAGACCTGGCGGGAATCGAGGCGCCGGCGGAGTTCCAGGGAACTAGTTTCCGCTCACTGTTGCGTGGCGAAACCCCGGATGGATGGCAGCAGGCGATGTACTACCGCTACTGGATGAACCGTGCTCACCACAACGTTGCAGCGCACTACGGCGTTAGGAACAAACAGTACAAATTGATCTACTACTTCTACGACGGTATGGGTCAGCCCGGGACGGAATACCAGATGGTTGCCGGGCCCGGGGGGGCTCATCTAAACCTCGACGACCTCGAACCCGAGTGGGAGCTTTTTGACCTGGAGAAGGATCCCCTCGAGATGAACAACGTCTACGGAAAGCCCGAGTATAAAGCCGTTCAGAAGGAGCTCCATGCGGAGTTGGCCCGGCTTCAAAAGCACTTTGGAGACGAGCCGCACCCGAGCGATTCCGTAACGGCCGGAAGCGCGTAGGGACGGCCGCCGGAAGGCGTTGTGCCCGCGGTTAGCCGCGGTTCTCTCTTGCCTCTCGCCGTTCGATTTGGCGCTGCAGGTCCTCCCGATAGAGATCGTGCATGTAGATGATTCGTGTCTCCTTGAATTCGTGTTCGGGGATAGGTGGACCCACGAGGTTGAACGATACGCCCAACTCTACCCACGGATACACAACCCCGCCCGGGGAATCCGCCAGGAGGTTGAGATGAAGGCCGGCCCGCAGGCCCACGGTTGTGACGGAGTAGTTTTCGGGTCGCGGATCGGTCCGGAAGTCCTCCGGGGGCTCGGTGTCGAAAAGCAGCACCTTCTCGAACTCGAAAAACAGACCCGGCATCATAAAAAAGACCGGCGTCGCCGTTGATCCATCTCGGTCTCCAATGCCAAGGAAAAGGTCGCCACCCACCGTCCACAATGACGACCCCAAGAGCTCTTCGAAGAGCCCCGGAAAGCGATAGCCGGCGCCGACGTGCACCGGGACCCAGTAGGCATCGCGCAGACTGCCCGACTCTCCGCCGGTGGCGTTGATGCCTGTTCGGGCGTGAATGGCCAGTTGCTCCGTCCACACGTATCTGCCCGTTAGCTGCAGTCCGGTGATACCAAACGACAGGCCCAGGTAGACGTCGCTAAGCGGGAACAAGGTATAGGTTTTGACAGCGTCGCTGAAATGCGGCACCGGCCGTGCCTCCAGTATCGATGCATAAATGGCGCTTGATTTGAGCGCGCCGTAGCCTTGGGGAATCTCGAACAGCTCGCCCGAGGGCAGGGTGTCTACTCGGTCTCCGGTTCGCGAAAGAATCACCGCGTCCCGCTGTGTGTTTACGTACTGAGCGTAGAGAAGGTACGGGAAGTCGTCTCCCTCTATGCGGGCGGCCGGGCCGTCGTCCGTCTCTACCAAGACGAGTCTTCCTTCCGCGTCCTCGGGATAGCCGTCTGCATCGTAATAAGAAAATTCGCCGCCCACGCGCGGCGATTCCGAGTTGTCGATAGAGCCTTCGAGGAGCTCTTCCGCGGTCAAGGCTTGATTGGTCACATCGGCCGACTCGGACGACTCAGCCGGTGGCCGGTCGGCGATTCGGGGGGCGGCCTGGGCGGCAACCGAAATTACGGGAACGGTCAGAATAAACGCGATGGCCACGCGCCGTGGACTAGAGTGTTTCATAGCGAGTGCTAAGCTATCACATTTTTTGTCACTTCCACGCCGCTTTCCGACGTCCGTTTATGGCCCCTCAGTTGGTGGGTCCAGCAGGACTCTAAGCGAGAACGAACATCTCCGGAGTCTTCCCAATCGATTCTGCTTCATGCGTCAGAGTGCCCTTTGAATCATCGTCAACATCGCCGACACCACCAACGTCAACTGCATCGCGCCGTTGCTCATTGCGACGAGCCGCGCGAGCGCGCAGTTCCCCGACCGGATCAAGGCTGCCGAGGGGATCTCGCTCCGCCGTCCCGGCACGCCCGCGGATGTCGCGAAGGTCGTCGAGTGTATCGTCACCGATTTCTCGGAGTAGATCACCGGGCAGTGGATCACGGCCTGCGGGGGGAACTACCTGAACGTGTCGTAGAGCATTCGGCTTTGCGAGAAGAGGTGCGTGCCACGACTGATGGACTTGTGCCAACGCGGATACGTCTCGGCAAGGCGCCGGAATTCCTCGCGCGTGTAGACGACGAGGTCGAGATCGGCTGGGAAACGCTCCGGGATGTAGCGGACGGCGCGCGCGCGTCTGGGCTCGGTGCTCGTCTCGACGACGATGCACAGACCGATGTCGCTACGCGGACCGAATGTGCCGGTCGTCCAGGAGCCGAACCAGTATGTCCATGATCTGCTTGTGCCGCTCCACGAGCCGGCGAACGAGCTCTGCTACGGCCTCCTCGATCAGCGACGGCTCAGTGTATCTGACGCCTGCAGGACTCAATGACCTCTCCTGAACGGGCAACCGCGGTCTGGGCTTCTTCACGCGTATGTCCCTACAGCCTTCTCGTCCGCACGCGAGGAAGGCGGCCTGGATCGCCTTCTCGGCGGCCTATTGCGCAGCAAAACAGCTCCACTCATAGTCTCCGGATTCGAACACGTTCCGCGCGTACCTGAGATCGGCATCTGCCTGTCGCAACAAGTCGTCGTGCCGGGAGCCCACAACGGAGTTCAAGCGTATCCGCGCGGCAATTGCAAGCGGGGCTGGGCCAGGGCTATCGCATCAAAACGCGGCTCGATATTTCCAATAGCTCCACGAGACTTTTTTTCTTTCAGGTCAGACGAGGGCTGGTCACTCGCCGGCGCTTATTGCTCGCCCATGCAACCCGGGAGAAAACCTTCTGTCTGTCTACGGAAATTAGTATCGGCAAGTCTGCGCCAATTCAGGAAACATCGGCTGGCGGTGCACATCCTGTGCACCTTCCGCTTGACGCGCGTTCGCTCGTTTCAAGCCCTGCGTAGGCCGCAAAAAGCCGACCGTCGCCCAACGGCGCCGCCCGGCTTTGCTCTTCTGGGCCCAGCAGGACTTGAACCTGCGACCAACGGATTATGAGTCCGCCGCTCTAACCAACTGAGCTATGGGCCCGTCATGTGATGACGTGGACATCCACCATGCCCGAATCCGGCGATGCTCGTCAAGATACCATTGGCCCGCCGTTGACCGGGGAGGCTCCGGACCCGGCCACCCGCCGGACGTATGGCGGACCGCCGAGCTTGTTATGGCGTAGGTCGCGGTCCTGTTGTCGTACGATCAACGTGATACACTCTTCTCCGCATGGTGTTGCCGTCCGACGGCGACTCACGACGGGATATGCGAAAAAGCAACAAACTCACGAGATTGGCAGAGCGACTCCGTCGCATTGACGGTCTTGTCGGTACGCAGTATTGGCGCGAGCGGGTTCTCAACCGGATGCTGACGGTTGGATTCTGGGTGTGCATACCCGTATGCGTGGTCAGCATCATTGTCTCGGTCCTTGCGGGCGAGTACATACTGGTCGGCGCGATTGTCCTTGGTTTTCTGGATCTGACGTGGCTGGTGACGCACAAGCGCTATCCGTTTAGCGCGCGGGCCGTTGCGTTCCTTGCGGCGATGTTTTTGGCCGCCGCCGTGCTTGTGTTGCGGCTCGGTCCCGTCGCCGCCGGCGACGTATGGCTTTTTGCCTATCTGGTGTTTGGTTCGATCCTGTTTGGAACACATCGATGGCCACTGCTGATAATACCGGTCTTAGCCCTTATGGTGGCGACCGGCTTCCTGGTGCATCGTGCGCTCCTGCCCTGGGAAACCGATCTCCTTTCGTTTACGGTTGTGTCCGTCAACTTCTTGGCGATCTCTATGGCGGTGGCGGTAACAATTGCGGTGTTGACAACCGGACTTCGCATGGCGGTCTACCGCGAGAGTCGCCTTGTCTCGCGCCTGAAGCGCAAGACCGAGGAGCTGGGAGCGTCACTGGACCATCTCGAAAGAAAAAACACTGAGAATGCAGTGTTGATGCGAGAGGTCCAACACCGTGTAAACAACAACCTCCAGATCATGGTAGGTACTCTTGCGCTGGACGGTGGATGTCGGGACGACGTAGCAACGGTCAAGGCTGCCCGGGCTCGAATTGGTATCATGGCCAGGATCCAGAATCTCCTTCTAGACCCTCGGTTCGCCACCGCCGTTTCCGTGAAGTCGATTTTGGAGGAGACCGCGGCAGACCTGCTCGACCTCCATGACTCGTTCCGTGAGGTGATTGTGCGCGGAGACGACTTATATGTGGGCGCGGACAGCGCCCTTCTTGTTGCCCTGGCCGCCAACGAGATCCTAATGGAGTTGCTCGATACAGATCATCACGTCGGTCTTACTCTCGATCTCAAAGCGGATGGTCGCATCGAGATTGGTCTTGCCGACCGGAGGGTGGCTACGCTCCCGGAACCCGGCCCCACGGCCCACGCCTTGGCCGAACAGGTCGGCGGAAGTGTCGCGGTACATGGGAGCGGGATTGTGCTTACGATCGGCCGAAACGTGGTGGTGGGGTAGGCCTGTTAGTCCGTCGCCGGTGGTGACTCTTCGTGGGCGCGCAGAACTGCTTCTATCTCGTCTTCCCGGTAGCGCATAAAAAACAAGAATCCAAGTAGACAAAATGCTGCCGCCGCAACGGCGGAAATGCGTACGCCGAGTGGATTGTCGAGACTCCGGCCGAGTAATAGAAACGATGGAAACAGCAAGTTCGCCAACGATACCCCCATCTTTCTTACGAAGTTTCGGGCGCCAAAGAAGACGCCGGCCTTATAGGTTCCCTTTTTTATGCCCTCCGATGCGGCGATGTCGGAAAGGATCGCCGTTGGAAGAATGCCCAAAGCCGCGATTGGGAATGCCGCCACCGCAACAATCACGACTCCCTGGACCGCCGCCGGTGCGTTTAGGCTGCCAAGGGCAAAAAAGACCGCAAAGGTGAGTCCAAGCATGCCAAACGCGATGAGCATAAGTCGCTTTTTGCCCGTTCTATGGGCGAGGCGACTTATTGGTACATAGAAAATGATACTTAGCACAAAGAGAATTGTCATAAGCAGAGATGCATAGCCCGCCGGGAGTCCGAGGAGCAGGGTGACGTAGAAGCTTATGCCGGTCTGCGTAAAGGTCAGTGCCATCCAGTACATCAGATCGGAAAGGCTAAACATGACAAAGTTGCGACTCTGAAATGCCGTGGCCACGGCCTTGAACGGCGCCTCCTTGGAGACGTGGTATTCCGAGTACCGGCGCTCGTCGACAAAAAAGACGGGCAGATACATCGCTACCAACGAAGCAATCGCAAACAAGGCTATGGTCAACTGAAACGCGCCGGTTGCTCCAAAGGAAGGTGTTAAGGCTGCCTGCACCGCGTATACCTGGTTGCCGACCGCGAACCCCAATGCCCACGCAACCGACACCAACGCACTCAAATGGAGACGCTCCTTACGAGTGTGGCCGATTTCGCTGATCATTGCGGTAAACGGGACAACGTAAACCGTCATGCCCAAATAGAAGACCGACAAGCTAATCGCGAGCCATACGGCGTTGACCGTGCTCTCGGTACCGACGATGGGCGTGAATACAAGCACCGAAAAGACCGCGAACGGCAGGCCTCCTATCGCCATAAAAACACGGCGTTTTCCAAACCTCGATGTGGACCGGTCCGACAGTCCCGCGACGAGGGGGTCCGTAACCGCATCAAAGACGCGTCCAAAGGCATTGAGGAGACCGATAACGGTGGCAATGCCCAAAACGGCACCCTGAAAGATCAACACCGGGAACACGGCGCCGTCGTTGCCTTCGGGCGACATGTAGAAGTAGTTGATCAGATTGCTCACGGCATAGCTCCCCAGAGACCAGCCGAACTGCCCCGCGGCGTAGATGACTTGCTTTCCCCCGGGGAGTTTTTCCGGGCTCCGGGCCTTGATCACACCGCATCATTGCCGCAGAGCGCATCTTTCTGCAACGCCGATCCTGGGTCAGTTTGGCGCACACGTTCGCGTCACAGACAAGTTGTATCATTTTGACGCACATCTCGGGGTCGTCCAGAGGCGGCCCGATTGGTCGCACGTGTTAAGTCCATGTAAAACAGGCATTTATTTTCCTGCCGTGTTGGCGCGATAGTTGCTATATTCTTTGTCGGAGGTATCATCGAATGAGTGATACAAAAGATCCGCGGGGGTCAGGCGGATTCAACCTGTCGAACCTAGGCCGATGGCCGTACATCTGGCTTCTAATCATCGGCTGTATCCTTGTGATTCAGCTGCTGTCGAACATAACCGCTACGGACCCGGGCCGGTACGTCGAATACAGCCGCTTCAAGGACCTCGTGGAGTCGGGGCAGATCGTCCGGGTGGAGATAACCGACGACACCTACCTCGGCCTGGGCACCGGCTCGGGCGGCGATGAGTATGCGCCGCTATTCCGCACGACTCCCGTAGACGATCCCGGTTTTATCTCCCTACTCGATCAGGCGAATGTCGAGTACTACGCGGTACAAACCCCCGACACGTCGTGGCTGAGCGCGATTCTGTCGTGGGTGTTGCCTATTGGACTTATTCTGCTTCTGTTCCGCGGCACGATGCGGCGCGTCGGGGGGATGAACTCAGATCTGATGTCCATCGGACGCTCCAACTCGCGATGGGTGGCGGAAGGTACAACCGGCGTGATGTTCAGCGATGTCGCCGGTGCCGACGAGTCTAAGGCCGAGCTCGAGGAGGTCGTCGACTTTTTAAAAAGACCGGAGCGGTACCAAGAAATTGGTGGTCGAATTCCCAAGGGAGTGCTCTTGGTCGGACCACCCGGTACGGGAAAGACACTTCTGGCCCGTGCCGTCGCGGGAGAGGCCGGTGTACCGTTCTTCAGGCTGAGCGGCGCGGACTTTGTGGAGATGTTTGTGGGCGTTGGGGCCTCCCGGGTGCGCGACCTATTCAAAAAGGCCCGGGAGAAGGCGCCGTCGATTGTGTTTATCGACGAGCTCGATGCAATTGGTAAGAGCCGCGCGGCATCGGTATCCACAAACGACGAGCGCGAACAGACACTTAATCAGCTCCTGGTGGAGATGGACGGTTTCGACGCGCGCGAGGGCGTTATTATCATCGCCGCGACAAACCGGCCGGAGATTCTCGATCCGGCGCTGCTGCGGCCGGGACGCTTCGATCGGCAGGTGCTTGTGGACAAGCCCGACCTAAAGGGCCGTGAGGCCATCCTCCGCATCCATTCTCGGTCGGTCAAACTCGATCCTGAGGTCGACTTGAATCGTGTAGCCCGCGGAACCGCCGGGCTTGCCGGCGCCGATCTCGCCAACATCGTCAATGAAGCGGCGCTGACCGCCGTGCGCGGTGGGCGAACCCGGGTAAGCCAGGAGGACTTCTCGGAGGCCATCGAAAAAACGATGGCAGGCCTTTCGAAAAAAAACCGAGTGTTGAACGACGATGAGCGCAAGATTGTTGCCTATCACGAGGTCGGTCATGCCCTCGCGGCAAAGTTATCGGACGGAGCAGATCCGGTAGAGAAAATTTCCATTGTGCCAAGAGGACTCGCGGCTTTGGGCTATACACTGCAACTGCCGCAAGAGGACCGTTTTTTGCTCCGTGAGCGGGAGCTTCTCGGCCGGATCGATGTGCTTTTGGGTGGTCGTGCCGCCGAGGAACTGGTCTTTGGTGAAGTGTCTACCGGAGCAGCCAACGATCTCACGCGTGCTTCAGAGATTGCGAGAAAGATGGTTACCGACTACGGAATGAGCGAGCGCTACCGGAACGTCTACTTGAATACGCGCAGGGAGCCGGGTTTTTTGGCCAACGGTTCAATTGGTGGCCGTGACTATTCGGAGGAGACCCAGGCTTACATCGACGGCGAAGTGGCCCGTGTCATTCGGCAGCGCTACGAGTATGTCCGTGACGTGCTCGAGAAAAACCGCCCAACCCTGGAAGAACTGACTCGAGTTCTGCTAAAACAAGAGATCATAGATCGAGCGCAGTTCGAGGAGATTTGTGCAAAGGCAGCGTAGTGTTTGGTTGATTATCGCCTCCCTGATGTTGGTCGCCGCGTGTGGCCCTGAAGACACGGCCGGCGATGAGCGGGGGCCCGACGGCGCCGGTGGACCGCCCTCGGAAGAGGTGGCCCCGGAGCCGGGACCAACGGATGAAGAGGCTCGAGAGGCCTTTACCGTCGTATACAGCGTTGCGGTCCATGCCGTCGTGCAGGCAGCCCTTGGGCGTGAAGCCGACGGACTAAATGTGGACCAGGCCGCCCGTGAAATCGTTGTGCGTGACTTCCCGCTCGGGTCGTTCTCCGACGTCTACGAGCGGATGTCCGGTCGCCTCGAGAGTGACAAAGCGACGGCGCTTTCCGGCGTCGTGTCCCTGTCCGGCGGCCCCATTGCGTCCCTCGAGATCGACGTCCCGGCTATCGACTCGCGCGATGGTGCGCGTGCGGCTGCCGTTGTTGCCGATGGAATCTTGTTTGATCTCGAGTTCGACGCCGAACCCCTGC
The DNA here is from genome assembly GCA_964519835.1 of uncultured Spirochaetales bacterium. Taxonomy (GTDB): domain Bacteria; phylum Spirochaetota; class Spirochaetia; order DSM-27196; family CAZFLD01; genus CAZFLD01. The sequence goes on from CAZFLD010000009.1 coordinate 28,831, forward strand.
GCCGCCCATAATGCGCCGCCCATAAATAGTAAGCCGGGCTCAGCCGCGGGCCGGTCCACACGTTCTCACGCCGTCTTGGTAGTCCGCCCGACCCCGGGCCGCGATTGTCCCTTACCTTGACACCACCTATGCGCGTTCCTACAATCACACGCGCCATTTTGACCCGCCTGAAGTCAGGCGTTTTTTCCTGCAATCACCGGAGGAGTGTGTGTACGACCCAGTAGATCCCAAAGCAGATCTTCCCGGCCTCGAATTAGAGGTCCTGAACTTTTGGAACCGCAATGGGATTTTCGAGAAGTCGATCGAAAACCGCGACGGGTCTCCCGAGTTTGTTTTCTACGACGGGCCTCCGTTCGCCACGGGGCTGCCTCACTTTGGACATTTTGTCCCGGGAACCATCAAAGATATCGTACCCCGCTACAAGACGATGAAGGGGTTCAAAGTCGATCGTCGCTTCGGTTGGGACTGTCACGGCCTGCCGGTGGAGTACGAGATCATGAAGTCCCTCGGCATCTCAGGCAAGACGGGCATCGAGGATTACGGCGTCGCTGAGTTCAACGAGGCGTGCCGTTCGGTGGTGTTGCGCTACACCAACGAGTGGCGGCAGATCGTGTCGCGCATGGGCAGATGGGTTGACTTCGACAACGACTACAAGACCATGGATCCGGACTACATGGAGAGCATCTGGTGGGTCTTCAAGAAGTTGTGGGAGAACGATCTCATCTACGAGGGTTACTATATTCTGCCGTACAGCCCGGCTTTGGCGACTCCGCTCTCCAATTTCGAGGTCAATCAGGGTGGCTACAAAGAAATCACCGATCCGGCCATCACCGTGCGCTTCCGGCTCCGCGGCAGTCCCAATGCCTACATTTTAGCGTGGACGACAACGCCGTGGACCTTGCCCTCAAACCTCGGCCTGGCCCTCGGACCGGACATCACGTATGTGCGAATCAAGGAGGGCGACGACATCTTCATCCTCGCTGAATCGCGGCTCGAGGCGTACTACAAGGATTCATCCGAGTACACGATCTTGGAGCGAAAGCACGGCGCCGAGTTGGCCGGTATGGAGTACGAGCCCCTTTTCCCGTACTTCGCGGACCTGTCCGATCAAGGCGCCTTCCGCACGCATGCGGCCGACTACGTTACAACGGAGGACGGTACCGGTATTGTCCACATTGCACCGGGCTTTGGCGAAGACGACTATCAGGTTCTCAAGGACTCGGGCCTCCCGATCGTTTGCCCGATCGACGCTGAGTGTAAGTTCACCTCTGAAGTCACCGATTACGAGGGCCTGTTTGTCAAAGACGCCGACAAATCGATTATTTCAAGGCTGAAAGAGACCGGCGCACTGGTCAAGCGCGAGAACTATCTGCACCCGTATCCCCACGACTATCGCACAGGCGTGCCCCTGATCTACCGGGCGGTTTCGTCCTGGTTTGTGCGCCTCGATCCCATCAAAGAACGCCTGCTCAAACACAATGCCGGCGTAGACTGGGTCCCCGCGCACCTTCGGGAGGGCCGGTTTGGCAAGTGGCTCGAGGGGGCCAAGGACTGGGCCATCTCGCGCAACCGGTATTGGGGTAATCCGATCCCCATCTGGCAGAGTGACGGCGGCTCGTACGTCGAAGTGATCGGTTCACGCGAGGAGCTCTTTGAAAAGAGCGGGGTACGGGTCGACGACCTGCATAAGCACTTCGTGGACGAGATCACGTGGCCGGCGCCGGACGGGTCGGGAACCATGCGGCGTATTCCGCAGATACTCGACTGCTGGTTCGAGTCGGGCTCCATGCCCTACGCCCAGAATCACTACCCGTTCGAGAACAAAGAGTGGTTCGAGTCGCACTATCCCGCGGACTTTATCGCCGAGGGGCTTGATCAGACGCGGGGCTGGTTCTACACGCTTACGGTACTTGCGGGAGCGCTTTTCGACTGCTCCGCCTTTGAGCACGTTGTTGTCAACGGACTTGTGCTTGCCGAAGACGGCAAAAAGATGAGCAAGTCGGAGCGGAACTTCACGGATCCCAAGGGAGTAATCGACAGGTTTGGTGCCGATGCCCTGCGGCTTTTCTTGATGAACTCGGCCGTAGTTCGTGGCGAGGACTTGAAGTACTCCGACGAAGGTGTCAGAGAGATTCTCAAGACCATTATCATTCCACTTTGGAATGCCTATAGCTTTTACGTGACCTACGCCAACATCGACGAGGTGTCTCCGGACTTGGAACCGGAGGACCCGTCCAACCCGCTCGACCGTTGGGTCCTGAGCGAGGCGGAACGATTGGTCGAAGAAGTAACCGCCGGGCTCGACGGGTACGAGATGCAGCGCGCCATCGAGCCGATCGTCGGGTTTATTGACCTTCTGAACAACTGGTATATACGCCGGTCGCGCAGACGATTCTGGAAGAGCGAGAGCGACGCCGATAAGGGCGACGCCTACGCGACGCTCTACAACGTGTTGGTCAAGCTGGTAACGGTGGCGGCGCCGATTATTCCGTTTATTACCGAGTCCATCTATCGCAATCTTCGCCGGGAGAATGCGCCGGAATCCGTGCACCTCCGTGATTATCCGGTGGCCGACCGCAGCAAACGCGACACCGACCTCGAGCAAAAGATGAGTGTTACGCGCGAGGCCGTGCGACTTGGTCGTGCGATTCGAAGCATGCACACCCTCAAGACCCGACAGCCCCTGAAAGCGATCCATCTTGTGACCCGGAACGACACCGAACGGCGAATTCTCCTCGAGATGGAGGACATCATCCGCGAGGAGCTCAACGTCAAGGACGTGGTATTTCGGGAGAACGAGGAGGACCTGGTCGAGTTTTTCGCAAAGGCAAACTACAGGCTCCTTGGACGGGAGCTTGGCAAGGATATGAAGGCGGCCGCCGCGCGAATCGAGGAGCTGACCGCCGACGAGATTCAAACCCTCCTCGACGGCAATACGTTGAGCATAGAGGTGGCCGGGCGGAGCCTGGACCTAAACAAAGAGAGTATTATCGTTCAGCGGACAGAAAAGGAGAATCTCCGGGTGCTAAACGAAGGCTCCCTGACCGTGGCGCTCGACCCGGAGATCACCGAGGACCTCTATCAAGAGGGGCTGGTCCGTGACCTTATTCGCGTCGTGCAAAACAAACGGAAGGACCTCGGGTTTGAGGTCTCCGATCGAATTGTAATCTACCTGCAGTCATCCGACGAAGTGGTGGCCGCAGTGCAGCGTTTTGACGACTACCTTATGAACGAGACGCTGGCGACGGAGATCGTGTGGGGGCTGTCCGGCAAGCCCGATGAGACGGAGCTTGCCAACCACAAAGTGCTCTTTGAGCTGCGCCGTGTCGAGGCTGAGGCAGGATGACACACAAATACCGTGGCCCCGCCGGTTTCGGCCGCGGTGTCCGGCGCGTAGAGCACGCAGCGACACTTGTTCTCGTCGCCTTTGCCGTCTTTTCCTGCGCAACCGCTCCGGCTGCGGATCCGGCTGCGTCGCGGGCGTTCGAGTTTTTGCCCCAAGGCGCAGGCTTCTACTTTGCGGTCGAGGGCCAGGTCGTTCGCGAGCTACTCTCGGGCGAGTCACCACTTGCAGCCGGGCTCGACGTCCTGGAGCTGGGGAGCATAAGAGCCCGCGGCGACGTTGCCCTTCCGAGCTCGGGAGAGCTGGAGCAGCTGACGAATCGCCTGCATCGCGTGTACGGTGCGCTTGATCCGAAGACGGAGCGTGTCTTTTTGGCCGTTGAAGGTGACTTTCCCCCCTCGCTTGTCGATCTTGGATTATCCACCACGCAAGAGTTTAGACGGCGAACACTTTTTGTAGACGGCGTTCGCCATGACTACTTTTTCTCCCAAGAGCTTTCCCTGGAACTGTATCTGCCGGCAGGCGGCGTACTGCTTTTGTCTACCGGGGAGATCGAACATCTTATGGCAAACGCTCGACGGCCACGGGTCCCGGGGGCGCTTGTGGGTCTCGAAGACGATTTTACCAATCTCCCCGTTGCGTTTTTGATCAACGCCCCCGCCGAGGCCGACGTAGCAGAGCTCCTTGGGCTTCCGGTTCGCCTCCCGATACAAGACGTGTTTGTCGGCACCAATGCTCGGCTTGATGCGGAGGTGATGTTGTTCGGGCGGATTCGCTTCGCCGACGAGCAGACCGCCGCGGCATTCTCGCGTGTCATACGGTTTGCACTCCTCGCGATATTCGCCGACTCGGATATCCCGCGGGCCGAGTTGATTGCGGGCTTTAGTGCCGCGGCCGAGGGGGATGTCGTGAGCTTTTCCGGCCTGCCTGTGCCGTGGCGCTTTATCGAAGCGCTGAGCTCCGCGTCGGAGCCCGCCCCCGGGGATCAGCCGACTCCTTCCGACGAACAAGACGCCGGGAGCCAAAGGTGAACGTCGGCGTTGTTGACTACGGCGCCGGGAACTTGGCGAGTGTTGTTCGCGCGCTGTCGTTTCTTGGTGCGGGTTTCAAGACGTGTTCAACCCCGGACGGTCTGGAAGCCGTAGACCGTCTGATCTTTCCTGGGGTGGGTGAAGCCCGTGCCTCGATGGATCGGCTGCGTGAACAAGGCCTTGACGAGGCGATTTGTATGTTTGTCAAATCCGGCAGGCCTCTTTTGGGAATCTGCATCGGCGCGCAGGTAGTACTCGATGGCTCGGATGAACGGGATGCGGCCTGCCTTGGCTTGGTTCCGGGACGCGCCAAGCGATTTCCCTCCGTCGACGGCACAGGCGCGCCGCTCAAGGTGCCGCACATGGGCTGGAACAGCGTAGACATCGTCCACGATGATCCGATCTTTGCCGGAATCCAGTCCGGCTCGAGCTTCTATTTTGTGCACTCCTATTATCCTGCCCCCCACGGGGAGGCGTCGGTCTTGGCAACAAGCGACTACGGGCAGCCGTTTGCCGCTGCCTATCGGCTCGAAAACCTGGTGGCCGTGCAATTTCATCCGGAGAAGTCGGGGCCGGTCGGCCTCAGGCTCCTGTCCAACTTCCTCGGATCCGATGTGCCGGCTGAGCACGGGGACCGTGGAGTGGTGGAACGAGCACGCGACGCCGGCTCCGCCGCAAAACGGGGTGGCGGCGCCGCGTGGTGCGGCAGTCGAGGAGACCGGTAGTGCTGCAGAAACGCCTTGTCGTGTGCCTCGACGTGCGTGATGGGAAGACCACAAAGGGTGTCCGCTTTCAGGGCAACGTCGACATTGGTGATCCCGTTGACATGGCGCAGTCCTATTACGAGGCCGGTGTCGATGAGCTTGTTTTCTACGACATTACCGCCTCCGCCGAGCGGAGAAAGATTATCCGCGATGTTGTCGAGCGTGTTGCTGAACGGATCTTTATTCCGTTTGCAGTGGGTGGCGGCATCGGTTCGGTGGACGATATGCGGAGCGTGTTGCTTGCCGGAGCCGAGAAGATAAGTGTAAACAGCATGGCCGTCAGAAATCCTCGTATTATTTCCGAGGGCGCGAACCGTTTTGGCAGCCAGGCGGTTGTGTTGGGCATGGACGCCATGGCCGACGCGACAATGCCCTCGGGATATCGGGTTGTTGTCGACGGGGGACGGACCAAGACCGAGAAAGACGCGCTCCAATGGGCACGGGAGGCGGAGGGGTTGGGCGCCGGAGAGATTGTGTTGAACTCGATCGACGCCGACGGAACCTGCGAAGGGTATGAGCTCGACGTCACCCGGCTGATCTCGACGTCGGTCGGGATTCCGGTGGTGGCGTCGGGAGGAGCCGGGACGCCGCAGCATGTTGTGGACGTATGCACGGACGGAGCCGCCGATGCGGCGCTGGTTGCGTCCATGGTCCACTTCGGCACCTACACAATCAAAGACATCAAACAAGCAATGGCGGACGCCGGCCTACCGGTACGACGGGATTAACACACAGGTCTCTTGCCGTGTATACGGTAATTGGCTATATTCACGGCGGAATACCGCAAGGGGAAGAGGATCTCAACTATGCCCACCTATGACTATGAGTGCGCCGGCTGCGGCCACAGCTTCGAAGCCTTTCAGTCCATGTCTGATGACCCGCTCCGCGTGTGTCCGAGTTGTAAGAAGCGTCGCCTCAAAAGGCTCATCGGCGGCGGAATGGGTGTCATCTTCAAGGGAAGTGGCTTCTACGTAACGGACAACCGTTCATCGGGCGGTGGCAGCGCGAAAAAGTCCGACGCCGACTCCGCGGGCAAGGGCGAATCCAAATCCGACTCGAAATCTGAAGCCAAGTCGGATAAAAGCTCGGATTCGAGCAGCAGCTCCGCAAAAGGCGCGGAAAAGGCGGCGTCGTAGAGAGGTATTGCACCTACCACGGCGCCTCGAGGTCTGCACATCCACTTCAGATCCGGGGGCAGTGGTGAGCGGTGAGTTATTCCGCCTCAATTGTTTCTCGCTTTTTTGTTGCAAGCATCGACTTCGATACAGCGTCGAGTCCCAATTCTCCGTAGAGCCGGGCTATCCGAGTTCTCCTTGGTCGTGTAACCGGACTCGGACCGGCAACAAGACTACAGAAATCACTTGCAGGTTCCTTGGAGATATCAAATGTGCCGATTTGCCGCGCCTGTCTGATAATTTCCTCCTTGTCCACACCGATCAGCGGCCTCAAGACGGGCATTGATACTCCATGACCTACCGAATCAATCGACTCCACCGATTGGCTGGCAACTTGACCAAGGCTGTCGCCGGTTATCAAGCACTGGTGCCCCTCGCTGGAGGCTAGATTGTCCGCCGAAAAGAGCATTAGGCGCCGGTGCAAGATGGTATGCTCGCGCTTCGGAGCCTTGCGAGCAACCAGGTCGATCGCTTCTTGAATGTTTAGCCGAAAAAGCGTAAACGGCCCGTGGGTGTGGGCGAGCACTCGGCACACTCGACGGACTTTCTGTTCCGCCTCCGGCGCGGAGTAGAGGCCGCCGTCGAAGTACAACGCGTCGAGGCCCATGCCTCGCCCCGCCATCCGGTAAAACGCCACGGGGGAGTCGATTCCCGCCGACAGGAGCACAAGCCCACGCCCCTGGGTACCGGTGGGAAGGCCGCGGAGGCCGGACCGGTCGTCCACGTACACGTAGGTGCGCTCGCGGATCTCAACTGTAACCGTGTGTTCAGCCCCCTTGAGGTCAACGGTGAGATTCGGATTCATCTCCCTTATGTCGGCTCCGATAGTCGAAGCGAATTCCTCGGAGTTCGGGGAGAAGCGTTTGTCGATGCGCCTGACGCGAACCCGGAATGAGGTTGTTCCTGTGCGGAGGGCCGACTGCGCCGCCAACCGGAGGACCGTCCGGCGGATTTCCTGGGCTTCCTTGCCACACTCCACTACACGCGCGTAGCCGGCAAGTCCAAAAGACGAAGCCAAAGCGCGGTCCGCAAGCTCGTCATCGTTATCCGATAGCTCGAGCAGAATTCTGTCCACGCGCTTTTCGAACCGATGGGGCGCGTCGCCGAGTTTTGTGGCTATGACGTTGGTAAGCGCTTGTTCGTAGACGCCCCTGTTTTTGCCGCGCAACGATAACTCGCCCAAGCGAAGCAGAAATCGACTCATAGACCGCCCGAGCGCTGCCGGCCGTAGGCGCTGCCAAGTGTCTTCACGCACGATTGCAAGGCGCCGCAGAGCGCCTCAACGGCCCGTTTACTGGACCGCGGTCCGATCGACAGGCGGATCATCGACTCCGCGACATCGCCCGGCACGCCGCGTGCCAAGAGGCGTGGCACGGCTTTGTCCCCGCCGCCACAGGCAGTCCCCGCCGACGCCATAAAGCCCCTTGTTGAAAGCGCCCGGATCAGAACCGTGCCGGGAACCGGGGGGAACGCCACCGCGACGATATGGGGCGAGTACGCGACCCCGTATTCGGCGGCCGCGCCGCCTGTCCGTCCGGTGTCGCCGCCTGCCGTCGCGAGCCGGCCAACCCGTGAGCCGCCGGCCGTCGCGAGCATGTTTGCGTAGCGGGTCGGCTCGACGCCCCGCTGTGGCGGCACAAACCAAACGCCTTCGCACTCAGCGAGCCGGTCGAAGAGCATCCGTCCCAGGTGCTCCACGTGGTGCACGATCTCTTGACGCGTGACGTGTTCGACTGCCGCGGCGGCGATTAGGGCTCCGTAGAGATTCGGCGTGCCCGGCCGCCGTCCGCCTTCCTGCGGTCCGCCTCGCCAGGGCAGATTCACCGTGCGATTGCAAACGAGGATGCCGGACCCACCCGGTGCCCCAAACTTGTGAGTGCCGAAGGCGATCGTGTCTGCGCCCGCGTGGACCGCCTCCCTGAGGCGGTAGGACGACTGTGCGGCATCCACGTGGATGTGGACGTGACGCTTATGCTGAGCACTGCGGACGGCGTCGATCAACGGACCGAGCGGTGCGATCTCGCCGGTCTCGCTTGCTACGTGAGTAATCGCCACGAGTCGTGTCTTGGACTCAATAACTTCGGCGGTCCGCTCGGCGGTGTGACGGTTCCACGGCTTGAGCACGCGGCCCCTGTAGCCCTGTGATTCGAGACGGGCCAGCGGTCCGATCAACGCCTCGTGAGCGTAGGCGTCCACGACAAACGCTCCTGCCCCCGGGCGCGATCCAAAAGGCAGGACCACCAGATTGTTGCCTTCGGTGGTACCGGAGGTAAACACCACCGAGGAAGGATCGATGTCCAGGGCAGCTGCGACTCGCGCGCGGGCATCCTCGAGCAGCCGTTTTGCTTCGAGCCCAAAGGCATGTGCGGAGGAAGGATTGGCCCACCGTTCCTCGACCGTCTCGACGATACGCGCCGGTAGCCCGGGAAGGGGCATGGCGGTTGCTGCCCAATCGAAGTATCGCTCATCCCTTGTTAGATCAATCGTCTTGTGAGTCGCCATGGTGTCGTTGTTGAAGCTTTCTACCGGCGTGTGTATCTTTTTATAACGATGTTGTCCAACGAATTCGATTGCTCGCCGGAAGAGCTGGCAGAAACTGCGCGCAAACTCAAAGTGTGTGGCCACCCGGTTCGACTGCGGCTATTGTGCTTGATCGCAAAAAACGAAGAGCCGTGTGTATCGGAGCTTTGGGTGTGCTTGAACCAGCCGCAGCCCGTGATTAGCCAGCATCTTGCGGTTCTCAAGGACCGCGGTATTGTCAAGAGCGAGGTTCAGGGCAATCGACGTGTCTACTCTATCATCGATCCTTTTGTTAGATCGATGGTCTCGTCATTCGCCGGCCTGCACGGAAAAACAGTCGCCCAAACCTAATGCCGCGCCGGCCACGCATACAACGTTAACGGCTTCCGGCGGCCGTCTACGGAGACAGCAGGTTTACCAGATTGATGATCGACGTGACCAGGGCTACCACGCCGGAGGCGAGGCCGGTCACCGTCAGTATGTCTTCGATGACCGCTTCCGCCTCGACCCAACCTGCCGTCTCCACGGAAATAACACTTCCCGGCCGGACCTCCGCATTCAAGCTCACCTGTGTCGGCTCTCCGCGCGGATTGAGCAAAAACACGCTGTTGGTTGTGGCCCGATCACGATTGATGCCGCCTGCCTGTAAGAGATAATCGCCTACCGTGCGGCCAAAGCGAAACGGTATCGTCCGCGGATCGTTTACCTCGCCCACGACTCGGACATCCTGATCCTGCATGGGAACGACAAGCCGGTCGCCCGGTTCGAGGGGGACATCCAACGTCGCGTCGCGTCTGCTCCACAGCACATCGAGGTTCACCAGGTCGATCACGTCGCTGCCGTCGGCCCGTCTGACAAACGCCTCTCCTGCAGCCGCCAGGGGGGTTGGGCCGCCCAGGACGTCCAACACGCCGAGAACGGTGAGTCCGGGACTGTGCGCCACGTTTGTCCGGATTTCCCGAGTCGGTATCGGCTGGAGAATGCTCTCGTTGGCGGGTTGGCCAAACAGCGCTCCCTCCACGAGGACCCGGTCGGTGGTCTCCAGACTCGATCGTACCGTAACCACATCGGCGGGTTGAAGCGTTTCGTCCGCATCGTCGGGGTAGGAAAGGCCAAGCAACACGTAGTTACCCGCGCCGTCCCAGCGCCTAACCCGAATAGATGTGCGATCGGCGGACGGCTCGAAACCGCCGGCCTCCTCGATCAATTCTCCCAAGGTGTCTCCCTGGAGTACCTCGTAGAGTCCCGGCTCGCCCACTGCGCCGGAAATCGAGACCGTTGCCTCGATCGGGTAGACGGAGATCACATCGCCCGGACGGAGGAGCGGGTTCTGCTCGAGAGCGGCATGTTGGTAATAGTCGAGAATACTGTACTCGGTAACCTGCCCATCCCGTTCCAGGGAGACCCGTCTTCGACTCGATGTCCCTGCGAGCAGGTTCTCCGATTCCAACAGGCCCACGAGGGTCGTGAGAGAATCGACGGTTGCAGCGCCCGGGTTTGTCACTTCGCCAAACGTGTAGACGTCGAAGACACTCACCGAAACCAGCTCGAAGGTGATCAGCATCGCCGAAAGGCGATTATCGCGCAGGCCCTGGGAAATCGCTGCCAACGCCTCGCGGCGAAGTCGCCCGAGTGTCATACCACGGACGTTTAGGGGATCGGAGACAAAAGGAAGTGTCACATTGTAGTCGTCGTACAGCAGGATGCGAAAGGTTCGCGGCGGCAACGATTCGGCGGGCCGAAGGAGGTTCACCCCGTAGTCGATGTAGACCTCGAATCTGTCCCCGGGTACCGGAGTGTAGTTGTCAATATGTATCGCCTTGCGAGCACCCGAGTCGCCCGTCATTCCCTCTCCCGTGCCGGAGGGTCCGGGCCGGAGCAGCAACTCATCGTCCTCTACTACAGGCGCGTTTTGTCCGTGGGCGCAGGGGATCGCTACCAAATACAGGGCACACACGGCAAACAAGAGCGGCACACGAGATGACATTTTCATGCGAAATCCAGTGTAGAGGGGATTTTACGAGCGGTCAATTCCGGTACTATGAGATATGGAACTGGTGATCCCCGGCAGCGAGCTTCGCTCCACGGTTGTGTTCCTTGGAAAAAGCGATCTCGGAAAGGACCTATCGGCTCCCGTCGAAGGCCGAATTGTTGTCTGTGATGCAAACATCAAAGGACTGGTCAACCTTCCGGACGATTTGATTGTGCCGGGAGCGGGGGAGGCGTGCAAGAGTTTTGAGTCTTTGCGACTTGTTCTGGAGGCGGCACTGACTAGGAACCTCGATCGACAAGCCGAGTTTGTCGGCGTAGGTGGGGGAGCCGTCTGCGACCTCACCGCCTTTGCGGCCTCGTCGTACCTGCGCGGCTGCCGGCTCGTGCTTGTCCCGACAACCCTTCTCGCCATGGTCGATGCATCCCTTGGTGGCAAGACGGGCATCAATCTCTCCGGATACAAAAACCTCGTCGGGAGCTTTTATCCCGCATCCTCGATACTGGTCGCCGTGGACTTCCTCAACAGCCTGCCGGCGCGCGAATTCCACAGCGGTCTGGCCGAGGTAATCAAGAGCGCGATGCTGGACGATGCCGAGCTTTTTGATCTCCTGATGGATCGGCGGGTGACCGTGTTGTCGCGGGAACCGCTGTTGATGGAGGAGGTGGTTCGCCGCAGTCTACGGGTCAAGGCGCAGGTTGTGGAGGCCGATTTTCGCGAGTCCGGTCGTCGTGCGATTCTTAACCTCGGTCACACGTTTGGCCACGCACTAGAAGCGGTTGCCGGGCTCGGACGGTATACCCACGGGGAGGCGGTGGCGTGGGGCATCCGTTGCGCGATGGACCTTGGCCGCGTGCTGGGAGTCACGGACGCGGAGTACGCACGGCGGGTTGGACGGATGTTGGACGACTACGAGTTCCCCGACCGGGTCCATGCCGATCCGGGGGAACTGGTTGAGGCGATGAGACGCGACAAAAAGCGGCGGGGCAATTCGCTTGTGTTTGTGCTGCAGTCGAATCTTGGCGTTACCATCGTGCAGGAGGTGGAGAACAACCAGGTGTTGGCCTGCCTGCGCGGCCGGGTCGCCGCGTAGCGCCGCGCTTTGAAAAGCCGGACCGGGGAGATTAATGCCTCCGATCGCTTTCGCACCGCGGCCGATTAGGTCTCCAGAAGCTTCGCCACCCGCCGGTACGTGGCGCTAACCGCCTCCGCGGCGGCATCCGCGAGCTGGGTCTCCGCCACCATGTCGACAAGTGCCTCGAGGGCTGCCAGGCTTTCGTTGGCGGCGGAGTAGAAGCTACGCCCGGCCTTAAACCAAAACAGACCGATGTTGTCTGTCTTGAGCGCCACAAACCCTAACGTTTTCGAGGATTTCTTTATTGGCGCGACCTTCATGACGTTGTGGAGCTTTGCCGCAAGATCGTTGGTCTTTCCCGGCACGGTAAACGACTGCTTTCGCGGATAGGTGTCCGCCAGGTCCTGAGGAAGACGGTAGAGACGCGCGATCTTCAAGATGTTTGGGAGCCTCTCTCCGGCCAAAAGGCTCGCGCCGTCATAACTCACCATTCCTTTTATGTTTCGAAGGTGCGCTTGAGCAACTGCGCCGTCGTCGACCACGGCCTTGAGCTCTTTCCAAGGCAACACCGCGATCTTTTTGTTGCCCTTTGCACTTTGCATCGCAAAGCTGCGGCCGCCGATCTTAACTTGCCAAGTAGTGTCACGTTTCTGCCCGCCGGCGGGAGTCGCCGTCTTTAAGAGCGCCTGCGCCAAGTCCGGCGAGATTCGAGTAAGCCACGACTTCTGGAGGGGTGACACCGACCGCGCATACATCCGGCTTGTTCGCACGACTTCTCCCGCAACGATAAACATGGGTGTTTCCTGATACATCACCGACCCGGGGTGGATTTGAATGCGCTCCGCCGTTAGGCTCTGGTACGCGTTTCTGCCGGACCGCACGCACACAAACTGGATCAGACCGCGGCTGACCGCACACAGGTAGTCCGCGATGGGGCCGCCGCTGCCCACGGGGATATCCATCTCGCCGACAATCTCCGATAGTTGCTCGACGATGTTGTTGAGCTCCGCCATCGTCCGCTCATCCAGATAGTACCGCGCGCAGAATGCCTGCCGCTTTGTCTTTCTCTTGTAGTCATCGAGAATCTTGAGGTAGGAGACAAAGTCTCCGGCGTCGTCCCGAAACGCGTGGTGGGCTCGCCGGGCCTCGAGCTCCTCACCTTGTGGGAGCAAGAACGGCGTATTGGTGGACAAAAACGCGGCCGCAACAATCGTCTCGTAGATTACCGACGGGTACTGGAAGATCGCTTCCACAATCATACGCGAATGGCGCGGTAAAAGGGGAAAGGCCATCATCATTTCGCCGATACGCGACGGAAGGTTGTCCTCATTCAGTGCCTCGAGCAAGCGAAGGGTTTCCACAGCAGCGTGAATGCCCTGCTTACCGGGCGGGGACAGAAAGTGGAATTCCTCGAACTCGGTTATTCCCAAATCAGCCATTCGAAGCACAACCTCGGAAAGGTCGGTTCGATAGATCTCCTCCAAGGTAAACAGGTGCCGAGACTCGAAGTCTTCCTTGGGGTACAGGCGGTAGCAATAGCCGGGCTGTGTTCTGCCCGCACGCCCCCTTCTCTGATTCGCGGAGGCTACCGAGATCCGTTCTTCTACAAGGGACGAGGTGTAGGTTCGTGGGTTGTAGTGGTTGAGTTTGGCAAGACCCGGGTCGATGACCGTTGTAATGCCCTCGATCGTAACGCTGGTCTCCGCGATGTTTGTAGAAACCACCACCTTGGTCTTGTTTTTTGGGGTCTGTACAAATACGGCCTCTTGCTCTTCCTTTGATAGCCGACCGTAGAGCGGCATAATCATTAGCCGTCTGGAAAACGACGAGGATTCGAGACTCCCAATAGTGTCTTTGATCAATCGTTCGCCGGAGAGAAAGATAAGAATATCGCCGGGGCGGTTCTCGTCCACCACAACACGGCGGCAGATGTCGGTGATTTTGTCCACCAAGACGTTGTAGTCGTTCTCTACGATTGGCGAGTCGTAGATAACGGTTACCGGATACATGGGTGCGTCGATTCGTACGACCGGGCAGGACCCAAAGTAGGTGGAGAAGATCTCCGCATTTATCGTGGCCGACGACACAATAACCTTGAATTCCTTCCGCTCCTCGAGAATTCGCTTCAAAAGGCCCAGGATAAAGTCGATGTTGAGGCTGCGCTCGTGCGCCTCGTCGATAATAAGCGCGTCGTATCGGGAGAGGAGGGGGTCCGCCTTTAGCTCCTGCAGGAGGATGCCGTCGGTCATGATCTTGATACGTGTGGAGGCGTCCGTCATGTCTTCGAATCGCATCTTGTAGCCGACAAGCCCGGGTATCTCGGTCTCCAGCTGCCGCGCGATAAATTCCGACACCGATACCGCCGCGATTCGACGGGGTTGAGTCACACCGATCCGCCCGTCTCGCGCAAAGCCCGCTTCGTAGAGTATCAGCGGAAGCTGGGTTGTCTTTCCCGAGCCGGTCGGGCTCTCCACGACAATGACCTGATTGTCGCGGAGCGCGGAAATGATACGGTCACGTTCTTTGTGAACAGGAAGGTCGCGTGGATTCAAGTCTTGTCCTTTGGGGCAGATGCCCCGGGGGTACCGAGGCCCGCTCCGGCCGACCGCGGATCGGCGCCGCCGTCCGGTGCTCCATCCCTGCGGGCCTCGCCGTCTCGGGAAGCGGCTTGTACAATGCCTCCAAGCGTTGCCATCGCGGCCTCCTGAGACAGCCCGTCATGATTCTCTCGTGTGATGAGGTCTTTGACCGTTATGGTTCCGGCCGCAACTTCGTCCGGCCCGACGAGCACCCCGGCCGGAATGCCCTTGCGCTCCGCAAAGGCAAACTGCGCGCCGAGCTTTTTCTGCTCCGGGTACACGTCCACACGGAAGCCCTGTGCCCGAAGCCTCTCCGCGAGCACAAAATACTCACCCATGAGGGAGTCGTCGAGGTCTAACACCAACACGTCAACCGTGCGTGGGTTCTCTTGATGGCGACCGAGCTCCGTGAGAGCCGCGATCAAGCGGTCCACTCCTATCGAACCGCCGACTCCGGGCAGTTGCTCCTTTGTGTAGAGCGAGGCGAGGTCGTTGTACCGGCCGCCGCCACAGACCGATCCGATTTCAGGCAGCTCGTTGAGGACCGTCTCAAACACAACACCTGTGTAGTAGTCGAGGCCACGGGTGATCGAAGGATCAATCGTCAGCACCGCCGCGAGCTCTGTGTTTTGAGTCCAAGAGAGGAGAAGCCGCATACGCTCCGCGGCTTCTCTTGTGTCGTCTCCTTCGGACATCTCTATCATCTTGTCCAGGGTAGCCTTACTGCTCCCTTCTTTGCTCACAAAAGCAAGAACCCTGCCGGCCGGCTCGTCCCCCACCAAGTCGATCAAGAGCCGTCGTGTCTCCTCTTCGCCGATTTTACCCAGCTTGTCCACCGTGCGGAGGACTTCAACGGATTTGTCCTGCACTCCGAGGCGAGCGAGAAGTCCGTTGAGGAGTCCGCGGTGGGAGACGCGAATCGTAATATCGCCGATGCCGAGGGCTCTAAAAGAGGCCGCGATGGTCAGGAGAATGTCGAAGTCCGCGGCGGGACTATCTACTCCGACCGTGTCGAAGTCGCACTGCGCAAACTCGCGGTAGCGACCACGCTGGGTGTTTTCGCCGCGGTACACCTTACCGATGTGGTATCGCTTAAACGGCAGGTACAGGTTCCTCCTGTTCCCCGCGATGTAGCGGGCGAAGGGCACGGTCAGGTCAAAGCGCATGGCGACGTCGCGACCACCGTGGTCGGTGAACCGGTAGATCTGCTTCTCCGTGTCGCCGCCCGCCTTCCCAAGCAAGACTTCGGTGTACTCGAGCACCGGCGTGTCTATGGGCACATAGCCGTAGCGACAAAGACTCGCTTCCAAAACCCCCAGTATACGTCGCCTTTCGAGCTCGGATTCCGGCAGAAAGTCGCGAAACCCTTTGAGAACTCGGGGCGTGATTGTGTTTGCCAATTCAGTCTCCTACTTGCCGAAGGTGTGCTGATACTATACAAAAGCCAAAGGCCTTTTGCAGGAGGCGCCTGTGCAATTTGACTGGACCGTGTTTATCAACCTTGGCGTCATCAGCTTGGCGCTGGTGGTGGCCACCGGGCTCCGTGCAGCGGTTCCCTTTTTTCAGCGGTTTTTGATACCAAATGCCTTGACTGCGGGATTTTTGCTGCTGCCCCTCTACAATTTTGTCTTTCCGCTATTGGGTCTGAGTACCCGAGGTCTCGAAGAGCTGGCATACCACCTTCTGAGCATCAGTTTTGTGGCCATGACACTTCGCAAGTCGACGCCGCGCAAGGGTCCACGGGACGGCCGGATTTTCGCGACCGCCGTCGGCGTGATCTCCCAGTACGGTATCCAGGCGCTTATCGGGCTCTTGGTGACGTTTGTTTTGTTCAGCACGGTTCTACCCGACTTGTTCCCCGCGTTTGGAATGCTTATGCCCCTGGGATTTGCCCTTGGACCCGGTCAGGCCTTTGCCATCGGTGAAGGATGGGTGGATTCGGGCTTTGCGGGCGCGGGAACAATCGGTCTGACGTTTGCCGCCGTGGGCTTTATCTGGTCTTCCTTCGGCGGAATCTTCCTGATCAACTATGCGATCCGGCGCGGCTGGCTCCCAAAAAACACGGCGGCGCTGTTGAGCGCAAAGCGGATCAGGCGGGGCGTAGTTCCCAGAGGGGCCGATCAGTCAGTCGGCGCCAAGCTCACAACCGAGTCCGAGGCCATCGACTCCATGACGATAAATGCGGCGATGGTCCTGATTTCCTACCTGGGAAGCTATCTCCTGTTGAACCTGCTTTCCTACCTCTTGAGCTTTGCCGGGCCGATGGGCGTGGAGCTTTCGGACACCCTTTGGGGCATTAGCTTTATTTTCGCCGCGTTGGTGGCAATGTTAGTCAAAACGGTATTTCGGGCGTTCAAGATCGACCACATCATGGACTCCGGCGGGTTGACTCGTATTGCAGGCTTGTCGGTGGACCTTATGGTTGCTGCGGCCATCGGCGCCATTAGCCTGGTGATTGTCGGTCAGTTCTGGCTGCCCATCGCGATTATGTCCGTCTTTGGAATGACCGCGACGATCTTGGGCGTCCCGTGGTTGTGCTCCCGGATATTCAAGGACCATCCCTTTCATCGGGCGCTACTGGTGTTTGGAGTATCTACCGGGACCCTGTCGTCCGGGCTTGCGCTGTTGCGAGTCTTAGATCCCGAGTTCGAAACGCCCGTGGCTTCGGACTACACCTATGCCGCGGGATTGGTTTTTGTGCTTGTTATCCCGTTTGTTCTGGCCATAAACCTGCCTACCCTTAGCGTGACGCAAGAGAACCCGTTTTTGTTTTGGCTTGCCGTGTTGGTCGCGGTGGCCTACATCGTGTTTTCGCTGGTAGCATTTCTTGTTATCGCGCGCCGTCGTGCCTTTGCCAAGCCGACGCAGGTGTGGCTCCGTTCGGAGGACGACGAGAGCGAAGCGATGCACGCGTAAGACTCCTTTGGGACTTTGGTACGGCCTACGATCTGTTTGCCTCCTTTGTCGCTCAAGTGGGTGCGCCGCATCCTCGCGCCGCTAATCAGGGGCTACAACCGCGGTTGGCGGAACCGATGTCTGTGGTCGACTTCCTGGAAGAAGTCACCGGCGGCCTCCGGCTCTTCGACGTTGCCGATCACGCCGGGCCGGTCTTGGTTCCGTCTTTCTGGATCTCGCCCCCGATTCTCTACGCGGAGTTCTACGATCAGAATCAGGCCCTTATTTGCTTTGGTGTGAGGCCCGCGGACGCCCCCCCTGAGCCAAGTGGAGCTCTCCAAGGAGCTTCGTCTGCGCGCTCCGACCATCACGCACACCGGCCCATTCGGCGGCGCGGAAGGCGAGCGGCCCGGTAGCGCCGCCGGCGCCGACCCGTACGGTCCTGAGCCCGAAGGCACCTCGTCGCTTTCCGATTAGCGCCTTTGGCAGTTTGTGCTATGATTCCACTATGCCAACAGACGACCCACGATTAGAACAGCGCCGTGAAGAGGTGATCGAAATCCTCACGACGGCCTTTGCCGAGGATCATATCAGCGCCGATACGTTTGAGTCGCGGCTCGAGATTGCGTCCAAGGCTGGGGGGATTTCGGAGCTCGAGTCCCTTCTGAACGACCTGCCGCCGGCCGTGTACCGTAGTGGTGTATCAACGCGGGGTAGTTACGACCAGCCCGTCGACTACGAATCGTCCGTCCGCGACATCTATCGCTACAACGACGATGACGTGCGTGATGAATCTTCGGTTGTTGCGATTCTGTCGGGGACCGACCGAAAGGGTCTGTGGGACCCGCCGCGGACGCTCAATGTGTTTGCGTTTCTGGGCGGAAGCGAGATAGACCTAACGGCGGCGCGCCTGCCCAGGGGCGGCATGACAATCAAATGCATGGCATTTCTCGGCGGCGTCGAGATCACCGTTCCATCCGGTGTCAACGTCGACGTCCAGGGGATCGGCATCTTGGGGGCGTTTGAGGGAAAGCGGCCGCGCACGCGGATCGACGCCAACGCCCCTTCGGTCCGTGTCGAAGGTCTTGCGCTCCTTGGAGGGGTGGAGGTCAAGTACAAATAGACATCGCGCGGCGCCAAAACGTCGTCGAGCGGGACCTCGCCGGGTTGATCGACTAAGCCGCTATACGCGGTTTTTGACCAAATCCGTGTTTGGCTCAGGAGTTACCGTTTCAGCAGTTGCGCCCTGTGTTAGGCTAGTTGTCATGGGCGCCTGCGTATCAACGGCGGTGGTGCCCCGGTACTCTTTTGCCTGGTGCACAAAGGCTTGAAGGCGTGTCTCGATGCCGACGTCGTTCTGGCCGTCGTAGGCAATGTTCAGCCACGGTATATTGTCGTGATCCTTCCGGAACTCGGGCGAGCCCGCGGCGATTACCGTGCCCGGCATACAGGTAAATGGAAGGATGTTTACCACACCAGAGATGCCCTGGCGTGCCAACGCCGACGCCGCCCCAAAGGCAAGCGCGGGGTCGCCGTCGTAGTCCCGGTGGATGTATGGGTCGCACAGCTCGAGCATTTCCTCGAGCTCAATGTCTCGCTCCATTTCCAGCTCATCCGCTACCGACCCGGATATCCGTTTTGTGATGAGGTGCTGAAAAAAGCTCTGGATGCGTGCTTTGATCGCCGCCCTTGTGTCGCCCTTCCACTTCGCGTCCCGTCCCCATCGATATGTGGAGTAGGTTATCCACTCGCGAAACGGTGCGATTATGGTCTCGGCACCAAGCGCCTCCAGCCGACGCACGAGATTTCCGCTACAGAACTCGTTGTCCCGCATAAATATCTCGCCGACGATTGCCACGATGGGCTTCCGCTTGTTTTTGTTTATCTCAACGGAGCTAAACTCCTCTGCGATGCGCCGAAGCGCCTTCGCGATGCCCGCACCGCCGCGCTCAACGACCTCCACCACCGTGGCGAGGGCCTTTTGGTAGACGGCGTCCACGCTTCCGCGCACGACTTCGTAAGGACGGCGCTCTTGCAGGAACTTTCGTAGCAGGTCCGACGCGACCACACCACGAATCGCGGCCAGCCGAAACCGCAACGGACGCCCGTTGGAGAAGCCGGCGTAGCTGTTCTCGTTGCTCGGCGCGACTATCGTGATGTCCTCAAAACCTAAGCGGCGAAAGATGATGTCTTGGAGTTTGTTGTACTGCCCAAACCGGCACGGACCGTTGTGGTCAGGCATAAAAAAGCTCGCCTTTTCGGGACGAAATCCCGGTTCGAGCGCCTTTTTGATAAAGCTGCCGGTGGTACAGATCATCGGGAAGCACTCGCGGCTCGACGTGTGTCGCCGGCCAAGCTCGAGGTCTTCCTCGGTCTGCTTCGGAAGGGTTACCGCCTTGAGGCCACAGCTCCGTGCGGCCGCCGCCAAGATGTACGCGCCGTCCTGCATGTAGGGAATGTAGAGGGTTCGGTCGGCATCGCCGTTGCCCGCAGTGGCGGCCTCCTCCCGGAGCGCCAGATTGATGGAAGGCCCCGCGGTACTCGCCGGCTCGCGACCCTTGAGACTGTCCAAAAAGGCCTCTATACGGGTAATCGCCCCGGCATCGGCGCCGTGCTCGTCAACCTCGAGCTGCAAAAAGGGCTTGTCTCGCAGCTCCTCGCGGAGATAGTGGCTGATAAAGGAATCGGGGCCACAGCGGAAGTTGGACAGATGCACGGCGTGCAGACGTGGATCCTTCGCCACGATCTTGGCCGCCTTGAGCATGCGTTGTCCATTGGGCCAACACATCATCGAGTACTGTGGAAAAATGGAGGTGTCGCTCAACGGCAAGAAGTCCACGGGAAGGGGAAGAACGTCCATGCGGATAAGCTTCTCAACCAGGCGGAGGTTGAGCGTGGGATCGCCCGAGTTATACGGGCGGGCCAAGACTACCATTGCGCGCTTGCTCGCCGGCAGGTCGTCGAGGACCTCGGCGCCGCGTCGGGCGCATGCCTCCTCGAATGCAAACTGCGCCTGTTCGGCCGAGGCCATGGCGGCTACGACGGCCGGCGCCTCGCAATCAAACACTGAGCCCATAAGCTCGGTCAGGTCGTTTTCCAGGACCTCCTTTTTGTGGCGGAAGTGGAGAGCCGGGATAAGCAGACGACGTTTTTGATCTTGCTCTAACGATGCCCTAACCATGTAACCGTAGGTCTGTACCCACGGGCAGTTGTAATTGACGGTCGGGTTTCCCTCTTCTGCAGGCGCATTTACTACAAAGGGCGCAAACACATAGTCGACCCCGGCTTTGAACAGGGCGTGCACGTGACCGGTCATAAGCGAAACGGGGAAACAGGTCTCGGCGCTGATCTTTTCCAGGCTGGCGGCAACGAGGTGATGGTCGGTGGGCGGCGAGAGCACTATGCGGAAGCCGAGCTCCTCGAAGAACGCTCGCCAGTACGGAAATTGCTGCCAATAGACCATAAGACCGCGGGGGATACCAATTGTAGTTACACCCTCGCTTTTGCTCTCGCCGTAGCTGCCGGCGCTGCGCACGTCTGTGACGGCGGCCCGCGCCTCCGGGGAACTCGATTCTTTGGCAGCATCGCGGGTGAGCCTTCCGGCCGGAGCACTCTCCTCGAAGTCGCCGAGCAAGAATCGCTCGCGTTCTTGGAAGAGGTTCGCAATATCTTGGCCCTTGCCCTTGCGTTCATCAACTTCGTACTTCTCGCAACGACCGCCGTAGAACAGCGGCCGCGTTTCTCCTTCGATTCGCACCCGGCGTATCTCGCACTGATTCGAGCACGCCTTGCAGGTAAAGCTGTCGAGGGAAAAGGGCACCGAGCCGATGCCAAAGCCTTTGAAGCGTGTGGACCGCCCTGTTCGTCGCAGTTCATCGCGCGCAAGCATGGCGGCACCGATGGCACCCGTAACGTCAAAGTGGGGCGGAACCGTGATTGTTTTTCCCGTCACCTGCTGGAACGCGGCGACAACGGCGCGGTTGTTGGTAACGCCGCCTTGAAAGAAGATTCGGTCACCGATTGGCTTGTCCACGACGACCTTGTGCAGGTAGTTGTTTACGATGGAGTAGGCAAGGCCGCCGACCAGCCCCTCAGTCGAGGCTCCCTGTTGCTGTGTGCTGTTGAGGTCGCTTTCCATAAAGACGGTGCACCGATCCCCGAGGTGGGCGGGCGCCGGGCTGGAAAATGCCAGATCGGAGAACTCGCTCTTGATGTCGATGCCGAGTTTCTCCGCCTGCTCCTCGAGAAAGCTTCCGGTCCCGGCGGCACAGACCTTGTTCATCTCAAAGTCGACCACGACACCATCTTTGATGCTGATGTATTTGGAGTCCTGGCCGCCGATCTCGAAGATAGTATCGACGCTTGGATCATGAGCGATGGCGGCCGTTGCCTGGGCGGTGATTTCGTTTCGAATAGCGTCGGCACCAATAAAGTCGCCGGTCAAATAGCGCCCGGAGCCGGTGGTGCCGGCGGCCCGAACAACAACCCGATCCCCAACCTCCGCCGATATCTCCTCGAGGCCACGGCGGATTGCATCCAGCGGTCGTGATGCCGTTGGAAGGTAGCGCCTCGCAACAACTCGGTTTTTTTCGTCGATCAGAACAACGTTTGTACTCAACGATCCGATGTCGAGTCCGAGGTAGACATCGAGGGGATCTTTGGACGCCGCGGGAGTGTGGACGGTCTTGTCGTACACGGAATTGGCCGGAACAAGGGCTGCGCGGTGCGTCTGCAAGCCTCCGGCCCCTCCCTCCGCCACGTAGTCCGCGAGGTGGCGTAGACCACGAAACCCACCCGGGCTGTAGGTCTTGGCCGCCTCCGCAATCGCGCCGATCGCACCGAAGGATGTGTTGTGGTGTGGAACGACAAAGCTCTTATCATCGAGCCCGAGTGTCTCCCGGAACGCTCGCACCATGCCGAGGTTTTTGCTCACGCCGCCCAAGAACAGCACCGGCTCCTGCAAGTTCCGGCCGCGGGCCATGGAGCTCTTGAAGTTGCGAGCTACCGCAAAGCAGAGTCCGGCAACGATATCCTCGACGGGCGTGGCGATCTGCTGCAGGTGGATCATGTCGCTTTTTGCAAACACACTGCAGCGCCCCGCGATACGCGGCGGATTCTGCGACTTGAGCGCCATCGCGCCAAACTCGCCGTCGATGGAAACGCCGACGCGCTTTGCCTGTTGGTCCAGAAAGCTGCCCGTGCCGGCGGCGCACACGGTGTTCATCACAAAGTCCGACAGCGCGATGCCGTGTCCCTTCTCCTCCATAAAAAGTAGTTTTGCATCTTCGCCGCCCATCTCGATGACGGATCCGGGTTTCAAGCCGTGTCCCGAAAAGCCGGAAACGGCCGATGCCAAGGCCACCACTTCGTTTACAAACGTTCCGCCCAATAGATCCGCCGCAGTTTTTCCGCCGCTTCCGGTGGTCGCGACAAGCAGTGACGACGCCTGGCCGTTTGAGATTCCGAATCCGCCCGCCAGGTCTTTTAGTAGCTCGAGGAGCCGCTGGTAGGGCTTACCCCGGCAATACGTGTAGCGCTCGTCCAGGATGGTGCCGTTTTGATCACTCAGGATTGAGTTGATAGAGATCGATCCGATGTCCAGACCAAGGCGAAGGTGCATGCGCTCTCCTCTTAACGAACACCCGTACGATGTACTACGAGAACCGGGGTCGTGGGCGACTTGGCCTGACCTCCGAGTCCGAGGGCACAACAGCTTTCGGGCGCAGCAAAGCCGTTGAACAAACAACAGCTCAGATTGTTACGGATAGTTGGATTGTAGACTGTTGCAGTATGAATTAAAAGGGGCCACGGTAACTCTTAGCAGAGTTTTTACATGACTTGACCCCTTCGAGCGCCGCGACCGATAATATGGGCCTAAACTCAAGCTCTGAACTCGGGACCCAAGATTTGCTCATTCGTTATCGTACCGACAGTGATGGGCGGCGCGAAAAACAGGCGCTCCTATACACCAAAGATGAACACAAGATTTCCCGTCACGACGTAGACCGTGATGCGTGGAAAGTTGCCCACAGGCTCCACGCCAAGGGACATACCGCCTACATCGTAGGCGGCGCCGTGCGCGACCTTATGCTCGGGCGTCGCCCCAAGGACTTCGACGTTGCTACGGACGCCCAGCCCAACAGGATTAGGCGGCTGTTTCGGAACTCCCGCGTCATCGGAAAGCGTTTTCGGTTGGTGCACGTCGTGTTTTCCGAAAAGATTATCGAAGTGTCCACGTTCCGAGCCGCCGATTCCGCTGGGTTCACCAATGTATACGGGGCCATCGAAGAGGACGCGCGGCGCCGGGATTTTACCGTCAATGCGCTGTATTATTCGCCCTTCGACGAGACGGTCCTCGACTACGTGGGCGGCGTCGAGGACATACACCACCGGCGCTTGGAGCCGATTCTGCCGCTGGAGACGATTTTCGAAGAGGATCCGGTGCGAATCGTCCGCGGAATCAAGTATGCCACCAGTCTGGATCTGCGAATTCCGGGCGCCGTCCGGCGCCGCATGAAAAAAAACGTTGAAAAGCTGGCGCTTGTGTCGCCTTCGCGCATCACCGAAGAGGTTTTCAAGATCCTATTGTCCGGCCGCGCCGAGGCAATGGTCGCCGGCATGCGGCGGCTTGGTGTGCTTGAGTTTCTGCTTCCGGCGGTGGACAAACGGATGCGCGACAGTCGCGAGTACCGCGCGGACCTGGCGAAGCGTCTGCGGGAGCTGGACCGCCACGTGGAGGCATCGGCGGGGAGCGCCGAGCGAAGCACCGCCCTGGCGTGCTTGTTTGCCGATGAACTGTTTGCCTACGGCGAGTTCGCCGACAACCCCCGTGTTGCGACAAAAGACGCCTTTTTGGCCCTCAAGGCCCTTATTCGGCCGGTAACTCCCGCCAACGCCGACGTGGAAGCTGCGTTACGGATTCTTTTCCGAGCGCGGCGTCGCTACACCGAGGATAGAAAGGTACTCCCCGCCGGGTAGTCGACACGCCGTTCTCTGTTACCCCTCGATACGGGCCAGGATTTCCTCGGCGCGCTCGGTGTATTCCTCGGGATTTAACTCGAGGGTCCGATTAATAAAGGTCTCCGCCGCGTCGAATCTGTTGTCGGCAAAGGCATTTACCCCGAGGGCGTAATAGGTCAGGGCTTCGTCCGCGCCGAGCTCGATGGCTTGATTGTAGTAGAACTCGGCGAGGCTATAGTTGCGCCTGTCGTAGTTTATGAGGCCGAGGTAATAGAACGGGATGTAGTTCTCGTCTTCCAAGTTGATTGCCTTTACAAAGGCCTCTTCAGCGGCGGCTACGTTGCCCTCGGCGTAGAGATCGATCCCGTCCTGCACCAAACCACGAAAACTGCGGCGGTCGTTTACGTAGGAGACAAAGTCATTGACTAAGAACTCCTCGTTGACAAATCGGAAGGCCCGTTGCTGAACACGGGTCGAGTTTTCCACCAGTGTCGCCTCGGGATCCAGGGCGCTGATCGAATCCCACAGTATTCGGTTGTGATCGCGATTTGCCGTATTCACGAGGAATGAAACCGTGCCCCAGGCCTGCGGATAAAAGACGTCGATTTGGTTGCGCGCCTCCGAGACCGTGATTGTCAGAATTTCCTCCAAGGTCAGCGGTTGCACTCCGGCGCTTCCGTCCATGATAAACTTGAGCGTTTCAAGCCATGCCAAGTTTTCTCGGTAGATGGCTGCGCCGAAATCCGGGTCATACTCGGTAGCCTCGAAATACACGGCAAATCCCTCGCGAATCCAGAGTGGCGGGTTCGAGACAAATGCCCTGAGGTACTGGATAAAGTTCTGGTGATTGAGAGAGGCGTGGAATTCCGCCTCATCTTCCATGACAAAGCCCACCAACTCGCTTTTCTCGAGGTCCGTGTAGTGGAGGTAAATAAAGTCCTCGCGGGTTGAGTCGATGATCCGGGTCAGGTAACGATCGAAGCGCTCTTTTGCGTTAAAGATCCGAACCTTCAGCTTTGTGGGAAGCGAATCGATGTCGAAGTGGAAGAATTCGTTGTACAGCTCCAGGAGAGCCTCCAACTTCTGAGCCGTCTCCGACGCGTGTTGCTCGCTTACCTCCGACAGCACGCGGTAGTGATCGGTCTCCACCTCGTGAAGCACGGGTGTTTGAGCAACCAACACACCGCCCACCGCGGCAAACATAAAAAGGAATATCGCCTTTTTGCGCATTTTGTCCTCCAGCATCTAACTTCCGGTTGTCGAATACGTACTATTCGCCAGTTCTATTATCGGCAGAAACCTCCGAAGAATTTAGCGATTAAGCTCATTTGCTGTGAACGGTGTCGATTGCCAGGTTGAGCTCCTCTATAACGATGCCGGTGTAGCGCTCGATGTGGTCCACGATGTACGATTGAAGACCGTGTAGCGTGCCGGCGAGCTGGATGCCGTATGGCACGTCCAGCCGGACTCTGATCTTGTAGGCGCCCTTGTCGTTTTTCATCGTAACCTTCTGAATGCCGATACCCGGGCTGTACTCGTCTACACAGTGTAGGATCATCTGACCCAGTGCCGCCTCGGAAATTGCGATGGAGCCGCGGCGGCTGAAAGCCGGCCGGACGACGGTTTTCTCGTAGACGCGGTGATGTCTAAACAGGCCCACGCTCCTTCGAAACATGATACGAATCGAGTCCGACATGATGCGGGGGTATGTGCGCTTAACTTCAATCGTGGGCACCGGGATGATGTGGCTGCCGTGACTCTTGCGATACTGGATTGCCGTGTCGATTTCTTCCGTGGTCGCTATTTCTTCGATATTGACGATCCGGCGCGGACTGGGGAGCTTGAGATTCTCCGCGATCCTTTTGACCATACGTTCCGAAGTTCCCAGGATAAGAACGCGTTTGTACCTCTCGTCTTCCAGGGCATCCCGAACCTGCTTGCGGTGCTCTTTGTCCGCAAATAGTGCGGTCTTAACCGCCGCCAAGTAGGCGTGCTCTTTTTTCGCTGAACGCCCGGCGACAATCCGCTGATCGCGAATAAGAAGACCGTCATCTACAAGGATCTCGATATTATACTTTTCCATCAGTAGATGGGCTCGAAAGCTCTTGCCGCTGCCGCTCTTGCCCACGAGCGCAAACACCCGTTTCCCTCGGAGGCGGTAGGCAAGCTCCCGTAGTACGTGCTTCATCACCTCGATTTTACGCCGCCTGCGGCGACTCGAACAGTCTTATTCGGTGTATCCGACCAGTCTTTTGAGTGCAGCCACATCGAACCCGAATACCTCCGCCATAACCTCCTGGAAGTCGTCCGGCGGCGCGACAAAGAGTTTCCGTGGTCCGGCGGCGAGGGGTAAATCGAGGTAGGCGGCGTGCAGGAGGTAGCGACGCTGCTTGGCGGGCCACTTGCGGCCGCCATACTTCGTGTCGCCCACCAGCGGGTGTCCGTGGTAGGCGAGCTGGCTGCGGATTTGGTGTGTGCGGCCGGTCTCGAGATCAACCCGCACCAAGCTTGCCGGGCCCAGGTGGCGCACCTGGGCCGTCGCGGCGGGCACTACGTTGGATCGGGCCCACCGGCCGTTCGCCTCATTGTCGTTGGCAACTGTTGTCGTACCCCTGTGCGCCTCCCGGGTCAGCGTGTCCGCGAGAGCGACCTCTTGTTCCACGCGCCCCTCGACAATCGCGACGTACCGTTTTGTTACCCCTGTGCCACCGGTAACCTCTGGTGCTTCCGGCCTCTCTGGCGCCTCCGGCGCGGCGAAGTGATTGCTCAGGCGCGTAGCGGAAGCCCTGGTTAACGCAAACACCACCAAACCGGAGGTATTCCGGTCCAAGCGGTGAACCGGACCCGGTCGGAAAGAAACCGAGCCTGCACCCGCGCGGCCAAAGGCGCCGGTCGCTTCGAGAGTCTCGGTCAGAGAGCCGGGGCCATGTACCAAAACACCCGCCGGCTTGGAGACGACCAGGACCTCTTCGCTGCGGTACACGGTTTTCGCCCCGGGGTGGGCGGGTTTGCCGGTGCGTGGTCGGCGAACGGGAAAGGCCTCCTCAGCAAGGGAGGAGTCCAGTCGCAAGACGGCATCCTCGGTGGTTCTTGTGTCGGGTTTTGCGCGGCGCCCGTTGACGGTAACCCGGCCGGTCCGGATGGCGCGGTAAATGGCGCCAATGGGTACACCGGGAAGAATTTTCCGTACAACGCGGTCAAGACGGCGGTCCGCGTCGTCGGGCCCGAGGCGGATTTCACGAAAGTTCATCACGGTTGTCGAATAGTTTACTCTTTACCTGACCTATGGGATACTCCAGCTACTCCGGCCCCGCAAGGATCGTGCCGGCGCAACATCATGCTTAACCGTCGCGGTTCGGTCATACTGATTTCAGTCTTTATCACGATAGTGTCCACTTATGTCGTCGGCCTGGGGCTCCTCTCTCGCGACAGCCGTGTAGCGGGAATAAATCGCCTGTGGCGGTCCTACTACGCGCTTGTATTCACCGATCAAGACGCCGCCGCGGAGGCGGTGACTCACCTGAATCGGGCTGGGTTCGAGACTCTTTCTTATCACTCCACTGAGTTCGAGTTCACCACTTTTTCCTCTACCGAGCACGTAGCACTCTCGGACTTGAAAAAGCGTTTTTCGGATGCCGACCCTCGCTTTGACCCGTACATGCGGCACGTCGAGGCCTATTTTCGTCCCGAGCCCAGTACCGAGCCCAGTACCGCGCCCAGTACGGCGCCCAGTACCGAGATTGTATATCTCCGGCACGCGGGAGGACCCATCTCCGTCAGGCGGGACATTCGGCAGGCCCTTCCCAACGAGCTGACCTGGTCGCTTCCTGAGTGGGCGGGCATGGAGTTTGTTGCGACGATCGTCGGGTCGGTGATTGTCGTGGGCTTGGTTGCTTTGTGGTCCGGTCGATCCGCCCTCTACTTGGTTGGGGCCGGGCTCCCATGGATAGCCTTCTCCGTCATCGCTGGGCCCATGGCTGCGCCTGCGGCCGGCCCGGCGCTCCTCGGATGGGCATTTCTTCTGGAGTGCCTGCTGCCGGTTGTGCGGGACAAGCTTAGTTACGGCTTTGGCGCCGGTCTGGCGGGGTGTGTGCCGGCGATTGGCGGTGGTCTCCTAGGCATTGGCGCTTCCGTTTTGGTGGCGTTGTTTGCCGGCCTGTCGCCGGGGCTGTATGTGGTAACGGCGGTGCTCGGGGTGTTGGGCACGGCAGTGGTGTTTGGAGCGGACGTGATCAAAGGCGCCTTCCGCGAGCATCATGCGTTCTTACCTGTCCCCATGACAAACAAGCGTCCGCCTTCGCTCATGCGAGCAACGGTTGTCGCCGGGTTAATAGCTGTGTGTTTTGCGGTACCGTTTGTTGCAAACTCGATCGGGCCCGTAGGAGCGCAACGTGTCCCAGCGCCGGTCGCCGGCCGGACGTGGGACGGCGAGGCATTTACCCTCGATAACCTGTCGATCCTTGGTGGGTCGCAAGCCAACGGCGACCTGCCGAACATCGCCGATTACGTGACCCATGTGGCCTACCAGCAGGGACTCACCTATGGCCGCGAATACGCCCTGCCGGCGGAGGGCGAGGAGCTTCGCCTACCGCGGTTTCGCTACGAGGGGGCACGGGTGATCCGCTACGACGAAACGGTTGTTCGCTACACCGACGAGTGGCTTCGAGGTGCGCTTGGTGGTATCTCCGGTGGCGTGGAGGCGCTGCTGCTTTCCCAGGACGCCCCCGTTCGGGTTGTGTTGAGACCGATGGTCGGTATATACTTCGATGAAAACCTCCTCCTTCGGCAGATGTTGATTATACTCTTGGGCTTGTTGCCGTTTCTGGGACATGCCTTGGCGCCTGCACTCAAAGCGCGAAATGGTCTGTATAACGTCTCGCCAAGAAGAAATAGACAAGAGGCATAGTTGTGCTTAAGACCTTCCCCAAAGGTGGGATTCATCCATTCGAGGAAAAAGAGGCGACCCACTCGAAGGAAGTGTGGAATGCCGCCGTTCCCGCCGTAACGGTGTTGCCGCTGCAGCAACACATCGGCGCCCCGTCCGAGTGCCAAGTCGAACCGGGCGACGAAGTGCGTGAGGGCCAACTCATCGGCAAAGCAAAGGGCTTTGTCTCCGCCAACGTTCACTCACCGGTGCCCGGCAAGGTCACGGAAATCAAGGACATCTTCCTGCCCACCGGTGTGCGTACAAAAGCCGTTGTCATCGAGTTGTCCGGCGAGTTTGACGTCCTCGGGAGAGATCGTAGTCGTGCCGACCGACACGGGCAATCGGCGCAAGAGCTCCTCGCCCTGATTCAGGAGAAAGGAATTGTGGGTATGGGAGGTGCGACCTTCCCGACCCACGTGAAATATAGCCTCCCGAAAGGGATCAACTGCTCCACCCTTGTTATGAACGGGACCGAATGCGAGCCCTATCTGTCGGCAGACCACCGGCTTATGGTGTCACGGCCCGACGATATTCTCGAAGGGCTTGCCATCGCCGAGAGGATTCTCGAGCCGGACGAGGTCGTCATCGGCATCGAGATAAACAAGCCGGACGCGGTTGCGGCCATGCGGCACGCGGTCAAACGGTCCGGCCGCGATTACCGTGTGGTGCCGTTGTTGGTGAAGTATCCTCAGGGAGACGAAAAGCAGCTGGTGCGGGCAGCCACCGGCAAAGAAATTCCCTCCGGCGGCCTGCCGATGGACGTAGGAGCGGTTGTCTCCAACGCCGGTACCCTTGCGGCGATTTTTGATGCGGTGGTGTATCACAAGCCGTTGATCGAACGAATTGTCACGGTAGCCGGGGGAGCCGTCAAAACGCCTGCCAACGTCAAGGCGCGCGTCGGCACCAGAATCAGCGAGCTTATCGAAGAGTGCGGCGGTTTTTCCGAGCTTCCGTACAAAGTCGTTTCGGGTGGACCGATGATGGGATTTACGGTTTACGACCTCGATACACCCATTACAAAAGGAACGTCCGGGATACTGGCCTTGACCGCTGCGGAGGTCAACGACGCGCGGCAGACCGCGTGTATTCAGTGTGGTCGCTGTGTCCGCGCCTGCCCGATGGGTCTCGAGCCGACCATTCTCTACAAGCTTATCTCCAACTTTGATTACGAGGCGGCCGTCTCCCAAGGTCTTATGGACTGTAGGGAGTGTGGCTGCTGTGGCTACTCGTGCCCGGCGCGCATCCCGTTGGTACAGGGGCTTCGTGTCGGAAAGCGGATGGCGCGCAGGAAGAAGGTGGTGTGACGGTGGCGACCCCAGCACGCCTGCAGGTCACGGGCTCCCCGCAATTTCACGATTCCGCCACCACGGCCAACATCATGTGGGCGGTCACGGCCTGCCTGGTGCCGGCGGCGGCATGGGGAGTCTACGTATTCGGGCTGTCGGCCCTTGTGGTACTTATCGTCTCCATCGCCTCATGTGTAGTGTTTGAGTTCCTCTTGGCCCGGGTATTTACCCGTTTTACGCTTGGCGACGGTAGTGCGGTTTTAACGGGCTTGCTTATAGGCATGAACATGCCGCCTGCGCTGCCGCTCTACATTCCGGTCGCGGCATCCGCCTTTGCCATCGGCGTGGTGAAGTGGACGTTTGGCGGTCTCGGTGGAAACTGGATGAATCCGGCCCTTGCAGGTCGGGCGTTTGTCTTTTTCTCGTGGACCGGCGACATGACGCGCTGGCAGTTTCCGCGCACGCTTCCCACCGTCGACGCGATTGGATCGGCAACGCCGCTCGGGTTTGTCAAAACAAGCCTTACAGGCGGCTCCGAGTCGGCGGCCGGACCGATAGATCTGATGCGAGGTGCCGGTTATCCGGTGAGTGGTACCGATTCCGCGGTCACCGAGTGGCTCAACGCGAATCTGTTGAACCCCCTCGGTATCGAGATGCCGACGGGCTATATAGATCCGTTTCTGGGGAACATTCCCGGTTGTATCGGTGAGGTCTCGGCCGCGCTCTTGCTTTTGGGGTCCGTCTACCTCATCGCGAAGCGTATCGTGCCCTGGGCGATACCCACAGCCTATTTTGTCAGTTTTGGCCTCTTGGTATGGATCTTCGGCGGAACACGCTTTGGCCTCGGCGCTTTCCAAGGCGATGTTCTATTCCACATGTTCACCGGTGGCTTTATGCTTGGCGCCTTTTACATGGCGACGGACATGGTGACCACACCCTTCACAACCAGAGGTATGATCATATTCGGGGTCGGCGTGGGCATGCTGACGTTCCTGATCCGTTTTTTTGGCTCTTTCCCCGAGGGAGTGTCGCTTGCGGTTCTGCTTATGAACATCTTTGTTCCGATTATCAATCGCTACACAAAGCCTAAGCGCTTTGGTCAGACGGCTCGAACCAAGGAGGCGGCATGAGCGTGAAGCTGGTACTCATCGGCGGAAAGCTCGCGCTCATTTGCGCCGTCGCGGCACTGGTGCTTGCGCTGGTGGGAGCCGTTACCACGCCGGTAATCGAGCAGAATCGGATCGAGGCCCTAAACGCCGCGTTGAGCCGGGTTTCCGGCGGGGGAACGCTCGGCGAACGGACGGATGTCGGCGGCGGACCGATTGATGCGTTCTACCCGGTCTATGCCTCCGCTTCGGCCGACACGGTTACATCGTACATCGTACTGGTGACGGGTAACGGTTACGGTGGTGAGATGAGCCTGGTCGCCTCGATTGCTCCGGATGGGGAGATTCGCGCCGCGGAGCTTATGCTGAACCAGGAAACGCCGGGCCTCGGAAAAAAAGCCGAAACGGCGGAGTACATGGAGATGTTCGTGGGGACCGGGGCCGCGAATCCGGTGCCAACGTCGAAAAACGACCTTGCGGCCGAGGACGCAGACGCCGTCACCGGTGCAACACTTACCTTTCTTGGCGTGGCAAACGCGCTCGAAGCGGCTTCGTCGTTTGTGGAGGATCGCGATGGCGCGTGATTTTCTCAAAGGCATCTATCAGGAAAACCCGATCTTCGCGATTATGCTGGGTCTCTGTCCGGCCCTGGCGGTGTCCTCCCAGGTTGTAAACGCCTTGGGAATGGGCGCCGGTGTTATTTTTGTACTTGTCGGCTCGAATGTCTTTGTTGCTCTGTTGAAGGACTTTATTCCCGAGAAGGTGCGGATACCATCGTACATCGTGATCATCGCGTCCTTTGTGACCATCGTGGACCTCACCATGCAGGCTTACGCTCCGGACCTGTCTCGTAATCTTGGTGTTTTTGTTCAGCTGATAGTTGTGAACTGCGTAATACTCGGCCGCGCAGAGGCATTCGCGAACAAGAACACAGTCGGCAAGTCCGTCCTCGATGCCTTGGGCATGGGCATCGGCTTTACCTTGAGCTTGACGCTGATTGCATTGATTCGCGAGGTCCTCGGCGCCGGCACCATCACGATCTTCCCGATCGGTGAATTCTCCGGCGTCATCGAGATTCCCGGCCTCTCGGCGTCGCCCATACGCATCTTTGGCCTTGCCGCCGGCGCGCTACTGGTCATGGGGTATCTCAAAGCGCTGTACAACTGGTACGCCGAGCGCAGGGCACGGGCGCCGCAGAGCGCCGCCGCCCGTGAGGAGGCTGCATGACCTACGTCGGCATCATCATCACGTTTGTGTTCGTAAACAACTTTATCCTGACGCAGTTTCTCGGACTCTGTCCGTTTATCGGCGTTTCAAAAAACGTTGAGTCTGCGGTAGGAATGGGCTTCGCCGTGACCTTTGTTATGTCGCTCGCTTCAATTGCGACGTGGGTCGTCTATCGGCTGATCCTGGTGCCCCTCTCGCTGACCTTCTTGCAGACAATCACCTTTATCTTGGTCATCGCGTCTCTTGTTCAGCTGGTCGAGATGGTCATTCAGAAAATCTCGCCGCCGTTGTACAAGGCGCTTGGCATCTACCTGCCGCTTATCACAACCAACTGCGCCGTCCTCGGAATTGCGCTTATCGCGGTTCGCAACGAGTACGGACCATTGGAGAGCTTTGTCGGCGGGTTCGCGGCGGGTCTTGGATTTCTCCTCGCGATTCTTTTAATGTCGACTCTCAGAGAGAAACTCGACAATGAAAACGTGCCGAAGCCCTTTCGCGGTTCGCCGATCGCCTTTATCACCGGCGGTTTGATGGCGCTGGCGTTTATGGCCTTCGACAAGGCACTTCTCACGAATCTTATCGGTACCGGCTAACACGGTCGGACACCTCCGTTTTTGTTTTTTAGGGAGTAGTTATGCCCGTAGTAGTACAAGTTCTAGTCGCCTTTGCCGTTGTTGGCGGGGTGGGAGCCCTCTTGGGTATCGGTCTCGCCTTTGCCTCCAAGGCTCTTGCCGTGAAAAAGGACGAACGGCTCGAGAAAGTCGAGTCCGTCCTCCCGGGGCTCAACTGCGGTGCCTGTGGGTACGCGGGTTGTGGCGCATACGCGGAGGCGGTTGCCGAAGACGACGAGAAGCTTACCCTCTGTGCCCCAGGTGGTGCGGAAACGGCCCAGGCCTTGGGTAGAATCATGGGCGTCGAGGTAGATACCGACTCCAAAAAAATGGTGACGCAGGTGCACTGTCGTGGTGGTGAGGGCGTTACGGAGTACACCTTCGAATACAAGGGAATCCGGGACTGCAACGCCTTGCACGCCCTGTACGGCGGCAATATGGCCTGCAAAGAGGGCTGCCTCGCTCTTGGAAGCTGTATCCAGGTGTGTCCGGTGGACGCCATCGACTACGATTCCGAAGGCAAAGTTTGGGTAGATAAAGACATATGCATATCATGCGGCAAGTGTGTCGAGGTGTGCCCAACCGGGGTAATGCGCTGGGTACCGTACGATGCGGACCACATAGTGGCCTGCAACAATCACGAACCGGGAAAACTTGTCCGGAAGTACTGCAAAGTCGGCTGCATTGCATGTAAACTGTGTGAGAAGAAATCGCCCGACGGGGGATATGTGGTTGCCGATAACCTTTCTACGATTGATTACGAGAAGGACGGCGACCGAGCAGCTGGAGCAGCAGCCTGCCCGCCGAAATGCATCATCGATGTGCGCAAGGATAGCAAACAAGAACAATCCGAGCCGGTCGGTGTAGCCAAGGAATCGGCTATGGACCAAGCAACTGTGCCCCGGGAGGATAGGTCGCAACAGGGCACGGATGAAGAAGGTTAACCTCCTATTCGGAACTGTAAATAGCCAACCCGCCGGAACCGCCGACGAGGATCTCGAGGACATATACCAAAAGGCATATAAACCCTTCCTCTCAAACGTCTACAATTTTCCGAATATTGCGGTAAGCCTTTACTACTCCGGAACGCTCCTTACCTGGCTCGAACAAAACCATTCGGAGTTTACCGATGTCATCAACGAGATGGTTGCCCGGCGCCAGGTAGAGCTCCTCGGCGGCGGCTTCCACGACCCTGTTCTGCCCCTGATTCCACGTCCCGATAGACTCGGTCAAATCGAGAGTCTAACAACCTATCTGCGCAAGCGATTTGGAAAGCGACCCCGTGGCAGCTGGATCACCGAGCAGCTTTGGGAACCGTTCTTGGCATCCACGCTCAAGAACAGCGGCATGGAGTACACACTGCTCGACGACTACCACTTTGTGCTCGCGGGCCTCGCGGGCCATGACCTCCACCGGCCCGTTCTAACCGAGGACCAAGGCAAAACGCTTGGGGTCATCCCGTTGTGCCACTATCTCCAGTCGAGATTCCTCGAGCTCGAGCCCGTCGAGTTTGTCCAGGAGCTTCGCAACGCCACCGTCCCCGATGAGGGTGGTGTGATCGGGCTTATGATCGACGGGGACCGCATTGGTGCAAGGCCGGGCAGCTACGAGCGCGCCTTTACGGGTCTCTGGCTCAAGCGCTTTTTTGAAGTGCTGGGCGAAAACGCCGACTGGCTTCAGCCCGTCCTGCCCAGTCGCTACCTACGGGCGGAGCCGCCCAGGAGGCGCGCGTATTTTTCAGCCACGTCCTTTTGGCAAATGAACAGCTGGGACGGTGTGGGCATCCCCGAAGACCATGTGCAAGGGGGCTTTTTCCGCCAGCTCTTGACGCATTACGCCGAGAGCAACCTGATGTACGCGAAAATGCAGTATGAGCACATACTTGTTAACCAAATTCGCGGCGACAAGTATCGCAAGCAAACTGCCCGCGAGGAACTATGGAAAGGGCAGTGCCATGCCGCCTATTGGCGGGGCCGCCACGACGGCATCTACAAAAACAACCTTCGCAAGAACGTCTACACGTCGCTTATCGAGTCTGAGAAGATCACCCGCGAGAAGGGCATCTTTATACCGTCTATCATCGGTGTCGATTTCGATATGGACGGCCTCGGGGAGTATTTATTCCAGGGCCATGAGATGAACGCCTACGTGCACCGCGAAGGTGGAAAACTCATCGAGCTCGACTACCTTCCAACCTCATGGAATTACCTCGATACGTTAGGGCCCGCAACGGGTGACAATCCGGAGAGTACGGAGGCCGGCTACCTACGGCGCGCCGCCATCGACCATTTTTACCTGACTGATGAGGACCTCCAGTCGTTTGCAGCGGGCGTCGCTCATGAGGCCGGTGACTTTCTCAACAGACTCTACGACGTTGAGTCGGTCCACAGAGAGAATCACGACATTCAGCTCTCGGCTTCCGGCACGGTGCAAACCGCATTTGGCCCCCGCAGTGTCCGGATCAGGAAGTCGTACACGTTCAAGCGTTCGGAATTTGTGATCAAGTACCAAATCGAAAACACCGATGAAATGCCTCTGGAAACCGTCTTTGCCACGGAGTACAACTTTGCACTGTTGTCCAACCACGATGATCACATGGGGCTCAAGATCAAACCTCACGGCGCCAGAAAGGAGACCGTACAGTCGCGCACGGTTGAGAAGCACGACCTCGATGCCGCCGAGGTCGTGGACAAAATCAACGGTGTATCGTTGTCGCTTGGATTCTCTACTCCGGCGTCCCTATGGATAACCGAGCTTTGCACAAGCCACGGCGACCCGCCGGAACCCGTCTATCAGGGAACGTGTTTTGTGGCCCGCTGGGGCTTTGAGCTCGGCCCGCGCGGGGTGTTCGAGCTTGGCGTGAGTCTTATGATCGATCGGGCCTAGATACCGGCGGCCAAGATCTGTTCGATCCACGGCTGGGCGGCGGTGTAGTATTCTTCCCGCGCCAGCAGGAACTCCAAAAAGGCCTCGCGCTTTTCGTTGAGGAAGTAGAAGCTCTGCGCCAAATAGAAGCGAGCGCGCGCTTCTACAGTCTTGTCCAACGGCAGGGTTAGCAGGTTCTGTAGCTGGTCTACCGCCGCGTTCCAGTCCCGTCGGCCGAAGCTGCCGTCGACAATGCCGCGAAGAGTTGCTTGAGCGCCCTTCCCGCTCGCGATTCGCTCTGCATCCAGAATTGTTGGAAACGGCTCGGCTTGTTGTACTTCGTCGACGGGAGGCTCGGTTCCGTCCCGGCCCGAGAGGCGCGAAACCGACTTCACGGTATCCGGATCCAGAGGTACCGGATTGACAAATCCAAACGCGTCATTGGTTCCTTCACCGGAAGCATCCAGGGCGAGCGCTGCAGATAAGTAGGGCAGCGGGAGCGGCCTTCGGAATGCAGCATCGCGGGCGCCGGGGAGCCTGACCGGTGTCCCGCCCAGCGGAATCTCCACCGGCGTGGTTGTAGTGTTCTCTCCCGGTACAAAATCGATACCGGCCGATGCTGCCAGGGACGTGTCGAATATGCTGTAGAAATACGGAATGCCGGGCACCGGATAGTCCTGGTACTCCGTTGCGGAGCTGGGCACGATATCAATCGCCGTGGCTTCCGTGAGGTCCGTGGTTCCGGATATCTGCTTTGTGCTGCGGTAGATAATCAACTCACGGCCGGTACGATCCGCCGAAAATCGGAGCACAGCCGATGAGCGACTGCGACTCGCGGCAAGCCCGGTCACCTTTGCGGCGAGATCCTCGCGGGTAGCCGTGTTTTGAATTTCGACGCCACGAATGTTTGTATTCCTAAAGGGCACAAATACGTCGTAGCGTCTGCCGGTTGTGTCCTCCACCAAAACCGCGTAGAAGTAGGTCCCGGCCCGCTGCGGAACATCCGTGTACGAGGTCCGTGGCGACTCCACGGTTGTAATGTGCTCCGCCTCGCTAAACGAATCGGTGTCAATCTCTTCCGTATGACGGAAGATCTGATAGCGCCCTTGAACGTCCTCCGGTTCCTGCCACGACAGCGTCACTTCGGGATCCTCAGCGCTGGTCCGCAACCGAGACACAAACGGAGCAAAGACCTCTTGCTCCGT
This sequence comes from uncultured Spirochaetales bacterium, assembly GCA_964519835.1. Lineage (GTDB taxonomy): Bacteria > Spirochaetota > Spirochaetia > DSM-27196 > CAZFLD01 > CAZFLD01. The sequence goes on from CAZFLD010000009.1 coordinate 66,390, forward strand.
CTCCACCGGTTGCTCTTCCTGAGCAACAAGAAGACCCGGAGCGATCATAGTGAGGATCATAAATCCCAGCAAAGCGCGCATATACCGACTCCTTTGTTAATAGTAATCGGTCGGAATCGCTCCTGTCCATACCGATAGTTGGCGCCGGCGAGAGCCCTTGTAGCGTCGCACGGGGCTCGCCGCCTTTTCGGCGTTCTCCACACGTGCTCCGCTCGACGTTTAGGCGGTCCCGGCCTTGCAACCCCCGTGGAAAAACGCTCGTCAATTTGAGTATACTACCCCAATGGTCACAGCAGAGCTCATCAACAGTATCAAATCCCTCAAAGAGGAAGTCCACGCAACATGGAGGCATCTTTGACGCGGATGCACTCAAAGCGGAAATAGGTCGATTAGAGACCGAGTCCGCCGCGCCGGACCTCTGGGACGATCGTGAAAAGGCCGAGTCGGTTTTGACCGAGCTCAAGCGCACAAAGGACCGGTACGAGCCCTGGTATAACCTGATTACGGAAGTCGACGATCTTGCCGAGCTTGCGGACATGGCCGCGGCTGAGGAGGATGCCTCCGTCGAGGCCGAGATTACCGAGGGTTTCGACCAACTACGTGAGCGATATGAGTCCATGCGCCTCCTCGAGCTCCTTTCCGGCGAGTTCGACGTCTCCGATGCCTTTCTTACGATTCACTCGGGGGCGGGTGGAACGGAGGCTTGTGACTGGACCAATATGCTCTACAGGATGTACTGCCGCTGGATCGAAAAACATGGTTATGATGTCGAGATTATCGACTTCCTCGAAGTGGAGGGAGGCATTAAATCGGTGACAATCTCAGTCAAAGGTACGTACGCCTACGGTTACCTCAGATCCGAAACCGGCATCCATCGCTTAGTACGGATTAGTCCCTTTGACTCCGGTGGTCGGCGGCACACATCGTTCGCGTCGGTGTACGTGTCGCCGGTGATCGAGGACGATATCGATGTGGAGATTCGTCCCGATGATATCCGTGTGGATACCTACCGTTCGAGCGGCGCCGGTGGTCAGCACGTAAACAAAACCGACTCGGCGGTGCGTATTACGCACTTGGAGACCGGAATAGTCGTTCAATGTCAGAACGAGCGCAGCCAACACAAAAACCGGGCAACAGCCATGAAGGTGCTTCGGTCACGGCTCTACGAGTACTACCGGCAAGAGCAAGAGGCGGAGAAAGAGGAGTCTGCGGAAGAAAAAAAAGATATCTCCTGGGGTCATCAGATACGCAACTACGTGTTTCATCCGTACACCATGGTCAAAGATCTTAGAACGCGGGTAGAGTCCTCCAACGTGCAGGCGGTTATGGACGGCGAGATCGATCCTTTTATCGAAGAGTACCTTCGCTACACCGGAGCGGGGTGATCGGAGTAGAAATGGCGGTGCGGGTGCTGATCGTTGACGACCTTCCCTTTATGCGGGCGGCTCTGCGCCGGGCGCTCGACTCTCGTGATTTTGAGATCGTGGGAGAGGCGGCCGACGGCAGAACCGGAGTTCGTCGATTTGTCGCCCTCCGGCCGGACCTTGTTATTATGGATATCGCGATGCCGATTATGGACGGCCTTGCCGCCCTGTCCAAGATTGTTGAGTCGGACCCGAGAGCGCGGGTTGTTATGTGCAGCGCGATGGGCGAGGACGAGATGATTATGGAGGCGATCCGGAGAGGCGCGCGTGATTTTGTCGTGAAGCCGTTTCAAAACGAACGGGTTGTGAACGTCGCCAGGCGTGTAGTGGGACTGCAAAACGGTCGGCCGCGGTGAACAAAAACACGTTTCTGCCGATATGTGCCTTGTTGTCGGTCGCCGCCGTTTGGGCCCAGTCCGAGACGGTACTTCCTCGGGACGACAAAGCCGGTTGGGTTGTCGGTCTTGCGCGACTGGCCGACGAGGACATAAGCCCGGGGCTGCGCTACTTGGCCCGGAGTGTTCCCCTCCTAATCTATGAGCAGATGGCGGAGCTTGACTCGACGAGGTTGACGGCGGCCGAAGTCGAGGCGTATCGGCAGGATCGGGTCCGGGCCGCTGAGCAGAGTGCCGTCTCCGCCCTGCGAAGCACGCTCGATCGTCGCGACGAGGTCTTGTTTCAACAAATCGACGCTTCATCGAGAGAAGAACGTCTTGCGGAGTTGGACGCGAATCTATCAGAGCTTCGAGAACGGGTCCGCGGTCTGTCCGACGCGGTAGCCGAGTTTGCGGTGGAGGAGCGCAAAGACCTGTCTTTTTGGGAGGGACACAACGACGGACGCTTGCTGGAGCCAAACCCCGCCGATCCACAGGCCGTGGCACGAAGCGAGGAGCTTGACTACCTCATTTGGGGTCGCCTCGAGGAAATCGAGGGGTATGTCTTTACCGATATCTACGTTCACAGCCGTTTCCAAGGAGAGACGGTGTACAGCTACGCCGACGCGGCTCGCGCCGACGAGGTTCACATCATTGTGGACGACGCCGTGTACGAGATTGCCCGGCACATTCTGGGTCGCGATCACGCGGCCCTTGAGATTACCAGCACGGAGCCCGACGCGCGGATCCAAATCGACGGCGTCACGGTCGGTTATGGCTCGGCGTCCGTCCGTTTTTTGCCGGTGGGCACCGTGACGGTCGCCGTGACGTCGCCGGCGGGCGGCGTGGCCCACGAAGTGGTAAGACTCGAGGCTGCGGAGACCCGCCGCATTGCATTGGAGTTGCCTGCGGTGGACTCGCGAAGTGTTATCGTAAGCACCGAACCCTCGGGCGCGGGCGTACATGTTGGTTCGCTCCCGGTAGGAGTAACCCCCGTGGAGTTTCCAATTCCGAGCTACCGGAGCACGGTGAGCGTAGACCTCGAGGGGTATCGAGAGGTGCTTTTTACCGTGGGGCCGGGAGCGCGGCTTCCGGGCCCGGGGCGGGCCGGATCCGGAGACTCTTCCGGCGGCATGGAAATACTCGGTCTCGACAATCAGGCTATGCGTGACGGCGGCTCGGGAACCGGACGCATCGGGATCGAGCTTGTTCCCGATGCGATAGACTGGGGCCGGGAGTTGTTCGATCGGCGAAATCGATTCTACGATGCTCTTGCGGTTTTTCTTGTGAGCGTTCCTGTTCCGGTCATCCTTGGGGGGCTCTTTCAAAGTGTTGAGGCGGTGTTTCCGGACGATCAAACGGGCACCGGCATTTCCCCGGAGGAGCTGTCCCGGCTGGCAACCGAGGGCAATGTCTTGTACGCTGCCTCGATCGGCACGGCGGCGATAAGCGGTATTTTCCTGATAAACGCCATTCTCGAGGTAATCGAGTACGTAGAAGCCGGCCGGATGCTCGCGCCATAGCAATGGCCGTCAGCCCGGCACGATATGGGCGTGACACAACACACGTTGGCGGCAAAAAAGGATGCAGCCCCGGTGGGCGTGGCGTTTCCGTCCCGTGTGGACGGCCAATAATACGAGGAGCAATCTGTGAAAAAGAGCCTTGGTCGTCGCCTGCGTGAACTCTTCTCGGGCTCCTCAGGCACGGGGGCTATCGAGGATTTCTTAGAGGATTTGGAAGACACTCTTATTGAGTCCGATCTTGGCGCCACCGCCGCCATGGCCCTAATGGAAGAAATCGAACCGGCCGCGCGTAAAGGGCGGATTGTATCGCGCGAAGACCTCGTGCGGTTGATCCACGATCGTATCGCGCAGGACATCCGGGCCATGGAGATATCGCCGGCGGCCGACAAGCTTTCCGTCTTTTTGGTCCTCGGCGTCAACGGGGTCGGCAAGACAACGACCATCGCCAAGCTGGCACGCCGGTTTGCCAAGTCCGTTGGTACCGACCGAGTGGTGCTTGCCGCCGGCGACACGTTTCGTGCCGCCGCGATCGACCAACTCGCAACGCACGGCGAGCGGCTCGGCGTTCGGGTTGTACGTCAGGCAGACGGCTCGGATCCGGCGGCGGTTATTTACGACGCCGTTACCAGTGCCCAAATCCGGGGCGACGCCGTTGTGCTGGCCGACACCGCCGGACGAATGCACAACAAAGACAACCTGGTACGTCAGCTTGAAAAGATCGACAAAATAGTGACGGGGAAGGCCGCGGAAGCCGATTACAAGCGTCTTTTGGTCATAGACGCCACCACGGGCCAAAACGGCCTGCGTCAGGCGGAGATTTTTCACGAGGCGGTTGGAGTCGATGCGGTTGTTTTGGCCAAGTACGACTCTTCGGCGCGAGGCGGAGTTGCTGTCGCCATTTCGAAATCCCTCGGCATACCAATTGCATTCCTCGGCGTCGGCGAAAACATGGACGACATAGTGCCCTTTGACAAGGGCCGATATCTGCATGAGCTGCTTGCCGTCTCCGACTCGGAGGAAAGCGACTACTAATGTCGGCACCAGGATTTCGGCGACTGCCGTTGGCGCTTGTGATTATGCTCTGCGCAGCGCCGCCACTTTGGTCCGAGGTCTCCTACTATCGATCCAACGGCGTTGCCTCGCGCATCGAGGCGGTCGGTGGGTTCGACGCCGACCTCGAGTATCTGTTGCGGGTAACCCGGAGCGGCGACACCCGCGAGGAAGCGCTTTTTTCCTTTGGTGACGAAATCCGGCGCGAGGTCACGACCTTTCGATCACAAGGCGGGACGGCGCTTGTCGAGCGCTACGAAAACGGCGATCCGGCTGAACGCACCGAGTACGACCTCCGGGGTCGGCCGTCGGTTATGGAAGAGTACGATGCCGGACGCCTCAAACGCAGGACCACCTACGAGTACTCGGGCGCCGAACTGGCCTTGGCCCGTGTATTCTCAGGCGACGGCAGCCCTTTGTATGAAGACCGGTATCTGTACGGCGCTGCCGGGGTGCTACGGGAAGTCGAGCGCGTGGAGGCCGACGGCTCAACGAGACTCTCCAACTTTGGTTTTGGCAACGGCTCACTTGTGCGCGAGTGGCACGGGTCCGAAGCCGCGGGTGAGCTTGTCCTCTACGACCAGCGTGGACGCCTTGTCGGCCGGCGTAGCTACGTCGGCACCGAGGCTGCATTGGTCGTGGAGTACTCCTACGCCGGACCGGAGACCACCAACCCGGTCACCAGCATGACGGAAAACATCCCTCGCGGGGAAACCACGCTCACGCGTTACACGGGCGGGGGCCTCGCGGAGTATGAAGAGGTTCGACGTGACGGCGCCGTGGTACAGACGCGGACCTATCGATATTCGGACGGCCGATTGGTCGAGCGCACCACAACCCGCGGCGGTGTCTCAGAGACACTCGCCTACGAGTATGATAACGAGGGCAACCGAGTTGCCGAGAGCATTTTGGTCAACGGCTCCCTGCAACTCCGCACCGAATTCGGCGACGACGGGTACGTCGAAGAGCGCTACCGCGACGGCGAGCTGTTTGTCCGTGTGTACTACGGGCCCGAGGACAACAGGCTCAGGGAGGAGATCATTCGTGACGGTGAGGTTCTCCGGACCCGTGTATTCGGCGACGACTCTACGGGCTCAAGGGCAGGCCAATGAGAGTGTCCTGGGTGCTGTTTGTGGCGTCGCGTTACTTTCGTGCGCGGCGACAAAGCCGGGGGGCTGCGACGTCGGTCTTGGCGGTTGCCGGCATAGCCGTCGGTGTCATGGCGCTAAACACCGTGCTTGGCGTGATGAACGGATTTCAGCTCGATACAATAGAGGCGATACTCGAAATCAACAGCTACCACCTCCGGGTTCGACCCGCCGTGGAGGCCGACCCGGACGGCGCAGGCCAAGCAGACATGGAACGTTTCGGGGATTCCGGCCGAGATGCCGTGAATCGCCGCCCGTTTGTTGGGGCTGACGGTCGCCTTGGCGGCCCCGGTGTCGCGGACCGCGCGGCTCCCGTCGTGGATGCCGTCATCGACACCCCGGGGGTCTTGTCGGTCGTGCCCTTCTTGGATGTTCAGGGCATCGGTCGCGGCCTCTTCTCGTCGTCGCAGGTCTTGTATATACGGGGCCTTCCCGACGACGCCCCGGAATTAGACCCGGGTTTTGGGTCCCAAGTGCGGATGACACACGGCGCGTTTGATCTGTCCGGTCCGGAGTCGATGGTGATCGGCTCCGAGCTCGCCCGGTCGCTTGGGGCCCAGGTCGGCAGCATCGTTCAAATCGTTAATTTGAGCGGTCCTGAGCTAAACGCTCTTCGGCCGCAGGAAGAGCAATTCGTCGTGACCGGGGTATTCCAGAGCGAGTTCTTCGAATACGACCGGAGTTGGGCCTTTGTCTCTCTGGACAAGGCAACGGCGATGGCCGGCAACGCCGACGATATCGTGCTCGGACTCAAGCTCGAGGACCGGTTCGCCGACAGGCGGATTGCAGCCGCTCTGCAACAAGATCTCCGAGAGGCGGGGCTGAACGCCGAAGTTGAGTCCTGGCGTCTATTTAATCGATCGATTTTCGGGGCATTGCAGCTCGAAAAGACACTTATGATGGTCCTTTTGGGGCTGATCTTTATCGTGGTTGGCGTGAGTATCTATCAGACGCTGCGGCGTACGGTGCTCGAGCGCAGGGAAGAGATAGCCCTTCTGAAGGCTCTGGGAGCAACCCCGTCGGGTGTCCGCGCCGTGTTCGCGTTTGACGGGGTTCTTATCGGTGTTGCCGGCGCCACCATCGGCACGCTGCTGGGGCTTATGCTCGCGTACAACATCAATGAAGTGTTTGCCTTTGTCGAGATCGTGGCTTCGGCGGTGGCGAGTGTCCTTGATACCAAATCCCAGGTTTCGTTCTTCTCTGCCGATTACTTCTACATCTCGGAGGTTCCGAGTAGTGTGCTACTGTTGGAAACTATGCTGATCTTTGTCTTTGCCTGCGTGTCCGCTACGGCGGCCGCGTATCTTGCCGGTCGTCGTGCCACCGCAATTCGGCCCAGCCAGGTGCTTCGATATGAGTGAGGCCTCCTCAGCGGACCCCACGGCGACGCCGACGATTCGTCTCGACGCGGTGAAAAAGACCTTCGAGAGCGGCTCCGAACGATTGGTTGTGTTAGATGACGTGCACCTCGGGGTTGCGCCCGGCTCGCGGCTTGTCGTAGCCGGTGAAAGCGGCAGTGGCAAGAGCACGCTGTTGAATATCATCTCCGGCGTCGATTCTCCGGATTCCGGCAACGTTTGGGTTGCCGGCACCGATGTGGCCGGCGCGGACGAAGAGTCCCTAACCGGCTACCGAAACGGTGTGATCGGTCTGGTGTTTCAGTTCCACTACCTCCTCCGGGACTTTAGCGCCCTGGAGAACGTGATGATGCCCGCCCTAATCGCCGGAGCCTCGCGGGCGGCGGCCTCCCGGCGTGCAACGGAGCTTCTCGAAGCCGTTCGTGTCGTCGCTCGGTCGAGCCACTTTCCGAGTCAGCTCTCAGGCGGTGAGCGACAGCGTGTCGCCATTGCCCGTGCTTTGATGAATGATCCTGCGGTTATCCTTGCGGACGAACCCACGGGCAATTTGGACGAAGCCAACTCCGAAAACGTCGTGGCGTTGCTTTTCGAGTTGGCCGCGCGGGAGCGCAAGACCCTTGTGGTTGTCAGCCACGATCGTGAGGTTGCGGAGGCGGGCGACAGGGTCCTCTATCTCGAGCATGGAAAGCTGGAAAGCCGATGAAACCAATAAAGCCCGGATCGCGCCCTTCGCTGACCCTGCTTATGGCGTATCGCCTGCTGTTTGGCTCGGCCCGAGATCGCGGCGCGGCGCGAAAACGTACCATCGGAGCCGTTTTGGCCGTGGGTCTGAGCCTTGTTCCGCTTATCGTCGTGTTTCAAGTGGCTAACGGCATGATCGAAGGCATTACGCTTCGATTCCTAGAGGTTGGAACCTACCACTTGCAGGCCATTGCGCGTGGCGATCCACCGCCGGAGAACGTGTCGTTGGCGATCGAGCGGCTCGAGGAACTGGAGGAAGTAACTCTCGCGGGTGCCGAGCGGCGCGGTGTCGGCCTCCTGTACTCCGACGCCGGCCGAACCGGTACCATTGTGCGTGCCATGGCCGATGAGCTGGTCCAAGACCGCGGGTTTAATCAGTACATGATTACGGATGCGGGAAGCTTCGACCTCTCCGCCGAGGAGCACATCGTTGTTGGGCGCGAAATCGCCCGGCGTCTCGAGGTGGGACCAGGGGACGAGGTGCGGTTGCTAACGGTGTTACAGCGAAATGATCGGCCGCCGATACCGCGGGTCCAGCGGTTTACGGTTGCAGGGGTCGTGAGCACCGGCTACCAGGACCTCGACCGGCTGTGGAGCTTTGTCGACCTGGACCTCGGCCGCCGAATTCTCCCGGACACCTCCGCATACGATCTTGTCGGAATCAAAATTGACGATCCGTTTGCGCTGCAAAACCCATTCCGGGCCGCCGGCGCCGATGGATTGCTCTTGCCAAGCCGGATGAGAGAGATGCTTGGGCCTGACTGGCGGGTTCTGACGTGGTTTGAGCTCGAACGATCTCAATATGTGTCGTTTATCACCACAAAAAACATGCTGGTGGTGATTATGGCGCTGGTGGTCGCGGTTGCGGCCGTGACGATTTCCTCGGCCCTGGTTATGCTTGTCCTCGAAAAACAGGAGGAGATAGCGATACTCAAGGCAATCGGCGCCTCGCCAAACGCCCTTCGCTCCTATTTTGTAACGGCGGGGTTTTTCTTGGGGACGATGGGCGTGGCGGTTGGTATAGTCGGTGGTCTTGCGGCCGCCGTGAACATAAACGAGCTTCTCCAATTGGTGGAGTGGGTCGGCAACGGCGCCATGGACCTCCTGTTCGGCGCTGCCGAAGGCGGGCCGAGGATCGACATTTTCAACCAAGACTTTTATCTTCAAGATATACCGATTCGGCTGCGCTTCGATGAGGTATTTATTGCGGCCGTGGCCGGGATAGCCTTGGCGACATTGTCGTCGTTTGTACCGGCGGCGCGGGCCGCCGCGGTCAGACCGCTCGAGACGATGGCAAAGCATTAGCGCCCAACACGTGTGTAACGTCTTGTGGACGTACCTTGGGAGGGGACATGTCCGAATCCAAGTTGTGTAACGAATGTGGACTCAAAGACGGCACCGTCAAGGTTCGGCGCATAGACGGAACAGCCGTGGAAGAATTGCTGTTGTGTGACGACTGCGCGAAAAACCACGGTATCGACAGAGGGTATCGCTGGCGCCGACCGAGCACGGGCGACCTTCTCGAGCACTTGATCGATCCAACTGTTGGCGATTCGGACGACGAGACGCAGTGTCCCATATGCGGCACGGGACGGGAGAGCCTGAGAAAAACGGGCAGGGTGGGCTGTGCAGAGTGCTACCGGACGTTGCAACCGGAGGTAGGCAAGCTTATCAACGAGGTCCGCGAGGGCAGAGGTCCGCTTGTTTCGGGCGGCGGCTACCGGGGTCGTATGCCCCGTAAGCTTAGACGCTACAAGGCTTTGTTCGTAGATCGCGAGCTTATACGCGAACAGCTGCGGTCCGCGCTGGAGGAGGAGTCGTACGAGGATGCCGCAGATCTCCGAGACCAGCTTTCGGAACTCGACCAACGAATTTTTTCCGCGGATGAATCGCTCGACTAGTCGGGAGACGCCGACGTCCTGGTTTACCGGCGAAGGTCCGGACGCCGATGTTATCGTTTCATCTCGTGTGCGTCTTGCTCGTAATCTTGCCGGATACCGGTTTCCGCCGGCCATGGATGCCGATGAGCGACGAGCGGTTATTGCGGCGGTTGACGGAGCGGTGTCGGCGGCAGGCGAAGGTCTTTTTGTCTCAGACCACTCACGTGTGTTTCTGGATTCGCTGCGGGATCGCCCGCGTCTGGTGGAACGTAATCTAGTTCCGAGCACAAAAACGGGGCGGAACCCCGACGTGTTGTACATCAACGCGGATGAGACCGCCGGAGTTCTGGTCAACGGAGGCGACCACCTCAGGATCTTTGGCATTGGGCCTGGGCGTCGTATTGTGGACCTTCGTAGCACGGTGGAAGCCATCGACGGAGCGCTGGACAAGGTGCTCGACTACGCGGCCTCCCTCGATCTCGGGTTTCTTGCCGCGGGGCTAGCCGATGTCGGCACGGGCGAAAAGGCGTCCATTATGATCCACGTGCCCGGCCTTGCCGAGAAGGATGCCCTGGCAGGAGTTTTTGCCGATGTTCGCCGGGCAGGCTTTGTCGTACGGGGCTTTGTGGACGAGCGGCAATCGTTAGGCAACCTCTTTTTGATCGAATGCCGGTCCACCGGACCCACCGAAGGCGCCGAACTTGATGATGTGGCGGCCGAATTGATACATTACGAGCGGAGAGCACGAAACGAGATCCTGGACTCCAAGCGCGATGAGCTCGAACAGCGGCTTGCCCGCGCAATCGGCGCGCTCCGTTTTAGCAGACGTATCGACGGGCAAACGGTCATTCCGTCGCTCAGCACACTTCGATTGGGTTTGTGCCTGGGCATCGTAGACGGAACCACCCTTGGCCAGGTCACGTCGCTCTTCTTTCTGGCTCAGAAATTCCATATACTTTATGTCGCAGGGGGAAGTGTTGGGGAGTCCGACTCAGCTGCAATCGAGCAGCTGCGTGCTAAGGTTATTAGTGAGACCCTCGGGCCTGTGGAGGTTCGGGGGTAAACGGAGGAATTGATGTTTAAGGGACTGACACAGCGAGCCCAAAAGGTGCTCACCGTCCTTGCACAAGACGAGGCCAAGCGATTTCACTCCGACCAGTTGTTGCCGGAGCACATAATGCTGGCACTTCTCAAGGAAGGTGGCGGGTTGGGCTACAAAGCCCTGCAAAAAATAAATATCGATCCTGCTAAGATGCAGATCGAGATCGAAAAGAGCATACCCCGGAAGCGGGGGGGCTTTATCCTCGGCGACGTGCCGCCTAGTCCCCGCGGCAAAAAGGTGCTCGAGGATTCCGCGGAAGAAGCCCGCAATCTTGGGCACGAGTACATCGGCACCGAGCATCTGCTGCTTGCTTGCAGTCGGGAAGAGGACGGCGAGACGGCGAAGTTTCTGGCGGCATCTTCCGTGGCGGTTGATGCGCTGCGGGAAACAATTGTCGAGTTGTCCGGCGGTGGGGCAGCCGGAACCGCAACTGCGCCGCGGTTGCCGCAGACCAAGAAAAAAAGCTCGGGCGCGGCGAGCTCATCCAAGCGTGGCACTCCAACCTTGGACGAGTTTGCCCGCGACCTAACCACCTACGCCCGCGAGGGGAAGCTGGACCCGGTTGTCGGACGGGGCCGGGAAATCCAGCGAGTCATTCAGATTCTTGCGCGACGCACAAAAAACAACCCCGTGCTTATCGGTGAGCCCGGAGTAGGCAAGACCGCGATCGTTGAGGGGCTTGCGCAGACCATTGTCGACGGAACGGCGCCCGAGGTGCTCATCGGGAAGCGCGTATTGACGCTGGACTTAGCGTCACTTATCGCAGGAACCAAGTACCGGGGTGAGTTCGAGGAGCGTCTGAAGCGCGTTATGAAAGAGATTACCAATGCGCAGAATGTGATCCTGTTCATAGACGAGCTTCACACCATTATTGGGGCAGGCGGCGCCGAGGGAGCAATCGACGCGTCGAACATGCTCAAGCCGGCTCTATCCCGGGGAGAAATCCAGTGTATCGGGGCCACCACACTCAACGAGTACAAAAAGTACATCGAGAAGGATGCCGCCCTCGAGCGACGTTTTCAGATGATCTTTGTGCAGGAGCCCAGCGTTGAAGAGACGGTTGAGATTCTCAAAGGCATCAAGGGGCGGTACGAAGACCACCACAACGTGACCTACACACCGGGTGCAATCGAAGTGGCCGCAATTCTTTCGCGCCGCTACATCTCCGATCGGTTTCTGCCGGACAAAGCTATCGACCTCATGGACGAGGCGGGTTCGCGGAAGCGTATCAATAACAGCGTACGTCCCACCGAGATCGCCGACCTCGAGCGCGAGATAGACGCCTTGACCGCCGAAAAGCTTTCCCTTGTGAACTCACAGAACTACGAGCGTGCAGCGGCGGTCCGCGACCAGGTGCGTCGGCTGAAGGGCCAGGTGGAAGAGCTCAAGAGTCAGTGGAAGGTCACGCTCAAGACAGAGCAAAACGTCGTCGACGGCGAAGACATCCAGTACGTCATCAGCGACATGACCGGCATTCCATTGGCACGCATCGCACAGAGCGAGTCCCAAAAGCTGCTCGGCGTTGAGAAAGAGCTTCACCGTACCGTCATCGCCCAGGATGACGCCATTGGTGTTGTTGCCTCGGCCATTCGCCGTAGCCGCACCGGATTGAGCTCGCCGTCACGCCCGATGGGTTCGTTTATCTTTCTCGGACCGACCGGCGTCGGCAAGTCGCTGTTGGCCAAAACCCTCGCGGAGTTTCTCTTTGGCAACGACGAGGCGCTTATCCGTATCGATATGTCGGACTTTATGGAGAAGCACAACGTGAGTCGGCTGGTTGGCGCCCCTCCGGGCTACGTCGGTTACGAGGAAGGCGGGCTGTTGACCGAAAAGATTCGGCGCAAGCCGTACAGCGTTGTGCTCCTTGACGAGATTGAAAAGGCACACCCCGATGTGTTCAACATTCTTCTGCAGGTGCTCGAAGAAGGGCAGCTGCAGGATAATCTCGGGCACACGGTTAGTTTCCGGAACACCGTCTTGATCATGACCTCCAACGCAGGGGCTCGCGAGATCTCCCGAGACTCAATGGTCGGATTCCAGTCAGGCGACGGAATCGTGGAGCACAAGGAGATCAAGTCCTCCGCTCTCAACGAGATGAAGCGTGTGTTCCGCCCCGAGTTTATCAACAGAGTCGACGAGATCGTCGTCTTCCACAGCCTCGGCCGCGATGAGATCCGGCAGATTCTGAATATTCAGCTCGGTGAAGTGCAGACCCGGCTTGCGGAGAAAGACATCGTCCTCGAAGTCTCGAGCAAGGCGAAGGAGCACATCATCGACAGCGGCTTCGACGTTAAGTACGGCGCGCGGCCGCTGCGACGCACCATTCAGCGAGAGATTGAGGATCCGCTTTCTATGGAAATCCTCAAGGGTCGCTTCGGCGAGGGCAGTCACATACTCGTATCGGTGCGAAAGGGCAAGATTACGTTCCGGGCAAAGAATACAAAGCAACAGGCCGAGCAAGAAGCGGTGTCGGTCGGATAGCTCCACCGGCCCGCTTTTTGCGCCCCACGAACGGCTCCCGGAGGGCGGCCCACCAAGACACCTGTCGATTCATCTGGCCGATCTCGCACGGCGAGGCTCCTACCTGAGGATGGGCCGGTCTTTTTTGGGTTTGCACGCGGGGCGGGTTGGGACGGTGTTGGGGAAACGGTTACTCCGCCGCCACCGGCGGTAGTATGCCGCCGAGCTCGCCGAATACGTAGAGCATGTTGACCATTGCCAGGCGCTCGGTCTGGTCGGGCCTGTGTGTGACGGTGCCGGCGGCGGTTTGGTAGATGACGGAGATCGAGGCGCCGCGGGCGGCTTGGGTCAAGAGTACCAAGGCGTGCCGGTCGACGGGACGCCTGATAAGCTCCGTGACGGCGGCCCCGAGGCGAATGCGCTCGATGGTTGCGGAGTCGGCGTCGAAGCGAATCGACTGTTCGCCTCCACGAAGCTCGGCATGGAGCGTACCGTGGAGCCTATTCGCCGGTGCCCCGTCGGTCGCCGGTCCCCCGTCGGCGCCGGCCCCGAAGGAAGCTTCGCCGATGACGCGTCCAAGCTGGATGTAGAGCGAAGTGCTGTCCTGCTTCCGCTCCACAACAAGCGTCAGGTGGTCGGAATCGGGGCGGATGCGGTTGTCGTAGTAGTAGGTGGTGCCGTCTGCGGCGCTGGATGTCACGACTCGCACGGCGCCGGCAAGCGGTTCCGGCTCCAGCTGCGATCCGACAATCGGCGCGGTGGCGGCGTCGGCGAACTCGGCGCGAACAAAGGCGGCGGAAAACGGCACCGGTTCCACGGCCGGCGGGGTGATGGCGTCGGTGCGCGCCGACTCGGGCTGATCGGTATCTTCTCCGGAACCGTCTACGCGCTCGGTAATGCGTTCGTCGGCTTCCGTAGTATCGTCGGTTTCGGTGCCGGCAGGCAAATCGAGGTCGTCGTACTTGGAATCCTCGTACAAAAGGCGTTCTTGTGTAAAAAAGGTGAGTTGGGTTACGAGGAGCTCGTCTATCGTTTGCTCCAAATCGTCTACGCGCCGGATGAGGTTTTGATTCTCGAGCGCAAGGGTCTGCGCCTCGAGCGTTGCCCCTTCGGCTTCATCGACGAGGCCCGCGTGCTCCGCGCGTAATTGGGCAAGCGCGTCTTGCAGCCCGGTTACTTGGTCACGGAGCGATGTCGTATTGTATTCGGCTGCCTGTAACTCCGATCTCAGCGTTGCACCTTGCTCGACGGCGGCGTCCCGCTCGCTTTTTGCCTCCTCCAGAGAAGCCTCGAGCTCGGCGATACGTAATTCGAGGGCCTGCAGTGTGGTTTGCTCGTCTATAGTGGTCCCATCGGATACCGGACCGGTTGTGCAAGAGGCAAGCACGACCATGACCGGCAAAGCGATGAGCAGCGAACGCCGAAGCATATGGTCATGCTTGATGGAATGGGCCTCTCTGTCAAGCTTGAGCGGGCCTTCCGGTTATGGTACTGTTTGGAGCAACTTCAGCCTTGGCAAAGACACAGGTTTACGACGAAAGCAAAATAAAGACACTCTCTTCGCTCGAGCACATCAGGCTCCGGACAGGTATGTACATCGGCCGACTCGGGGACGGCACAAGCCTCGACGACGGTATCTACATCCTGCTTAAAGAAGTTGTCGACAACTCGGTGGACGAGTACATCATGGGCCACGGGTCTAGGATCAACGTGGAAGTAGCGCCGCAGTTGGTGAAGGTGCGCGACTTCGGACGTGGGATACCACTGGGAAAAGTTGTAGAGTGTGTTTCCGTTATCAACACGGGGGCCAAGTACAACGACGACGTGTTTCAGTTCAGCGTCGGCCTAAACGGTGTCGGCACCAAAGCCGTCAACGCGCTCTCCGACCACTTCCGTGTGGTAGCATACCGCGACGGCAAGTTCAAAGAGGCGGTGTTCGAGCGGGGGATTCTAAAAAGCGAAAAGCAGGGCAAGGCCACCAACGAAAAAAACGGTACCTACGTCGAGTTTCATCCGGACAAAGCGATCTTCGACGACTACGAGTACAACCTCGAGTTTGTCGAAGAGCGGCTCTGGAACTACGCCTATCTGAACAGTGGACTGACCCTCTACTTGGGGAAAAAGAAGTTCGAGTCGAAGCGTGGCTTGTACGATCTTTTGCATGCCGAGATCGGTAACGAAAGCCTCTACGAGATCGCACACTGGAAGCATGACAACGTAGAGTTTGCGTTGAGCCATACCGGCAACTACGGCGAGACCTACTTCTCTTTTGTTAACGGTCAGTTCACAAGCGACGGCGGCACCCATCAGAGTGCTTTTCGCGAGGGTATTCTCAAGGGTGTAAACGAATTCTTCAAAAAGCAGTATTCCGGCGTGGACGTTCGTGAGGGAGTCGCCGGTGCCGTTGCGATCAAGATCAAGAGTCCTGTCTTTGAGAGCCAGACCAAAAACAAGCTCGGGAACACGGAGATTCGCGGTTGGATCGTCAATGAGGTCAGGGCAGGCATAGTCGACTTTTTGCATAAGCACGAGGCGGCGGCCAAGGCTCTGAGCGCAAAGATCCAGTCCAACGAACGCCTGCGTCGTGAGCTAAACGCCGTAAGGAAGGAAGCCAAAGAAAACGCACGGAAGATTGCCCTGAAGATCCCCAATCTCAAAGACTGCAAGCTCCACCGGGGCGACTCGAAAGAAGAAGAGCGGTCAACCATTTTTATCACGGAGGGACAGTCCGCTACGGGTGCCATGGTCTCGTCGCGGGACGTGTACACACAAGCGATCTTTTCCCTGCGAGGAAAGCCGCAGAACGTGTTTGCCAAGCGGCGCGCGGACATTTACAAAAACGAAGAGCTGTACAACACGATGATGGCCCTGGGGATCGAAAACGGCGTTGAGGAGCTTCGTTACTCGAGGATTGTTATCGCAACCGATGCCGATCACGACGGGTTCCACATTCGAAATCTTCTACTAACGTTCTTTTTGAATTACTTCGAAGAGCTGGTCGTTGCCGGACGAATCTACATTCTGGAAACGCCGCTCTTTCGGGTGAGAAACAAAAAGGAGACTCGTTATTGCTACAACCTGCGAGAACGAGATGCCGCCTTAAAGGCAGTCTCGTCTCCGGAAGTAACCCGCTTCAAAGGGCTCGGTGAGATCTCGCCAAAGGAATTTGGGCAGTTTATCGGCGAAGATATTCGTCTTGTAAACGTCAACTTAAAGTCCATCAAAGATATTCAAGAGACACTGCAGTTTTACATGGGAAAAAACACACCCGAGCGGCGTGTTTTTATCATGGAAAATCTAGTATAGCATGGCATACGTAAATACCCTTTTTAATCGCAATTTTCTCGAATATGCGTCCTATGTAATCAAAGACCGCGCGATTCCCCATCTGGACGACGGCTTTAAGCCCGTGCAGCGGCGCATCCTTCACACGCTTCTCGAGATCGACGACGGCAAGTTCCACAAGGTGGCAAACGTTGTCGGACACTGTATGAAGTACCATCCGCATGGGGATGCTTCGATCTATTCAGCATTGGTTGTGCTTGCCAACAAAGAGCTTTTTGTCGACAAGCAGGGCAACTTCGGCAACATTTTTACCGGCGACGAGGCTTCCGCGGCGCGGTACATCGAATGTCGAGTCCTGTCCTTGGCCAAGGAAGTCCTGCACAACCCGGAGCTCACGGACTACGAGCCGAGTTACGACGGCAGAAACAAAGAGCCCGTTGTGTTTCCGGCAAAGATCCCCGCAGTCCTTATCCTTGGCGCCGAGGGCATTGCCGTTGGAATGTCCACGCGTATTCTGCCTCACAACTTTAACGAGGTGCTCGATGCCGTTGCCGCGGCGGTACAGGGGAAGCAGGTCGAGCTCTATCCCGATTTTCCTACCGGTGGTTTGATTGACGCCACGGAGTACGCCGATGGTCAGGGCAAGGTGCGGGTTCGGGCAAAGCTCGACACCTCCGATCCAAAACGCATCGTGATTCGCGAGTTGCCCTTCGGCTCCACCACCGAATCACTTATCAACTCGATAGAGACCGCTGCGCGGCGGAACAAAATCAAGATCCAGTCGATTGAGGATTACACGGGCGAAGCGGTCGAGATCGAAATTAGGCTCGCGCGGGGGGTGTACTCTCAAGAAACCGTAGACGCCTTATTTGCCTTTACGGACTGCGAGCAGACGATCAGCGTGAACCTGCTCGTAATCCAGGATAAAAGCCCGGTTGGCATGACGGTTACCGAAGTCGTCAACCACCACGCAAAGCGTCTCGTCGACATCCTCAAAAAGGAGCTCGAGCTCGAGGCGAGTCACCTCCGCGATAGAATTCACGCGAGGACCCTGGAGCGGATATTTATCGAGGAGCGCATCTACAAGCAAATCGAGGAGCGCGATACGCAGGACGGTGTGATCGAGGCGGTCCTCACCGGCCTCGAACCTTTTAAAAAGCAGATCCGCCGCGAAGTCACGCGCGAAGACGTAGAGCATCTGCTTCGAATTCCGATCCGCCGGATTTCTCTCTATGACATCAACAAGGCAAAAGAAGAGATGGCCGAGCTCGAAGCTCGCCTCAAGATCATTCGCGGCCACCTCAAAAACATCAAGGCGTACGCCGTTTCGTTTTTGCACGACCTCAAGGAAAAGTACGGTGCAGACTATGGGCGGCGCAGCAAGCTTGTGTCGTTTGACAAGGTGGATGTGCGGGACGTTGCCGAGCGAAATCTCACGCTTCGGTACGATTCAGAGTCGGGCTACCTCGGATACAGCGTTTCAAAGGGAAGTGTCCTTTTTGAGGTGTCGGAGTTCGACCGCATTCTTGTTATCCGAAAGAGCGGCATCTACAACATAATCAATGTGCCGGAAAAGCTCTTTGTTGATACGGGCATGCTCTCGTGTGGTCTTGCGGACAAAGACATCTTGGCCAAGAAGGTGTTTTCAGTGGTATACCGGTTGGACACGACCGGCCACATCTACCTCAAGCGGTGCAAGATAGAGCAATTTATTATTGAGAAGAGCTATTCGATTGTTCCCGACGGCGCAACCCCGCTTCGGATCACGACCAAAGAAGACGTGGCCGTGTATCTGAAGTACAAGCCAAAGCCACGTATGCAGATTACCAAAGAGTCCTTTCCGGTGGCCGACTGCCTTGTGAAAAGCGTGCGAGCCGCCGGCGTGCGACTGACCACCAAGGCCATCTCGTCCATCAAAATTCAGAAGGCTTAGTCGATAAGCCATTCCTTCAGGCGCGCCGGCGCGAGAGGTTTCACCAAGAGCGTAGAGACGACCGTGAGCTCTTCGAAACCTGATTCACGTTCATGACCGTTTGTGCCATGGCCGCGAATATCGGCAAACAGTCTTCTTGACCACCGCGTCCACACGGCCTACTGTCCGACTATGGACCGGAACCGACTACGGTGGATCAAAAGCCACATGCCGCGTACCGCCGGTTGGCTCGCCGCCATGCCCCGGCTCCCCGGCGTGCGCCTGGCATGCAGTGTTCACCTCGACGCCAAGATGGTCCCCTTTTTCGAAGGCCTGATCGAGCACGATGTTGAGCTGTTCTTGACCACTTGTAATCCCACCACGGTCCGAGATGAGGTTGTGGACCACTTACGAGCCGGGGGTGCCAACGTGACGGCGCACAAGGGGATGTCGACGGAGGAGCTGGAAGAATCCCACCGCCTGGCAATTGCATGGGGTCCCTCGCACCTTTGCGAGATGGGCGCCGACCTGAGTCGTGTTGCGCCGGACGTTCGCCATAGTAGTATTTTGGCCGGCCTGGAGGCTATAATGAGCCCAGGAAATCGGACAGGATGAGCAGCCGGTTTATCGAATATCCT
>CAZFLD010000010.1:0-20753 GCA_964519835.1 uncultured Spirochaetales bacterium
CCTCGTACTTCAGCGATCGCCACAACCGTTCAACGTACACGTTATCCAGCGCCCGACCTGTGCCGTCCATGCTGATCTCAATATGGTGCTCCTCCAACACGCCGATGAACGCCTCGCTGGTGAACCGGGAACCCTGGTCCCTGTTGAAGATCGCAGGTACCCCATAACGCTCGATTGCCTCCTTCAGCGCGGCAACACAGAAGCTCGCGTCGCTCGGTGCGTTCTTCGACGAGATCATCACCAATCGGATCGGTATCGGACAGGAGGTGATCGACACCGACGGCCTTGTGTAGCTGTCAGTCGAGCCTGACGTAATCGATAAACACGTCGTTCGGACCTGTTTTCCACCCCGCGGTATAGAGCTGCATGCGCAACACTCCATCGGTGTTATCCAGCTCGGTGTGCGTAAAAGATCCCTTGACGACATTGTCGACGGAGAAAGTATACACAGAGCCCTGTTTTTCGATCTGGTAGCGATGGAAGTCTCCGAGATAGGAAGCCGAAGACTCGACCGTCGTCTCGGTAGAGTTCTTTCTGTAGGAGAGGTACGCAAAATCGTCGGTGTCGATACTGAATCGGAGTTGTTGGCTCGAATCATCGTTCTTCGAAAGGTAGATACGAGATCCTCCATACCCGGACTGCCGTAGCCTCACATCGAGGGTGAAATCGGAGGAGAGGTCGATCAAATCGTTCCAGGTCAGGTTGCAGGTGGAAACATCGCTGCCTTCGGGTTTTGGGATCTGTGTACGAAATGCGCCGTCTTCAAGCGAGTAGGTGGCGTTATTCAGCTCAACGGTCCATCCCTCATCGATGACCTGGTCTGAGAACTCTTCAGCGATGGTATACTCCGTCGACTCGCCGTCCCAACTGCAGCTGATATCGTCGAGATAGCAGACGATATTGTGGGTTCCTCCCGCGACCGCACCGGCACGGATCACGTACTTGATGATCTCCGAGGGGTCTGTGGCGGTATAGCTGTACTGATACACCACCGTGTCGTTCTCCAGAAAGCTCGCGGTCCCATCGGCAACCCGAAGTGTCATCTTGGTCCATGTTCCGGTGGGCATGCTATGGCTGAACTGGGGATAGCTCCCGTCAGGGAAGTGGTTATATCCACTGGTAGTAGCCCACAAATCGGGCCAGTATGGATAGCGCTCGGAAGCGGTCTCGAACCAGAAGTTGATGCTGGCATATGCGTGCGACAGACTCTGAAGGTAGACGTAGAAGCTCAATTCCACCTCATCCGTCGGCGAAACGGGTCCAGTTATTGTGGCTCCGGAGCTGCTGCCGTCGCTGTTTTTACCGCTGATGCGAAGTGAATACGATCCCTGGTGTACATATGAGGGATCGGCGTTTAGGGTGACGCCGTCTCCCGTAAAGGAAACCGCCTCGAGACTCTGATCCTCGAAATCGATCACGTGGGAGGCTTGCGGAGGCTCAATCGTGAAGATACTTTCGACGATCTCGCTTGGCGCGAACCCCTCCTTGAGAGCGATCGCTCTGATGGTATGAGTTCCCAAAGCGGAAACCGTAAACGCACCGGCGTATAACGAACTGGCGGCGGTGGGATCGCTGCCGTCGAGCGTGTAGTGTATCGACGCGGCGGGATCGGAACAGGTGATATCTACGGTCAGTTCGGTTTGGTAGGTGCCTCCTGCCGGGTCGATCACCGGAGAAGGTGCCGGAACGCCAACCTCGAAAACCGCGGTAGCGATGTCGCTGTCTGAATACTCCGACTGGTTGAGAAACGCAATAGCACGAATCGTCTGCGTTCCGGTTTCGGTCAGGATGATTGGATCCGTGTACCAGGTGTGTGCGCCGGTCGGCTCGCTGCCGTCGGTCGAAAACGCGATCACCGCTTCGGGATTATCGCAGCTGATGCTTACGGCGGTGTTCTCCTCGACATTGCCTCCCGACGGGGCGATGACCGGCGTCGGAAGCGGGTTGTACACGATCGCGAACTCCCCGACGGCGATTGCCGACTCCAGCAGTTCATCTCCCACTGCAATAGCCTTAACAGTCATGGTGGAGCCGAAGCCGCTCAGGAAAATATCGTGCCCTTCGGGGTATACGGGAGAGTCGATCGTGGGATCACTGCCGTCGGTGGTGTAATGGATTACCGCATCGGAGGTGTCGCAAAGAATATAGAACGCCAAGTCTTCGCCATAGTCGCCCGGAGTCGACGAAAAGTAGGGCGTTTCGGCCTGTTCGCAGGCGATGGTGAAGGAAATGATCGAGCTCCAGGCCGTCGGCTCACCGTCGCCGTTGATCGCGCGAATGCGCCAATAATGGGTGGTCTCGTCGGAAAGACCCGCGGAGGGTGTGTAGGCCTCCGTTGTTACAGTTTCGGCGGTGGCGCCGTCCACGCCTGCCTCGGAATCGGCAACTTGAACCTCGTAGGAAACTGCTCCATCGACAACGTCCCAACCCAACGTCGGGGTCGTGTCGGCAATCGTCGAGGCGTCCGCCGGACTCATGCCGGTGATCGCGCCCCAGCTGATTGTGAGCGATTGCGGCGTCGACCAATTGCCGTACTGGTCGTCGGCGTCTTTCGCCCGAATGCGCCAGTAGTGGGTTTGATTGTTCGACAGAGCCGAACTTGGCGTGTAGGTCGCTGAAGGGCTTGTCGCGACCGTTGTTCCATCGAGAGCCGTTTCCGTGTCGGCGATCTCGATTTCATACGTGGCGGCTCCTGTCACCGCATCCCAGGTAAAGTCAGGTGTCGTATCGTTTGTGGTCGAGCCGTCCGCCGGTGCCATCCCGGTAATCTCGCCCCACGCGACGGTGATGCCGGAAGCATCGGACCAATTGCCGTACTGTCCGTCGCCGTCTTTCGCTCGGACGCGCCAGTAATGGGTTTGGTTATTCAAGAGAGCCGAGCCTGGCGTGTAACCGGCAGAAACGCTTGCTGCAACCGTCGTGCCGTTTAGGTCCGCCTCGCTGTCGGCGATCTCTATCTCATACGAAGCCGCGCCGGGTACGACGTTCCAACTCAACGACGGCGTCGTATCGTCGGTCGTTGAGCTGTCGGCCGGGAGAAGCCCGGTAACGGCACCCCATTCGATCGTGAACTCGCGAATCACGCTCCAAGCGGTGGCTTGCCCCCCGCCGTCTACGGCGCGAGCCCGCCAGTAGTAGGTGCTCAGGTTGGTAAGGGCATCGGGCGGAGTGTATTCGGCCGCCGTCACAACGGCAGCTGTCGCTTGATCAACCCCGGCGTAGGTGTCCGCCAGCTGTACCTCGTAGGTTGCGGCGCCGTCGACGGCATCCCAACCGAGGGTTGGCGTCGTATCGGTGAGAGTAGAGATATCCGCCGGCGTCATTCCAGTGATTGCTCCCCAGCCGATGGTGAGGGCGTTCTCGGCACTCCAGGCGCCGTACTGTCCGTCGCCATCTTTGGCGCGCACGCGCCAGAAGTGGAGCGTGTTGTTGGAAAGAGCGGTCGCCGGCGTAAACGTCGTCGCTGCGGAAACCTGGGCCGCTGTCGCGTCCAGCTCCGCCTCGGTCGCAGCGATCTGCACTTCATAGGAGACGGCTCCATCGACCGCCGTCCACGACAACTCCGGTGTCGTATCCGTGGACCAAGCCTCGTCGGCGGGCGTGAGGCCCGAAACGGCACCCCAGGAAACGGAGAAGGAAAGTATGGAGCTCCACGCTGTTGCTACTTCGGCCTCATCAATGCCGCGTACGCGCCAGTAGTAGGTGGTGGAGTTGGTGAGGGGATCGCTCGGTGTGTAGGTGGTGGTCGAGACCACAATGATCGTTGCATCGGCTACGCCGTCCTCAGACTCGGCGATTTGGAGCACGTAGCCGGCTGCGCCGTCAATAGGATCCCAACCCAACAGCGGCGTTGTATCCGTCACCGAGGCGGAGTCCACCGGACTCATGCCCGCGATGGCGCCCCAGCCGACGGTGAGAGTCGACTCCGATGTCCATGCGCTCTTGAGCCCTTCTGCATTGATACTCCGAACCTGCCAAACGAAGGTCGTGTTGTTGGTCGCCACCTGCACCGTGTGGCTTGTGCCTGAGACCTCTACGATACTCGCCTCGGAGAGGCTGGCGCCTGATTCGGCAATGCGAAATTGGTAGGAGGCGGCGCCGTCGGTAGCGTTCCAGGAGAATGTAGGAGAGGTATCCTCGACCACAGCTCCATTTGTGGGACTGAGTCCGGTGACCAGCGCTTCAACGACCAGCGTCGTGTGAGGAGTCCACGAACCAACCTCATCACCTGATCCATGAGCACGGATCGAATAGCGGTAGGCCCCGGCACCGAGTTCAGCGCCTCCCAGATCGAATTCGTGGGATTCTTGCAGGTGCTCGTACGCCGTCCGCCATTCACCATCCACCTGGACTTCTACCAGGATCTCATAGCCCGTGGCGTCGGCGCTAGGCGTTACGGCAACGGTGGGAATCCAGGCGTGTGCCGTTTGTCCGTCGGTAACAACTCCCACATCATCGATCGAGTCGACGGTGTCGTAGCCCTGGTAGTTCTCCGCCTCGGGGTCCGCCGGATTGTTTTGTGGCCCAAAAAGATCGGGGCAGCCGGTCAGCAGCGCAAGGGCAGCCGTCAAAACAACGACAATCGCTACCGAGCGAACAGCGTGGTGGTCGTGGCCCCTCCTTTTCATCGCTGTGCCTCCAAGTCCTGTATGCGAGCATCGATGTCCTGGATTTCAGCCTCCGACTCGCTTGTGTCGGGCCGCAAGAGCCAAAGGATCGGGGTTGCCGCAAGGAAGGCCCCGCCGACCCCGGCCGTAATCGCAAAGAGATCGGAGAACTCTTTGTACTCCTGTGAGCATCGAACCGCCTCCGTCGTAGACACTGCGGCGCTGTAGCGATCATATGCCTCGGTTCCGAGAATAAACGAGGCAACGGAGACGCCTGCCCCGGCAATTCCTGTTCCGAGCGTGATCCATCCAAGGGTGGTCAATGTGTCACGACTTGCGATCTGAGGCATAAGCGCCTGCTCGAGGTCTGCTCGCACTGAAGCCAACTGGCCAATCTGATGCGTTGTAGAGTAGCCCATGTTGCTCAAACTGACCGAGACAGCCTCATTGGGGCCGATGGTGACCGGTCTGATTTCCGACCAGTCCACGTCGTCCGCATAGCGTGCGCGGAGGAGGTACTCACCCGGAGGCACCTCCGTTTCGTCTCCCAACGGTCGTATCGTGCCGTCGTCAAGACTCGAAAGCTCGGCAATAATCTCGAGGCCGGACGGTGCGTTGAGAAGGACCCGGCCCTGTGTTGGCTGTGATGTCGTTACAACGGCCGGTTGGTCCGTTGCAGGCGGCACAACGGTGGGCTCCGTGGTCTCGGCCCAGGCCAGCACGATGCTGCCCGTTAGGCTGCTGTTGGTCCACGGCGTCTGCTCCCCGGCCGTCTCCGCGATCACGTCGGATCGAACCGATCGCATCATGATCTCGACGTCAACGCCGGGAGTGTCAACATGCTCGAGAAATGCCCCAGTGAAGGGGCTGTTGCGACCGTCTCCGTCGAGCGCCGCACGCCCCGGCTCAGTGGCGTACACAATAAGGGTCCCGGTGGGTGCTTCAACCACGCTAAGGCCGCGAGTAGCCGCCGTGCTACGCCGCGTGACCGGTAGCGGGTTGTCACGGCACGCATCCAAGATGACGATGTTCTGCCCGTTTTGCGCCGTGGCCATTTTGTTAACCACCAGGTCTAACGGTATGGAGTTGAACTCGACTTCATCCTCGGCAGCAATGTCCGCGTCCGATGGAATTAGATAGTTGGTTCCATTCACCTCGATGCCGTGGCCGGCGTAGTAGAAGAGGCCGAGGCCGCCGGAAGCGGCCAAGCGGTCTCCGAATGCCCTAACAGCTAACGACAGCTCTTGCCGGCCGGCGTCAAGGAGCACCGTAACGTCAAAGCCAAGACCCTCAAGCGTCGCGGAAATGTCCAGAGCATCATTGGCCGGGTTCTTGAGCGTGCCGAAGTGCACATACTGAGCATTGCCCACAATAAGAGCAGTTCGGGGGCCCTCATTTGTATTCTGAGCGAACAGTTGGGGGGATAAAAACACCAGAAGCGTCGACAAAGCAACAAACACGACTCTGACTGTCAGCTTTAAACTGATCATCAAACCACCCATTGCGTATGAGCTTAGATAGACGGTAGGCGAGTATGGATGCCTGGATATAGGCGGAAAAAATCGGAGCGGAAATCCGAGGCACCAGTTCATCCTTTCCTAGATTTATCGTATCGCATGACAGTAAAACTTGTCCATCTTTTGTGCTCTCGTTTTTTTGAAAGACTTGAGTAATAAGACGCCTGCATATCCATCTATGTATCTACAACGTGAGTAGTAGTAACTAACTTTGGGGCGATCGAGTGTACAGGAGAGGAGGGATACTGTTCCCCGCCAACAGCCATTCCAGTTGCTCCCCGGTGATCGCCCGCGCTTCCTGCTCAGTTTTCGGCCATCGAAATCTATCGATCTCCAGACGTTTATACCAAATTACGTACCCGTTTTTATCCCAATACAGAATCTTCATCGTGTTCCGCCGGCGCCCACAGAAGACGAAGTAGTGTCCGCTCAGTGGATCGAGTTTCAGCGTGTTCGCCACCAGTCCCGACAGCCCATTGATCGCCTTTCTCATGTCGGTCTTCCCCAGCACCAGCCAGACCCGGGCGTTCTTCTCAAGACGAAACATCACCAACTCCACACGCTTCCACAATTTCTCGCAGCTGTGCTACCGACAGCTCGCCGCAAATCACCACGGTTGCCTCTCGCCCGGCGATGCTGGTGCGGATACTCCCTGCTTCAAACATGAGATCTTCGTCGTTGATCGTCGTTCGTGGATTCAGTTCAATGCAGGTGATGGAGTCATCGTTCGGTGCCTCGGCGTGTGCCGCCTTCTGTTTCCCATTGCTCGACCAGATTCTTCCAGTGCTCGTAGCGTTCGATGTAGTTCATGCGGTACCTCCGGCTGGAACGATACCGCGAAGGTGCTCAATCGCAAGTATGGGTTTGTGGATCGCTTACGATGATCGAGTTGTTCGAAGTCGAACACGTGAATGTCCGGATCTCGCATATGATGAAAAAAAGTTTTCCGTTGTCACAATTCGTCGGCTCTTGGGTTCCCACCGGGCGATGTCCAACTGAACCGGTCTATAGGGTCTTTCCAGATCAAACTCGCCGACGACCCGACCGTTTTCGATATCGACCGCCAGGAGAGTGTCCGGTCTTCCGCACAGAAGAAGCCCCTCGGTGGGAGACAGTCGAGCGGCGGGCGCCGGTAAGACTATCTCGTACACCGCAACCGGACTCTCTCCGGCAACGAGCATATCCCTATCCGTGGGTGGTGGTGACGTTGGGACCAATCGCGAATAGGTTGCAGCCGACAAAAAAGGGTGCTGCGCGACAGGCATCCAAGCGCGCACATCGACACGGCAACCGTACCGGTTCTGACTAACCTCGATCGTGACAGGGGACCTTTCGTCTGAATCCGGCGCTCCGGTTGTCAGGCTGAACCAAGCCTCATAGCGGCCGATCATCGTGGCGCTTGGTGGACCAAGGCGACGGTACTGCACCTCGCTGTAGTCGTTCGTTACAAGCACCCCGGATTCCGAAAACACCAGCGATGTAGGCCCGTCGATCAAATCGCCATAGAGCTCCATGTCACCGCGTTCGGCCATGGCGCTGTTGTGCACCGCTTGTTCAAGCTCAAACAGCTCGAGCTTTGCCTTCGGACCACCTGGATCCTGCTCCGCATCCGGAAGATACACCACAACACGATACTCTTGGCCTTCGATCGTTGTTCTGAAGTCTTTGACGGTATAAGCCAATTTCTTCGGCGCCAGCTTGGAAAGCCAAGAGCAAGAGCAATCCGACTGGTAACGCAAAACGAGTTGCCATGATAACCTCCTATCCATCAAACTCCGCAAAGCAAACCCAGACATGGCCCGGGGGAATAACTCTATCCTGAACCTCAGACCACCATGCAACAACGTTTTTTTCCACGATCAAATGCGCCACTGATCAACGAGTTGGGCCCTCAGACGGGTCTCTTTGAAGAGGCGATGTATCCAGCAAAGTCGGAAGAAGCCGACTTGTCGCAAACACAGGTGCTACGCCAACACTCCGGTGCTCCCTGCGTCGGCAGTTCCGGCCGTGGCCGGGAAGTGAAACAAGCTCAGAAAACTCTGCGGATGTAGGATCAAAGCGCCAAACTGAGCCGCTCTCGGCCCCGCCAAGCAGGTATATGTAGGTACCGTCTGTAGTTGCAGCCATGTCATAGTTCGGTTCAGACAAGCGGGCAACTTCATCCCATTGATCTGTGGCGGGGTCGTAGGCTTCCACTATGTCGGTCGGTCCGTCAGCTTCCAGGCCGCCGAAGCGATACAGTTTACCTCCGTGGGAAGCAAGGGCGAGATGGGCGCCGGGGCCGGCAGGGGCCAGGTTCGTTACCCACTGTTTTTCGGTTGCGTCATAACGCCACGTGTCAAATTTGTACGTTACGTCGCCTGCAAGATTGCCATCAACTACCCGAGGAGCCAGACCAACCTCGCCCTCGGCTATGCCGTCGCTCCCATCGGTCCCCGCTACGACATCTGCGAGCGCGACTGGGACTTCGACACGGAGGTGGGCTGGGAGCACACACTCCGCTACTCGCGCATCCTCGGCATCCTCGAGCGAATCCCCATGGACTACCTCGGCCCGGAGCGGGACACGCTGCCGGATCGGTTTTTCATGGAGCCCATCGTTGGATCAAAACGGGCCGGCGACGTCTTGGATGACCCCGCTTTGGTCAGTCGGTCGCAACACTTTACGAGATGATGGGCTGGGACGAGTCCGGTGTGCCCACGGAGGCAACGATGGTGGAGGCAGGGTTGGGGCCGCGTTACTCCTCGGGCGATTGAGATCCTACGTCACCCTCCGGAGCCGTGGCCGTTGAGAGGTCTACTGTGACGCCGGTTGATGCTCTTGTTTTGCGGGGACGCAGTGGTTGTGAATAAACTCCGGGTCGAGATCAATCCCGCCGGGCCACTCGATGGTGTCGAAGGCCACATGGACTTGATGAAAGGCCTCTTTATCCTTCAGAGCACAAAAAACCCCAAAGTCCAAGTACGGGCTCATGTCCAACAGTGCTGTCTCACCGTTTTCAAAACGCACAAACAGGAGAAAGTCTTCAACGGCCGCCACGTGGACTACTGCTGGGTGCATGATGGTCTCCTATTGCAGGGGTTTGATCGTAAATGGGCGCTCGCCATTCATGACAAGTTGCCAGTTTGCCAGAAGTTCATCTTGATGTAGCTGTGTCCAGGCTTCGAGCAGACGTCTTTGCGTGACTGGTAGCGTGCCATCTGTGACCTCCGCGGATCGAATATCGATCACACACTTGTGCTCCCCATAATACGCGTGAATGTGCGGCGGCGGGTGCTCCCGAGGTGCAAAGTACATCCGTACAATGATTCCGTAGAACATCGAAATGGTCGGCATTTCATATACCATATCATAAGACCAAAGCGCTGAGCGCGACAAATCGCAACAAAAAGGTCATCGGGCCGGCGACGTCTTGGATAATCCCGCTTTGGTCAGTCGGTCGCAACACTTTACGAGATGATGGGCTGGGACGAGTCCGGTGTGCCCACGGAGGCAACGATGGTGGAGGCAGGGTTGGGGCCGCGTTACTCCTCGGGCGATTGAGATCCTACGTCACCCTCCGGAGCCGTGGCCGTTGAGAGGTCTACTGTGACGCCGGTTGATGCTCTTGTTTTGCGGGGACGCAGTGGTTGGAATGTGTCACAAACCCTGGTGCTGGACAGACGAACAGCCGCCTGTCTGTCAAGGAGTTACGCGTAGCCTATTACGGCTTGCAGCACTCGGACTGCATAGGTGCTCCAAACACTTTCGAAACAAGGAAATATTCGTTGTTCAGCACCAGGGTTTGTGACACTTCACAATGGTTGTGAATAAGCTTCGGGTCAAGATCGATCCCGCCGGTAGGCGAGAAGAGGGCCAATGAGTTTGGTCTTTACGACATGACCGGCAAAGTGTGGCTGTGGTGCTGGGACTGGTACGACGGCGACTACTCCAACTATAGTCCCGGTGCTGATCCCACCGGTCCGAACTCCGGTTCCCTTCGCGTTCGTCGGGGCGGTAGTTGGGGCAGTACGGCTCCCTTCCTGCGGGTAGCCGAACGACGCGAGGGCGCTCGTCCGCGGTCTCTTGCGGGTCTATGCTCTCAGCGGGGCAGTGGTCACTAACTGTCCAGGGTGGACACTGTTTGGCAGGCTTCGCATGCTCGTGGTCGGATGGCTTGCCGAAGCCCGGGACCGGTCGTTGGGGCAGGCGGCCGCACGGTTCCGTATGTATATACCGGTAAAAGAGATAAAAAGAAGAGGCCTCGGAGAGCACTTTTGACTCTGCCCCCCCCCAAATTGGCACGCAAGATGCTTATAGATGGCGCAATGACGGAAAACAATCGCCCTTCGAAAATGACGGTTCGGCTCGGATCAATGTCGGTCCTGCTGACTATCTTTCTGGTTGCCGGTTGCACGCCGCCGTTCGGTCCGGACACAACCGCCACCGACGATGCCGAGGTGCCGTCGGACAGCGACGACGGTGCCGCCGACACTCCTTCACCATCGATGACCGTGGCAGGTATGCTGTGGACCGGCGACGGCGCTGCGGCCGCCTCTGTAGTGCCTGCAGTGGGATCGGCCAAGACATCCATTGATCAGGTCGCCGACGAGGTTGTTGCCGTTCCCATAACCGACGGTAGCTTCCGGATAGGAAACATTCGCGCCGCCCGCATGTCGCCCATCGACGCCGAGGGCGCCTTTGTTCTCGATTTGCCCGCCCAGCCCCTGGAAGACATTGACGGCACGGTGTCGGCATGGCTCCTCATGGCCGTGGACAACGTTGCCGTGGGGTTTGAGCGGACCGACTCGATGGCCAAACAGGCGGCGAACCTCTGGGTGAACGACAAGGGAGACGGTTACATCGAAGCGGTTACCGTTTGTTTATTTGGTGGACCGCTAACCGCTTGCCAGGAGAGCTACCCATCCCCCGATCTCGCCGAGTTCCATGATGTGCACTCCAAGTTCTCGTGGTGGGGAACTGATCTGGACGTGGAATCGGTTGCCGATGGAACCACCCGCATCGAGGTGTATCCACCGAGCGAGTTGACCTACGACGGCCGCAGCTGGGGTCCCGACCAACCGTTTACCAACTCGGGGACACTGATGCGCGAGAATCGCGACGGCGGATCCATCTTTCTAGACTTTGATGGAGGCCTGAGCGCCGCATAGCAGGGTATGCCCAATCAGCTCGACTTTGGTCCGAGCTATGTCGGCGACCACACGGGAAGACCTATCGCCGGCGTATGGCGCGTGGCGGTCGACGGCGAGGATGTGGGGTGGGTCGACTTCCGTATCGGCGCACCCTTTGACTCGGAGGGGAAACAACTAGCCTTTGTACCCCTTCCTCGGGTGCTATACAACGACGACAACAGCTTTGCCTCCGTCGATCTCCGCTTCGCCCAGTACGACGGAACAGGTTTCGTTTCCGCCGACGCTGAGGCCGCGCAAGCTTTTACCTTTGGGCAGTTGCAACTTATCGGCGACTCCATGGGCGACTTCGACTATTTCGATAACTTCTCGGAAGCCGAGTTTTTCCGGCACGGCGAAGACTCGGACCTCACGCATCGATGGCACCGCGACGCTTCACCTCCCGACGGCTATCTGCACCTCGACAAGGTGATCTTTGCCTACTCGGCGTACGGCCAGGAGCTTTTCTACGACTATCGCGGCGGGCCCGAAGATGACGCTACAGACGACGGCGGCTCGCCGGAGTCGGCCGTAGCCGATCCCACCATCCGGCCCGGAGGCGCGCATTACGCCGAGGATCAGCTTGTCGTGATTGCCACTTCGACCGAAGGTGCGACCATTCACTACACAACGGACGGCTCCGTCCCCACGACGGATTCGCCGGTCTATATGGAGCCGGTCCTCGTGCAGGAGACCACTTCCGAGATCACTATTTCCGCCTTGGCCGTAAAGGACGGCCTGACCTCCAGCCGGGTTGTGACTGAGGTCTACCGAGTAACCTATCCGGAGCCTGACTACGTCGACATAGGCGAACTCCCGACCATCCTCTTCACTTTGGACGGGGACGCCGGCGACTGGTCCGCCCTCGAGGCGGCCCGAGTCGACAAGGACGGTGACTCAACGGACGCGAGTGTCGTGGGGGGCGACATCACCGACCTGTACGTGGCGGCGGATGAGAATTACCTCTATCTCCGTTTCGAGACATCCGACGGCGATTACAACACCGCGGGCGATCATGTTTATAGCATCTTCCTCATAAAGACGCTCCAGGGGTTGGCGTACGAGGGGGACAGCGAAATCCGTTTCGGTGCCGACGAGTCCGGCTTGTTCGTGTCGGGGTCGGCGTGGTCGCCCACACAGTATACGCATATCGAAGAGGTAAGCGTCGCCGATATCGCCATCGGCGCAACGACCGAGCTCCGTCTCGATCGACTGATACTCCCCGGAACCGACAAGTCCTTTTTGGGCATCTCGGTTAGGCGTCGGGAGGCCAGATGCCCATCGATGAGGTGGCTCCGCCTTTTCTATCGCTTCCTCCGGGAGTGACCCCCATCGACAGTGGCGACTCATCCGCAGGCGTGGGCCAGACCGACGACAACCAGACGCCGCCTGATCCCACGATTGTTGCGGCGCCTAGCTTTGACCCCCGAGGGGAGAGTTACGTCCAGGATCAGAACGTCGTTCTTGCTTCGGCGACCGAAGGCGCCACGATTCACTACACAACCGACGGCACCAATCCCACGGCCGACTCGCCGGTCTATGAGAATCCGATTCTCGTGACTGATACGGGCGGTCTCGTCGAGATACGCGCTTATGCCGTCAAGGAGGGACTGACCGACGGCGAAGTCGTGTCCAAAACCTACCAGATTCGTCATCCGACGGTCTCGCAACCGGTGATCCTGGAAGACGGCGAACCCGACTCCGGCTCCAGTGAGCACACGAGCGAGCCGGAGATCACGATCACCACGGCAACGCCGGACGCAACAATCCTCTACACTTTCGACGCGTTGCTGCCGCGGGCCGACTGGAGCCGGTACACGGGCCCTTTCACCGTCGGCGAAACCGACGGCGTTGTAATCCTCACCGCGGTGGCCACCCGCGACGGCTACAACGAGAGCGCCGTCCGCGAGGCTCGCATGTGGGTGGATACAACGCCCCCCGCGGCGCCGACGACCGACTTGGTCGCCGGCACGTAAAAGGACCCCCATACCTATAACGTGACCGGGGAAGAGGCGGAAAACTCTCTCTATGTTGACCTGGGGAGCGGCAACTGGAACTTCTCCGGAGTCGGGTCGAGTGAGATCCAGATCCTCAACGAAGGCGTGTACATCGTCTCTATCAAGCAGAAAGATCGCTTTGGTCGAGAGTCGCCTGTTGTCGGACCTATCGAAGTCGTCATCGACAACACGCCTCCCGGGGAGGTCTCAGGGGTGGCGGTGGCCTACGGCGCGGATGAGGCGATTGTAACGTGGACCGATCCGGCCGACGAGGACTTGGCATCCGTTGAGCTCGTGGATTTTCCGGCGGATATCACCACCGCCACCGTCGGGGCCACCACGGAGCAGATGGCCGTGGCGGGCGCTCTCGATGGCACGGCCGTCGAATATCTCCTCGTAACTGTCGATGCTGTCGGAAACGAGTCGGAAGGATTCCCCGTTTCGATTAAACAGTAAGGTGGGCGAGGGGCCGCACCTTCCGCGGCTTCATGCCCCTCGCTTAGTGCGCCGAGTCTCCGCGGATCGTACGTTGCGACATATATCGAGGACTGCTCGCCCGGCACGCATCACGGATTCACAGACGGTCGAATCGATGTCTGCAACCTTGACGGAGCCACGTCACCTAAACCGATGATCGTGCCCCTGCTTTCAGTAAGGGGCAAAACCGGAAGTAGGAAAAGGCGCGCTGATCGTCTCAACCGGACTGCAACGCGTGTGGCGCACCGCAGCCGTAATCGCATGCGCACCCCTCCGCTGTTTAGTCGCGGTAACCTGTGTTGCCCCGCAACCCCAGTCACGCCACCAAAACCGCAATTGCGCTTGCTCGCCTTCAATCGGCGCATGGTGGCTGCTGGACACCTTCCCGCCGGAGCAGTCCATCTACCGTTCCGTCGTCTGTAGCCCTTGGCGGAAAACCGTACGCCGCTTACAAGGCTTTCAGATACGCCTAGTGGGCTTTTAATAGATTCAGCACATTCTCCCTCGTCAACATGCCGACGTCCTCCGCTCGCTCGAGGAACGGCCTCACGTCCGCAACCACGCGATCCCATTCCATCGCCGCAACGCGGTCGGCGACAAGGCTCCGCCAGGCGGAGATCTGTTGATCTGTCAGTTCCATTCCGGCTCGACTTGTCGTAGTGCAGAAGGTTCAGGAGTATGTGCCGTCGAACCAGCGACGTTTCCGTCGATGCGTGAGCCGGAGGATTGGTGTCGACTTCGATCTTGATGGTGATCTTCTGCCCCGGCTGCGACGACAACCCGAACTCGTAAAGCAATCCGGGAAACCCGACGAATGCGGACTGTACTATCACGTCAGGCCGACTGCGCACGTCGACGTCGTAGGCTTCCGACTCGAATGCGCGTCTGCAAGTATTCTCGTACGAGGAGGGCGGCTTCAGGAACGTCTTTCAGCCCCGCAATGAGATCCCGGATGTGTTCCTTCACTTCGCATGCCTCCGGTTAGCGAAGTTGAGGTGCTTATCAAGGCGCTCGACCGCACGGAGCAACCTTGGCGCTGCGAATCGCTCTGCCATGCGCATCATCATCGCGGTGTCCAGGTGTTCCGAAGCCTGAAGTCGTAGTTCTGCGATGTAGGTGGGATCATCGGCTCCCGGCGTCAGATAGAACAGGTCGAGCAGCGCTTTCTCGGCTAAGGCGATATACGCTTCCTGCTTGCCCGAGACCTCCTGCTCGTATCCGAAGAAGACATCACCTTTCACATGCCGGTACCTGATTCGCCCGACAGGGGAATCGATGGAAAGCGGCCGGCCGGTAGACACACAGGTTGTCTCCGCGACGTACTCAGGGATCATTCCGTGATACGCCAGTCCCGACTGTAGACTTACGTAGCTCCCGCGCTTGATCGTGCACGCTATTACATTGAGGTCGAGTCGGACCCGTCGGAACGGATCTCGAAGTGTGTACCATCCCTTGTGGATTCTGACGAGGCGTCCATTTGAAACCCAACGGCTTAGCTGCACACGAACTACATCGATATCTTCCCCCGCCGTGACGACTCCGGCAGAAATGCTCGCCGGTCGCCGTTCCGATGGATCCAGGGCGGCCACCACAGTGGAACTCGGATCACAGGATTCACCGCAACAACACGCATAGAAACGGTCGGACGATTGGTCGGTCCGACACTTTCCCAAAGTCCTCGAGAGCTGGAAGAGCCCGCTCGAGGCACAGCGTGGCCGCTTCGGCGGCACTCGAGACGAGCGGGGATACAGCAAACCCAATGAACCGCGTCGTCAAGTATGTTCGATCTTTACAGGCCACTTGGCCTGGGCCTATTATGGCCCCATGACCGTTCGCTACGTTTATTGGCAAGACGGACCGCATTGGCTCGGCTACCTCGAGGATTATCCGGACTATTGGACACAGGGCGAAACACTCGACGATCTGAAGGTCCACCTTCGTGACCTGTACCATGATATGGAAGGTGGTCACATACCGGCCGCTCGGCGACGGGACGAACTCGAAGTCGGGTGAAACGTCGAGAACTCATCACAAAACTCGAGCGCGCAGGCTGCATGTCACAACCCGTCCCACGCCATCGTGAAATCAACGAGATTCTCGCGCGACGGATCATCAAGCTCCTTCTGGGCTGAAGTGCTTCTTCAAGGCGACTTCGTCCGGTTTGTTCCGGGCAACGAGTGCATGGAGACCGGCTGGACGTATTCTCGGAAGCCTTGAGACCGTGAGTCCTGATTGTTTTCAACATGCCTATCACGCGCCGGTGACCACCCAAACGTTCACCGGGCGATCGGCTGCCGCGTTCGCCGGCGCTGGAATCGCCCTTGTGCGACAGTGCCCCGTCAAACCAATGGCTAATGGCAACGGCCCTGGGTTACGTTGACGTACCCGTGTGTAGAAGCCCGCACTACGGTTTGAGGAAAGAGGGATTCTTTCCGATTTACTGTATTTGAAGAACTGGGAATAGGAGACGAGAAAACGGGTAGACAAAGAAATCAAGCGACGCTCGAACGTCGTGGGGATCTTCCCGGACGACGCAGCGATCATGCGGCTCGTCGGAGCGCTGATCGTCGAGCAGAACGAGAAGTGGCGTAACCACAGAAACCCGGAGACAGGAAGTTACACCACTTGGTGGGTGTGGGGCGTAGTTTGTGAAATGGAAGCAAACAGGGCCGGCTACTGGTTCCCATCGGCCTCGTTTTTCGACGGCTTTGTTGATTTGCTTTGTGTGGGACGCGGATTGATCGTGAGGACTGGAAATCCAGCCTCGCCCGTTGCCTGCATCACCTTTGAACGAAACAGCCCGAATGCGAGATCGTGAGCCTCGGACTTTATGAATCGTTTTATCTCCTTCTCGTCCGGGGTGCGAGAAGCATTCGCCACTACGTCGTACACCGCTTCAATCGCAAGCGATGGTTCGTTGTTGTCGTCACCGTCCTCGTTCTTCTGACTCTTCGCCGAGACCGAGAACCGCAGGCGCACCGCGAGTCGCCGGCCTTTCAGAGTGTGTTGAGGTTTGCTCAAGTCGGGCATGGATGTCTCAACCGACATCGGAAACAGCGATGCCGGTTCTTGGCCAAGCGCCAATGGTGTCACAAGGACAAAGGACGGGAGATTGATTGCGACGATGTGAAACGACAGATTGGCCTTTTCGTTTTCCACTAGACTACCCCGTGTGTCGGTTGAAGTACCGAGTGTTTGAGTCGTCGTTTTCTTGCTCGTTGGCCGCGCTGTCACTCTCATTCATCCAGCTGTCAAGCCAACCGGTTTTTTTGATCGCAAGCTTCGACAATTGCGCCGCCAAAAAGTCGTTGAGGTAGAATCTGGTACCTGACAAGGAACCCTGTCGCCGGCCCGTCCCTGTACTCAACAG
This sequence comes from uncultured Spirochaetales bacterium, assembly GCA_964519835.1. Lineage (GTDB taxonomy): Bacteria > Spirochaetota > Spirochaetia > DSM-27196 > CAZFLD01 > CAZFLD01. The sequence goes on from CAZFLD010000010.1 coordinate 17,137, forward strand.
GTACACACAATACTCATTTAGGCTAACTTGGTTTTCTGCCGCCTGGTTCGCGAGCGTTCTGTGGAGGCGCTTGGGCACGCGAAGATTGAATCGGCCGCTGTGCCGCCTATCCAAACCTTGGCGGGGTTCCGGTATAGGGCGACCCAACTCGATTGCGGTCCTAAACCATAGTCCCATTGCATCTTCGAGCATCTGTGCCGCATCTGCCGCGTTGTCTCCCTCGGTAATGCATCCACGAAGCTCCGGGGCCGAGGCAAACCAAACACCGTCATCTGTCGGCACAATTTCGCGAAGATACGGTTTGTTAAGGAGGTCTCTTACCTGTAGCTCTAGATCATCGTGACCCATACTTCTCCTCCAGATTGAGCCATTCAATCGCCTGTTCCACGTAGTGCCGGTTCACGTGCGGTCGCTTGTATGGCACCGTCAAGATACCATCCAGATCGGGGTGCACGTAGGTGTGATGACTTCCGGAAACGTGCTGCAGCGTGCACCCCTCAAAATCAAGAATGTTCGCCAACTCGTCGAAGCTGACGGTCTTCCGATTGTTGAGAATCCTTCGGATTGGTTTTTCACGCTTCGGCATCGTTCCGCGTTTCTATGTCTCAATGGTACCGTATACGGTACTGGAATACAACAAGAGACGCACAGTTTTTGAACCTGTACTCTTACTGTCTCTTTTTTCGGCTGTTTGGCAAGTTGACGATTGACGACGCCGCTTAATCCTTTTGAAAACAACTGTCGTCCGGCGCCCGATCATCGATCATTCACTCAAGGTCGCCATTTTCGTCCTCGATGCGAGGATCCTCCGGCAGCCGTTCGCACAAGCAACGCCATTCGTCCGTCGCCGGAGACCTGTCGCCCACTGTTCAAGAATCTCAACGGCAGGATTCGCAGTCGCATTCAAAACATCGTGGAGTGAGGTGGCTGCCGGTCCCAACTTGTCTTTCATCTATTGAGCCCGCGTTAGCCTGTTCTCAACCCTGAGAACACCGTCGAAGTAATCAACCGGAATGCCCGACACAGGCCGCCGCCGAAACTCACGGCCCCTGCCATAGAAACATAATGGCTTACTGAATGTGCCCGATTTGCTTCGCAACGAGATTCCGTCCCCATGTTTGCCCTCGATCCACCGCCGCTTCTCAGGCCGGCAGGCGCGCAAGCCGCGTATGTAGTCAATGGGAGCACGAGACGGACGAACGTCCTGCGTCACGAGTGCACTTTCCTTATTTATGATATTGAAAGCGTCAAAGATGTCCCCAACGTGTATCAACTCGGGATACCACTCACGGAGAATCCGGGAGACCGATCCGCACCAGCGATCGCTCACCGGCATTTTGACTTACCTCATTGAGAACTCGGAATAAATCGGTCGGCGTCTTTCGCTTGCTGCCATACAGTCGCTGCCGCCACTGCTCTTCCTTTCTGACCGCTTGCTTGTGTTCATTCATCAAGCCCCCAAGTATCGCTCAGCACTGCAGGCTCCGGTAGGTGGAAGGCGCCTACAACTCGACGGGCTTAGCGACCCGCACCGTTTCGGACAGTCGCGAAAAATCTGCCTCGTTGTACGTTACGATAACATCTACTTCGGCCTGTTCGAGCAGATGAACGATGAAGGCGTCATAGCTTGCGCCTCCGGCAGCCGGGGTCCCGACGAATGCGTGCAGCGCGTTCCAGATTGACTCGGAGGAGAACGGAGCAATGCTCGCATTGCTCCGGAGCGTCTCAGTAAGTACGGCTTCTGCTTCCACGGGAGAAAGGCGATAGTCAGCCGGGAGGCGGGTCAGCACAGCATACGACTCGATTATCGAGTGATGGGCGAGAACGACCTGGTGTGAACCAAAAGCGCCATCGAGCCAGCGCGCGGCTTCGGCGTGAGCGGGATGATTGGCATGGACTGCAGCGACAATCACCGTGGTGTCTACGCCGACCCTCACGAAGAGAGCCCTCCCTTGCGCGTGAGCTGCTCGATTCGACCTTGATCGACGTTGAATATCTCCGCCGGAGCCCGAGTTGCACCGGTATCGATTGCAACAACGCGCCCGATGCGAACGACACGCCGTTGGGTCCGCGTTGGAACGAGGGTGATGCCGTCCGGCACCGCTATGACCTCGACCTCCGTGCCCGCTTCGAGCCCGTAGCGTTCCCGTAAATCTTTCGGGATGACGAGTCTCCCTGCCCGGTCAATTCTTGTTTTCACGCTCATAGGACAAGTTTACCATGGCAAATGCCATTTGTCACTACACATGGCATTACTTCCGAACTGCAAGCGGTACTCGGTAGCGGTATGAGTTCGTCTGTCAGAGCCAAGCCGTGCTATCAGCACGGGAACCCGAGGGTACACGGCGGAACGATTTCCGGGGCCGGCCTTGCCATGAGCTACAGACACAAGCCCTAATCCCGGACGACATCGGGCCGGCAGCGCCCGCTACCCGGAAGATCGGGTCCGCCGGCAACGCCCTTTCGGCGGGCAAAGCCGTACACAAATAGATTGGTTTTTCGAGAATCACGTGATTACTGCTCATATACATGAGAGTTGTAGTGCGAAGTAGGCAACGGCGGACTCTGGACCGCCTCTCGCCGATCAAGCGAAGCTGATTACCGCGCCGGACACCCACGAGCGGACCGAGCGTTCAGGAGGTGACGAACAATAAGACGTAGTTGGCGAGTGCTCCAGGAAGCTTCCCTGGCTCTGGTACTGAGCATAGTCTTGGCAGCTTGCCGGTCTCCACTTGGCGGCGACACTACGCCACCGGAGGCGGTGACGGACCTCGAGGCCATCGCGGAGGCCGGTCGGGTGACTCTCACGTGGAGTGACCCCACGGACTCGGATATCAGCCTGGTCAGGGTCTCGTGGTCCCGCGGAGGCACTGAAGCGCTTGAGATAGACCTTGGAACTCAAGCGGCCACCATTGAAGGGCCGGCCAACGGAACCGAGTACACCTTTACAATCGTCGTTGTCGACCAGGATAAAAACGAATCGGACCCGATTACGGTTACCGTGACTCCCCTGACGCCCCTCGGCAGCTATGCCGTCACCTACGACGACAACGGCGCCGACCAAACCTTCCCGACTATGCAAAGCTCAACATAGTCGGCGAAGCTCCAAACACAAAAACCGGCCGTTCGCATTGTGGTCCCCTTCGCGATACCTGAACGAGCATTCATGCTACGTTCGTGCTGCGCCTTGGATTCATGCGAAGCGCCGTTTTTCGGTAGCTTCTTAGTCCCGTACATAACGGTAGGTTCTATTGCGGCAGAGAGGACTTGCCTTCCGCTCGCCGACCTCGTGTCGGCTCGCTCCAGGCCGCCGCCGACGCCTCCGGCGTTCCTCCGGCGCTAAATCGACCTCCTGTCGATTTGCGCTCCACGTATTCGCGCCGCCCGGATGCATTCCTCGCTGAGGCTTCGAAATGCACCGTATCCGTTTCGAGTCCTCTCCTTCTTTTGCACCAAAACGGGCCGAGCACCTTACGGCACTCGGCCCGTTATTGTTGCGGCAGAGAGGACTTGAACCTCCACGAGTGTTACCTCACTAGCCCCTCAAGCTAGCGTGTCTACCAATTTCACCACCGCCGCGGGAAATGGTCTCCAGTTGCGAAGCCGAAATATAGCAA
>CAZFLD010000010.1:20763-83121 GCA_964519835.1 uncultured Spirochaetales bacterium
AGCCCCTCAAGCTAGCGCGTCTACCAGTTCCGCCACTGCCGCGCGGTTTCTGATTCAGAATTTAGGCTGGTAATTTACTCGAATTCGGCATGGCTGTCAATAACATCAAAGCCGGCCTGTTGCCGGACCAGCAAGTGAGCCGGCGGCAAACTTCGACCCCGGTGGGGCCCAAGGAGCCGGCCTAACCGCGTGTTTGGTACCGACAGTTTACCCAATCCACGCTACACTTTGCCTATGCTCGATGATCGTCGGTGGAAAGAGTTTGTGCGGCACTTTCCGGGTCTGGGAGAGGACGCGCGGGTCCGGGCGGAGCTTGGCCGGGCCGCGATATTCAGGGATGTTCCGGCTCACTCCGTTTTGTACCGCGACGGTGACGAGTGCACCCACCTCCCGTTGGTGGTCTCGGGAGAGCTGCTTCTCACAAAGCACGGTGAGACCGGGCGGGCCATTACGCTCTATCGTGTCGAGGCCGGCGAGTCATGTATTCTTTCGACGCTAAGCATTCTGAATACGAGCTCGTTTCCAGCGGAGGCGACGACCATTAGTAACGTCTCCCTGTTCCTTATACCGGCGGCGACCCTAAAGCGTCTGGTGGCGGAGAGCGCGGGCTGGCGAGATTTCATTTTTTCTATGTACCACGCTCGGCTGGCAACCCTGATCTTGTTAATCGAAGAGGTTGTTTTCGGTAAGCTTGACGTACGGCTCGCGCGGACACTGCTTCGTCTGGCCGCCGACGGACCGGTCCGGGCTACTCACCATGAGCTGGCGGTGGAGCTCGGCTCGTCGCGGGAGGTGGTGAGCCGGGTGCTCAAAGAGTGGGAGCGGCGTGGAATGCTCGTGCTATCCCGCGCAAGTATCGTTCTCAGGTCGCCGCAAGACGTACAAAAAATCGCGGACATAGGTGACTAAGTCACAGACTGCAGTTCCCGTCGGCCCTATTATCGTACCATCAACACATTAAGGAGTTTGGTATGGCAAAGAATATGGGATCGGTAGATCGGATCATTCGCACGATTCTTGGCGTAGGACTTGTCGTGGCCGCGATTATCGTCGGCGGGTGGGTTTGGGTGCTTGGCGGCCTCGGCGTTGTTTTTATCGGCACCTCGCTTGTTAGTACCTGCCCGCTCTACATGCCATTCCGCATTAGCACGCGGCGATCGAACAGTTAGGGGAAACATCAAATGACGCAGAGTCCGGCGCGGAGCAGCGCAACGGTCTCCGGGGCGACGCGCCTCGACTCCGCGCTCAAGCAGTTTCGCGCACATCCGATTGTCGACAAACTTCGAGAGCTTCTGCTCGATTCGCCGGATCACGATCTCTTTCATATAGATGTCGACCGTGTATCCGCTTGTTGGGCCGTGGACAGACGTACCGTCCTCGAGGTGTTTCTAAGGGCGGTGCGGTTTGGAATTCTCAGCATGGAGTGGATCTTTCACTGTCCGACATGCGGCGGCGTTGCGATGGAGAGCCTGAGCCTCTCGCACACACACGAAAAGGATTTCTGCCCAATATGCCGAGTCGATTTCCAAAACACACTCGATCAAAACGTCGAGGTGTTCTTTTCCATCGGCGCGGAGATTCGTGCGCTCCCTCCGTCTCTCAAAGAACAGTACGTCGAGCGCGTCATGGCGGACGTTTCGGGCGCCGGCAAACATGATTGGCGCAGCGACGCCACGGTCGAAGGCGTAGAGATTATCAACCATCCTGTCTTCCGCGATATTTTTGGGGACGAGACTCTGTCTCTGGACCAGAGCTTGGAGATAGGCTCTGCGACCATTCTCTTTACCGATGTCACAGGCTCCACTGAGCTCTACGAGCGACTCGGCGACGCGCGAGCGTACCAGCTAATAAGGGACCATTTTGATCTCGTCTTCAGGGCCATCACGGAGCATGACGGTGTGCCCATCAAAACCATTGGCGACGCGGTTATGGGTGTCTTTACCAACGAGACCTCCGCCGTTAGAGCCGTGTTTGCCATGACAGATGCGCTCGAAGCAGACAACGCGGATCGTAACGACGGATACAAGTTGCAGCTAAAAACAGGCATACACCGCGGTCCTGTCATCGTGGTGACTCTGAACAACAGCATCGACTATTTCGGACGCACGGTGAACATCGCGGCCCGAGTTCAGTCCCAGTCCGGCGCGAATGAGCTGTCGATGGTAAAAGACATCATTGTGGCTCCCGGAGTAAAACAAACACTACAAGAGCGGGTTTCTCGTGTTGGTCGCAAGATGGCGCGACTCAAGGGCATCGACGGATTGGCGGAAATCTATCGCGTACGCCTTGTCACTGCCTAGCCGCCCGCCGTTTGGCCCGCAATCGATCCAGGCTTGACACCACGCCACCACGCCCGCCCGCGCCGCGAGTGCCGCCTCGCCTCAGAACCCCGGTTTCCCTGGTTGACAATCTAATTCCATGATATAGATTGGCTTTCCAACCTGGGGCAAGCGAATCGCTCGCCCGAAACTTGATCGGAGGATACGATGAAGCTCTTTTCCAGCGCCGGCGACATCAAAATGGCGACCGTCGGCTACAGCCCCGCCTACAACATGGGGCGACAGCATCTGACCAACGCGTCCAAATACGGCGCCGTGCCCACGGCCGTGTGTGACGTCAATCCCGACTGCCTCGAACAGGCAAAGATCGATTTCCCCGGCATCCACACCTACACCGACATGGAAGAGATGCTCAAGGCCGAGCCGGATCTTGGCCTTGTCGTCGTCATCACGCCCCACAACACCCACCACAGGCTAGCTTTGCGCTGTCTCGAAGCCGGCGCGCATGTCGTTGTGGAAAAGCCCTTTGCGGTTACGGTTGACGAGGTGGACGAGATGATGGCCGTCGCCAAAGACAACGGTCTGGTCATCACGGCATACCACAACCGCCACTGGGACGGCTCCGTCATGGAAGCGCTTCGTCGTGTGCAATCCGGTGCCGTGGGTGATCTTGTGCGGATCGAGGCGCACATGGGCCGTCGTGACAAGCCCGGCGACTGGTGGCGGAGCAGCCGCTCCATCTCCGGCGGTACCCTCTACGACTGGGGTGTTCATCTCCTGGAGTACAGCTTCCAGCTTATTCCCGCAAAGGTCGTGGAGGTCTCGGGCTATCACTGGACGGGGTTCTGGGGATCGCAGACGCGCTGGAAGGACGATGCAAACGAAGATGAGGCTTCCGCCCTGCTTCGATTTGATGACGGCGCGTTCCTGAACCTTCGAATCACCAGCCTCGACTCCGATCCTCGCCCCGGAATGCTCCAGATCACCGGCACGCTCGGCTCCTATCGTATGGATCATCGTGTGTGGGAGCATGTGCGCAGAACCGACGCAGGTACCGTCGTTCGCGAGACAGGGCAAAACCCCGAAGGGGAGACCCATAGATTCTACGAGAACCTCATTTCCCACCTGACCGGTGGGGAGGAGCTTGTTATCACTCCCGAATGGTCGCGTCGCCCGATTCAGGTCCTCGAGCTCGCCGTGAAAAGCGCCCAAGAAAAGCGAGCCCTGACACCGAAGGTGCCGATTTAACAGAATCAAACGTGCCGATTTAAGCAGACTCAAAGGAGCCGCGTCGCCTTGCTCGGGCGCTCGTGGTAGAATGCGGCAAAACTACCAATCCAACGGGGGTACGTTATGATCAAAGGACCGGCGATTTTTCTTGCCCAATTCGCGGACGACGAGGCTCCATTCAACAGCCTCGAATCGATTAGCAAGTGGGCAAAGGACCTTGGCTACAAGGGCATTCAGATTCCGGCGTGGGATTCTCGATTTATCGACCTCGATAAGGCCGCGGAGTCGAAGAACTACTGCGACGCCCTCAAGGGGCAAACAAACGGCTTGACCATAACCGAGCTCGCCACCCACTTGCAGGGACAGCTCGTGGCCGTGCATCCGGCGTACAACACGCTCTTCGACGGCTTTGCACCCGCGTCTGCTGCGGGCAACCTCACGGCAAAGCAGGAGTGGGGAACCGAACAGCTCAAAAAGGCAATTCGCGCGTCGGCGAATCTCGGGCTCACCGCCGTGCCCACCTTTAGCGGAGCGTTTTTATGGCACACCATGTACCCGTGGCCGCAAAGACCCTCGGGTCTGGTGGAAGCCGGCTTCAAAGAGCTTGCGGCCCGATGGAAGCCGATCCTCAACGAGGCCGATAAGTACGGCATCGATCTTGCCTACGAAATCCACCCGGGAGAGGACTTGCACGATGGCATCACGTTCGAGATGTTCCGCGAGGCAAGCGGCGACCATCCCCGAGCGAACATCCTCTACGATCCCAGCCACTTTGTGCTGCAGTGCTTGGACTACGTCGAGTACATCAAGGTCTACGGCACGTACATCAAGGCCTTTCACGTGAAGGACGCCGAGTTTAATCCCTCACCGAGAAGCGGGGTGTACGGAGGGTATCAGGCGTGGGCGGATCGGCCGGGCCGTTTTAGGAGTGTCGGTGACGGGCAGGTCGACTTCAAGCGTGTTTTTACGGAGCTGACCAAGATCGGCTTCGACGGATGGGCGGTGCTGGAGTGGGAGTGTTGTATTAAAGACTCGGCCCAAGGGGCCGCCGAAGGAGCGCCCTTTATTGCATCGATGCTGATTGAGACACCAAAGAGGGCCTTCGACGACTTTGCCGGAAGCGGCACGGACGAGGCGGCGAACCGCAACATCCTCGGCCTCGGCGGGGAGTAGACCGCCGGCCGTTAGAGTGGCGGCCGTTTGTCCCAGACACAGAGCTTGCCCTCCAGAGCCTCACCCAGGCCGAGGAGGGTGTTTTCGTTAAAATGCCTACCGTACAGTGTTATGCCGTGGGGCAGGCCCTCCTCCTTGAAGCCGACGCGAAGAGTAAGGCTTGGATGCCCCGTGGCGTTGGTGACAAACAGCATCGGTCCCACAAACGACGGCGAAGCGATCACGTCCACATCGTGGTAGACCTCGTCCATGACCTGCCCCACCCGCCGTCTAAACCGCTGTAGTTGCACGTACTCAACGGCCGAAACAAAGCGCAACCCTCGAAATCGACTTGGCCAGGCGTCTTTACTCTGCCACGACAGCTCGTCGTCGCGGTTGGTTCTGGTGAGCTCTTCGAAAGCGGCGGCGGCATCGACCTGTAGCAAGATCGCGAGAAGCTGGTAGTCCAGTTCCGGAAGCGTAAACTCGTGGATGGAAGTGCCGAGTTCTTTGAGATGTCCAGGGATCGAGCGATCGAGGTCATTGGCCGATGAATGATCGAACCAGCGGGGGTCATATCCTACCCGCATTGAAGAGAGCTCGCGCCACGGACGGTATACAAAGCCGGATGCAACAGAGGACGGGTCATCCAGGTCCGGACCGGCTATCGCTTCTAGAACAAGCCCGGCATCCCGTACCGTGCGAGCAATCGGGCCGATTTTGTCGAAGCTCCAGGAGAGCGCCATGGCACCGCTCCTGCCCACAAGACCAAAAGTCGGTCGCAAGCCGGTTGTGCCACACTCCATGGAGGGACTCACAATCGACCCCATGGTTTCGGTGCCTAGCGCAAACGAAACCAGGCCCGCCGCCGTCGCTGAAGCCGGCCCGGCGCTCGATCCGCTCGACCCTCGCTCCTTGTTCCACGGGTTCTGGGTGCGGCCGGCGTACCAGATGTCGCCGTAGGCCAGGGCTCCAAGGGATAGCTTCGCGATTAGGGCGGTGCCGGCCGACCGCAGCCTTGCTACGACGTGAGCATCTTTGTCCGGAACCCGACCTTGAAAGGGTTCGGCGCCCCACGCGGTCTCGATTCCGTTGGTGTCAAGGAGGTCCTTTGCGCCCCACACGGTACCGACGAGCGGGCATCGAATCGCCGGGCCACCCTCGGCAATAGAGTCTTGCCCGGCTCCCGCTGCCGGTGTATCCACAGCCGCAGCTTCTGCGGCCGCCCGGTCGAAACAGCCGGTTGCCATACAGAGAAGCGTAGGGGCATATCGCTCAAGGCGCGCTCGATAGAGCGCCACAAGCTCCTGCGCCCTTATCGCGCCATTGGCTATCCACGCGGATTGCTGCCATGCCGGGGCAAACGCGAGGTCTTCGTCGTTGGTGGGCGGGGAGGGGACGGCGCCAAGTGCCGGGGTGCCGTCTTCGGCGGCCTCCGGATTGGCCGCTGCCACGGTCACAACCCCACCCGGGCCGTTGCCGCCCGCCGGTGCCACTCTGAACACCTCCGCGGGCGCGTCGTGGTTCTCCAGCGCCAGCGCCCCGACGCGCTTGTGGAGGTCCGGAAGCTCCTCGGCAACAAACTCCGCAAGGAGATCGCGCTCGGGGCGGGTGTAGCCCACGCCCGCCACGCGCTCCGCGGCGGGGAGGTCCTGTGTTGTCGGCTGTGTATCGGGAAACCGGCCCGACGCCACGGCGGACCCGCCCGGCGCGGACGGGCGGCCGCCGGAGCCGTTGCCGCCGGCGACTGTGTCTGCCCCGGTCAGGGGGTCATGATCGCGCGATTTGTTGGAGGCGGCCATGGGTACGCCCTAGCTCAAGAGCGAGGCAAGCTCGTCGACCTTCCGGCCGAACACTTCCATGGCCTTCTCCACGGGCGCAGGTGTTGTTACATCGACCCCGGCGTGCTGTAGAGACTGGACGGGGAATCGCGAGCCGCCGGACTTCAAGAACCCAAAGTAGTCTTCGAGCTCCGACTTGCCGCCTGTGAGCACACGCTCCGACAACGTGATTGCGGCGGAGAGGCCGGTGGCGTACTTGTAGACGTAGAAGGCTCGGTAGAAGTGGGGGATTCTGAGTCCCTCCATGTCGTCGTTCTCCTCGAGCGCGGCATCGGGACCGAAGTACGCCTCGAGCAGTTTCCGGTACTCGCCCCGTAGGGAGTCCACGGTCAAAGGCACGCCCTCTTCGGCCATTCGATGGGCCTTGTGCTCGTACTCGGCGAACATCGTCTGCCGGAAGAGGGTGCTGATTATGTCGTCGATGTGTTTGTTGATGAGGTAGGCCTTGAGGTTTGTCTCTTTGGCCTCTTCGAGGAGCTTTTTGTGGAGCAGTTGCTCGTTAAAGGTCGACGCTACCTCGGCTTCGAAAATCGTGTACCGGTAGTGCTGAAAGGGGTTGCCGGCCACGGAGTACCAGGAGTGCATGGAGTGGCCGCCCTCGTGGGCGAGGGTAAATAGGTCACGCATAACATCCGGCTTGTAATTCATAAGGATGTACGGTTCGCCCACGTAGGTGCCGGCGGAAAATCCGCCGGAGCGCTTGCCCTTGGTCTCGTATCTGTCAACCCATCCCTTGAGCAAGCCGTTGTACAGTGTGGACGTGTATTCTTCGCCAAGGGGAGCGAGTGCTTCGGCGATGGTGTCCACCGCCTTCTCGTAGGGGTGCTCGACCGTGACCTCTTTTACAAGCGGCACAAATCGGTCGAACTGGTACAGCTTCTCCTGGCCGAGCAGTTTGGTCCGAAGCTTGTAGTACTTGTGCAGTACGTCAAAGTTGTCGTGAACGGCCCGGATCAGGCTGTCGTAGACGGACTCCGGTACGTCGTCGGCAAACAGCGCGGCGGCGCGAGCGTTAGGAAAGTTCCTGGACCGAGCTTGGTACACGTCAAGGGCCACACTACCGCTGTACAGGGCCGCCAAGGTGTTTTTGTGCGCGGCGAACTCGGCGAGGAACTGACGGTAGGCGGTCTGTCGCACCTCACGGTCCTGTTGGAGCATAAAAAACCCTAGGGTCGACTGCGTGAGCGGTCGCTCGCCCTGCTCGGTCTGCACGGTGCCGAAGTCCATGTCCACGTCGGTGAGGGCGCCGAAGCTCTTGCGCGCGGTTTGGTTTGCCTCGGTCTGCATGGCGATAAGCCGCTCTTCGGCTGCAGAGAGAGTGTGAGGCTTAAACCGGAGGATTTTCCGGAGCATCACCCGGTAGTCGGCGAGTTGGTCCCATCCCATAAAGCCGTCGATCGCTTCGTCGGGGATTGTCAGCAACTCCGGCCGCTGGTAGCTCGCCGCGGCTTCAGCGGCTGAGGCAAGCTGGACAAAGCGGCCGTAGCGGCCCTGCGACTCGGAACTGCCCACGTCCTCAGCCTGCCGGAGCATGGAGTAGGCACCGAGCCGTTCCAGGTGCAGCTCGAGGTCGTTCATAAAGGACAAGCAGGCAAAAAGGCTCTCCTTCGAGTCGCCCAAGGTTCCCTTAAACGACTCGATCTTGGGAACCATCTCTTGAGTCTTGCTAAATGTGTGCTCCCAAGCCTCGTCACTCTCAAACAACTTCGACAAGTTCCACTTGTCTGCGGACGGAACCTGGTCACGCGTTGGTGTCGCCTGTGTGCTCACTCTGGTCTCCTTTACGAACTAAGCGTTTCGATGACTTTTTGCAGCGCCTTGCCGCGGTGGGAAAGCGCGTGTTTTTGCTCTGCGGTGATGTCGGCCGCCGTGCAACCGAGCTCGGGCAAATAGAATACGGGGTCGTAACCGAAGCCGCCGGTGCCGGACGAGGCCTCGCGGGCAATCTCGCCCTCCCATGTTTCCTGCACCACCAAAAACCGATCCGGACCCAGGATAGCGGTGATGGTACACACATAATAAGCCGCCCGATTGGATTCCCCGGCGATTTTGTTGAGGAGGTAGTCGTTCCGCTCAGGCGCGGAGAGCTTTGTTACCCCGTCGGGGCTGCCGAAGCGGGCGGTGAGCACACCGGGTGCGCCGCCAAGGGCGTCTACGCAGAGCCCCGAGTCGTCCGCGATCACTATCGGCTCCTGGTCGCCGGCCCGGCTGGAGCCGCGTACTCCGCGTGGAGAGCCTGGGCCGGTGATGCCGCGCGCGACCAGGTGGTTGTACAAGGCCTCGGCTTTGCCGCAGCTGTTCTCTAAAAACGTCGCCCCCTGCTCTTCGAACTCGAAGTCTATGTCAAAATCCGAGGGTAAAAAAACCTCATGACCTGGAGCGATTTCGCGCACCTCTTTTACCTTGTGCGTATTTTGGGTAGCAAGGATGAGTTGCATGTCTTTGTAAGATAGCGGCGACCGGCGGGTTATGGCTACACGTGGCTGATGGGTTCTTTGTCCAAGAGATACGACCGCAGGTAGTGGAGACCCGAGTCCACGGACCCCTTTGGTTCGCCGGTAATATCCGCGATGTCCTTGTTTGTGGCAAGAACCGACAAGGCGTCCACATCTCTGATTGCCGAAGCCAGACGCAGCCGGAGCGCTTCCACGTACCGCCTCCTGGTCTCCCGCATCTCGTCAGATGTCTCTTCTTCAGCCTCACGCTCGGCGACCCGAAGCCGGCAGAAAAGCTGATTGCGGCGCAGGCACAGGTTGTCCAGGCGCTCCTGCCGCGACCGGAGGCGACCGCGAATCTCGTTGGCCTGGCTCAAAAGCCGCGCGGCGGGGATCCCCGCCGAACCCGCAATGGCCTCGATCTCATCGTCCCCAAGAATCGCCGCCAGCTTTAACGCGAGGAACCCAAATCGACGGCCCATCGTGGGACGCCGTATCCGCTGGATGGTGCATAAGTCCTCGAAGATTTGAACCGAAACCGCTTTTTGGGGCTTTGAAGCCGGGGGTGACGGGGCGTACGGCTCGCTCGCCTCGCTACGTTCGGCAATTTCTTCGACCTCGTTGTTTGTCTTTCTTACCCGCCAGTAGCTTTTTAGTTGCCAGCGGAGGCAGGTGGCGAGGTAGGCTTCGAACGGCTTACCGACCCAGGTAAAACGACCGACCACACGGGCGACCTTGTTGTAGAAAAAAAGCAGAAACGCCCCCTGATCGTCTTCATCGAAGCCACTACGGCCCCTTGGGTAGTTGTATGCGCGTACCGCAACTTGTCCTGCGATTGAGTCGTAGCCTTGCCCCGTTCTCTGGTATTTCAGCACCGCCTCCGTCAATGTCATATGCCCCCCAGCACACTTTTCTGTGTCCCCAAAAACGAATTTGGGGGCGGGTTGGGGTGAGCAATATTTATACCGATCGGGCGTATATAAGTCTTTTTGGGAACTCTTGAGCAGAGAACGGCCGAGCCGGTCAGTTACGACCTGTTACAGATTATCGATCGAAGAGAGGCGCAAAGGTATCCAACAGACCCTCTTTTAATTCGGTGAGTGGGATCTCGGTAGCAAAGCCGGCGGCGCGCGGATGGCCACCGCCACCAAACGCCCGTGCGACGGCGCCTACGTTGATGTCCGCCGTGGACCGCAGGCTCACCAGACGCTTGCCCTCGCCGTTGTCCCGCAGGAATACAACCGCCTGACAGCCGGCGGTTGCCAGAAGCACCTGGTAGAGCGTATCGGAGTCCTTGCTCTTGCTGCTGAAATCTCTCTGATCTTCCGGCGTCATCCACGAGAGAAGCAGCCTGCCGTCGAAGTAGGGCTCGACGCGCTGAAGAAGCTTGCCGAGCAAGCGGCGAGAGTCGAGGCTGCGACCGCCGTGTACCTCGTTGTAGGTGTTGTTTGGCGAGATCCCCTTGTCCACAAGTCGTCCGGCCGAGGCAAACACATCGCCGCTCTGTTTCTCGAGGTGACGGAAAAAGCCCGTGTCCGTAACAAGGCCAAAGAAAAGGTACCGGGCCTCCAGACGCTCGGGCTCGTCACCAGCCTCTTCGATAATCCTTTGAATCAAAAAGCTGGTGGAGGGCGCGGAGGTATCCACATAACGCGCCTCGCCGAAGTCCGAGCCAAGGGCGTGGTGGTCGATAACTGCAATCGGCACGTCGATGAGCGATTCCTGTAACGGGCCCACACGGTCAAGGGTAGAGCAGTCTATGATAATCGCCCCGACCGAACCACTCGGTTCCAGGTCGTGGGGCCGAATTTCCGCGGCAAACAGATCCTCGAACTGTTTGATCTCCGGTCGGTCGAAGGGGCCGGCGTCGTGGAGACTAACCGATGCGCCTTTGCGTTGAAGATAGTGGCCAAGAGCCAGTGCAGATCCGATACAGTCGCCGTCCGGTTCCTCATGAGCAACAATTATGTAGCGGGAATAGCGACGTAGAAAGTCGCGAATTGCGACGGGAACAGGGGGCCTTTTGGGGGAATACACAAAAAAATGTCCAGGTTTTTTAGAACTGTACGACGAGTGTGTCCGTGTTGAACTCGTCCGAGTAGTCTGAGCGTCCTGTCACAACGCCCCAGGACGAGTGACCGTAATCGTCCATAACAAAGAGTCGGACAAACGAAAACTCGCTATCGGCCCAGTAGATCTCCATGTACGGGTACTTGGGATCCTGCCCGTAGATGATCTCACCCTTGCCTGCAGAGGACTGGAACCAACCACGAGGCAGAAAAACCTGGGCGGGCCGCATTCCGGAGGTCAGATAGACGGCTCTAAAGCCCTCATCGTGCTCATACACCCGATCGACATACAGCGTTTTCACAAACATCTGAGGCACGTCGTCTTCAGCGTTTTGTTGCTGAGCAAAAAGCGGACTGCCACCAAGCAGAACCATAAGCACGAGTACAATCATAAATGAGGCGCGTCGTATCACCGTGACTTTCCTCCTCTTCCGTTCCACGAATATACACCACCACCAAGAGCACTAGCAAGGACGAAAGCATGCGCTCGCGCCTGTAGTCTTGCCACGGACACCTCGCTGGTCCGCGCCACCTCTATACAATCGTCGCGACGAGCAGGGCGCGGATGGTGTGCTTGCGGTTCTCGGCCTGATCCCAGACACGGGACTGTCGGCCGTCGATCACGGCGGGGACAACTTCGTTGCCGCGTACAGCGGGCAGACAGTGAAGGAAGATGCTGTCGGGCCGGCCCGTGGCGTTCATAAGCCCTTGGTCCACGCGAAACGGCTCGAGCATCGCCTTGCGCTCGGCCTCCTTGTCTTCTTCGCCCATGCTGGTCCAGACGTCGGTGTAGACGGCGTGTGCACCGGAAACCGCGGCGTGAGCGTCCGTTGTGACGACCGGTGTCTCGAGTCCGCCGGAGTTTGCAAGAAGCGTGAACAGGTCCTTGTCCGGTTGAAGCTCCGGCGGTGAAGCCACGGCAAGGCTTACTCCCATCTTTGCGCAGGCGACGGCAAGGCTGCGCGCCACGTTGTTGCGGCCGTCGCCTACGTACGCAAGCTTTAGCTTCTCCCGGCCGCCGAACTCCTCCACCAGCGTCATCAGGTCCGCGAGGGCTTGAGTTGGGTGGAAGCTGTCGGTAAGCCCGTTGTAGACCGGCACGCCGGAATACCGCGCAAGCTTTTCCACCGATTCCTGGCGGAATCCTCGAAACTGGATAGCATCAAACATTCTACCCAAGACGCGCGCCGTATCCTCGATGGTCTCTTTTCCCCCGAGCTGAATGTCTTGGGCGGAGAGAAACACCGGGTGGGCACCCTCTTCCGCGCACGCGGTCTCAAAGGCGCATCGGGTACGGGTAGACCGTTTTTCGAAAAGCAGGGCCACGCTCTTGCCGAGGAGCTTTGGCTCGATGCGTCCTTCCTTGCGGGCCGCCTTCAGTCGCATAGCTAGATCCAGCAAATAGGAAATCTCGTCCCGGGTGTAGTCGAGCAGATTGACAAGTGAGCGGCCGCGGAGGGAAGAAGAACTCGGCATCGTGGTCTATGCCGACTTCTTGAGAAGGGTGATTTCCGCCTTCTCGTCCTTATCGATAACCGCGCTGTTGATCACGACTCTTTTTTTGCCCTCCATGGAGGGAATCTCATACATCACGTCGATCATGACGCGTTCGACTATCGCGCGTAGCCCACGGGCGCCGGTCTTTCGCTCCGTAGCAAGGCGGGCAATTGCCTTTACCGCCTCTTCTTCGAACACGATGTCCACGTCGTCGAGCTTGAGCGACGCGGTGTACTGCTTGATGATCGAGTTCTTTGGCTCGCTGATGATAGCGACCAGGTCGTCCATGGTAAGCTCATTTAGCGTAACGTGAATCGGCAGGCGGCCGACAAACTCCGGGATAAGTCCGAATTTCACAAGGTCCTCGGGATGCAGATTCTCGTATAGCTCCACGAGGTTTTTGTCTTTTGCCGCTCGGACATCGGCGCCGAACCCCAACGGGTGCTGTGCCACCCGCGACTCGATGAGCCGGTCCAGGCTGACAAAGGCTCCACCGCAGATAAACAGGATGTTCGACGTATCGATCTTGATCATCTCTTGGCTCGGGTGTTTCCTCCCGCCCTGCGGGGGCACGGAGGCAACGGTGCCTTCGATGATCTTGAGAAGTGCCTGCTGGACGCCTTCACCCGATACGTCCCGAGTTATGGAAACGTTTTCGCCTTTTCGGGCGATCTTGTCGATCTCGTCGATGTAAATGATGCCGCGTTCGGCCGCGGAGATGTTGTTGCCGGCGTTTTGGTAGAGCTTGAGGAGAATGTTCTCCACGTCTTCACCGACGTAGCCCGCCTCGGTAAGCGTTGTGGCGTCCGCTATGGCAAACGGCACCTTGAGCTTCCGTGCCAGCGTACGCGCAAGCAATGTTTTGCCGGTGCCCGTGGGTCCGATCAACAGGACGTTGCTCTTGTCGAGCTCCACGTCTTCGCCCAGCCGGCCCTTCTGCGTGATGCGTTTGTAGTGGTTGTAGACCGCCACGGACAGAACCTTCTTGGCGTACTCCTGGCCGATCACATAGCTGTCCAGATAGCCATTGATCTCTTTTGGGCTGGGGACCTCGTCGATAAACTCCGAGGTGATGACGTCTTCCTCTTCGTCGAGGATTTTGGCGCAGACTTTGACACACTCGTCGCAAATGTATACGCCGGGTCCGGCGATAAGCCGCCGGGCATAGTCGGCACTCTTCCCACAAAAGGAACAGGCCTTCATGTTCTCACTTTTCTGTCTGCTCATTGGGAGTCCGCTCCAAAATTCGGTCGACGATTCCGTACTCCACGCTCTCCCGTGCGGACATAAAGTAGTCGCGCTCCAGGTCTTTTTCGACAGTCTCAACAGACTTGCCCGTGTGCTTAGCATAATACTCGATTGTCATGCGCTTGAGGCGGACAATTTCTCGGGCCTGTATACCAATATCTATGGCCTGGCCCCGGACGCCGCCCCAAGGCTGGTGAATCAAAACGCGGGCGGAGGGCAGCGCAAGGCGTTTGCCCTCCGCGCCGGCGCACAGGAGGAGGGCCCCCATGCTGGCCGCTTGGCCCAGGCAGATTGTCTGCACGTCCGGCTTGATGTACTGCATGGTGTCGTAGATTGCGAGCCCCGCGGTAACCGATCCCCCGGGGCTGTTGACGTAGAGATTAATGTCTTTTTCCGGGTCCTGTGACTCCAAAAACAGGAGCTGGGCCACTACCAGGTCGGCCGCGGCATCGTGAATCTCACCGTCAAGGAAGACAATGCGATCCTTCAGGAGTCGAGAGAAGATATCGTATGAGCGCTCGCCGATGCTTGTTTGTTCCACAACCATCGGGACTAGGTTGCTCATTTGTGGTTTTGATCCATGGTTCATTCGTGTATATCCTTGGGGAATTGTTACCGCGGAATTTACTCAATTCCCCTGCAGCAAGTCCAGGAGCTTGGCCGACCCCTCCTCTTTGACGAAGTTTTTTTCCAAAAGCACATCGTGAAGCTTGCGTTCCGCGATCTCGTGCTCGATGTAGCTCATTAACCCGTTGTCCTCGTAATACTTACGTACGTCGTCGACCTCCGCCTGACTACGTTCGGCCTGCTCTTTGATAGCCTCTTCCACCTGCTCTTTGTCGGCTTCGATTCCCTCGAGCTCGATCAGCTTAGCGACGACAAGCTGTTGCTTGAGTCGCTCTTCCGCGGAGGCGTGCCAGCGGCCGAGCATCTCTTCCTTCGACGATCCTTGGGCCGCGAGCATCTGCTCAACCTGCGTTTCGCTCGCGCGGAACTGTTGCACAAAGTTGCGCCATGAGGATTCCGCCTCGGCATAGATCATCGAATGGGGGACTTCGACCTCAGTCTCTTCAACGATTTGCGAGAGGAGCCCGTCGATTTTGCGACTGCGCATGCGGGATTCGGCTGTCTCCTCGAGGCGTTTTTGCACGTCCTTTTTGAGGTCGTCCAAGGTCTCGTATGTGTCGCTGATGTCTTGGGCAAGCTCATCGTCCAAGTCCGGCAGCTGCCGCTCCTTGATAGCCTTGACCGTGACACCGATCTTTTTGGTTTGGCCGGCAAGGTCTTTGTTTTCCAGGTCCTCAGGATAGGTTTTTTCAATGACCGCCTCGTCGTCGATTTTGAGGCCCAGGATATCGTCGTCGATCTGATACAGGTTGTAGCCGCTTCCCACGGTAAACACAAAGTCTTCACGCTTGGTGCCGTCAACCATCTCACCCTCGTCGCCGACTTCCCAGTAATCGACTGTAACGATGTTGTCCTTTTCGACCTCGCCGCCTTCTTTGTCCGTGACGATGGAGTTCTGTTCCTGCAAAGTCTTGAGCTCGCGATCTAAATCCTCATCGGAAACCTCTACTTTGGGAACCGTGACGGTGAGGCCCGTGTACTCTCCGAGCGTTAGTTCCGGATACACGTCGTAGTTAACGCTGTAGGTAAAATCCTTCTCGAGGTCGAGCGTGGGCTCTCCGTTGATCTTCGGGGTGGAGTAAGGCAGCGGCTTTTCCTCGATCTCGTCAAACGCCTCTTTTAGGCTGTCGTTGAGGATTTTTTCCATGGCCTCGATGCGAAATCCTTCGCCGAACTTACGCTCGAGGACCTCTTTGGGTACCTTGCCTTTGCGGAACCCCTTTATTTGTGCGGTTTTTGCGTAGCCGGAAACAAGGTCGTTGTATTCCTTTTGCACAGTCTCTTTGTCCACCGTGATGGTGAGCTTCACAGCCGACTGTTCCAGCGACTCCACGTTTTTCTCTTTAATCACAAAGCAACCCCCGATTCAGAATACAATATCGGCCGACAGACGACGGAGCTTGTGGCGCCCCGTCCTTGCCGGGCGAGTATCAAAAAAGGCGACCCGGTGGTGCCGGATCGCCTGTATGCGTGTAAGCGGGAGACGGGATTCGAACCCGCGACATCCACCTTGGCAAGGTGGAGCTCTACCACTGAGCTACTCCCGCAATTCGGCGATCGGCGACAGTACCGGCGGTGCCTCACGGTCGCCCTGATAGGTGCGAGAGAAGGGACTCGAACCCTTAAACCCGAAGG
The DNA here is from genome assembly GCA_964519835.1 of uncultured Spirochaetales bacterium. Lineage (GTDB taxonomy): Bacteria > Spirochaetota > Spirochaetia > DSM-27196 > CAZFLD01 > CAZFLD01. The sequence goes on from CAZFLD010000010.1 coordinate 36,777, forward strand.
CACCAGATCCTAAATCTGGCGTGTCTACCAATTTCACCACTCTCGCAGTGATAGTAGCGGAGTTGGACCTCGTCGTCAACGAGAACCCCCGCCTATCTGAGCCGTGCAGGGATCGAACCTGCGACCCGCAGATTAAGAGTCTGCTGCTCTACCAGCTGAGCTAACGGCCCAACGCATTACGCCCGGCAGGATTCGAACCTGCGACCTGCGGATTCGAAGTCCGACGCTCTATCCAGCTGAGCTACGGGCGCATCGTTCCACGCGCCCGCCGTTGGGCGGGACGCACCGGTCGGTCCGTCGCGGGGACGGCCGTGAGGGTGGATGACGGGATTTGAACCCGCGACAACCAGATCCACAATCTGGTGCTCTACCCCTGAACTACATCCACCACGATTTGCAGGCGCATACAATGCATCAAAAGCGTCGCCGCTGTCAACCCGGACGTGCTCGAAGCATACAGCGGGCGCAAGGCGACCGTCCCGCCAATCCTCTATGCTCGTATGGCTTGATTCGGCTTGGCGGGTCGATCTGCCTGCCCTGAGGCCTGGGCGCGCGGAGGGCTTGGCGGTCTGGTGGGGAGTGCGGGCTCCGGGGGGAGTCTTGTAGTTGAGTGGATCGAGACTGTCCGGATTGTCTTCGCCAAAGGGCGCAAGACTTATGAGGCAGTCCCCAAAAATCCGTAGAAAACCGGTAGGACAACTGGTAGGGACGTACCTTGGACGTCGACGATCTCGTATTCACCCGTCGATGGTTATTTGCCAAGCCTCGGGGTGCCCTGCGCGCCTGCCTGGGGCCACCGGCCGGAAGCCGGCGTGTTGTGGGGCGTGGTAGACTCGGGCTATGGCAAAGCATATCAAGGAACCGAGCGTTGTTGAGGCGGCCGGCAACCTGCCGAAGCGCATCGAGGAGTTTGTTGGGCGGGTCAACAACGATACAAGCGGGGTGAGCGTGGCGCTGATGACGTCACCGGCGGGGTGGGTGGAGCCTGGCCAGCGGCCAGGTTTCACCGAGGTCACTCTGGTGCTCGGGGGCACGGTCCACGTGGAGACCGAGGACGAGACCTTCGAGGTGGCGGCCGGGGAGGCGATCATTCTACAGCCCGGCGAGTGGGTTCGCTACAGTACTCCCGCCGGGGCACGGTACGTGGCGGTGTGTGTGCCGGCCTTTTCTCCGGACTCGGTTCACCGCGACGAATGAGTCCGGGCGCCGCAAAAACGGCGCCCGCCGGCGTCGGTTCGATTCGATGCGTTAGCGCGTGGAAGGTGCCGTGGCGCTTCCGATCACAAAGACGTGCCGGCGTGTGAGGGCGCCGTCTTGACCGGCGCGGTGCAAGAGTTGCACGAGCGACTGTCGCTGCTTGTTATCCAAGACCGGTCCGACGGCGGCGGCATACCCGGCGGCAACGGGGGTGCCTGAGGCGCGGCCCGGAACACCGCCGACCCCTACAGCGCCCTCTGAGACGCGGGAGGCGTTCTCGTTGTAGCCGGCCAATCCAAAAAGCGCCTCGAGCTCCCGCGATGATGGGCGCCACGGTGTCTCAACCTCATGGCGGACGACCGACACATCCGTGAAGTACCGCCCTAGGAGGTCGGCGATTCCCTCCACAGTGTGTTGTTCGTCGCCGCGTTCCGACGCGTAGCGTTTTTCGGCCAGCTCGAGTGCTCTGAGAAGGCCCGACTCTTCGGCGGCCCGGGCGGCGGAAGCCAGGTCGCCAAACCCCGCCTGGCCGGTGTTCCGGAGCTTGTAGAGCATTTCTAGGGGCCGCGAATTCTCGAGGTACAGAGACTCCGCCGAGCGAAACTCCGCACCGGGCCGGAGCACCGCGGCCACCGTGGCGAGCCGTTTCTCGGCGGCGCCGGCCACTACGATGATGTTGCGACAAACCGCGCCCTCAAACGCCGCTCCCCCCAACGCCCGGTCCTCGAACGGTTCACCGTTGTAGCTCACGTCGATGGAAAAGTCGGGGCCCTCGGCCGGGCGGAGGAGGGGGCGCTCGAGCTCCGGTAACTCGGCGGCGCGGACAACTGCCGAGTCGTACGGTCGCGGGGAGCGCAGCACCGCCAGCACAAGACCCTCGGGCGCGGCCCGGTGAAGCTCCCACGGAAGAAGGCCCTCCCCCAGATCGACACCCAGGAGTCTCGCATGGCGAGGCGGATCCCACCCATCGAGAAGTGCGTCCCGAACCGCAGCGAGGCTTTCACCGGCGCCGGAGAGAATTCGCGCAGACCATCGCCTTCGGGCGGCGCCGGACGGATCAGCGGTGAGGTTTTCCTCGTACTCCCGCATTCCCGCCTGTTCGGCGGCCTCGAGCAAATCGCGGCGCCGGGCGATTTGGTGCTTAATACGTCCCTCGTAACCCGAGTCGGATGGACGGAAAAAGGTCCGGTCCGCGAGCTCCGTCGGCAGGTAACGTTGCGCGACCCAATGGTCTTTGTAGGCATGAGGATAGAGGTAGCCTTTGCCGTGACCCAGGTCTTCAGCATCGCGACCCGTGTCCCGCAGATGATTTGGTATCTCGGCTTGGCGTTCCTCCTCCACCGTCTTGATTGCGTCGAATACGGAAAGCACGGAGTTGGATTTGGGCGCTGTCGCGAGGTACAGGACGGCTTCCGAGAGGATCAGGCGGCCCTCGGGGAGGCCGATTCGGTCAAAGGCGGATGCAGCGGACACCGCGACGGTAAGGGCCTGTGGATCGGCCAAGCCGATGTCCTCGGCCGCCGATATCATCATTCGTCGCAGAACAAACCGAGGATCCTCGCCGGCGGCGAGCATACGCGCCAACCAGTAGAGCGCCGCATCGGGATCGGATCCTCTGATCGACTTGATAAATGCGCTTATCGTGTCGAAGTGGTAGTCGCCGTCGGCGTCGTAGAGAAGCGCTCGCTGCTGGATGCTCTCTTCGGCTACCTCGATTGTTATGTGAATACTACCGCCACTCTGCTCCGAGGTCTCTACTGCGAGCTCGAGGGCGTTCAAGAGGCTTCGGGCATCACCGTCGGCCACACGGACCAAGTGGTCCTTGGCCGCCTCGTCGATAGTAATCTCGAGCGATCCGTACCCTCTCTCCTCGTCCCGGAGGCTCTGCTCCAAGATGGAACAGAGATTGTTGTCGGTAAGCGGCCTCAGCTGAAAAACCCGGCTGCGTGAGACCAGCGCGGAGTTGACCGCGAAGAATGGATTCTCGGTTGTGGCACCCACGAGAATAACGGTGCCGTTTTCCACCCACGGCAGCAATGCGTCCTGCTGAGACTTGTTCCAACGGTGAACCTCGTCCACAAACAGGATTGTCCTCTTGCCCTGGATCTCACGATGGCCCTTTGCCTCTTCGATGGCGGCCCGAATGTCCTTTACTCCCGCAAGGACGGCATTAATCGCCGTAAAGTGGCTCTGTGTGGTGCCGGCAATAACTCGAGCCAACGTGGTTTTCCCCGTGCCCGGCGGTCCCGAGAAGATCAAAGAAGAGAGTTGATCGATTTGAATGGCACGTCGAAGGAGTCTTCCAGGTCCGATGATGTGCTCTTGCCCAACGAATTCTTCGAGTGTGCGGGGGCGCATTCGCGACGCCAGAGGTTCTCTTGTCGTGCCGCTAAATGTGCTGCTAAATAGGGACGGCTGATCGGCCACGGCTCAACTGTAGTGGGCTCGGCCTTTGTTGGGAAGCGGTGGTCTTTTGGGATACAATGGGCTGCGATGAATCGCTCCCGGCCGCCCTTGCAGGCCGCTCTTGTACTTCTGCTTGTTGTCGCCTCTTCTGCCGCTGCGGATCCTCCCTCGTGGGTAAACGACTTGTCTGCGGACACACGAGCAGACCTGCGGCTGGTGTTCGAGCGACTAGACCAGCTTCGCGGCCAATTCGCCGATGGGACCTCACGATTCACGGATCGGGTTCATGCAGCATGGATGGAGCAATCCGACGACTACCCGACCCTGATCCGGTCCCTGAGCGACCTCGGGTACTCGATTCAATACGACGGTGGGGCCGGAGGGCGGACACAGACCGTCGCAGCCTCCGCCATGGTTCGGGACATCAACCGCCTTGAATCGGACCTCCTTGGTCTTCTTGCGGACGAGAGACCGTTGCCGGACGAACCGGGGTACGCGGGGGCTGCGCAGTACTTGCTGGACCGGCTATCGTCCCTCGGGCTTCCCGCGGAGCAACTGGTCGATGCTCGCGATAACATCTACGGTGTAGTCGACGAGCTGAGTGGGGCCGATGCGGTTTCCGCCTACATAGAGGCGCTCGACGGTGCAATCGATGTACCCAACCGGTCAAGCGTCGCCTCGCTCCGGTTTGTGCTTCGCCGCGCCGTGGACGAGTGGTGGTGGCGTTTGCTGACCGCGGAGGGCCGCGCCGAGGCGCGGGAGCTCCTCGAGATGCACGTGCAGGCGGCCGAAGAGGCCGCGGTGGATCTGTCTTCGGACTTAAGGACACTTAGTGCGGCTTTGACACGGGCCGAAGTCTTGGAAGAGACGATGTTGGGTGCGGCGCGGAGCTTGGCATTGTCGCCGGACTTGATTCTGGACTCACGGAGGCCTTCCGAGGCTGCCGCGCTTGTCGAGACACCGGTGCGACTTGCCTTTTCCCACCTTCGCAGGCTTGCGGTCGAAGTTCCTTTGATTGCGTACCTGGCTCCGCGAGTTGTTTTGTTTTGGACTGCGGCCACGCCCGGAGAGCGGCTTTTGATTGCGGAGGCCGGGTCAGGTTCGACTCCGATGCTCGAGGCCGGCGCTTGGTATCTGCAGGTCCTGGCCGAAGATCTTTTGGTAGAGGAACCCGCGGCGAGCTTACTCGCCGCCGCTGAGGCGGATCTCGACGAGTACCGGCGCGGTCTCGACGGCGCCGAGGAACAGGCGGCCTTGGAGAGCTATCGCGAGGCGGGGCGGGAGGTCGTAGCGGAGGCCAAGAGACGTCTCGCGGCCGATCCTCCGGGTCAATCGGACCGGCTTTCGGAGGCACTTCGGTGGTCCCTTCTTGCGGTCCTCCGCAACCGCTACGCTCAGCTGCGGGCATCGCAGGATTCGGAGCTGGGGCCCGTGTTGAGCCGCTTTGTTCAGACACTCACGGAGCGGGTCGTCTCTACCGCCGCGCAAGACATTGCCGGCCGGGGCACAAGCGCACGAAGTCCGGAGTCGGCCATTCTCCCCGCTGTGTACCCATATGATGTCGTAGTGAGCTTTGCATCCGACGTGCGGCCCGTGTCCCAGGCGGCACAGACCGCGGCGCTCGCCGAGGGTTTTGCCGAGGAAACACGAGAGGAGGGCGCGCGCTCGGGTTTTGCATTTGTGCCGCTAAACTGGCTGAGAGAGCATGGGTGGACCGCCGTAGCATTCGCGGGAGCCGCCGGGGACTCGTTGGCCGACGCCGAGGACTATACAACGATCTTGGCGCGTGCCCTGGTGGTCGGAGATACCGTCGATGAGGATTTGGTCGTGCGGGCAATTCTGGTTTCCCGGGTTATGGACGATATGGCTGCCGCGGCGGGCGGTGGAGCGGTCCTGGTGGACACGGTCCCGGCGCGCACCGCACGCGCGGTTGCGGAAGCCGAGCTCCTCGATCGTCTCTATCGATGCGAGCTAACGTTGGCGGAGTTCTTCCGTGCTCTAGACGTTGTACTGGTGGCTTCCGGCCGTGGCGATCTCCGTGACTTGCTCGGGGAGGATGCGAGCTTTCTGGATGCAGCGTTGTACCTTGTGGCCGTCCGTCGGGGCAGGGTTGAGGCCGGGCTCGCCGTGCTGGAAGCAGGTCGCAGAGCGGGCAGACAGGGAGCGGAAGAGTGAGGTGGCGGGCACTGCTTATTGCGGCCACGGTGTTGTTTATCGCGCTGGCGGGCGGCTGTGGTGGCAGTAGCGACTCCTCGGATGGTGATCCAGGCGATCCGCCGGGCGGCGGTCCGGTGAGCACGGACTCCGGAGACGGTACCTCGCCCGATGTTCCAACGGACATCCAAGATCCGGCGGAAGCCGACCGCGGCGACCCGGACGACGGCGTTCCGGAGACCGGCCGCGTAACGCTCCCCGACCTTTCTCGCGGCGCCCCAGCCGTGGTGTGGGAGACATCCATCGGTCGACCGGTGGAAACGCGCCCGTTTCGTGTTGGCGAATCGCTATTGGTCTTGAGCGAGGACGGATATGTCCTCGCGTACCGGGTGCAGGACGGCTCACTTATCGATACAACGGAGCTCGGCCGGCGCGTGGAAGGAGCCGCGGCGATCTCCGGTGATGTGATTTGTTTTCCTGAAGGTCCCAAAAGACTTTACGGGTTTTTATTGGCACGCGGCACCAAGCTTTGGACCGCCGATGTGGACGGGCCTATTACGGCAGGCCCGATCGTGGCGCACGGCTCGTTTGTCTTGGCCGGCGCAAGCGCGGTTCACGCGTACGATCCGGAGGAAGGCCTGGAGGCCTGGACCACCGTTGTGGGTTCCGCGGTAACCGCCTTGGCCGCGTCCCCCGGGGACGTGGCGGTCGGGATGCGAAACGGGCGCATTATGCTGCTCGACGGCGCCACAGGTGAGGAGCGCTGGCTTTCCCGTGCGACCGGCGACACTCCACGACACCTCGCCGGCATGGACGACGTCTTGATTGTTTTTGGCCGGCAAGGAAGCGTCGGAACAGTTTCCCTCGAGGACGGAAGCTACACACCTTTGGATATCGCGAATATCGGACCGGTACTCGGACTTCCAGGGGTCGATCCCGACAGCGGCGAGGTTTTTGTCGTAGATGAGTCGGGTATGGCCGTGGGAATATCGGTCCGGGAGGCCGCCGTAATCTGGACACAAGGTCTCGCCGAGCCGTCTTCATTGCCCGTTGCCCTCGCCCAAGCAATGGTTGTGATTGCGCTTGACACAGGGGGCGTCGTTGCCCTTGATCGTAGCGACGGTTCCCCGCTCTGGAGCACGGATGGCGAGTGGTGGGCGCCGGGCGGTGCTCTCCTCAATGACGACGGCATTGTTGTGGTCGGTCGCCACGGTGTCCTCAGGCGCCTTGTGCCCGAAGAATCCTACACGACGCGCGACGCCCCCGCGACCCAAACGATGCGGTTTGTGCCCAGGTCCGAGCCCTACGAGGATGTGCCTGTGCGCGGCGAGCTATACCTCCATTTGCCGGAAGCGGGCGTCTATGAGGTCAATCTGCCGGGGCAAGAGCGCACGCCCGTGGAGCTTCGGTTGTACAATAACGACCGTCAGGTGGCGTCTAATGCGGGAAAAGTCGGCCTTGATAGCGGCTTCCGCGTGGAAGTTTCCGGCGCGCGTGAGTTGCGTATGGAAGTTGTAAGCGAGCAAGCGGGAAGTCTTACATTGGTGGTTACCCGAGTAGACGGGTAGGGATCGGTCCTTGTGCGTATTCTGTTTGTAAATGATGTCTTTGGGTACCGCGGAAACGTCGAGCAAGGCATCGCCGAAGCGGCGGGCGGGCTACAGCGACGTGGCCATGTGGTGGCGCTTGCCTACGCATCCGCGGTGGGCAATCGGCTCAGGGAATATGCCCGCCTGTTTGATACAATCTTCCGGTACACTGATCAGCTCGGCCATGAACCTGATCTCGACTCCGGCGGCGATCATCAGCCGGAATTGACCGGCACCTTTGCGCAAATCGTCGACTCCGCGGTTCCGGACGTCATATACATCCACAATCGATTTGCCGCCGATATGCTCGCCGGGCTAAGCGACAGACCAAGGGTGGTTCGATATCTTCACGAGCTGGCGGCCGTCTGCCCAAAAGGGACAAACCTGCTGAGCTACTCAAAACGTCCCTGTATGAAGCCGGTTGGATGTTCGTGCTGGGCGGACCTTGCCTTCCTCAAAGCGCAAAAGCCGGACGGAAGCCGTGGTGTTTCTTTCTCGGCCATAGGTCGCGCTCGGAGGGAACTTGGGAAAAGCCGTCGTTACGACCTCACTCTGGTGTCGAGCCGGTACATGTTCGACCAGCTTCTGATAAACGGGTTTCCTAGGGACAGAGTTGCCGTGCTGCCCGCCGCTGCGGTGCCCGTGGACGTTAGAGATTGTCCCGACAACGACCTCGCCCAGCATACGGATGTGACGGGGTTGTTCTTGGGTTGTACAGATCCGGACGACCTCGAGCGGTTTCCCAAGGATCCGGTCATCCTGTACGTGGGGCGCCTGCTAAAAGAGCGCGGCGTCGACACGTTGTTAAGATCGCTCAAGGTCTTGGTAGATCAAACCGAGCGCGCGGGCGCATTTCTTCACATCGTTGGATCCGGAAACTACGAACAGCAGCTCCGCGAGTTGACGGTGGAGCTCGGCCTGGACAACTACGTTCGTTTCCACGGCTGGATATCACATGCGCAATTAGGCCGGCTCTATGGCGAGGCAAAGGTTGTGGCCATGCCCTCGCATTGGCCGGAGCCATTCGGCGCGACAGGCCTCGAGGCAATGAACCGTGCACGGCCCGTCGTCGGAGCGAACGTCGGCGCAATCCCGGAATGGCTCAGTGACGGCGAAACGGGCTACTTGGTTCCGCCAAAAAACGTAGACAGCCTGGCCAAAAGGCTCTCGGACCTGCTCTACCACACGGAAACCGCGTGGCGATTGGGCATGGAAGGTCGTAAGAGGGTTAGGATGGGCTTTGCCTTTGATGAATACCTTACTCGGCTGGAAGCCTACCTGAGTGGTGCCGTCGCACCGTAGGCAGTATGCGCCGGCGTGTGGGGAGCGCGTGATCTGGGTGGCGAAGAGGCTACCAACCGGCGCGTTGAGCTATAGCGAAGCTTCGTCGCCGCGGAGCTCTTCCTGCTCCGCGCGAAGTCCTTCCGTTTCTCCGATCTTTTCGCGAATGCTCTCGATCTCGGCTTGCTGACGTTCGATTCGTTCCTGCAGGCTCTTAATCGAGCCTTCCATACGGCCGATCTCATCGTTGAGCCGTTTCACTTCGATTGCCGCCTGGAGGCGTTGTATGTGCTCTTCCCTGTCGTCGTTTGCCTTCTCGGCGTCCCGGATCGAGGCGAGGAGCTTTTTGCGGTCCGCCTCAGCGGGTTCCCCGTCCAGCGTCCCGCGATAGACCTCGCCGAGCTTTTGGAACAGATCCGCGAGGGCCTGCTCGAGATTTTCGTTCTCGCGACGAATTTCCGAGACTCTTCGTGAGTATCGCTTCTCCGCACCCAGCGTCTCCAGCTCGACTGTGAGTGTCTCCGCCTCTTCGCGCAGCGCGAGGTCCCGCTCCTCGATCTCGTTCACACGTGACTTAACATCGAGGCATGGGCCGGCCGCCTCGTTGAGGGCCGGATCGTCCACCGATTCGATGAAGTTGCCGGCACAAATCTGCTCGCCGGCACGCCGGGCCAGACGGGGAAGGGCGGACTCCCGCGACGAACGTCGGCTTTTCAGGAGCAGCACCTTCCCTTTCAGGACAACACGCTCTAGAAACGGTTTCTGTTCGAGTCCGGCCTCGATCTCCGCAAGCTCGTTTTCGGCGTCTCGAATCTCTTCTTGGTTGTTTACCATGTCCGAAAACACGGTGACGTATTCTTGGTCGATAAACGGATTCTCTTTGTACACGCGGAAGGCGACCGTTCCTACCTGCTCGTAGACCGGACCAAGTCCCTCTTCGAGCTCTCTTATCCCGCGCTTGTCCGCCTGGAGCTCTTCATCTATTGCCGCAAGACGCGCGGCAATCTCCTCGATTCGCCTGATGTTCTTGTTATTTGCATCTATCTTCTCGAGTCGGTCGGCAATTTCGCCTACCACCGGCTCGGGCTTTACGTCCGAGGGGGGATCCGCGTACACACTTTCCCCGATTCCCTGGTAGTCCTTTGCGATATTTTGCCGGTCGGTTTGAATTTCCCTCTGAAGCGCGGAGATCTTGTCACGATAGCTATCCATGGCGGCGTCCTTTTGCTTTGCTCCCCTGAATTTACGGCCCCGCGCAACCCCATGTCAACCGCGCGGTGCGCCTCGACAGTTGCCGGACAGGTCGTCGCCGTGACAGGCGACGGCTCGGTTGCCGCAGACCGGAGGTAGTCCGGATTACGTTTCGGTGCATCGGTCTACAGCCCGTGCTCCTCACAGCAGAGCGATCGACTTCCATTAAAGCACGCACCGTTTGGAAAAGAAGCTCGTCCGCGTGCGGAGGTTCCTTTGGTGGCCGCTAACTGATATTCTACGGCTACATGCAATTTGATGAACTAGAACTTGATGAGAATTTGATGGCCGGCATACGCGATGCCGGGTTTACCGAATGCACCGAGGTGCAGGCCGAGGCATTTGTGCACACATTAAAAGGGCGTGACGTTGCGGTCCAGTCTCAAACTGGAACGGGTAAGACCGCCGCCTTTTTGATTAGCATTTTCCAGCTCTTGACCACGGATCCGCGGTACAAGGATCGCCGCGTGTTGATTGTTGCGCCGACGCGCGAGCTCGCTGTGCAAATCGAGACGGAGGCCAAGCTTCTCGGGAAGCACCTGCCGTTCCGAATAGGCTGTATTTACGGCGGCGTCGGGTACGGCGCACAAGAGGCGTTGCTCCAGGACAAGGTGGAAATTGTCGTGGGTACGCCCGGCCGCCTTATCGACTTCAACAAATCGAACAAACTCGACTTGCGAGAGATGGGAATAGCGGTAATCGACGAAGCGGACAGACTATTTGATATGGGATTTTATCCGGACATCAGGTACATGATGCGGAAGATGGTGCCGAGCGAAGAGCGTATGACCATGCTCTTTAGCGCCACGTTGAGTACTCGCGTGCGGAATCTCGCATGGGAGTACATGAACAATCCCGCGGAAATCGAGATACGCCCCGATCAGATTACCGTGGAGTCAATCGACCAGACGCTTTACCACGTCTCGCGCAGTGAGAAAATGAAGCTGCTCTTGGGCATTCTCGAGCGAGACAAACCAGAAAACGTGCTTATCTTCACGAATACAAAACGAGCATCCGAGGAGATCGCCAAGCGCCTCGAGCTCAATGGCTACCCCGCGCGATTTGTCATGGGCGACTTGCCGCAGTCGAAGCGAATAAAGCTTATCAACGATCTGAAGGAGGGTAAGCTACAGTACCTCGTAGCCACCGACGTTGCGGCCCGCGGCCTTCATGTCGATGGGTTGGCGATGGTGGTGAACTACGATCTTCCCGAAGATCCTGAAAGCTACGTGCACCGGATCGGTCGCACCGCGCGGGTGGGGCGTGAGGGCAAGGCGATCTCCCTCGCGGACGAATTTTTTGTCTTTGGACTGGAATCAATCGAGGGCTTTATCGGCAGAAAGATTCCGACACAGCACATTTCCGATGAGCTTCTTGTTGAAGACAAGAGTGAGGGCGCCCGAATTTACTTTGACCGCTACGATGGCCCGCGCGGCGGCTCCCGACCTGGCAAGCCCCATAGGCGCTCATCGCAGCCGGCGATTCGGTCGTCCCAGCCGAACAAGCATCCGGCACAGCCGACTAAGCGGCCGGCGCAGCCTCATAAGGGTGGTGCTCCGCCGGTACACAAAAAGCATGCCCGACCCGCCGGGGCGCCGCATCCGGCCGCCAAGGCGGAGGCAAAGGGCGGCGGCAACGGCCACGGCAGAGACGCCCGGCGCGACGCCGAACGTACCGGCTCGCCTAAGCGGTCGCAGAGTCTGGACGAGCGCCTGGAACATTACAAGGAAAAGTACGGAGAGTCGTTTGGTGATCGATCGAAGTCGGGACCCGGAGACGGCGGCCGTTCCGGTGGGCACCACGGGGCCACGGATTCGAGCGCGCAGAGACGAACCGCCGGAGGCGGCGGAAGCGCCGCGCCCAAACCGGTCAAAAACGGGGACGTCCCCGCAAAAGAGGCGGAAAAGCCCGAGAAAAAGAAGAAGGGCCTTTTTGGGCGTCTGAAGGGCCTCTTTGCGGGGAAGGAGTAACATGGTCGTCCTTGACAAGAGATGCCCATTCCCCTATCTTGTTGCCTCTACAGAAAGGAGATACGTGGATGGCTAGAAACTCCACCGCGAAGGGCAAGATTGTCCGTCGAATGGGGCTGAACATTTTTGGAAACATGAAATACGACCGCCTTCTTAAACGGAAGCCGGCCGGGCCTGGAATTCCCAAGCGTGGTCGTATTCGCCAAACTGAGTACGCGCGGCAGCTCAAAGAAAAGCAGAAATTAAAGTTCGCCTATGGTCTGTCGGAACGACAGTTTAGCAATCTTTTCTATCGCGCCAAGAAAATGCCGGGTGTTACCGGTACGAACATGCTTGTGCTGCTCGAACGGCGGCTCGACAACATCGTGTATCGTCTCGGAATGGCTACAAGCCGGTCTCAGGCTCGTCAGTTGGTTAGTCACGGTCACGTCGAGCTCAACGGCCGCAAGGTAACCGTTCCATCGGCGGTAGTCCGCCAGGGCGACGCGGTCACCGCGAGAGACAAAAAGAACACCAAGGATCTTCTTCGTCGGCTGGTTGCCGAAAACAATTCGCGCCCGGTGCCGCCGTGGCTCACCTTCTCACCCGACGACCTTACCGCTACGATAACTGCGCTCCCTACGCGTGATTTGATTCCGACCATCGCGGAAGAGCAGCTTATCGTTGAGTTTTACTCCAAGTAAGCATGGCGGTCGGCGCACTCATCGCTCTTGCGATTGCGCTTCTCCTCTCTGCGGTGCTATTGGGCACCGTGTCTGTTAGCTACCTCCGCACCTACACGTTCCCGTCCGCCATCGGCATGGTCGTATCACTGTTATGCTTTGGCGGGGGAGTTGTCGGCATTCTTACGGCTGTAGGGACGATCTAACAACCGCTGCAAAGAGTTGGGTGGCTGCCGCACGATAGGTACCGCAGCTTACATGCTATTTCGCCCTGGCGGAGCTTCGGAAATGCTCTATTGCCGGGCGCAACCGATCAATCAGCTCCGGCGCGCAGTCGGAGGCTCCGTTTGAACCGGTGCACCCTACCATAAGCCAAATTCGCTTCGCGCCCGCCAGGCCCACGAGGTGCTCGAGCGCTTCTTCCAGGGCCTCGGGTTCCGTGGTTTCATCGGCCTGAAGAATCAAGAGTCCGCGGTGGCCTGAGCGTAGAATGCGTCTTGTAACCAGCTCGAGCTCGTCTCCGATCCCAATAACAATGCCGTCCACGTGGATTTCGCCCATGTGACGGCCGGCCTCGACGGCGGCGCCCGGGCGTAGGCCAAGGTGCACAAGTGTCTCCGATCCGGCGGCGCCGGCCACAAGGCCAACCAGTTGCGCAGATGCGGAGTAGAAATCGAACCACTCCCGACGTTTTGCGGGCGCCATGCCGCCGAGCCCGAGCTCCTCGATGAGAATATTCCCGACTCCCCGCGCCTCGATCTGTTCCACTTCGGAGCGCAAGGCTATTGCCGCCTGATATGCAAAATCGAGCGGGTCTACGTCCGTGCGAACGTAGCTCCAACCGGTGATTGTCATCGGTCCCGGAATAATCGCTATCGCCCGCCGCGCGTCGGTCGGCAGCGGCTTATCAGTTTTGGTGGCGTAGGAGAGAGATGATTGTCGTGCTATATCGCCGACAATAATCGGCGGCCGATACTCGGAAATCCCATGTGTTAACACGTAGCCGTTTTTGGTTGTGACAACGCCTTTTAACCCGTCCACCGCGCGCTCGACGAGCTCTGTGGGATTGTCGGTACCCACAAGGGGAACTATGTCTGAGTCAGGGCCGTCCAACTGAGCCCCAGGCGGGGCAACGATGGGCAAAACCTGCATAGCCTGGGCGACGTTTCGCACCGTCGCCGGCGAGTGATCCTTGCTGGTCTGCGCGTAGTCTTCTCGGAGTGCGGCCGCCTGGGACCGGACGCTCTCGTCGTGTTCAAACGAGAACCAGGCCCTCGCGGTCCATTTTGTTCCTTTGTCGAAGTATTCGGCAATGGTGGCTATCTCTTGCAGCCGTTCGGTCGCGAACGCCAGCGATTCGTCAAGCTCGATGTCGAAGTCCTCGCGCGCCGTTGTTACCGGCAGGTGATATAGAGGCGCACCGTTTCCGACCATAAGCTTGCGAACACCCGCACCTTTGAGCGCCGCGAGCGTGTCCACGGCCTCGTCAATGCCCGTGCGCCAGATGGACCTGCCGTCAACAAGTCCGGCCAGCAAGGTCGTATCCGTAGGAAAACCTCGCTCGATGATTTCAGTAAGATTGTTGTCCCCACCGATAAAGTCCAAGCCGATCCCGGCCACCGGAAAATCGAGCAAATCGGAAAGGAAGTCGACGTCGTCGTAGTAGGTAAAAAGCGTTATGTCTGCGCCTGCCGCGGCGATCGTTTCGTAGCAGTGCGCTGCGCGACTGATCTGTTCTTGAGTAACCTCGAGTGCAAACCCGGGCTCGTGAATCCACAGAGGTCCAACAGTTGCGGCCAAGTCCCGATAGATCAGGGCGAGTGCGTGGAGATAGTCTCCGAAGTTTTTATGATCGATGCCGTTTGCGATTCGGAGCAATGTAAACGGTCCCAGCACCGCGCGTGGGAGCACCGCTCGTTGGGACGTATCGGCCCCGCCCGCAGTGGGCAAAGCGAGGCGCAGATCCCCCGGCTTTTTGTCGCGAAAATCCGGCACAAGATAGGACCGGTTGGTAGTAAACCATGGTCGTCGCGTCAGGCGGTTTTCGCCGACGCAACGACCGTAGTACGCGGCATCGTCGGTTGCGTCGTACAGTCCACAAAGAACCGCTGTATCGAGTACGGCGTCGAACCGGGTTAACTCGCCCGTGGCGTAGATGTCGATGTATGTACCGTAAGTCTCGAGACGGCGCTTGTCGATGCGTGCGAGGTCGCCCGCAAGATCGTTTGACACACCGGAAGAGCCCGACACATCGGAAGCCATATAGGCTTTGACCGCCTGACAAAACTCGTGATTTTCGCCGATCTGCGGAAATCCGTGGGCGTACGTTTTCAAGGAGGCTCTATGCCGACACTTCGTTGCCGGTCGTGCGAATAGTTGCCTTGTAGCCTATCCGGTCGATCAGGCTACACAGTTTGTCCAACGACTCTTCGTTTCCATCATACTCGAGCTGCACAGTCTCCGTGCCGCGGTCGACAAAAACGTCGGATACACCCTTCATTTTGCGACCAAGATGCTCGATTGTAATAATACACGAAGTACACGTTGCCCCTTCTAAATCGAGAATCGCGTATTTTTTTGTGTCCGTAGCTTCCATACCTGCAAAATACGCCGCAAAGCCCGCGCCGGCAAGCGAAGGTCCGAATGTGCTATTCTCGTTACCTGTGGGTGCAAAGGATCATAGATCAGTAGTTAAAAACCTAACCGAGGCGGTGCGAAAAGAGTTTATTGGTTCCGAACGGGTTGTTCGGCTTTTGGTTCTGGGATTCCTTGCCGGCGGCCACGTGCTTATCGAAGATGTGCCCGGTGTGGGGAAGACGACGTTAGCGCGGTCCATGGCCGCGGCGCTTGGCCTCGATTTTGGGCGCATTCAGTTCACCCCGGACCTTTTGCCCGGCGATATCGTCGGCATCAACACCTGGGACCCTCAGCTATCTGAGTTTAGCTATCGGCCGGGCGCCGTTATGCATCAGTTTGTGCTTGCCGATGAAATAAACCGCGCCTCTCCGCGTACCCAGAGCGCGCTCCTCGAGGCAATGCAGGAAGGGCAGGTCACGGTCGACGGAGTTCTCCGTCGGCTGCCCGATCCCTTTTTTGTTGCCGCTACACAAAACCCCACGGGATATGCCGGCACCTTTGATCTTCCCGAGGGGCAACTCGATCGGTTTTTGCTGTCGGTGCGAATAGGCTATCCACAGATCGCCGAAGAACAGAGAATCCTCGTGGATCATCTGGACCCTTCCCGAAACCAAAACGTCCGGGCGGTGGCCTCCGAGAGTGAACTAAACGCGCTAAAAGCGGGCGTCCAATCGGTCCACGTGGATGAGAAAGTCAGGCGGTACGCACTTTCGATCGCCGAGCGTACCAGAAACAATCCCCAGATTACCTTAGGGATGAGTCCGCGCGCTACGATCCATCTGCTTCGCGCAGGGAGGGCCAATGCCTTTTACGACGGGCGTGACTATGTTTTGCCCGAAGACATTGGCACGGTGGCAGTGCCGGTTCTGCGTCACAGGCTTCGGCTCAGCGTAGATGCCCGGGCGGAGGGGAACACGCCGGCCCGGCTCGTGGAGACCATCCTCGGCAAGCTCCAAATGCCCACGGGCCTTGAATGAAAAGCAACGCGATTCCGGCCGTTGTCGCCGTCCTCCTTGTCACATATCTGGCCGGTAGCTACATCGATAGCCTGTTCCTGATCGTTTTTTGGGGCTTGATTGTCTATGCCGCGCTTGCGGCAGGGGTAACCTTCCTGGCCCTAGAGTCCGTACGCCTCTCCGAGGAGTACAGCACCGATCACCCGGAAAAGGGGTCGGTGGTACGGTACTCGGTGTCGGTAGCGAGGGAAGGTCCGTGGCCGTACGGTCGCATTCGTCTCGAGATGGTCGGAACACGAAGGGGCTTTTCGATCGGTTTGACGGACAAGTATCTGCGCCTCAGACGGGGGGCACGGGAGGTTTTCTCCTACCGAGTAAGCTGCCCCTACCGAGGCATTTACGTCGTGGGGGTCGGCCGTGTTGGTGTTACGGATCCCCTCGGGCTGTTCACCTTCTACCGCCGATTGTCCGCCCGAACGTTTTACGTGTATCCCAGGCGGCTCCGCGCCCGACCGACGCGGGAGTCCACACGCGGTGTAACACTTGTGGCGGGTGGCATGGCGTCGGGAAGTGTTGCCGATCCTCTCTTGTTTCGTAGTCTCAGGCCGTTTGCCTACGGCGACGCCGCGCGCGACATCGACTGGAAGCGGAGCGCCGCCTTAGGGGTGCCGGTCACAAAGGAATACGAGTCGACGGCGGACGATGTTGCAACGATCATCGTGGATACTCGACCCTCCGGCCTGTCCGGCGAAGAGTTGTTTCGCGCCGAAGATGCCTGCGTCGAGTCGGCGTTGGCGCTTGGATCTCGGTTCGTCTCGCAGGGCACCCGGTGCTCGATTGTTGGTGCGGGGTGGGGACGGTTCCCATTGGCGGGCCGCGGGTTGGCGGACTGCCGCTGCGCGACGTTGGCACTTTTTTTCCGTGGTCGCGTCGGTCCGATCGGTCTGCTCCGTAGTGAGGTCTCCGTCATGTCGTCGCCGGGGCTCGTGACGGTGGTTAGCCATAGCTCAGACTGTCTGGGATTGACCGAAAAGTTTCATGGGCACGAGCTTGCAGTCGTCTATGTTCTTACCGGTGGTCCGGAGGAGCGAGTCCGGGCTCTCGACCGGGCTCGGTTGCTTAGAAACGAGGGGCGGCCGATCGAGGTGGTGGAGAGTGCCGAAGATCTCTGTTAGGCACATACTTCCCATGGCGCTCCGGACGCTTGTGTTTGCGGTGTTGAGTCTTGCACCACCGATTGTTTGGTTCTTCGTGACCGACGCCGGCGGACCGCTTTGGCTTCCCATTGCCGGAACAGCGGCGGTTGGTCCGTGGGCGGTGTTTGGTGCACATGTTTCCTCAACGCGCCCGATCATTGCACGGGTCTATGCTGCCGTTGCAGTCACCGCCTGGTCCACCGTAGCCATTGTGTTTTTGGTCAATGCGGTAATTATTCCCTTTTCGGCGTACGTTGCGTGGTTTGACCGGTTACAGCAGGCCCGGCCTGGTGGATCGGTTGCTTACGTATTTCTACTCGCCGCCGCTATGCTCAGCAATGCCGGAGCGGTGCTTGTTGTCGGGTCGAGGACCTTTGTGGCAAACAGGGGATTCCACCGCGCACTTGGGGCGCTGTTTGCTTGGGCGGCCGGTGTGATTGTGCCCCTCGCGATTGCCCTCGGTGATTCCCGGCTTATGCTCGCATGGGTGCTCGCAGCCGGCGCCGCGGTAGTGGTTGCCTCCGGGAAGGCCGTACTGGGCGCCTTTGTCCTCGTGTCGGTGGCCGTCGGTATCCCTGCGCTCGCAATTCGCGATTCGCTTCCGGCGGGAAGCGCTCTCGTGGACAATAGCGCCGCTCCGTTTTTCCGGCGTGTGGTAGTTGATTTTATCCCCAATTATCCCCTTATATTCTCGATTCCCGGCTACGGGTTTGGTCACAACTCGAGCCAATTGGGCGGCCGACCGGTCTTGAGCGCGGGACCGGTTTTCAACGTAGAGGCGGTATCCCCGGGTACGTACTACCTACGCAGCGCGGTGTTCACACGCTATTTCGGCGACGCGTGGGGCGTTTCACAGCACGGTGCCACAGTTGACAGCGAGGAAGAGGAAGGGCAACGTAACTCCATTGTGCAGCGCCTGTCCGAAGCGGGTGTACTGTCGAGTCCGGCGGAGCTACGGATCACCATACGAACCGAGCTATACCAGGCAATTCCCCATACACTCGACACGGTCGCCTACCGACGTAACGGCGGGACTTGGCAGATCATTACCCCGTCCATGCGGGCTGGGGGGATCGCCGCCGACCCACCGTTGTCCTTCGGCGACGTCATCGAGCTACAATTGGTTCCCCCCTCCTTTTTTGTGGCGGAAGGGGAGGCGCCGAGTACCGTTGAGTTGGCGTCCGACGTGCCGGCAGAGGTCTCAGCCGCCGCACGGGAGGCCGCCCGAGCAGGATTTGCGCCGACGATAAACGCGGTGCTCGAGTTGATCCGCCGCGACACAAGCTACAGCCTCGACGTACCGGACCTTCCCCAAGGCGGCGATATTGTACTGCAGCTCCTCAGCAAAACTAAGGCCGGTTACTGCGTTCACTACGCCGGCGCGTTTTGTGTCCTGTCGGCTCTCAATGACATTCCGGTCCGCTATGTCACCGGCATTCTCGTTGCTGCATCAGATGAGTACTTTGACACGGAGGTAACCGGTTTTTCCTCGCACGCCTGGGCCGAGGTGTTTGATCCCGCGGGCTACTGGCGAGTTGTGGAGGCAACACCACCGATGCAGGCCGACGGCGGCAGGTTTCGGATCGCACGTGACCGGTACACCCAGGCGCAGCTCGCCGCCGCGCTTGCTCGACCGCAGCCGGGTCCTGAGGAGTCGAACGGCGCCGGCCTTGCTCCGTGGTTGCCGCCGATGTCTGCGGCAATCGTGTTGGCAATTGTGCTGGGAGTGTCCGGTTTTGTCCTGATTCGTCGGCGCACGTTGGGGATCAGGTCCTTGGGTCGCCGAGTCGTTGAGATGGGCGAGAAGGACGACATTCCGCCCCCAACGGTGGACGGCTGGACGGAATGGCAGAACAGGGCGGCGCGGCGGTACACGTCCATTGCCGCCCACGTTCGGCGGTGCGGCAGCATCCTCCAGGAACGCGCCTTTGCCGGCAGGCGCCCCCGCAAAATCGATCGAAGTTATCTGTCGATGACGGTAAAACAAATGCGGCGCGTACGCAGACAATCCGTCAACAGGAGATGATGGTGGCACGAATCGTATTACTTGGCGCGGGGCACGCGCACATGCCCCTTGTTTGTGAGTCTCACAAGCTTGTGGAGGCGGGCCACGAGGTCTGTGTTGTAAGCCCTCGCCCGTATCACTACTACTCGGGCATGGGGCCGGGAATGTTCGCCCGTCGGTATACAGAGCTTCAGAACCGGTTTCCCGCCGCAGCCGTTGCCAAAAAAAACGGCGCCTCATTTGTGATCGGGAAGGCCGTCCGGATCGATCACCAATCCAAGTCAATCACATTGGAGGGCGGCGAAACCGAACGCTACGACGTCCTCTCCTGCAACATAGGCAGCGACGTCGTCCCTCGCTTTCCGGTTGACGGAGGGAACGTTTTCCCCGTAAAGCCAATCGAAAACCTGGTTACCGCCGGCGGCTATGTGGACTCGTTTGTGGAGGAGAACGGCGTGTTTCCGACCGTGGTCGTGGTCGGAGCCGGTGTTGGCGGTTCTGAAATGGCCGCTGCCACCGTCGAACTGGCACGGCGTCTTGGTGTGCGTGCGCGAACGCCACCAACAATCATCGGCCCACGCGGTGTGCTGCCGAGCTACTCAAACGGTATGCGTCGCCGAGTTCGGTCGCTTCTTCGGCGGCGCGGGGTACAAGTCCTGACCGGCCTCCGTGTGCGGTCGGTCCGGGGTGAGGATCGCACCGTCGTCACGCTGACCTCCGGTCGTGAGCTTCGCTGCGATATGGCTTTTCTGTGCACCGGTGTTTCGGTACCGGGGGTGTTTGTCGCATCCGGCCTGAGCAGCGGCGACGACCCGGGCCTCGCGGTGGGACCGACCCTGCAATCGGCGCGAGCGAGAAGCATCCTCGGCGGGGGAGACTGTATCAACTTTCTTCCACAACCCTTGGACAAGGTGGGCGTGTACGCGGTCCGTCAGCAGGAAATACTCCTTGACAACGTGTTTGCCCTTGCGGCCGGAAGCGCTCAGTTGCGGAGCTTTTCGCCGCAGTCGAGCTACCTGGTCGGGCTAAACATGGGGTTTGGTAACGGCGTTGTCGGCAAGTGGGGCTTTTCGGTCCAGGGCTACCCGGCATTCGCGCTCAAGGACTACATCGACCGAGGCTTTATTCGCGGGATGCGAAACTGCTAATATCCAACCAGCGTGGCTCAACAAAACCTGGACAGAATCCTCGTAGTAGACGACGACCAACTCACCGCTGAGCTTTACGGGTCGATCCTGCAAGATCTCGGCTACAGCCGCATCGATGTGCTCACGGACAGCCGGGAGGTGATGGACTTTGTTGAGTCCCAGACACCCGCGCTAATCGTTCTGGACTTGAATATGCCACACATATCCGGGCAGGAGCTTCTGGCGCGCTTGGCACAGTCACATCCTGAGGTAACGACGATTGTCATTACGGCCGTTGAGAGTCTCGAGACCGCCGTCGAGTGTATGCGGATCGGCGCCTTTGACTATATGACAAAGCCGGTTGAGCCCAGTCGCCTGGCAACCGCCGTCCGCAATGGTCTGCTGGTTCGGCGCCTACAGGAAGAGGTGGAGGTTTTGTCCACACCCGCTTCCGACGAGCCGCCCGCCCATCCCGAGGCCTTTGTGTCGATCCTGACCGTTTCCGCGGAGATGAGCCGACTATTCCGGTACATCGAAGCCGTTGCGCCGAGCCCAAAGGCTGTACTCGTTACGGGTGAGAGCGGCACCGGAAAGGAGCTGGTGGCACGCGCCCTTCACGACGTTTCCGGCGCACAGGGCCGCTTTATTCCGGTAAACGTCTCCGGCCTGGACGATACCGTCTTTTCCGATACGCTTTTTGGCCACAAGCGCGGCGCTTTCACCGGAGCGGAAACGGACCGTGCGGGATTGATCGAGTCCGCCGCGCGCGGGACTTTGTTTCTCGACGAGATCGGCGATCTGCAAATGCCCTCTCAAATCAAACTGCTTCGTCTGTTGCAGGAGGGGGAGTACTATCCGCTCGGAAGCGACCGCACCAAACAGAGCAGCGCAAGGATCATCGCCGCCACAAACGTGGACCTTAAGAAGGCCGAGGCCGAGGGCGAATTCCGCAAGGACCTCTACTACCGCCTGCGTGCCCACCACGTAGAGATTCCTCCGCTTCGGGACAGAAAAGAGGATTTGCCGATGTTGATTGAGTACTTTGTTGCCGAAAGCGCCGCGCTTCTGGGCAAGCCGGCCCCGGCAGTCTCCCGGGAAGTCGTGCAGTTGTTGTCCGGCTACTCATTTCCCGGTAACGTCCGAGAGCTTCAATCGATGATCATGGACGCCTTCAGCCGCGACTCCTCCATGACAAGGTCCGTTGACTACCTCCGGCAATACATCGGTGCGGACGTGAAGGGAGTCGTGGAGGAATCGGAAGAGCGGTTTATCTGGAACGGAACGTTTCCAACACTCGATGAGGTGGAGGACTACCTCATCGACGAGGCCCTTCGTATGTCCGAGGGGAACCAGTCTGCCGCCGCGGCAATGTTGGGTGTCTCTCAGTCCACACTGAGTAGAAGACTGCGACGTCCTCACCGCGAGTGAACTCTATGCACTTTGCATAGCCTGCGGAGCCACATTGCATGGCGTTATGCAAATTGCATAGACGCTGGCGCTCGATCCCTCATGAACTGTGCGCGCAATTACATACGATAAAACGAGTTACTCGATTTCTCAATTGTTGGCACGCGGGTTGCTATGCAAGTGGTAGGTAAAAAGTCATTTCAAAAGCCAGGTAAAAACACATTTTGTTGCCCCCCTGGCCGTCGTCCTAACCCGTCTGGACGGCGGCCTTTTTTTGAACTGGTCCGAAGAGTGTGGTTCGACGGGCGCGCAACTTGTTGCGCCGACAAAACACACTCTTCGGACCAGTTGAGTTTTCTTGCATATGGGGCCAGGTGTGGGTTATAAGGTGTATGGGGGCTTATGAGAAGCAAAGGTGATTTCCCGGCGGTAAATGAGAAGGACCCTGAAGGGCGTAGATCCGACGGCACTCCGTATCGTGTCCTTGTTGTAGATGACTCGATGTTTGTTGCCAAACAGCTCACCCAAATTCTAACGTCGGCCGGCTTTGAGGTCGTAGGTACGGCCGGAAACGGGGAAGAGGCCGTCGAGCGCTATAAAGAGCTACACCCCAACATCGATCTGGTCACCATGGACATCACCATGCCCAAGATGGACGGTGTCACGGCTCTGCAAAAAGTCATCGACTTCGACAAGGACGCCGCGGTCGTGATGATTAGCGCATTGGGCAAAAACGATTTGGTTAAAAACTCTCTGATAATCGGCGCAAAGAATTACATCGTAAAACCGCTCGACCGCGCCAAGGTACTCGAGCGAATTGTCGGCGCCCTCAAGAAGTAGTGGCGTTCTTAGGTAGTAGCCGTTCGTCGTGTCTGCTCACGCAGCCACTCCATCAAGCCTGGTAGGTCGTACGGCCGGCTCGCCACGTATCGCTCCATTCCGGTGGTGTCGCTACGGTCGCTCAAGTTCGAGTTTCCGACAACCTCTTCGATTTCTGAGAACGTGTTGTTTTCCCACAAATCGCAAACGGTTCGTAATGTGACTGTACCATCCTCGACAGCATCGTCAAACAGCTCGTACAGAGACGAGTCGTCTCGTAGTTCGGGGTGTGCGGGATGGCTCCATTCCTCTTTGGCCTCATTAGCAAGATCTTCGTCGTCCGGAAGACTAAACGGATGCACGATTGTAATCCATTTGTCGCCGATCTCACCGGAATGCTCCCGGGCCATTCCTTGCGCGAAGTACCGGGCGCCGGCACGATTCGTGAACCTGTAGAAACCAAGGCTGTCCGCGTACGCGTTTTGTACCTTCTGGGAGAGCTCCGGGTCCGAGGCGGCCTTTTTGTACGTGTTGCGGAGCCCTGCGCAAACGGTGGACAAGTAGGGCTCCGGGAATGTCTCGCCGAGAGAAAAGCACTCCACGAAGTCGATCTCAGAGGGCATACGTCCCCGATATCTGCGGACCAAGAGCGCATCCACAACCCGCTCATAGAACGCGTGAGTATTGCGAAGCGCCGCCGTTTCCGGCTTTTTGGGCTCATACCAGCCGGCAAAGAAGTTGATAAACGGGTGTAGCCAGCGATCTACCAAGGCGTGGCCGGCGTACGCCAAAACAAACCGCCCGAGGGCCGAGTCCGGTCCGTGGCCGAGCGCAGCGGCCTTTTTTGCCATCTCGGAGACCAGTTGGCCGTACTTGCTGCGGTGAATAGAGACGGCGTAGGTGAGCCCCGACGGCATCGTTCGACGGTTGTGATAAAACAGGTCGGGGCCTTGGCTGCCGATGGCCAGGACACGGTCGTCCCGGTGTTGATTCTCAGCCGCGTGGCCGTCAACGCGGGCGAGTGTGAGTTCGCCATACAAATGGTGGGTCAGGTGAGCAGGCACGCATTCAGAACGTAGTCATTTGCCCAATATGAGGGCAAGCGTTGCGCCGTCTTTGGTACACAAGCATCCTCAAACCGGGTAGAATCAAGCTGTGAGACGCCTCGTTTTTGTCGTTTTAGTTGTATGTGTCGCGTTCCCGACCCTGGCCCAGGACGAAGCCGATGTGCAGACGCTTCCCGATGCGGAACGTTTTAATCGCGCAGCGGACGCCGCAATGGAAGCCTACGAGAGCGGCAATCTCGAAGGCGCCTTGCAGTCGTACAACAACGCACTCGCAATCGAGCCCGACGCCGTGGACGTGTTGTTCAACCGCGCGAACGTTTACTTCGACCTCGGCAACTACCCGGAAGCCATAGAGGACTACGACCAGGTTGTCGATGTACAGGAGTATATGCAGCAGGCCCTCTACAATCGGGGCACTGCTCGACTCAAGCTTTCGCGCCACGCTCTTGCCGTCGACGACCTTTCGCGAGCCGTGGAGCTTGGTCCTACCGATGCACGGGCGCTTACAAACCTCGGTCTTGCCCTCACGGTCGTTGGAAATATCGACAAGGCGGAAAGCGCGTTCACGCGAGCCATCGAGGCGGATCCCACCATCGCATCCGCCTCATACAACCGAGGCAACATTCGTTATGACCGTGGCAATGTCGACGGCGCTGTGGAGGACTACGACCGAGCCGTTGAGGCGGATCCGCGCCACCTTGGTGCCCTATACAACCGTGGCAATGCTCACTACCTGGCGGGCAATTACCGGTCGGCAGTGGAGGATTTTAGCCGAGTGCTCTCGCTTGACCCGGACAACATCGATGCGATGAACAACATCGGTCTGTCCTATCTTGCCTTAGTTGAACAAGCAGAAAGCTCGGAATAGGCCCGCTACGCCGGAATATGGCCGCCACGCCGGAGCCGTGCTGCCACGCCGCGAAGATTTACGCTCTACTACGAGTGAGTCAGCAATACAAGGAGACGGGTGATGCCCAGGAACTCGGATCAGTCCACGATGGTGCTTGTGATCAACTGCGGGAGTTCATCGTTGAAGTACGAGGTCTACGAGATGCCCCGCCGAACAAGTATTGCACGGGGCAACGTGGAGCGTATTGGCCAAGAATCAGGGCACATAGTCCAAGAAGGCATTAACGGCTCAATTTCCCGGTCCGCCACGGTGCCGGATCACAAGACGGCGGTGGCCCTGATGGGTGAATCGCTTACGGACCAACACAACGGGGTTCTCGAAAGCCTGGAAGAGATCGCAGGCGTAGGCCACCGTGTGGTCCATGGGGGCGAACGGTATTCGGCAAGTGTCGTGATTGATGATCACGTTATCGCCGCCATCGAGGAGAACATCGAGCTGGCACCGCTTCACAACCCGGTAAACCTCACCGGCATTCGCGAGGCGATGGAGCTCCTACCGGATAGGAAGCAGGTCGCGGTATTCGATACGGCGTTTCACCAGACACTGCCCCCCGCCGCCTACCTGTACGGTCTTCCGCGTGAGTTTTACGACAAGTATCGAATCCGCCGGTACGGTTTTCACGGCACTAGTCATCGATTCGTTGCCACCGAGGCGATCAAGTTTGTCAAAAGGGCGGTAGAGAATACCAATGTTATTTCTTGCCACCTCGGCAACGGTGCCTCGATCACGGCAATCCAAAACGGCCGGTCCGTGGACACGTCAATGGGTTTTACACCCCTCGAGGGCCTGATGATGGGCACTCGCAGCGGGGATGTCGATCCCGCAATCCTTCTTTACCTGCTGGAGCGTGGCTTTACGGTGGAGCAGCTAAACGATGTCCTGAACAAACAGAGTGGACTCCTGGGTCTCTCCGGTATTTCGAACGATCTTCGCGACCTCGAGGACGCCGCCGATCGTGGTGATAGAAACGCGATCGAAGCGCTGGACGTATACGCCTACCGGATACGCAAGTACATCGGCGCCTACACGGCGAACATCGTCAAGGTAGACATACTTGTGTTTACCGGTGGGATCGGTCAGCACGGCGGCCGGATGCGTGAGCGGATCTGCCGGCGCCTCGAAAACATCGGCGTAGTGATGGACTATCGGCGCAACCTCGAAAACGGACCGCGGCAGGGCATTATTTCCGCCGACTACTCACCGACCACGATTGTAGTGGTTCCCACCAACGAAGAGCTCCAGATCGCCATCGATACGTACGAGCGGCTTAGCTAATTGGTTTTAGACGCCGTGAGCATATCGGAGAGAGTCGAGGCTCGCCGGCGAGTAGTACTAGACCATGCCCTATCCAGGAGGCTTGGGAGAACCGATAATCCCGGCGGCGCCTACCTGACGCCGGATGCCACCGTCGCGCTTCTTTGTTCCGGTGTGACGGCCTTTTTTGCCTCTCTGTGGTATCGGGACACGGTTGTGACGTCGGCGGCGATTCTCGCCGACGGCGTCAGGCGCATAAGCCTCCACATCGCATCGTCCTCGACGGGGAAAAAACCCGCGCTCTTCCAAGAGGCGTCTGCGCTCACAAACGCGGCAGAGGAGTTGGGCTTTTCCGTCGTCGGCGTGTACGCCTATCTGCCTCGCCGGGACTACGAGCGGCTTGGCGAGGTGGACCCCGATTTGCTGTTTCACCGGGTAGACATTCACAAAAACGCTCGCCGCACCGAGCCGAGAGCGCCGCGTCGATCCGCGGCTCGGGACGGTCTGACTTGGTACGTCAACAGAGGCGAGCGCGGTTGTTTGGATCGAGATGCTATCGAAACCCTTGTAGCACGGAACAAGCTTCCGACGGACATCGATACAGATAGGATTTCGAAGGTACCTACCGAAGTCTTGGTGGGGCGGAAGCAACGGGTCCAAGCGGCGGCCGTTCGGGAGAACGCGATTGTATTGGACGAGGCCGAGGTTGTGCGATGCCTCAACCTTGCAGCCGGCGACAAGCGATCTTACTTGGATTTTGAAACGACGGCGTCGCCGGTGCCGGAATGGGAGGGGGCAAAGCCGTGGCAACATGTGCCGATGATGTTTTCACTCCTCGAAGTCGAAGGTTCGCCCAGTAGCCCTCGTCTCACAAACGAGACCGTGTTTGTTCCGGACGGAGCATCAGATCCCCGGGAGCAACTCGCAGGCACTTTGGTCGACCGGCTTCGGTCGGACGACGGTCCGGTGATCGTTTTCGACGACGGACTCGAGCGGCGGGTGCTCTTTTCGCTTGCCGCGCGACTCCCTCGCCTTGCGCCGGCTATTGAGGAGATCGCCGGCCGGCTGGTAGACCTTTCGATGCCGTTTCGTGGCTTTTTTGTCTATCATCCCGATCAGTGTGGCAAAACGTCCCTCAAGGTGCTGCTTCGAATCTACGGCACCGATGAGTACGAGTCACTTTTGGTGTCCGACGGGCGGCTGGCCCACGACCTTTTGGCGGCCGTATCAGGCAATCTCTTAACAAAAGATGAACACGCCGAGGCGCTTGAGCGGCTGTCCACGTACGTGTTGCAGGACACTCACTCCCTTGTGACGCTCCACAAGGCCACCGCCCGACTTCTCGCACAACAGGACGCGTGGGTTCCACCGCCTTAATCCTAACCTTCAAACAACCTGTCGATGCGATCTTTGTAGATTTCGTAGATCCGGTGCCGCTTGATCTCTTGCTTTGCCGACAGCTCTTTGCCGAGCTCAAAGGTTGCCGGAAGCAGGTCAAATTTGAACACCCGCTCATAGTTGCGAAACCCGTTTTTGGTCGATATCTCCTCGGATACAAGGTCGCCGTAAAGCTTTCGCACCTCCGGGTTCTCGATAAGATCCGCATTCGTCTCGTAGTCGATGGTTTGGCGCTTTGCGATTTCCTCGAGCGCATCGAAATCGGGAACGATCAGAGCGCCAAGATATCTTTGATCTTGACCCACGACAATCGCATTCGAGACAAGCTGATTCAGCTCCAGACGCTTTTCGATTGGCGCGGGTTCCACGTTTTCGCCGCCACGCAGAACAATCGTGTCTTTGGCCCGGCCAACGATCTTGAGCTCGTTGTGGATGGTAAGCATGCCCAAGTCACCGGTGTTGAGCCAACCATCTTCGCTGAGGACCGTCGCAGTCAGTTCCGGATCTTTGTAGTAACCCTTCATGACTTGTGGTCCCTTGGCCAACACCACACCTTTTGTACCGTAGGGGAGTGTTTTGCCCTGTTCATCAACGATCCGAATCTCCGCGCCGGGAAACACCGGTCCTACCGTGCCGCGGACCGGGTGACTCTGGTCTCTCACGCCCAGGACAGGGGCGGATTCGGTGAGGCCGTAGCCCTCGAGCAGAAGGATACCCGCTGCCTGGAAAAAATTGTCAACCGACTCCGGAAGCGCCCCGCCACCCGATATGCCCGCGACAAACCGGCCGCCAAGACGTGCCTTGATTTTCTTGAACACCAAAAGATTGCCGAGCGCCTTGAGCGGTGTGAGTAGCAGATAGGGGACTATCGCCGCCGCTATCTCACCCACACGAAAGCGCTTTCGAAATGCCGGTAGGCAGCCACGAATGGCGTCTCGGAGGAAGGCGTGCGCGCCGCCGACGGAAACAAAAAAGTTAAACAACCCCCGCTTCACGGCGGAGCCGGCCTTTACGTTGCGGTAGATACCTGCTTGAATGCTTTCCCAAATCCGCGGAACCGACGCCATCCACGTTGGTCGCACGGTAGCAAAGTCGGCGAGCATAATCCGACCAATTGGTTTTGAATAAGCGAGGGCCGACGCCGATCCAAGTGAAACGTACTGCATGATGCGCTCGAATGAGTGCCAGACCGGCAGTACGCAAAGCCAGATGTCGCCCTGCCCGACGTGGACAAGCTCGGGTACGTGCTCGACCTGGTGCAGGAAATTGAGGTGGCTGAGCATCACGCCCTTTGGTCGGCCGGTGGTTCCCGACGTGAATATAATCGTTGCCATATCCGTATCGTGACCTTGATCGATAAGTGATTCCACCTCCTCTCTGCGGGAATCCAACGCTGCGCGTCCCCGTCTCTGCAACTCGGAGAAGGCGATTATCGTGAGGTTGCCGGTTCCGGCGTGACTCTGATCGTTTTCGAAAAAAACGACCGTCTCGAGCTTTGGAAGGTGCTTCTTAACGGAAACAACTTTCTCGAGCTGTTCGCCGTTCTCCACAAAGACGACGGAACACTCGGAAACTTGCAAGATGTACTCGAGCTCCTCCGAAGTTGTGTCGTTGCCCCGTGGAACGTCCACGGCGCCGATCGACAGAACCGCGAGATCTACCAAAAACCACTCTTTTCGGTTTTCCGAAATGAGGCCGACGTTCATCTCTCGAACCAGACCGACCTCGAGTAGACCCGCCGCTGTCTCCAATACTTCGTTGTACAACTCGGCGTAGGTGGTGGGCCGGAAGTTTCCGTCGGAATCCTTGCTGATCTGAGCAATTGTGTCCGGCACGCTGACCGCCTGCGTCCGAAGAAGCTTTGCAAGTGTTTGACTCATCGAAGTGCCTCCTGAAGACATAGTAACAGCCGAGTCTGATTTACGCGAAAGCAAAAAAAGCCCGCTCTTTCGAGCGGGCCATGTTCGCGAAGTGTCTAAGACTATCGACGGACGATACGGAAGTCGTCGAATCGAAGCCCGAGCCCGTTTGTTCGGAGAGACAGGTATTCACCTGCTCGGAGAACAGCCGGGTCTACGTCGAAGTAAAACCATGTGGTCGGCGACGTAGGATCGTTTACCATAATCCGGCCCGTGCGGGTGTTTACACGAATCCGCATGGGAACATTCTGGTTGATAAACGCATTCAAGTCGCTGACGGCCATGTTGATACCAACGCTCGCAAGGGCCTGCATGATGTCAATGTTCATGTCGGTGAGGTCCATTGCGTAGTTTGCCGTGCTCTCGTACACCTGTCCACGGAACCCAAAGTGCTGCGGGTAGCTGGACTGGGTGGCAGGCCTAGTGTCTAGGTTTAGCCATAAGAGAAACGATTCACCGTTACCCCAGGCAGCATTGCCCAGAGCCGCTTCGTCGACGCCAACGTGGACGCCGAAGCCGCCGTGAAACTGCTGATTCTGAAGCGCCTCGACGCTTGTGAATCCTCCACGCCGGTAGCGGACCTTGAACTCGATCTGAAACTCGCCTTGATGGTCAAAGGGGAAGTCGATGCGAGCAAGGGGCGCGGTGGCGTCGTTCTGAAACAGAAATCCCCCGAGTGTCGTCCATTCGCCGCTTGCCGGCTCCCAATCACCTAAACCTCCGAACTGATCGTCAACCATGATCGTCTGAGCCATGGAAAAGACTGGAACGAAGAGGAGCAAGGCACCGAAGATGAGGGCGCATTTCTTCATATTCTATCCTCCTAGCGAAGTTGTGTCCTTTGTACACCGTGCCGATGTGCTTGGGGTACATCATAATGCTGAACGGCAACATGCACAACCGCAAAATCAAAAGTCGTAGAGCATTTCGATATGAGAATTCGGTTACATTGGGCCTCAGACCCGGCTTGCAAGGCAGATAGACATAGACCGATGTGATCGCTATAATGCCCCGTCATGGCAGACGTGGGTCTTGAACTAAGGGGTTACCAACGGAGTTACCTTATGCAGAAGGCCCATGACCTCAAGCCGGTGGTCATGGTTGGGAAGAACGGGCTTACCGACGCTCTGTCGGAAGCTGTAGACGAAGCCCTGAGCGCACATGAGCTGATCAAAGTCAAATTTCAGGATTATCGAGATGCGCGACATACAATTGCGCTTCAGCTTGCGGAGTTCACCGATTCAACGTTGGTCACCATTATCGGAAACATCGCGATTTTTTTTCGTGCCCATGAGGACCCCGACCGGCAGCGGATCCGGCTTCCCGGTACCCGGGTTTAGAACCCTGCAGGCACAAACACCCAGCGCCCCGGATACGTCCGAGGCCGCACGGTATGTCGAATTGGATGATTGACTCGCCCTTCAGCACAACTCGCATCCCGCCGCTTGTATTCGGCCCCGGGTCTCGAACGTCTCTCGCAGCTCACGTAGATCGTGTTGTGTGGGCCGGCGACGTCTCGGGGCATAACGACGGGCATAAATTGCCTCGCACCCCCGCCCGTTCGCGCACGGCGGGTACTACGGATGCAGGCGGGGCGTCGTCAACGTTCCGGCCGGTCCTGCTGATTTCGGGTCGCACTATCAGCCAATCAACGTACTTTGCCGAGATTGTCGATGACCTTGCTGCCCGTTTTGAAGTTGACCATGTCGGAGTCCACGGGGAGCCGTCGCCGGAGCAGGTGAACGAAATTGTCGAATTGCGAAGGACATCGCCTCCCCACCTCGTTATCGCGGTAGGCGGCGGCAGTACGTTGGACACCGGGAAGGCCGTAGCCGCAGGCTTTGCGCTCGACGGTCCCATCGAAGACTACCTCGAAGGAGTGGGGGACAAATCACCACACGGAGCCAAACTACCCTTTGTGGCGCTGCCGACTACCGCCGGAACCGGCTCGGAGGCGACCAAGAACGCCGTGCTCAGCCGAATCGCCGCTTCGGGAGGCTTCAAAAAGTCTTTGCGACACGACAACTACGTACCCGATCTGGCGCTCGTGGATCCGGAACTCTGTGTGGCCTGTCCCCGACCCGTTACCGCCGCGTCCGGCCTCGATGCTTTTACACAGCTTTTAGAGGCCTACCTTTCCACCGGGGCTACACCGTTCACCGATGCGCTGTGTGAAAGCGGGATCCACGCTTTTGCCTCCGGATTCCACAAAGTCTTGAACAACGGCTCTGATGTCATCGCCCGATCCTCACTCTCCTACGCCGCGTTTCTTTCCGGCGTCACGTTGGCAACTGCCGGACTGGGCCTTGTTCACGGGCTGGCGTCGCCTATCGGTGCACGCGCTCCCGTGCCCCACGGCGTCGTCTGTGGCGCGCTCTTGTCGCCCGTTTTGCGGGCCGGGTTCCCCGATTTGGGGGTCGCAACAGTGCGTAAGTTGGCCCGCGTCTCCGACCTCATCGAGGACGCTGAAGACGGCGCCGAACGTGCCGACGCGGCCGAGCAACTAACCGAGGGTACAGCCGATGCAAACCAGGCCGCCGGCGCCCGACGGACCGGCGCGGAAGGAGCCACGGTGCGGGCGCGGGCGGAAGCGGCCTTGGCGGCAATTGACGGCTGGGTGGCGGCCGCGGGCCTGCCTCGGTTTGGTGACTTTGGACTTGACGAGGCGGCCGCGCGGGCAGCCGCCGACGAGGCCGGGCACAAAAACCATCCGGCGCGGCTGGACCAGACGACGGTCGAGACCATAGTGCTCAGCTGCTTGTAGCCGCTTCAACCGGCTCCAGGTTTGGGAGAGTGCGCGCTCTCCGGGTCAGTTGCCGGCCGCCTCACTCAGCTTCCAACCGGAGGGTGAGCGTCGGCGCGTCGCAGACTTCAGGAGGGCCCCAGTACTGAATGGCGCCCGGATAGGCAAACGATGTCTTAAGCGCCCACTCCTCTCGACGAGCGGCAAACGTCTTAAACGGCGTGTCTTCCAGTTGAACGAGCGCCTTTTTTATCACCGGCTTCATGTGCCCATGGCGCTGCTCGAGGTTCATCATCATGGTAAGGGGTACCCCGCCGGCCTGCCACTGGTCCGCAGATTGTGAGAGATTACGAACGGAAGCGACATAGCCGGTGAGCCTATTGGCGATCAGGCAGAACGCGGCGTATCCCAAGCTGTAGCAGTAATCCGCATCGAAATTGGACGGAAACGCGCACCGCCCTTCGTAGCCGAAAAAATGTGTTTGTGTTGAGAACTTGCCGGTGTACTCGCCTTTTGTCTTCATCTCGTTCAGGCGATCCTCCACGAGCTCGACCAAAAGACTCTCGGTTTCGATACGCGAGACCTGTACGTTGCCGTGGGGGTCCCGGTCCATCAGGAGTTGTCTTTGGATATGGTTCGGCAGCGATGAAAACACGTATGAGGAGTCGCGACCAAGCTTTTTGTTCACCCACTCGGATTGTTCCTCGAAGGTGTGGAGCGTGACAAAGTAAGTGTTGTTCTCCGCCAAGATGTCGTTGATCTCGCTTATGAGGACCTTCATTTCGGGAATAAACTCTACGAGGCCCTCCGGCACGAGCACCACACCAAATTGCTCGTCATTTTGCGACCGAGAGACGACCGTCGACACGATCGAGTCGACGATGTGATCGAGGGTCATGCGCTTTTCTTCGACCTCTTCGGAGACGATGCAGATGTTTGGATGTGTCTGAAGTGCACACTCAAGGGCGATGTGGCTCGCAGATCGTCCCATCAGTTTGATAAAGTGCCAGTATTTCTTCGCCGAGTTGGCGTCGCGCTCGATGTTTCCGATGAGCTCGGAATAGGTTTTTGTTGCCGTGTCAAAGCCGAATGAGCATTCGATCATCTCATTTTTGAGGTCACCGTCTATCGTCTTGGGTACTCCGATGACTTGCACATCGGTCCCGGTTTTCAGAAAGTACTCGGCGAGGAGTGCTGCATTGGTGTTCGAATCGTCTCCACCGATAACGACAATCGCATTCAAGCCACGTTTTTTGGCGACCTCCACGACCTTGGCAAACTGCTCCTCTGTCTCGACCTTGGTGCGACCGGAACCGATCATGTCAAAGCCGCCGGTGTTTCTATAAGGCGCTACAAACTCACCTGTAATCTCGATTGCCTTGTCGCCAAGCAGACCTCCAGGACCCAATAGAAACCCAAGCAGCCGTGACGACCGATTTGCCTCTTTCAGAGCATCGTACATGCCGGCTATGACGTTATGGCCGCCGGGAGCTTGGCCACCGGAAAGGATGACCCCGACCGTAACGGCCTGCGAGGCGTTGGTGTTTTTACCGTCGTCAAAGGTTGCCACCGGGAAACCGTAACTCTTCTCGAAGATCTCTTTCAGCCGGCCGCGGTCACCAATCGATTCGGTGGCCTCGCCAAGGCGGACGACGATGTTGTCGATTGGCCTCCGCAACATGGGAGGCAACTTCGGCTTGTACTCATATCGGGCGTTTTGCAGTGCGGAGTTTTCCATCGCCCGGATTGTACCAGGGTGAATCTTCACGGTAAAGCTGGGAGTTGTTATACTTGGCTCACTATGAACAGCGCAAATGTCCGGAATCAGTCGGATCCTATCCGCCTCTTTAAATCCGATTTCCTTGAGTTTTTTACTCATATACATCCTGCTATTGTGGTGATTATCTGGCTCCCGGTGGCGGTGGGTTTTCTCATCTCCGCCGTGATCAACCGTCCGGTTGCGTCGATGTGGGTCCACATACCAATTGGTTTTGTTGTGGGATGGTTGTTGTGGTCTCTTACGGAGTATCTGATGCATCGCTTTGTGTTTCACTATCACCCGAAGTCCGAGCGTATGCAGAGGTTTTTCTATCTGTTTCACGGCGTGCACCATGACCAGCCCATGTGCAAGACTCGTCTGGTAATGCCTCCCGTTGTAAGTGTCCCGCTTGCGTTGATCTTCTACGGCTTTTTCTTCCTGGTGGTGGGATTGCTTATCGGCGCAGGGCACTGGATCGCTCCGCTTTTTAGCGGCTTTACGTTTGGGTATCTGGCGTACGACATGACACATTACTCGACGCATCACTGGCCGGTGAAAACGGGGTACTTTGCGATGGTCCGCAAGCAGCACATGCGGCACCATGTCCAGACGCCGGACCGGCGGTTCGGCGTCTCCTCACCGTTGTGGGATGTCGTTTTCAGGACGTTGCCGAAGTCAAAAAACTCGGACCAAGCTTCCTGACTCGAATACGCGTAGCTGCGGATTTGCCGAGGATTGTCTCGACAAATGCAATATACCGGTCCGCCAGCTCCACGGGTATGTAGCTCTGAATAGTCCCTGCAAATCCGCCACCGTGGACCCGTGCGGCGCCCGGAGCGCCGTGTTGCTCCAGAAAGGTGCGCGTTAGTGCGACGGCGGTGGAAACAGGTTGGTGAGTAACGGCGCCGGCGGGAGCGCAGTTTTGCAGGTATTGCCAGGACGATCTACCGGATTCATCGACAAGACAAAGGTAGGTCGGAAAGTCGTCGTTTTGGAGCGCCGCCACCATGTCCGCCACACGCCGGTTCTCTTCCACGAAGTGGAGAGCCCTCAAGAAGGCGCGATCGCCGGACTCTTTCCTCACCTCCGGGGATGATGTAATCAGCTGTTCGCGTGTGACGGCTCGCATGGTCTTCTTGCCGAAGTGCCGTGCCACCGAGCGCATCTCTTGCGGGATGGCGGCGTACTCAGCGGTCAGGTCGGTGTGATCGCCGCCTGTGTCTACGACGAACAACGCGTAACCGAACTCCGAAAACGAGGTGTCCATCGCTACCACCACAGGCGATTGGGATTCCGCAAAGTCGATCGACACAATGCCGCCGTGGGCACAGGCAACCTGATCCATCAAACCACACGGCTTCCCAAAAAAACGGTTCTCCGCGGCCTGTCCGATCTTTGCCAGGGCCACCGGCTCTATGGTCTTGTTTGCGAGGCGGCTGAACAGGGCGCCCATAAGCACCTCTACCGCGGCAGAGGAACTCAAACCGGACCCGGGCGCAACGCGGCTTTCCAGGTAGATCTCGGCGCCGACCGGGGTGATGCCGGCATGCGCCAGTCCGGCCGCAACACCTCGAATCAGCGCCTCCGTCCGTCCTTTCTCGGACTCCCGCGGACGCAGGTCGGACAAGTCGATTTCGAACCGGTCTTCGAATCCCTCGGATACCAGACGGACCATAGACTCACCGCTGGGCCGGGCAACCGCGAGGCAGTCCAGAGTGACCGCGGCCGCAAGAACACACCCGTTGTTGTGGTCGGTGTGGTTGCCCCCGAGTTCGGTCCGGCCGGGAGAGGAGAGCATCACAACCTCGTCGTCGTTGGTGCCGCCGAACACGTTTAAGAATCGGTCGAGGGCGGCGGTGTATCGTTTCTGCTGGTACAAAGCTTGTTGTGGGCCGTATGTCTCGGCCGGCTGGTCGGCGAAATCGTGGTGCGATAGATGTTGTCTCAGGGCTCCGATGGTAGGCATGACGGGATCCTATCATCACCGGCAGCCGGCGGAAAGAACCGGTCCATTGATTGACCGCGCACAGGGGTTTAGGTAGGATTCCGCCATGCCGCTACACAAGCTGGAAAACTCTCACCAACCGTATGCGTGGGGATCCCGAGACGTCATTCCCCGGTTTCTGGGGCTCGCGTCGGGAGAAGCGCCGGTCGCGGAGGTCTGGATGGGTGCGCATCCAAAAGCTCCTTCGCGAATCGAGGGCGACGGAACCCTGCTCGAACACGTCGCGTATGATCCGTCGACGGTACTCGGTAAACGGTCGGTGGCCGCCTTTGGTCGCAGGCTGCCCTTTTTGGTGAAACTGCTCGCGGCCGATACGGCCCTGAGCATTCAGGCCCATCCGGACTTGCGGCAGGCGGCCGAAGGATACGTGCGGGAGGAGGATGCCGGCATAGACCGACTTGCCCCGGACCGCACGTACCGTGACAGAGGCCACAAGCCCGAGCTTATGTACGCCCTTAGCGATTTTTGGGCATTATGTGGCTTTAGGCCGGTGGAGGCCGCGGCGTCAGACTTTTTCGCCGCCGGGCTTACGCACTTGTGGGATGCCGCCGGGCTTGCGCACTTGTGGGACGCCGCCGAGACGACGGAGCGTGAAACCTCGGACCAAACGCTGCAAAGAACCTTTAACGCGATCTACTCGCTTGATGAGGATGGTCGGCGCTCCGCCGCCGCCAAAGCGGTCGCGTACGCCGCCGAGCGATTGGCCGGACTGGGGAGCGATGACCCAAACACGGTCCCGGGACAACTCGCGCGCTATGCGTGGCTGGCTTATTTGCAGCAGTCGTATCCGGACGATATTGGTCTTCTCGCGCCGCTGTACCTCAATGTTGTGCATTTGCGGCCGGGTGACGCCTTGTTCCAGCCTGCGCGCACGCTTCACGCCTATCTTCACGGCTTTGGGGTCGAGGTGATGGCTGCTTCCGACAACGTTGTACGAGCGGGATTAACAATCAAGCATGTGGATGACCGAGAGTTGGCGCGTATCCTGCGCTTTGAATCGGTGAGTCCGAAGGTCTACGAGCAGGCGACTGTGGTCGCCGGGCAGGCCGCCGAATTCTCGGTGTGGATGTACAACCGACCTGCCGTCGGCACGCTCCTTATTGCTGAAGACGCAGGTGACATAGACCACGGTGACAAAGGGACCGGCACCGGCACCATGGTAATCCCGGTCAACATTGAGTTGGGGGACTCCGCTGCGGTGGTGGTGTGTACGCGGGACGGGCTCGATGTGAAGGTGCCCGGCCGCACTGTGAGCGCACGGCGCGGCGACTCTTTTTTTGTTGACGCTGTGGAGGGTTTGGTCACCTTGAGCGGCGGGGGTTCCGGACTGGTCGTGCGAACCGGATTGCGGGACCTCGACGCCGACGGGCCCGACCCGTCGGATAATCCGGGATTGAAGTGGGACGATGTCCCGTGAATCGGCTTTTGCCATTTGGGTCGACGCCGACTCCTGCGCGGTCGACGCGCGGGATCTGGTGGTCCGCCGTGCGACTCGAGAGGGATTCTCCGCGGCCGTGGTCGCGAATAGGCCTCTTCCTTTGCCGGATAATGCCCGTCACTTTATGATAGTGGTCTCTCAGGGCGATACCGCCGATGAGTACATTTTGCGCTCGCTCGAGCGAAACGACGTGATTGTTACTCGTGACACGGTTCTGGCCGAGCGCATTGCGGAGAAGGGTAATACCGTTCTCAATGACCGTGGTGATCAGTTTGACGCAGATTCCGCCCGCGAGCGTCGGTCGATTCGGGACTTTAGCATGGCCCTCAAAAATGCGGGACTTCGCCCGTCGCCTCGACAATCCCGTGGTCCACGGGAGGCAAAACGGTTCGCGGATGCCCTTGATCGAGCGATCGCGGCGGCACGGAGGTCCGGCGAGCATGAGTAGCGGGAGCTTGATTAAACCGAAATTCATGACTAAATTACCAGGCAATAGAGAAAAAAATATCAATATGCGGATATCTACTCCGCGAGGGATGGAAACATGAAGGCCACCGAGGTAACCGAAGGGGTTTGGCGTCTTTCGGCAAACGTAGACAATCTGTTGTTCGAGGGGATTTGGCCGATTCCCCACGGCATCGCTATGAACTCGTACATCGTCAAGGGTGAAAAATGCGCAATCATCGATGGTGTTTGTGGCTGGGACGGTGTTCCTGAAACGCTGTTTGCTCAGCTCGACGAGATGGATATCAAGCTCGACGACATCAAAGCGGTTATTGTAAACCACCTGGAACCCGACCACACGGGCTGGTTGGCGTCATTCAAAAAGCTCAAGAACGACTTTACTATCTACACCAGCGCCAAGGGCGCCGAGTTGATAGAGGCATTCTACGCAATCGACCACTCTCGGATTCACGAGGTGTCCTCCGGAGATCAACTCGATCTTGGAGGTGGGCGCGTCTTTGTGTTCGAAGAGATTCCAAACGTTCACTGGCCCGAGACGATCGCAACGTACGATACTAAGTCGAAGACGCTTTTCCCCTGTGACGCATTCGGCTCGTTTGGGAGCGTGACCGACGCCCCGTACGACGACCAGCTCACCGACGAACAGATCGCCTTCTTCGAGAGTGAGGCGGAACGCTACTACTCAAACATCGTCGGGGCATTCTCCGTGTTTGTACAACGGGCCGTGAAAAAGCTCGATCCTCTGGAAATCAAGATCATCGCGCCGGCTCATGGGGTTGTTTGGCGGCAGAATCCGAGCAAAATCCTCGGGGACTACATTCGCTATGCCGGCTATTCGAAGGGGCCGGCCAAACCGGAAGTCACCGTGATCTGGTCGAGCATGTACGGCATGACGGAAACCGCCGTAGCGCATGTGGTCGACGGGATTGAGTCGGAGGGGCTAAAAACACGAGTGTTCCGTGTGCCGGAGACGCACATGTCCTACGTCCTGGCTTCGGTGTGGGAGACGCAGGGAGTTGTCATCGGTGTCCCGACCTACGAGTACGCGATGTTCCCTCCAATGGTCTCTATCATTGATGAGATTGGTCGGAAAAAGGCGCAGAATCGCAACGCGTTTCGGTTTGGCTCCTACGGTTGGTCCGGCGGGGCACAGAAAGAGCTGGAAGAGCTTGTCGCCAAGAACCGAATGAATTGGGACTTCCTCGACCCCGTAGAGTTTCGCGGCATGCCCAAGGACGAGGACCTTTATTTGGTGCGCTCGCGCGGGGCGGAGCTGGCACGGAAGGTCAAGGAAGCCTGCGGAGTTTAGAACTCGGCTTCCGGGGAAATCCGGCTCTCGGAGTAACCACGGCGGCGAAGAATCTCTCGGAGGTTCTCGTCGCCGACCAAGTGTCCTGCGCCGACTACCACCAGTGACGTGGTGGCAATCTCGGTGTGAGCGTCAATTTGATCCGCCCAGCGATAGTTTCTGTCCACGAAGAGCCTTTCATAGATCTCTTGTAACTCAGGGTGTTCATCCGAGCCTTTGCCCAGGATTTCCAGGAGGGCCTCCGTGTCCCCGGTCGTTACCGCTTTCACCAGCCGCGCCACGTCTCGAGCAGCTTGGCCGTCCACCGCCGCCTGGGCTGTTATCACGAGCGAGCCGGCCTGCACGGACTCGGGGAGGTCCGCCAAGTAGCCGAGCTGCTCCGCCGCGGTTTCGAGCTCCATAATCGGAATGCTGCGTCCTCGCGCGCGCCGCAAGAACCAGAGGTCCATGCCGAACTGTGATTCGAACCCCGCCTCGGCGGCCGCCAGCGTGGCTAAGGTTGTGTCCAGAAAAAAAGGCCGCAGCGGAAGCACGTTCTCAACCGGAATCTGATATCGCTGCATGGCTTGGGCGATCGTCGCCCAGTCTTCTGCGTCCACCAGATCCTGTAGTGTTTTCCCTCCGTCGAGATACGCCAGCCGGCCTATCAACTGCGTGTACGCCGCCTGCTCGATTTGATCGACGGCTACTTCAACCACAAGCTGATCGGCGCTCTCGACGGCGTTATCGTAGGCGGGCGGCAGCGGGTACAAGTCCGGTGATCCGACGTGGATGGAGCCAAACAGGAGTACACGGGCGTCGCCGCGCTCGAGCTCCCACGCGAATACCGGCCGCAGCGCTTCGTCCGCACCGACCCGGTCTTGCGGCACGGGCGGCGCCTCCGCTACCGACGCCCCCGATCCCGTGGAGGCCCGCGCCTCTGTGTCTGCGGCGCCGAGGTCCGCCGTACCGGGAGCCTCGGCCTCCTGCCTCTGCAAAATCCCCGTGGCACACGCGCCGAGGATTACGAGAACGAAGACCGACAGTATGATATTGGCTAATTGCTTTTTCAAAACTCAGCGCTCCTCACTGCTCGGGGAAAGGGTATAACGTCTCTGATGTTTTGCATGCCCGTTAGATACTGTACAAAGCGTTCAAAGCCTAGACCAAAGCCGGAGTGGGGCACGCTTCCGAACCGTCGAAGATCGAGGTACCACCAGTACGTCGCCGCATCCATTCCCCCTTCCTTGATGCGACCCTCGAGTACATCGAGCCGCTCCTCGCGTTGGCTGCCGCCGATGATCTCGCCCAAGCGCGGCACAAGCACGTCCATGGCTCCCACGGTATTTTGATCATCGTTCAAACGCATGTAGAAGGCCTTAATCGATTTTGGATAGTCGGTAACCACCACGGGGCCCGTGAACACCTCCTCAGTGAGGTACTTTTCGTGTTCCGATTGCAGATCTGAGCCCCACTCCACGGGAAACTCGAACTCTTTTCCGGATGCCGTGAGTCGATTGATTGCTTCCGTATAGCTGATCCGCGAAAAATCCGACTCGACAATGTGTTCGAGGCTTTTGAGGAGTCCCGGCTGAATTCGTTTGTCAAAAAAGGCCATATCCTCTTCGCAGGCGGTCATCACCTCGCGGACTACGTATCGGAGAAACTCGATTGCCCATTCTATGTTGCATCCGAGGTCACAGAAGGCCATTTCAGGCTCTATCATCCAAAACTCGGCAAGGTGTCGCGCAGTGTTCGAGTGCTCGGCCCGAAATGTCGGACCAAACGTGTAAACACGGTCGAGCGCTTCGGCGTAAACCTCGGCGCCCAGTTGGCCGCTCACGGTCAGGTATGACGGCCGGCCAAAGAAGTCGGTTTCAGTCCCTACGTTCTTTGACGGCACCTCACCGCCCGGCCGCACGGCTTCCCCCGATGGTGGGTCTCCGGCTACCGGTAGCGTCGTCACGCGAAACATCGCGCCTGCGCCCTCGGCGTCACTTGCCGTGATAATCGGCGTATGGACGTACAGGAATCCGCGCTCCTGGAAAAACCGATGGATCGCAAATGAGGCCGCGTTTCTGACCCGGCTCACGGCCCCGAACGTGTTTGTACGCGGCCTCAGGTGGGCAATCTCACGGAGATACTCAAAACTGTGACGCTTTTTCTGCAGAGGATAGCTGTCGGCTGGCGCCTGCCCGACCACCTTTAGCGTGCCGATCCGCAACTCTACAGCCTGGCCCGCTCCGGGGGAGGGACGGAGCTCCCCAACAACCTCCACCGAGGCGCCGGTTTGGGTTTGCTCGAATGCCACGAGGGTGTCGGTGCCCGCGCCGTCTTTGTCCACAATCGCCTGCAGGTTCGAGAGGCATGAACCGTCGTTGATTTCCAAAAAACCGACTTGCTTTGCGTCTCGTTTAGTCCGCACCCATCCGCACACACGTATGGTGCTGCCGTCGGCCGTTGCCTCGCGGGCATCTCGCACGCGCACTCTGTCGATTGCCATGTGATTCCCCTTCGTGATTTCCCGTTCGGCTTTGATACGTTGTGCGTGTGTTCGCCGAGCTAAGGCGAACAGAGTTATCACAAAGGCCGGCACTGGTCAAATATCTGCTACACTATGAAGGTATGTTGCACGTCGAAAGTGAGATTGGCCGTCTCGAGGCCGTGATGATTCACTCGCCCGGCCCGGAAATCGAGCGGATGACGCCGGCCACCGCCCGCGAACTCTTGTACAACGAGATAATCCCCATCGAAGCGGTGAACCGCGAGTACACGGTGCTCGAACGTGTACTCGCCAAAACGACGGACGTCTACGAGATACGGGAATGTGCTCAAAAAGCTATGGAGGATCACGTCATACGAGAGACCGTTCTTTCGAATCTTGTGACTCGTTCTGATGATCGAGTGGAGGGGCTTGAGGAACTGAGCGCCGAAGACCTTGTTGCGGTCATGGTTGAGGGGCGCCTCAAGCGGCCGCATAGCCTAGAGGATTATCTGTCTGAGCGAACGTATGACCTTGCGCCGCTCCCAAATCTCTACTTCACGAGAGACTCGGCCGCGGTCGTCGGCGATGCGGCGGTTATCGGCGGGATGGCCCACGAGGTCCGGAAAAACGAGGCCTTGTTGGCGTGGGCGGCATTGCAGCAACTTAGCGGCAGGAGTCCCCTGCCGGTCGTGTACAACGGTGCCGTTGACAAGGACTCGCAGACCCGCATCGAAGGCGGAGATATTCTCGTGGCGGGCCGCCGGGTGCTGCTGGTGGGGGTTTCGGAGCGAACAAGCGCTCGTGGCGTCGACCGTCTTGTTGAAGGGATTGTGCGCCGATTTGGTCCACCGTGGGAGTTTGTGATTGTGCAACTCCCGATTTCTCGTGCCACGATTCACCTCGATATGGTCTTGACGCTGATCGATCGCTCGGCCGCCCTGGTCTACTCGCCCCTCGTCGACGGTGTCGCGTCGTGCCGTGCCGTTGCAATATCCGTCAACCACGGTAGGCACGGCCGGGTCGGCAAACGCTTTGAAGAGTTTGAGACCGTGGCCGCGGCCCTGAAGGAGCGAGTGGGAGTCGACGAGTTTGTGCCATGCGGCGGCGATCTCGCGGTCACCGCCGAGCGGGAGCAATGGCTTGCGGGTACCAACGTCTTTGCGCTCGCCCCGGGGCAGGTTGTGGCCGTGGACTGCAACGCGGCTACCCTCGAGGCCCTTCACACACACGGGTTTTTGATGTTGTCCGCCGCGGAGTTCCTGGCCGGACCGGTGCCCGAGTCCCGGTGTGTTGTAACAGTCCCGGGAACGGAGTTGGCAAGGGGTGGCGGCGGCGTTCGTTGTATGACCATGCCGCTTCGCCGATCGGATATCTGACCCGTGTGATAAAACAATTGGGTGAATTGGGGACGCGCCAAAGGCACATGTGTTAACGGAACAGCGCTACCGGAACACCACCAGCGGATCATCTTGTCCGGTGCCTTTTGGGCCGATATACTGGCACCTCCCGATGGAAAACACGAGCGATCTTCGAATCCGTAATCTTCAACCACTGATTGCGCCACGGGTTCTCAAAAGCGAGTTGCCCATGGGGCAAACGGCTTGCGACACGGTGGTCGCAGGTCGCCACGCAGTGGAGAACATCATTCGCGGGGAGGACAGGCGTCTGCTTGTTATCGTCGGGCCGTGCTCGATCCATGACACTACGGCAGGTATTGAGTACGCCGCCAATCTCGCCGAGCTCCGCCGCAGGCTTTTGTCGTATATCGAGATAGTTATGCGGGTCTACTTCGAGAAACCGCGAACCCGGCTCGGCTGGCGTGGTCTTATCCTCGATCCGCATCTGGACGGAAGCTACGACATTCAGGCCGGGCTGCGTATGGCGCGGCGCTTTCTGTTGGACGTGGCCGAAATGGGATTGCCGGCGGGCTCGGAAATGCTTGATCCGATTGTTCCGCAGTATCTCGATGACCTCGTCACCTGGGCGTCAATCGGAGCACGGACAACGGAGAGTCAGACCCACAGGGAAATGGCCAGCGGCCTTTCAATGCCCGTCGGCTTCAAAAACGGGACGGACGGTAGCATCGACGTCGCGGTGAATGCGCTGGCGTCTTCCGGAAGCCCCCACAGTTTTATCGGCATTGATCAAGAGGGTAGGACGTCGGTGCTTCACACTACAGGTAATCCCATGGGGCACCTCATCCTTCGTGGTGGGCGCAGCGGCCCTAATTACGGTCCGGAACACGTTCGCGACGCCCGGGCGGCCCTTGAAGCCGCCGGCCGGAGACCGGCGGTGATGGTGGACTGCAGCCACGGCAACTCCGCGAAGGATCCGACACGCCAACCGGAGATCATAAAGACGGTGCTCGCCTCCGGGGAGCCCGTGATCGGCTTTATGGTGGAGAGCAACCTCGAGGGCGGGCGGCAAGACCCGCCCCACGACTCCGGTGAATCGCCTATATACGGCCTGTCTATTACCGACGCGTGTCTTGGCTGGTCGCA
Source organism: uncultured Spirochaetales bacterium (assembly GCA_964519835.1). Taxonomy (GTDB): domain Bacteria; phylum Spirochaetota; class Spirochaetia; order DSM-27196; family CAZFLD01; genus CAZFLD01. The sequence continues at coordinate 80,666 of CAZFLD010000010.1, forward strand.
AACGGAGGCGCTTCTGACCGAGGTTGCCGAGATCAGGTCGTCACGCGTTGTAGCTTCCCGCTGACACGTTGCCTCCGGAACCCGTCCAGTTCGTGTGAAAGTACTGGCCTCGCGGCTTGTCTTTCCGTTCGTAGGTGTGAGCACCAAAATAGTCTCTCTGCGCCTGGATCATGTTCGCCGGGAGCGACTCACAACGATAGCCGTCGTAGAACGCCAATGCGGAGGAAAACGCAGGAACGGGTATGCCCGCCTGTACCGCATGAGCTACGACGGAGCGCCATCCCGACTGCTTATCCGCCAAGACTCGCGCAAAGTGATCGTCGAGGAGCAGGCTGTGGAGATCGCTGTTTCGCGTGAATGCCTTGGTGATGTCGGTTAGGAACGCGCTTCGAATGATACAACCGCCCCTCCAAAGGTCTGCGACAGCGCCGAAATCGATGTTCCATCGATGCTCTCGTGCGGCCTCGCGAATAAGCATAAAGCCTTGAGCATAGGAGACAATCTTGGCGGCAAGAAGCGCGGCCTCTATCTGGTCGATGAACTCTTTCCGCGAGACCGAAATACCGGTGCTGACGCCCTTTAATACCTTGGATGCTTCGATTCGCTCCGACTTGAAGGACGAGAGACTGCGCGCTAGGACCGCTTCGATCACCAACGTGACGGGAATACCCATATCGAGGGCGGACACACCCGTCCACTTGCCCGTGCCTTTCTGACCGGCGGCGTCAAGGATGTTCTCCAAAAGGGGAGCCCCGTCGGTGTCGTTGGTGCCCAGGATGTCCCGGGTGATCTCGATAAGAAAGCTGTCGAGGTCTCCTTCGTTCCACCGTGCGAACACTTCGCGCATCTCACCCGCCGACATGCCCAAGCCGTCGCGCATCAGGTGATACGCCTCGGCGATTAGCTGCATATCCCCGTACTCGATGCCGTTGTGCACCATTTTGACGTAGTGGCCGGCGCCGTCTTCGCCAATCCATGAGCAGCACGGGCGGCCGTCCGGAGTCTTGGCCGCGATCGACTGCAAAATCTCCTGAACCTTCGTCCATGCCTGCGGATTTCCCCCCGGCATAATCGACGGACCGTGGCGTGCCCCCTCTTCGCCACCGGAGATGCCGGTGCCTATGTAGAGAATCCCACGCCGCGACAGATCAGAAGTGCGGCGGATCGTATCCTCAAAATGGCTGTTCCCGCCGTCGATGATGATGTCGCCACGATCCATGTGAGGGACTATCGAGTCGATGTACTTATCCACAACTTCGCCGGCCTTGACCATCAGCATGACTTTCCGAGGCGCGGCCAAGCTGTCCACAAAGTCTTGAATCGAGCTGGTGCCAAAAATACCCTCGCGGCCGTTTGCGGGTCCTGCGAGAAAGTCGTCGGTTTTTGCCTTGGTTCTATTGTAGACGGCGACGGAATACCCTTTGTCGTTGATGTTGAGTACAAGATTTTGGCCCATAACGGCAAGACCGATAAGACCTATGTCCGCTTTCATGCCTGCTCCTTCAGCGGGGTTTTGGCCATAGTACTACAACGTTAGTGCCGTCCGAGTCAAACGGAAACTCCACTTCCTCAAATCTCGGGCATGACCCATAAAGCACCCCCGCCGACCGCTATTGACCAGCGAGCACTGCTCTAGTAGATTGCGCGACGAACTCATTCAACAGTAAACTCATCCTCGCAAGGAGGCTACAATGGCTGGAAAGGCAATATCAAAAAACGCGCGACGCGTTGGTTCCCAGGATCTCGTGAGCCGATGGGGCGGCAAGATTCTGATGAAGTCCGTGTTTGAAAATGGCAAGATGCGGCACTTTGCCGTTTGCGAGAAGACCGGGAACGAGGCTCGCCGACCAAAAGATCTGATGTAGTCGGCCCGTCGCCGTGATCTGCAACTCATGATTCTGTCCGGGAGGGAGATCGAACGCTCCCTTGGTTCCCGGATCAGAATCGATCCATACAACCCAAAACAACTCAACCCAAACAGCTATAATCTCCGGCTTCACCAAGAGCTTCGTACGTACGTGGATAGCCCTCTGGACATGCGCCTGGAAAACAATTCCAAAGAGCTTGTTATCCCCCCGGATGGGCTATTGCTCGAGACGGGGAAACTGTACTTGGGGCGTACAATTGAGTACACGGAGACCGACGGCTTGGTTCCAATGCTCGAGGGCCGCTCATCGATCGGTCGATTGGGGCTCTTTGTGCACGTGACCGCCGGATTCGGCGACGTCGGTTTCAAAGGCTACTGGACGCTCGAAGTGTTCTGCGTGCAGCCGATCCGTATCTACGCCGGGGTGGAGATTTGCCAGATTTTTTACCACTCGATCGAAGGCGACTACGATGTGTATCAAAGCAGCAAGTATCAGAACAACAAGGGAATCCAACACAGCATGTTGTTTAGGGAGTTTTGACTGGTCCGAAGAGTGTGAAGTCCCTACGCCTAACGCGTGTAGTCAACT
>CAZFLD010000011.1:0-55249 GCA_964519835.1 uncultured Spirochaetales bacterium
CCGGCGTGCGGTCCGTAGATCGCACGGCCGGTTGCCTGCTGCCAAAGCGTGCCCGAGACGTCATCCTCCATGATCAGGTTGCGCCGGAAGACGCCGACGACACGGAAGCGTGCCGGTCGGCCGGCCACCTCCGAACGGAAAGCCAGCCCGGTCCGGCACAGCGCGCAGTAGGTCACGACGACCGACGTTGAGCCCACGGTGTCGTGCACCAGATGGCGAGCGATCACCATGTGTTGGAGCGGGTACGCGCGGGATGCGGATCCGCCGGCGGCTGGGTCGGCGGCCGTGACGAGCATGACGCCGTCGTCGTCGGTCAGATCTGCCTCCTTCGGCGCAACGGCGACCACATGGTCAAGCGCGGGAAACATCCACTCGAGCCGGAAAGCGAACGCGACTCCCAGGAGCACCACGGTAGCGACCGCGAACGGCAGGAGAGGTGCCGGCGACCCGGTCACCAGTGCGGCGCCGACGAGGGCCACCGCGACCAGAGCGCCTGTGACGCGCTTCTGGGGGTAGCGCCTGAAGATCCCGAGCCCACGCTCCCACGCGGTGAATACCGTGAACTGCCTTCCGAGCCCGATCACCAGAGCTACGGCGACGCCGATCGCGGCGAGTAGTGTTGCGATCATCTGTTCCTCCTTTTGCCCGGGGGAGTAACGACCGCATCGGTCAGGAGCCGGGCGGCGATTCTGCCCGCGTCCGCCAGACTGTACGTCCGTCCAAACTCGATCCACGTGGCAAGCACCCCGTACTGGACCGACGCGATGTGCCGGGCAATCGCGTCGGGCTCGATGTCCTCCCGAATCCGGCCCTCCCGCGCACCTTCGCCGAGCGTCGCCGACAGCGCCTCGATCCGGCCGGTCACGTTCTCGCGCCGGTGCATCCGGACCGCGTCGAGCTCGCTTACTCCCGCTGCCCGGAGCATCACGAGCTCGAAGAACGCCGCGGCGTGCCGGTCCGATTCGACGAGCGCGAGAGGCTCGACGATCAGCCGCTCGAGGGCCCGGTCAATCGGCTCCTGCCGATCCACGCTTGTCACCGCGCCGTCGATTACCCGATCTACCGACTGGTCGACCGATTGGTCAAAGGGACCGACAAAGCGGTCGACGATCGCCGCGAGCAGCCCCGGCTTGTCGCCAAAGTGGTGGTAGACCGCGCCTCGCGTTACTCCGGCACGTTCGGCCACGTCGTCAAGCCTCGCCGCGTGGTACCCGACTTCCGCGAAGGTAAGCACTCCCGTCTCGATCAGCGCGACCCGCGTCGCCTCGGCCGCTTCTGCGGTGCGTCTCATCGCGTGTCACTCCCCGGGGAGAACGCTTGATCGAGAACCCGTGTGCGTGTACCTATTCCGATTCTCATGACCTTATTATACGTATATGTATGTATGTAAGCAAGAAGAATCGCCTGCGGTGGAAGAATGGAACGATCACACCGCCGGCAGGCCGGTGGGATGCGCCGGAATGGCCTGGTTTGGGAGGGAAAAGCTGATCATGACGTCCGCAGATCGAGCTACCACCAGGGACTGAGGTCTACGGCTTTGGATCTCGGGTCGAGTCGAATAGACGTGGGGGCGACGTGGACGTGCTGATCGTCGGGGATAACCAGGACACCTACTCGACCGAACAGCGACTTCGTCGGGCGTATCAGAGTCGGCTTGACAAGCGATTGGATGTGGTCGTTCTCGACCGGTCTAATCCGGACCCCGACGAGCCGCGCTTCGTTCGGACGCTCGAGACGGAACGAATTGAGTGGCATTCGAAGCCGTATCGTTCACGACTACTCACCCGATCATCGTGCCGGGCTCTACGAAGAGATTCGAGAAGGATTTTTCGATGAGCTCCAGCGTCTTGTTCGCCGCGTGAGGCGGCTCAGCGTGTTCAGCGAGTAAGTGACCGTTTCGCGACATCTTGGCGTACACGTATTTGCGTGTTCCGCGGCAACGTGTTGGCTGGTCGTACGTCAAAAGGAAATGCCGTCCGAAACATCAAGCTTTCTTTTCGGGATGATGTAATTAAGGGGAGCAAGGAGTATGCTCGCCGTCGGGGTATGTCGCTCAACGCCCTCGTGCGTGACGCGCTGCGGCGGGAGATTGAGCGGGACGAGCAGGAAGCGACCGGTGTGCTCCTCGATGTGATGACTTCCAGCGGCGGTCGGTCCGGCGGGTGGCGGTGGAGTCGGGATGAGCTCTACGACCGATAAGTCGTTTATCGACACCAATGTCCTTGCTTATGCCGACGACGACGATACGCCGGCCAAGCAGCACATCGCCCGCACGCTGATCGCGGAGCAGAGTGGGTGGGCGGTCGTATCGACCGACGCAGGTGCTCCAGGAATACTTTGTTGCGGTGACTAAGAAGCTCGGTGTGGTGCCCTTGCCGGCAAAGGAGGTCATCAACGCCACACGGTCCGCTCGGTGCTGTGGTAGGTATCGTTCTGGGACGCCCGCATTCTCGCCTCCGCCGAGGATGCAGCGCGTGCGGTGGTCTTCTCAGAGGATCTCAGCTCCGGGCAACGATACAGCGGGGTTCGCGTCGAGAATCCGCTCGTCGGCGAGTAGTCCGCTACGTTCCTGATGGTTGCGGCCTCGGCTATCGTCGCCTGCCGGTCCGATTTGCAGAGCCCCCCCGTCTTAACCGGCTTGATCGGCATAGCCATTTGACAAGTAGTCATACCATGGTCATACTGGGTCTATGAAGACCGCCGTTTCTTTGCCTGATCGGCTGTACGATGAAGCAGAAAAAGCTGCCAAGGCTATGGGGATTCCTCGCAGTCAGCTATTCGCGAGAGCTCTCGAAGAGTTTATTGAACGCCACAAGCGAGACAACGTCACCGAACGATTGAACAGAGTGTATTCGGGAACCGAGCAAGAAGGGCTTGACGATGTCTCGGAGGCTGGACTTGAGTCCGCACGAGAGTTAACCAGGCATGACTCGTGGTGAAATCTGGTGGGCGGATTTTGATATTCCTTTCGGGAGTGAGCCGGGCTTTAGAAGACCTGTACTGGTTGTTCAAGATGATGGGTTCAACAGGAGTAACCTCAGGACCGTAGTCATCCTGCCACTGTCCACAAACCTGCTCCTGGCTGACGCGCCCGGAAACGTGTTCTTCGAAAAGAGGGCAACGGGACTCGCAAAGGACTCGGTGGTGGTAACATCACAGATGGTCTCTGTTGATCGCGAACGACTGATCGAGAAGGTCTTGAAGATCGATTCACGACTCTTCGCAGCAGTCGAAGAGGGCATGATGACTGTCCTGGGGATTCGGAGATACGGGCTGTAACCGTTTCGATCTGGTCGGGCGGGGTCCGCGTCGAACACCCGTTCATAGGCCGGCCCGTCAGCCGTCTGACAGGCTACTCCACGCGAGCCGGAACCCATAAAGCTCGGCATCACGATACGCTCGTAGGTTCGAGCATTCACGAACAGATAGCCGGCGTAGATAAGCGCGTACATGCCTGAAACCGCCAAGTGCGCGCCAATCGTTGAGATGTCGAGTAGTCGACTCAGGAGAACAAGCGCCACGAAGCTGTATAAATCCCACGAGGTACGGCCAACCAAAGAGCGTTATCTGCCCCCGCAGAATCGTTCGCCTGATGCCTTGTGGCGAGAAGCCTATCTGCGCGAGGAGCCGGTAACGGTGCACGCTCTCGTCCGCTTCCATCAACTGACGGAAAAAGATCATGCTCCCGTTCGACGGAATGAGCATTACACCGATGACCCGCCAACAAAGAGCAAGATTCTGGTGACCGCGTCTACCGTCGCGAGTGCCGGAACAATGCCTGCAATTCCGGCATCTGCCGGAAAGGAGCGTTACAGCAGGAGATAGAGGTCAAGCGCCTTTTAAGGCTCGGCAGCGTTGACGATCCCAAGGAGCTCGCTGGACGCTCCGGCGGGAGCTCCGGCATCGCTCGCTTCTCCGCTGCTCGGGCCTTCTCCAATCGCCGCTAAGAGGCGATCCTGCAGCCGCCCGTACTCTTGCTCCCCACAACGACCGCGGTATACGCCGAAAAACGGACCCAACTGAACAGACACATCGGGACGAACTGCGTGATCGAAAGGCCAACGGACTCATCTCTTAAGACGAGATCGCGTCCGAGCACCGCCTCAGGTGCTGCTCCCGTCTGCGCGACGAGCCCAACTTCACCGGGTGCCAACACTTCTCGTTCGGGCAATCCCCGAACACCGCGCAGTCGGTTGTACTCGGCCTCGCCCACGAAGCTCTCAATCCCCCCGACGGTACCACAGCTCACGCGGCGGTCGAGGACGAGTACCTCCACGGAGAGCGCTTCTTGCACCTGCGACGGTTCGGTCTCGGCGGCCACCGAGACAACTCCGGCGAACCCGTCTTCGGACTCGATGAGCAAGCTGAAGTCATAGTGCAGGGACTGCGCGACCGACTCAAGCATAAGCGAGCGCTCGGTGCGCAGCGTGACAGGGGTCCCAACAGGGGTAATTGCTCAAAGCCGGCTATCCGCTCAGGGTCGTGTCGCTTGGCTGCTCGCCGCTTTGCCGCGGCGCTGATTGAGCTCGCAGAGGCTACGCATTGCCGTGTCCCTTCGCTATTCCATACCGGATACTTGTCAAGTCACTCGGCAATGCCGAGCAGCTTCGCAAGCTCCTCTACCCGACGGTCGATTCGCTCGTCTGAGAGCTCCGACAGGTTGATGCCGACGACGCGAGTCGAACCGCTGCTCGCCCGGTGAATCGTGGCCACCAGGTTCAGAAGTGGCATGATTCCTCCTATGACTGTGACGGTAGCGGCGCCACTGAGGCCAACCTATCGATCTGGCCTACGACTCGTGCTCCAACCTTACGTGTCGGTAAGGTCGTCCCCAGACGCCCGCTCCGACTTCGGAATTCGCAGCGTGACCATCGTGCCACGCGGCTGATCCCAACGCCGCTGAGCCATTTGCGGTCGGAACTCACCTCGGCGAACTCACCGTCGATACTCACGTCGATCGGGCGTGAGACTGGTCGCTCTCGCATACGAAGCGCACGAACCAATCCGAGGGGGGCGTCGGCTCGGCTCGGGACTCCACCGCGACCGGTGATGCCGGCGCTCGAGCCGCCACAATCCTGCGCAGGGCGATCCTTGCCTGTGCCTCGGTCGTGGTCCTCCCGCGTATGGCTGTGACCGGGCTGATCCTGCTTCCCCGGAGCATGGGCGAAGCGGAGGCGGTCGGCGGCGGCATGTGGCTTGCGATCATCCACTTCGCCCTTGTGTTGTCAGGCTGCGCCAACCCGCACCCCGTGGGTCTCGTGGCTTGGGTGGGGGTCGGACTCTTCGTCGCCGGAAGCACGATCAACACGGCCTCTGAGGTCGGCCGTCTGCGGTTCAAACGCGGGCCGGCAAACACCGGGCGACTCTACACCGGCGGGCTCTTCTCCGGGTCGACGCCCGTCAACTACTTTGGCGACATACTCTGGTGCCTCGGCATGGCGCTGATTGCCGGTCGGGCGATCACGCTGGTCATCTCCGCTCTCATGACGGCAATGCTCGTCTCGATCGACATTCCGCGCCTGGACGCGTACCGGAAAGAGATCGCAAGCAAGGCCGTCGCGGTCTTTCTCGCGTGGGCGCCGGCGTCCTGCTCCTGCGCTGGTTCAACGGGCAGCCTCCGCGTTCTCAGTTTTGGAGCAGATGCTGCGGCGCCTGCCTATCAGCTAGTCGCCTGGATAGACCCCAGCTACATAAACGGGTCAAACGCGCGTTCCCGTGTCTCACGGTCGTGACCCCATTTGGCAATAAGATCCGGCAGGGCCGCGAACACGCCTTTGGCCTGACTCCTCAACGCAACTCCATGTCCACGTGGTCGCGTGAGGCGGCCAGTTCGAAACAGACGCGGTCGAAGCGCGGCGGTGTGAGCACGAGCCACGGCGCCTGGTAGATCGCCCATGGCTCTTTCGGCCCGAAGAGACCGATGTCCTGTTCTTCGTTGCCGTTGGTGTCCAAGAACGCGCGAATCGCGTAGGTTCCCGACGGCACATCCGTAAACTCGTAGCGCACCTCAGAGGCGCCGGCGGGGTCGAAACGGATACCCTGCAGGTAAGCGTCCAAAACGTCCGGGCTCTGCAGCTCCTCGCTGCTTGCGTCCCACGCGCCGCGGTCGACAATGGAAACAAAAAGCGGCGCGTCCTCGGTGATACCGGATATGGTCCCGGCAACGGTGAAACCCTGCTCAGCGTCCCCACCACTCGACCGGCGGTCCCCCCCGCCCTCCTGGGCATTGGCGGGCGTGCCGCGGACCCCCGCGAGGAGGATCGCCAACACCAGACAGTGCATGATGCGTCCCCCATGGCGGAGCCGGACTCTAAGAAGCTCTCTTTTCATTCCAATCCTCCCGGCCATGCGCGACCGCACGGGGTCGCGCGAGTGCAACGGCCTTCTTGTGCGGGGCCACCATCCCGGACTTCAGCCCCTTTCAGATCTGCTCGCGCGGCGACGGCGTTCCGCCCTCTCGAGCCGATAACGTACTCTCACCCCCGAGTAGGCGCGCCCTGCCGGCCGCACCACCGTAAAAAAAGCCGACCCATACGGGCCGGCCTCGGCTATTTCTTGCGACTCGTAGTGATACGATCAGCGCACCAGGCTACGCCCGCGAAGTTTTATTGACTTTCCCAGGCCGCCATATAGGCGTCAAGATCTTCGCCCTCAATACCTTTAATCGTCAGACCGTAGGGACCTGCGAGAGGCCGAACGATCTGCTTAGCGGGTTCACCTTCTTCCAGAAACTTCTCAAGTCCTTCACTTCCGGCGCGGAAAACCCAAAGACGTCCGTCTTCCATAATCGTGACCCAGCCGGGTAACGTGGTCAGGTACTCGTCGAGGGTTTCAGACTCAGTCGACTTTAGGGTCACGCCGTTCACGCCGGCAACCGGACGAATGACCTGTTTCGCGGGCTCGCCTTCCTCGAGGAACTGCTCCAGGTCCGCGGAGCCTTCACGGAAAACCCACAGACGCCCATCTTCCTCAATAAGGACAAAACCGTCCTTTTCGTGCGGGGTCATGTCAAAGGCCGGTTCTTCCGCGACCGAAGCCGGCTCTTCGACCTGCTCTTCGGTAGTCTCCTCAGCTGTCTCCTCGGTGGTCTCCTCGGTGGTCTCTTCGACCATGTCATCAGCTGTTTCATCCGGACTATCGGTAGTGGCGCATCCCGCAAACACCATCAGTACTACCAGTCCAACAACAGCAAGCCATTTGTACGACATCTTGTCACTCCTTGTCGTTGCAGTTTTTTCGGCTTTCGCCATATCCTCTAGGCCCCGTGCCCAACGGCATACCGCCTCGGACGACGGGGTAGCTAGCCCTATCCAAACCGGCCACTGATGTAGTCTTCCGTCTCCTTCAAAAGAGGCTTCACAAAAACCTGTTCCGTCGGGGAGTACTCCACGAGATGGCCGAGGTACATAAATGCAGTAAAATCGCTCACGCGTGAGGCTTGCTGCATATTGTGCGTCACGATGAGAATCGAATAGCTTCCACGCAGCTCGTGGATCAACTCCTCGACTTTGCTCGTCGCGATCGGATCCAGCGCGCTTGCCGGTTCATCCATAAGAAGCACCTCGGGCTCCGAGGCGATCGCGCGAGCAATACAGAGTCGTTGCTGCTGCCCGCCGGAGAGTCCGAGTGCGCTTTCCTTGAGCCGGTCCTTTACTTCGTCCCACAGCGCCGCTCCACGCAACGAGCGCTCGCACACCTCGTCAAGAGTTCCACGATTCTTCTCGCCGTCGATACGCAAGGGATACACCACGTTTTCATAGATGCTCATGGGGAACGGGTTTGGCTTCTGCGCGACCATTCCCATACGTTTTCTGAGTTCGATCACATCCACGCCGGGAGCGTAAATCGAATCCCCGTTTAGGCGCATGTCGCCTTTGATCTGAACGCTGTCGACCAGATCGTTCAATCGATTGACCGATCGAAGAAGTGTCGACTTACCACACCCTGACGGTCCGATAAGTGCGGTCACTTTTCCAAGGCCGACGCTCATGGAAACATCAAAGATCGCTTGGGTCTCTCCGTACCACAGGTTAAAGTCGGCAATCTCCAGCACGAACTCTTGTTCCGTAACCGTGGGATGAATCGAAGCCTGAAATGTTTCCCCCGCGGCAATTCGCCCCAAGGCGCCTGTGGAGGTAGCGCCTTTGTCTTGGATTGCTGTGCCATCCGTCATAGAATCTCCATCCTTTAAGAACTGCCCTTTAGAACTGGCCATTAGAATTGGCTTGTTAGAAAACGCCGATTCATGCGATTGCGCAGCCTGATAGCCACGAGGTTCAGCGCCACGATGATCCCGATTAGTAGGACGGTCGTGGTGAAGACCATCGGCTTTGCGGCTTCGCTGTTCTGACTCTGAAAGCCGACGTCGTAGATGTGGAAACCGAGGTGCATAAAGCTACGCTCGAGGTGAATAAACGGGAAGTACCGATCGATCGGCAGCTCAGGAGCAAGCTTTACCGCGCCGACCAGCATCAACGGCGCCACTTCACCGGCGCCGCGCGCCATTGCCAGGATCATGCCGGTCATAATGCCCGGCATGGCCTTTGGCAGCACGATACGTCGTATGGTCTGCCACTTGCTTGCGCCGCAGGCATAGGAACCCTCGCGCATCGAACCCGGTACGGCCGAGAGTGCCTCTTCCGTAGCAACAATAACAACCGGCAACGTAAGCAGTGCAAGCGTTAGGGACGCCCAGAGTATGCCGCCGGTTCCAAATGTGGGGCTTGGTAGCTTGGCAGCGAAAAAGGCTTGGTCGATTGCGCCGCCGACGAAGTAGCTGAAAAAGCCGAGCCCAAAAACGCCGAATACAATACTCGGCACACCCGCAAGGTTATTGATCGCGATTCGCAACGTACTAACAAGAGGACCGGCCTTTGCGTACTCCCGCAAGTAAAGCGCCGCAATCACACCAAAGGGAACAACAAGAACAGACATGATAAGCGTCATGACAACAGTTCCGAATATCGCTGGGAAGACGCCCCCCTCGCTGTTAGCCTCACGTGGGTCGGCGGTAAAGAACTCAAACCATCGGCTGAGGTAGATGCCGACCCGTTCGAAAAACGAAACTCGATTCGCGGGATAACCGCGAACGATTTCGCCAAGCGGTACCACGATCTCGCGCCCGTCGGATATCCGCATAAGCATTTGATACCGGTTGTTCTCCGTGTTGATCGCGTCGATCTCAGCTCGAATCTCGTTGTACTCGGCCTGTGCATCCGCGTCCACCGCGGTGGTCCGCTCTTGCTGCTCGAGCAATGAATCGTAGGCCCTCCGGTACTGATCAGAGCCAATGCCATGCTCTTGCTCGGCACGCTGGACCTCCAGCTCTCGTGTCCGTAGGTCTAGACGGGCCTGCTCGATCTGGTGGTTTACGTGACCGATGTCCCGCTGCTCGAGTCGGAGGCGCTGGTTGCGCCGAGCCGTGACATCTCCATGATACCGTTCGAACTCGGCCCACGCACCGGCGGCATCGTTTGCAACTCGCTCGTTGTCTAGTAGGAACGCTACCGGTTCGCCGTAGAAACGGCCCCATGTGAGTCGCTCGAACAAGACGGCCCACTCCGGCAGGTCTCTAGTGACTATCTCGAAGTCTGACACCCAGTTGAAGTGTTCGTTAGTAAGATCGTAGTTACCGGTACGAACAAGCTCACGGCGGGACTCACCGTCTTGTGACTCAATCAGTTCCCGGGCACCGGCGACGGTGCTTTCCGGCAGCCTCTCGATCACTTCCGCGGCCGGTTCATAGGTTTCGCGCCGGGTCACCTCGCCCATATGAACCCGACCATCAACCGTTTCAAAACGATCTATCGGCACCGGCCAGAATGTGCTCAGCCCGCTTACAAAGACCAAAAGCAGCAATCCAATTACCATCGCAAGGGCGACAGCAAGCATGCCGGCCGTCAGCCAAACCATCGGCAGGCCCTGTGCAGGCAAAGAGGCACCGGTGGACGCACGTCGCCTCACAGGCGACCTTGGTTCTGCGGCGTCGCCACCTCGCGCCGGTCCACTCGCAACAAACGCAACGCTCATAGTTGATACGCTCGCTTTCGAAACCGCTGTCGAACAACCTCGGCAGCGGTATTCACGACAAAGGTCATGAGAAAAAGGGTTAGTGCCGCGAGAAACAACACCCGATAATGGGTGCTGTTGGCCGCGGCCTCCGGCAGCTCTACCGCTATGTTTGCCGCGAGGGTGCGGAATCCATTAAAAATGTTCATTTCCATAATTGGAGTATTCCCGGCCGCCATAAGAACAATCATGGTCTCACCAACCGCGCGGCCGAGGCCGATCATCACTGCGGAGAAGAGCCCGCTCATCGCCGTGGGAATAACAACCCGTACCGTGGTTTGCCAGGGCGTCGCCCCAGATGCAAGGGAGGCCGACCGAAGGTGATCCGGCACGCTCCGCAGTGCGTCGTCCGCGATGGTATAGATAATCGGGATAATCGCAAAACCCATAATAAAGCCGACAATCAAGGAGTTACGCTGCACGTAGGTACCCAGGACCGGTCCAATGCCCGGAAAAGAGGCACGTGAATCAATGCCGATCAGTGTAAGCAGTCCACCAACGCCCAATGCGAGCAGCACCGTCGCGGCGAGACCGGCGAGAAAACGTCCGAGCTCGATGCGCGATACAGCGCGGTCGTCACGTTTCTGATACAAGGACCGAAGCCGCGGTTTTATCTTCGCCATCATCAGATACGCTATCACCGCGGCGCTCCCGGGGATGAGGATTAACACCCAACCGCCGAGCCCGGACCCAACCTGTCCATCGAGCCAGGACCTGATGTTGCCGGCAAAAAAGAGCCGCTCGAAGAGACCGCCACCGGCGATCGCGATAAGGAGTCCCAGCGGGATTACAACCACCAACACCAGCACAAACCGATGCCGACTCATTAGTACGCGAGTCTTTCCAGGCAAGAGTTGGTATAGGTAGCCGGCAAGAATCATCATTAAAGGAATGGCTATGAACGATAACAGCAAAGTGGGCACGACGCGTCCAACAAACGGCGCGATTACCAGCGCGGCAAGGAAGCCCAACACCACACTTGGAAGACTCGCCATCATCTCAATGGCCGGCTTGATTCGGGCACGAAGCTTCGCGTGCAGGTACTCGCTCGTGTAGATCGCAGCGAGGATGGCAATCGGTACACCAAAAAGCATGGAGTACACCGTTGCCTTTAACGTTCCGAAGATCAGCGGGACCAGCCCAAACTTCGCCTCGAAAGCGTCGGTTCCGCTCGAAGACTGCCAGATGTGATCGGGCCCGGCGTTCCCCTCGTACCAAATCCTTCCAAAAAGCGAACGCACCGTGGCCTCAGGATGTGCGGAATCGTGAGCAACGATATGCATGCCGTTCGCAGAGACACCAAGAAGAGCGTCGTCTCGCGGCGCAAAAGCGACGCCGATAACTGAACCCCCTTCTTCCTCGAACATGTTGATGCTGGCAAGATTGGCCTCGCTGGTGACATAGAAGGTGTTCACGCTTCCGTCGGCGTGGCCGACCGCGATAAGACGCTTTCGCGAAGAGCTTGTGATCGTGGTTACCGGCGACGCGCCGTCGAAGCGCGATGCGTTCACCAAGATCAACTTGTCACTTGCGGTGGCTTCGTCGTTTCGAACGGTGAACCACGTGCTCGTCGTGCCTTCGGTGTCTCCGACCAGTATGGTTCCTCTGCCGAGGAGGAACGTAGCAACCGTCACACGACGGTCAGTCTCGCCGGGACCAAAGAAGGAGCCCTGCTCCACTACCTTTATGTCTTGAAGGTTTCTCGCGTCCACGCGCGCATATCTGCCGTCGGACCAAACAAGATAGACGGTGTCGGCAAAGGCGTTTACGAGAAGAGAAATTGGTGGTGCAGACGAGTCGAGTTCCGAGATATCGAGCGTCCCTCCGGTCGTGGTAACGGTTACCTGGCCGGTCAGGATGTTCTGTCGAATGTTGACCGAGGCAATTGACAAGACACCGTCCTGGTTCACCGTTGCGACAACAGGACCGGACGAACGAACCGTCTTGTCGATGAGTATGATCGGCGAGTTTGTCTCGCCGGGAATCGGTGGGTCAAGCTCCACCGTAAGCCGCTGTTGGCGCAGTTGACCAACGGGGGTTCGCTCGACCGCGTTGCCGTCCAGGACTCCGACCTCGCCGGCGCGAAGGGCGTGAAGCGCAGCCGGAACGTCTTCGTCTTCATAAAACCGGGTATCGAAGTAGACGCGGCCTAGCGTGGTCGAGCCGTCTTCGAAGCCCGCCGCAAGCCACCCGTCGACCTGCGTATATGATAGTGCAGTTGGTCTTGAGTCGAAAAGCTCAATGTCGCCGAGTACCTCGCCGGTATCGAGTCGGAAATGGCGAAGCGTCCTGCCCTCCTGCCGCCCCTTGAATCCGGCAATGAGAAACTCGTCAATCCCAAGAAAGGCCGCTTCCGATCGGTTCCCCGCAGCCAGCGAGGCGTGCTCAGCGATCTCATCGACCTTGGTGGGCGCGGCAAGAGGAATAGCCACGGAGGCGAGAAAGACAAAAACAAGGAAAACGGCCGCAATAACACCTATGCCCGCCACGGATATAATTGACTTTGAGGCGATCTCCGAAACAAGGACACCCGGTCTGGTCTTTTTGGCCCGGCGGTAGCCGGTAAACGATTCAGACATTGTGACTGCAATCCTTTTGTCAAAGCGAATGCTCGCCTCCACGGGCGGACCCGTGGAGGCGGCAACACCTTTACTTGTGTTCTTAGTTCTTCTTACCGACGAATGCCGAGATCGCTAAAGACTTGCTGCGCGATGACGTTTGTGATCGGGTAGTAGCCGTCCTTTAGAACGTCTTCCTGGCCCTGGCGGCTATACATGTACCGGATAAACTCACGGCGAAGTGGGTCAAGCTGGGCGCCTGGGCGGGCATTAACGTAAACGTACAGGAATCGGGCAAGCGGATACTCACCGGTATAGGCATAGTCCGCCGTCGCGGGAACCGGCGTACCGTTTGGTGTGCCGGAGAGAGGAACCGCGCGAACGTCCGCGGTGATGTAACCAATGCCACTATAGCCGATTGCGTAGCGGTCGGTGGCTACGCCTTGCACGACGGACGAGCTGCCGGGTTGCTCTTTTACGGACGGTTTGTAGTCGCCGTTAAAAAGGGCGTTTTCCTTAAAGTAACCGTAGGTGCCCGATGCCGAGTTACGGCCGTAAAGGCTAATAGGCTGGTTGGCCCACTCGCCGGTCAGGCCCAAGTCGCCCCAGGTGCGGATGTCGGTCGGGTGACCGCCACGGCGGTTTGTCGAGAAAATCGCGTCCACCTGCTGGAGTGTCATGCCGGTTTGGGCAATCGGATTGTCTTTGTGCACGTAAACCGCGAGCATGTCGATGCCGGTGGCAAGCGGATATGGCTCGTAGCCGTAGCGTTCCTGGAAAGCGTCAACTTCGCCGGAGGCCTTCATCTGTCGGCTCATGGGACCGAACTGTGAGGTACCCGCGATCAGCGCCGGGGGAGCGGTGCTCGAACCTTTGCCCTCGATCTCGATCCTGACGTTCGGGTACATACGGAGGAACCCCTCCGCCCAAAGCGTCATCGTGTTGTTCATCGTGTCCGAGCCAACGCTTTTGAGGCTACCCGATACACCGGACACCTGGTTGTAGTTGGCAAGCGCGGGGTCTACTTGAACCTGCGCGAATGCCACCGCCGGCAAGAGCAGCGCGAGCAGAACACCGACAATGATGTGTCGTCCTTTCATTTTAATCTCCTTGGACCGAATTCACCGCTTTTCTGACCTAAGTCATACGGTTAGATGGATATTGAAGTCTTTGTGTTAGGAGTCCGTTAGATTGTCGTGCGATTTTAATTAAACGACGGGGCTTTGAGTCCGGTCGCGCCGACCCCGAGGTGTTCGGCAACGCGGTACGCCCCGTGGAGGGGATCACGGTCATTAAAATGTGATCGACCCTCGCGCTTTAGGTAGCAATTATTTCTCCGGAGCCGTCGTTCGAGTTCGATTCGCTTCATCCTACGGAGATGGTTTCTTGTACAGCACCTGCCACCAAGCCGCGAAGCCCAACCGCTAACCCCGATTTCTCACACCTCCCCCCGCGTCCGAGCATTTGCCGGAGGTTTTCTTTCGCCTCTCCTTTGGTTTCCCCTTGTCCTTTGGCGCCGGGAATCTCCGGACAAATCGCCCAAAAGCCGCCCTCCGGCGCTCCACCGATAATTGCTGTGAGGTCGGCCAGAAGCTCTTCCATTTCTCCGTGACCGGGAACGGTCCGGGATACTCCAGTCGTGGGATCGCGATACCAGTCGGGTTTCCCGCCATGACGGATCATCACACACCCTGCCACTTCGATTTGCTGAACAAGATCCCTTCGTTTCAACCAACTTCCAGCTTTGCTTTCCGGCGGGCTTCAGGGATCCGATCCTGGGAAAGATCCTCAAAAAGGTCTCGCAGGTGTTCTTTCAGATCCTCGACCGTTTCACCTTGATTCCAATAGTCAGGAAGCTCTTCCAGGTATCCAAGCCGGCGGCCGTTTTCCTGCCGGTAAACGTACCGTACCGTCGAAATCTAACGACACGTGTGACCGATCATAGTGTAAACAAGCAAGCGTCGGGAGAACTCCATCGGGCTCGTCAGGGCAAACACACATGGCTCAGCCGGGACGGACCTGAGATATGGTCGCGTCCGAGTTGAAAAGCAGTTGTGCGAGGTACTTGTCGTGGTACGAACAGATTCGACGTCGACCTTTGAGGCTCTGCTTGGAGTGGGTATTGCGCTTCATGATGCTCAGCGCCATGCGTCGCATCATCGCGAAGTCCTCCGTTGAGTGAGCTTCCCGCATTCTCCAGTCGTCTTCACGGAAGCTCATGTCCAAGGTCCAGTGCAGTCCGTTCTCCTCGCTCAAGTGAGTGCGAACCAAATGGGCCAATCGCTCCGCGTCTATCTCCATCGAGGAGATGAAGTAGCCCACCTGACTCATCCGTGTCATTTGTCCACGTCGTCATACTTCTCAAGCCACGGCTCCGCGATATTTTTATTGGTGACAACATCGAAGAAGTCTTGGGTCTGCTCCGGAAGCCCGGGCTGATTTCCCTTCACGGCAGGCGCATAGTCTGCGTTCTTGTCACGAATCTTCTTCGCGATATCGGACCGGCACCCCTCGGCATTCTGCGACGGGATCCCGTGCGGCAGTTCGAGAAAGCGCTTCAGCCACTCAAACTTGACGAAACGGTCCACTATTGAGGCGCTGCCGGACTTCACTCTCTTCTCTGTGACGATCTCGGCTCTGTATGCTTATGTGCGTTTGCCCTGGCGAATGAACACTGATCCATGACGCCGGCATGCTCGATCACGGGGGCAACAACGATCGTCGGCTTCAACGACGCGGTCTCCACCAACCGGTTATTACGGGGAAGATACCTTGTGGCTTTATTCGTGCGAGTAAACCCCCTTGGACAAGATCGGAAACCGGCTAGTAGGTGACCACCGTCCCTCGCAAACCGGACGCCTTCTGACCACTCGCCAAGATCCTCCGGCAGCCTCGGCGAGCTCATCCATGTGCCGTCGGGGCGATCGCCTTTCCGTAAATCATTATCAGCAAGATAGTTGAGTCGTCTTGGATGAATTCCGTCACTCGAGGGAGCAGCCGGCACTATAGTTGCTGAGGGTCTTCCCGAAGACTGTGCTGCGTGTTGTGAACGCGGCTGAGTCATGTTCAAAAACCATATGGGAAGGTAAAGATGCATCGGATCAAAGCAACTCGTGTTCTTACAACTGTAGTAGCTATGCTCGCCCTGTTCGTCTTTTCGTGCGACGAGGCTATCGTCTACGTCGACGGCGTCCAGATCTCAGAACCTGAGACTACAACCTACTACGTCGGCGATACCGTGGAGGTCACGGTGGAGGTGACGCCGCCCGACGCGACTCTGCCGGATGTAAGCTGGACCTCCGATCCGGCCGGCATCGTCGACGTTGAAGAAACGACGGATGGAGCAACAATAACCGCTCTGGCCCCCGGAGAGGTAACGGTAACGGCAAGCTCGGGGGACGGGACAGTCACGGATACCCTGATCCTCACCATCGAGGCCGTCGCGGTTACCGCCGTCGCCATCGATGCGCCGACAACCACCACCTACACCGTCGGCGAGACAGTTGATCTCACCGCCGCCGTGACCCCGACAAACGCCACCGATCAGGGCATTACCTGGAGCACAAGCGATGCGGACGTGGCGACGGTCACCGCCACGGATACGGGCGCCACCGTCACCGCAACGGGCGTCGGCACCGTGGACATCATCGCCACGTCGGACGACGACACGACGATTAGCGATTCCATCACCCTTACCATCGATCCCATCGACGTTACCGGAGTGAGCATCGACACGCCGACCTACTCGCTCATCGGAGTCGGCGGCGGCGAGACACTATCGGTCACCGTCAGCCCCTCCGACGCGACGGATCAGACGGTCTCGTGGTCGTCGAGCGATACCGCTGTTGCTACGGTTGACAGCACAACCGGAGAAGTGGCGGGTGTTGCCGCCGGTACGGCCACGATAACGGCTACAACCGACGACGGGAGTTTTTCGGATACCGTCGAAATAACGGTGGCGACGGTTACCGTAATTTCATCGGGACCGGTTGCCTTCGACCCGGGGGTGGAACAGCGGATCGAGATCGCGATTGCGCCGGCGGACGCCGACCTCGAGTACAGCGTTACCGTCGACGACGATACCGTTGCTCATGTTGTCGACGAGCTCCTCCTATCCGAGGTCTTCCGCTTGGTAGGCTTGGCGCAAGGCACGGCGACCGTTACCGTCGCGGCCGTCGATAACGCAGCCGTCTCCGATACAGTCGACATCAATGTGGGCGCGGACCTCGTGGATCCGAAACTTGTTGAGTTCGCGTATTTGGTCGATAGCGATACAATTCAACTTCAGTTCACGGAATTGATGGCCACGGCATCGGTGGAGGATGACACGATCTATACAATCACAGTAGACGGCGACGCGGTGGCTGTGACGGGAGCGACGGTCGTAACACCGGAGAACCCCTGGTACGGAACCCAAGTTCGCGTGGGCCTTGCATCGGAACCCGACGACGGCGCTCGGATCAACGTTGTTGTCTCCGGTGGACAAGATGCTGCCGGCAACGGCATCGATACCGGCGCGAACTCGTGGGCATGGACAAACTCCTCAGGCTTCGGCTCGATCGACGGGACAAAAATCATCGTTGCCGCGGACGGTACCGTATCGCTTCAGGCCGGGGCAGTGACTATGAGCGCGGGGTACTCCGGTTTTACCATCTATGCGGTAGTTCCCGAGGCGCCGGACACAAACAGTTACCCGTTGACCTACAACACGGTCAACTCCGACGGCTCGGTCGATGCACTCGCACCGTTCCCGTCGCAGTTTGCGGGAAACCAAACCGTTAATGAAAACTTTCAGGCGGATATCCTGCAAACCGACGGAAGCGGCAACGCGGTGTTCAGAAACGGTTCCTACGGCATCGGGTTTTCAGCTACCAACGACAGTACGGGCAACATGGAGTTCGGCAGCAACGAGGGCGTTTTCTTCGACGTGACAACCGGCTGGTAATTCGGCCGCAAACACGGTCCACCCACGAGGCCCCGGTGCAGCAGGTGCCGGGGCCTGACTTTTGTTTGTCCGCCTCATTTTTCTCCCGCGATCTAAAACCACAAAGACGTCCAACTCCATTTGATGGAATTGAAACGGCATGGTAGCCTGTGCTTCAAGTTCAGAAAATCCATGCGCGTACTCATTGTTGACGACGAACCGGCCAATGTCGACTTCACGGCACGTGTGCTGTCGCAGTTCGAGGTCGCACGTTTCACCGACCCCGCGGAGGCTTTTGCCTACGGGCGGAACACCAATTTCGATGTCGCCGTTGTTGATCAGCGAATGCCAAATCTCACGGGCATTGAGCTGGTCCGGAGACTCAAAACCCACCGTGAGGATTTTGTCGCTCTGGTCGTCTCGGCGTATGCCGACAGCGAAGACCTCATCGACGCCGTCAACTCGAACACGATCCATCGATACCTCGTTAAGCCGGTTGATCCCGATATCCTGCTCTCCGAAGTTCAGCAAGCGTATGGACTGCTGGAGCTGAGACGGAAGAGGTATCGACTCGAGGCGGAGCTTCGAGCGACCACCGACGAGCTACGCAGGGAGAATACCCGCCTAAAGGCGCAGCTGAGCTCTCCCCTCGACCAGTTTTACGGAACGACAAAATCCGTGAGCTTGTTAAAACAGAGAATAACGGTCTACGCCACAATGGAGGACCCGATTCTGATCGAAGGAGAAACGGGTACCGGTAAAGAGCTTATCGCGCGAGCGATACATCAGTTGTCGAGTCGGTCTGCCGGCCCATTCTACGCGGTGAACTGCGCCGCCATACCGACGCACGTTGTTGAGAGTGAGTTGTTCGGCCACGCAAAGGGAGCATTCACCGGCGCCGATCGCGCAAGCGAGGGCATCTTTTCTGCAGCTGACGGCGGTACACTTTTTCTCGACGAGGTAGCGGAGCTGCCGCTTGATGTGCAACCAAAGCTATTGCGGGTGTTGCAGTTCGGTTCCTTTTATCCCGTTGGATCACGTGCCGAACGGCATTGTGACGTTCGGGTCTTGGCCGCCACGAATCGCTCCCTCAGCAAGCTCACCGAGAGTGGAACGTTTCGAGAGGATCTTTTCTACCGAATCAACAGCCTATCTATTTATGTGCCGCCGTTGCGAGAACGCCCCGGGGATATCCTGCCTCTCTCGGCTATCCTTGCCGAACGGCGCGGACTCCGTATTCCGCGACTTACGGCGGAGGCAAAGGACGCGCTGGTGGACTACGCATACCCGGGTAACGTGCGCGAGCTCGAGAACATTCTGACCCACCTTCATGCGGAAGGCGCGCTGGCCGGTCTCGAGGAGGTTGGGGCCGGTGCCGTGCGGAGCGTGCAGCGCATGCCGGAGGACGGCCGAGGCCGGTATTTCGATCAATCGTCGACGGTGCAGGACGTTCTGCACAACGGCGTGTCTTTGAGTAGCTATCTGGACAAAAAGGAGCGTTATGTCGTGGCCCGGTGCTATTCGCTAACCAATGGCAACATCTCGCAAATCGCGAAGATACTTGACCTAACTCGACAGAGCGTCCGCAACAAGCTTCGGCGCTATGGGCTCTACCGACAGGGATCGCCTCCGGTTGCGGGGGAGCCGGAGACTAAATGAGGATTAACACCGGCGGAGCGCTCCTCCCCGTTCTTGGAGTTCTCGGCCTCGGTGCGGCCAAGCTGGTCGTTTCCCATGGCGTTGTACCAAATTACCCTGCTCTGCTGCTCTTGGAGTTCGCCGCGGTCTTGTTTGCCGCGGCTTTTGTTTTCGGCACACAAACCGTCCTCACGCTTGTCGCGTTGCTTTCGGTTGGGTCGCTAATTGCCGCGGTTCGTATACTCCCTTCGCTCAGGTTTGATCATCCCCTGACACTGGACATCGCTTATGTTGTAGCATCGCTACAAGGATTTGTCGTTCTCGCCGGCTGTAGCCTCCGCTGTGATCTGTCGGGCAGTGGCGCCGTAACGGCGGCGGTCGTCGCGCATCATTGGGTCTCATATTCCGGATCGGCCGGCGGCGGATACGTCTTATCGCTTCTGCTCTCGGTTGTATCCGTGCTCTTGGTGCTATCGCTTCGTCTATTTCGACTGGTCGATGCGCAGCGCTCGGAAGCTGTTGCTTCGAGAGATCGCGAAGCAGAGTTAAATAGACGGCTCGCCTCAGTGACGGCCACCCTTGTTGAAGACAAAAGGCGCGAATCGATGTCCCTTCTTGCGGCATCCCTCGCTCACGAGGTGAACAACCCACTCAACTACATGAGCGGCAATCTCCGCTTCGCCGAGGAGCACATTCGCGCGATTCGCGAGGAGTGTAGGGAAAATGGCGAAGGTAACCATTCCCGCGTGGAGGAATCACTTGAAGACATTTCCCACATCCTGTCCCAGTTCCACTCCGGCTTTGCACGAATCGGGGACGTTGTAACCGGCCTGAAAACACTGTCTCGGTCACGGCGTGGACTCGAACCTACCACGGACGTAGCGGCCACGTGCCGTCGGGTGGTGAGTGCCATTGGGGGCGCGTCGTCCAACCGTATTGATTTCTGCCTTGAGATCGAGACAGGGATTCGTGTTGCTTGCGACGCGGCGGATCTGTTTACCGTATTTGCGAACCTTCTGACCAATGCGGTTGAAGCCATAGCGGATACCGGGTGCATCGAGATCTGTGCCGTACGGCAGAACGGCGACGTCAGGATCGAGATTTGTGATTCGGGAGTCGGCATACCCGATGACCAAACGGAGACGGTATTTGAGCCGTTTTTTACATCCAAGGGGCAGGCCTCGGTGTCGATGTCGTCAGATCACCTTGGCGTCGGCCTGAGTCTCTGCCGCTCCATCGCCGAGCGTGTCGGAGGGACCATCGCCATCACCGGCAAAGAGGGGAAATCGACATGTGTAACACTTATGCTCCCGGGCACTCCAACCGGAGACGACGGCACAAGCGCAACATTGTAGCGGGGATTGCGGTCGTCGGAGTAGTTGCGCTTGCTGTTTTGCTCTCGTGCGCGCCCTCGAAAGTGAGGTCGTATGCCACGTCGGTTGGAGGCGTCCCTGTAGATGCAACCGACTACGCGACCGGCGATCTTTCGCAGCTCCAGGAGATACATTCCATACCCCTCGATGAGAGTTCTGGAACCCTCGTTCCGGGTGATCTTTTCGGCTCCTCGCTCTCTGAGATCGTTGTGCAGGTGGGCTCAACCGTGACGGTGTTTGACCTCAACGGAGCACAACAAGGATCGTTCGATCTGCCCTCGGCGGAGATGTCCCCGGGATTTGCCGCCGACATTGATCAAGATGGCAAAGACGATCTTGTGATAGGAGGAACCCGAGGAGCCGGCGCCTATGTTGCCTCCTACAACGGTTCCGGTCAGTTGATCCACGAGCATACTCTCGAGGAGAGGGTCTTTGGCCAAACTACTCCGGTAGCGGCGTTCGATCAGCACCTCTACTATACCGCCGTATCAGACCTCCACGTCGCGCCGAAAATCGTCGGAGCCATGTCACTGCCGAGTTTGGAACCCGTGTGGAGCTACCATCTTGGTCCGCTGCCAACCGGATTGAGTATTGCCATGGACGGCCAAGTAGCCGTCTCCAATCGCGCCGTGGAACGAGAGCGCAGCGATGTAGAGACCCCCTACCAATCCGACCATAGTCGACACCACACTATTCTGCTCAACGCGTCCGGCACACCCGTTACAGAGATACCAGTTGATCCGGCCGCCGTGGTTGGATCAATCGTCGAAGGAGCGTACTCCGGTGTGCGGAATGAAGTGGCACAGATCGACGGGCGCCCCGTTGTCGTCCAGCTTCTCGGGCGGATATCCGACCTCTATCCCGGTCAGAGTGCGTTACGAGTTGTCGCGCCTACAGGCGAAGTAATCGCGGAACATGCCGGGCCGTCCGAGACCAACGGGAGCATGGCGGTCTACCGGCGTAACGACGAGCTCCGCATTGCCGTCTACTGGAGCAAAGCCGGGGTCTTCGAACTCTACTCCCAGAATCTCGATCTGCTAACGCAGAAGATATTTGGACGCAGCCCGGCGCGTGGAGAGCTCCTGCAAGTGGGCAACTTCGACGGTGACGATGAGGTGGAACACCTCGTGGCCGATCGCGGCCGCATAGCGATCATCTCCGAGACCGGCGCCGTCGAATACGAGACGGAGGTCCCGACACGGGTCCGTGACGCTCGCATCGTTCCGGCGACAGGGAACGCGCCGCGGCTCGTAGTCCTCAGCGATGCGCTCCGCTTCTACTCACCTCCCGCTCCTACAAACGTCCACGACTCCGCATCCACCGATGCCGCAACGGCGACCGGTACGCTCCGGGTGATGACCAAACCTTCCGGCGCCCAGCTTCGGATTGACGGAACGCTTGTTGACGACGTAGCGGTTCCCCGTCTGTTTGAGCTTGCAGCCGGAGACCACACCGTAGAGGCGTTCGTCCGCGGTTATCAGCCGCATTCGGTGGACGTCACCATCGCGCCGGGACGGGTGTCGATGGTCGATGTACGACTCGCGCGCATACTCCCGGCTCCGACCACCAATCGTATGGACCGGACTTCCATCGCGGACCGCACTCATCTTGGCGTGGTTCGAGATCGAGAACCCGTTCGGGAGCTCCGCGAGCCCCCCGAATTGGCGTCATCTTACGCCGCGTTGTCCGTTGCCGGCACCGGCTCAATTGCGGAGGGATTTGTGATTCTTGGGATTGGTGAGTTTGCCGGGGACGACGATCCGGATATCCTGCTCTTTCATCGCGACGAACGGCAGTACCTCGTGCTCTCCGATGACTTGGAGCCCATCCTCCACGGACGTTTCCCGGTCAAGGCCGGCAACTCATTGGCAATCTACGGTGACCTCGACGGCGACGGAAGGGCCGAGATTGGAGCAAGGGATTCGACCGATGCGACGGCGCTATTTGCTGTTTCCACCGACGGTCGCGTCGTCCTGGATAAATCCTTTTGCTATGGCTTCGACACCAACGTGTCTCTTTCGACGCGTACGGAAACACAGCTGTTGGCAACTATCAACACAGGTTACCTTCTCTCCCCCCGGGGAGCCTACGGAGTACGCATCGGTGACTGGAAGACCGAGTTCTTCTATCCAACGGCGGGTATGGTCAGCGGTGTGATTGAACGGGACGGCTTGTATTATGCCGACCTCTACACCGCAAACAACGGAGCCGAGGTAACCAGACCCGATGGGTATGTTGAGACGGACGCCAACATCCATATCCACGTAATCGATACAAAGGGAGCGCGGCAGCCCCTAGCACAGCCGCTTGGCGGGCAGAGGCCCCACGGAAGCATTCGTCCCTTCTCTTTTGCCTCGGTATCAGACACCAAGCCGGCACCTCACTACATCCTTTCGAAGGATCACTACTATCCGGGGGCAAGCGGAATTCTTCGCGGCGGCGATGTGTGGCAGCAAGTGTTCACCGCCGGAACAGATCTCGGCGTTGTGGCGTCGCACGTTTTGACGGGATCGGCGCACTACTTGAGTGTAGTCTGGTCCGGGAAAAACCTTCACCAGATCATCGACAACCAATACGAGGTCATCTATCAGCACGAATATGGCGAGCATCGGCTCTATATCACTTCGGTCAATCTCGACGGTGGCGCCTGGGAAATCGTAGAGCGACGCGACGACAAAATCGTCGTCCTCGATCTCGACCGATCCGTGGTGGCGGAGCTCGAGCTGCCTTCTGAGCCGATCCGCAGTGTCCGGTTTGGCGACGTCACGGGTGACGGCCGATTCGAGGCAATAATCCTCGGAAGCTCGGAAATTGCCGTGTACTCGTACTGAGGTACATAAGCCCCAGCCGGGGTTCCGCTACCAGGTGTTTCTCTGGACCCAATCGAGTTGGTAGCGATCCTGCATTGGGGGGATGCCGTACGGAGCGGAATTCACCGCCGGAAACACCACCTTTACTTCAACCAACAGCCTTTGGATCAGCTCAGAAGGCTCCCCATACAAAACACTACTCCACCGACGGATTCCGCTGCGAACACGTGGGTCCGGTAGTGGCCGTGCTCTTCGTACCGGGCGCCTCGATGGGTGTAGTTGCTGTTTTCGATGTTGGCGAGATGTCCGGGACTGTTGATCCAGCCGTCAAAGACACGCCCGCCGGTGGAGTAACCGTACGCGATATTCTCTCCGGCGGCATTGTAGCTGATTCCGGCGGCTGTCATTCGATCAAAGGGATCGTCACCGTCGGGGTTTGTGTGGGCGAAAAAGGAGCGGCCCCGCATGTCTTGGCTGTGCGCCCGGGCAACGTTCGCCAGGGCGTCGTCCCACACAAGGTCGTCCATACCTTGGCTGACCCTGTGCTGGTTCATAGGCGTCACAAAGCTCTGCACCTCGGATGCGGCCGTGATAGGAGCCCCGATTCCGGGCGCGAAAATGTTTCCGCAGCCCCCCAGCGCCAGTTGCACGGAATCCCTCGATGCACGGGCGACCTGGACCGCATTGTTGCTGCAAACGCCAAAAACGCCAAAGCCCGTCTCAAAGCGCTCGATGACTTTGGCCTTGGATCCGTCGGAATCCAGATCGGCTATCCACCCATTCGCGTGAATTTGTTGACCGGAGTTTCCGGCATAGAATGGAACGAAGCGTGGAAACAGCGGATCGACACCACCATTGGTGGCATTCCCGTCAACGTGATCAGCAAAACACATCTTGTTCGCAACAAAAGGGCAACCGGCCGCCCGGCTTACCCCGCAACCGTGATCCGGTTGCGTCCCGCCTCTTTGGATTCGTACAGGGCCTGATCGGCGCGGCGCAAAAGCGATTCCGGGGTGTCGTCGGCGCGATACTCCGCGATCCCAACACTAACGGTGGTAGCTATCTCGCCGTCCGGCAGGTCGGCGACGCGCTCTTGAATTCGTTCTGCTAGAAGCGCGGCGTCGGCGCCCCCGGATTCGACAAGAGCGGCAAACTCGTCACCGCCCCATCGGGCCAGGCGGTCGGTGAGCCGGATCATCTCCTGGATTGTCGCGCTGATCCGTTGAATTACCCGGTCATCCGCCACATGACCGTGGCTGTCGTTGACGTGTTTCAGATGGTCTACATCGAGGAGGACAAGTGAAAACGGAATGCCGTTCCGTTGGCTCCGGTTGATCGCCTCGGCCAGGCGAGCGTCGAATGCCCGTCGGTTTGCCGCGCCGGTAAGCGAATCGGTTGTTGCCAGCTTCTCCAGACGCCGGTCGAACCGACGCATTGTGACGGCGGACAGCGCAATAATCGCGACGGATACCGCCAAACCTACCAATATCGTACGAAGTAAGTTGGCCCGGGCCGAGCGCAGGGACCGTGTCTCATTGTGCTCAACGACAAGGAACCAGTCGAGCTCGTGCATGTACCGGGACGAAATCAGAATTGTGTCACCGTCTTTGGTGTACTGCTCGTCCACAGGATCCTCGGAAGGCGTCAAGAGACGATCGGCCACACCTCCCAGGGAGGGATGATCGCCAATGGCCCAGGTCTGGATCAGCGCCTGGTCCGGATGTGCCTGCACGAGCCCGTTCCGGTCTACGAGGTAGATGGTGCGGTCGTATTTTTCCTGCCGGCTCCTCAAGAATTGGGCAAACCCGTCCATTTCCAGGCCCACCCCGGCCACTCCCAAAAGCTCGTCTGAGAAACTCTCGAGACGGTAATTGATAAAAATAGTGAGCCTCTCGTCCGCAGCCTCGTTTGTATCAACGTCGATCTGGTACGGAAGGCCCGACTCCACAAAGTCGTAGTACCAGACATCGTGCTCATCCTCGGGAGACACCTGTTTAGTGATTCCGGTTTGATGGTAGTAGTTGCTCGTAGTTTCGGATACAAAAAACACGGAGAAGTACCCGTACTGGCGGTGGATCGTCTCCAGATATTCGATGAGCTGATCGGTATCGACTTCTCCGGCCTCGGCCCAGCGAATCAAAAAGGAGTCGGTGGCCATCATGGAGGCGATGTTCAGCGCAGGCGATAGGTCGGTTTGGATCTCCGTAAGGAGGTTTTCCTGAAGGAGCGGCAAAGACGAGCTTACAATTTCGTCGTGTATGGAATCCGCGACGGTGCGGTAGTTGATAAAGCTCAAAACCGCAAACGCGGTGAGCAACAACACGCTCAGGATGATTAGTCGGCTCGCCCGGGGAGACATCACATGACAGTCTACGCTACGGGGGCCGCTGTGACAAACTCTCCGGCAGGCGCGCACGCCGCGGTCATGCCGTCACCCACTCGAGCCAAGCGGCAACCCGCGGGGCGCCCGGCGCTCCGCCGGCGCGGCGTCATCCTCCGATCCGGGCCGCAAGCGCTTGTGGGTCTTCGTTGTACAACAAGACCTCGGGGTGGCGGAGGAAGTCGGCCAGGAGTGCTCGCGTTTTGGCCGGGAGGTCTAGGGCGGCCTCTGCGAGGTGGGACTCCGTAGCCACCAGCGCAGCGAGCGTCCTCAGCACCGCGTTGACGTAGCCTGCCTCCTTTGGTGTGATGCCGTGAGAAGCGGCAAAGGCGAAGTCCTCGTTGATTGTTGCGAACATCATGTCGCGGAGCAGAGCGTTCCATAGCTCCGTGGACGGAGCTTCGAGAATCTCGTGGATCCGTCGGCGGTAATCCGGCATGATCGATCGATCGATGGAGGTGAGCGAGAAGCCTTCACCACGAATCACCTCGGCCTCATATCGGCGGCGTTCATAGAGATTGGTAAGCCATTCAAAGTAGGAGGCGATAACGCCGCCGGCGTTTGCCGCGAAGTCGTAGACCACCGTGGTAGAGGTAGATACGAGTATCCGCTCAGCGGCCGGCGTGAGGGGGCCGTTACTGCCACAGACGACAATCCGCGCGGAGAGGCGCGGTGCGTTGGAGACGGTGACGGCGTTCTCGAGGGCGCAAAGAACAAGTAGGTCGGTCGGAATCTCCAAGACCGCCCCGCCCTCCGCGGCACCGTCTATGCGTCGCTCGACGCCCTTTGTAGCACCGACAACCGTTCCGGTGGTTTGTGCCTGCGAAAGCATCTCGGCAACATCAAGCCCCTCGCTTCCGACAAGCGCGCCCTCCCCGTCGGCTACGGCGATTATTCGCGCGCCGAGGCGCGCGAGCTCGGTCATGGCCGAACCGCCGACCTTTCCGGCGCCCTGCACCACGACCCGCTTTCCGGAGAGGAGCGCGGGAAAGATCTCGGAATAGAGACGGTTCCATTCGTCCTCGCCGACGGCGGTGTACCCGTCGTGTTGCCGGATTGAGCTCTCCGTGATCTGGGTGCATCGACGCAGGAGCTCGAGCTCATCGGAGGCAAGCTCACGAGAAGGCGTCCACCGATCGGCAAAAAGCTCGTTGGCAACGGCAGCGAGCGTCGCCTGGACAAGACCGCGTCCGGTAGCGCCTCGGCGCGCCTCGAGCCCTCGGGTGGTCTTGCCGGTAATCTGCGCAGCGGCAACTATCTCGAGGTACTCCTCGTTTTCAAAAAGCTCACGGAGCGCGCGCCGGTCGTTGAGATCGATGTCAAAGCTATCTTGCAGGATCCCACGTGCGCGGCTGAGGGAGATTGCCTTGTTGTCAAAAAGGGCCACCCCGCGCTTGAGCCCGTACGCCATCTTCGCCAAGTCGCTCAGGGCCGATTTGAAGCCCTCGAAGATGTGGCTTATTTCCGTCTCGCCACAACCGACGTCTCCTGCAGGCACATCCCGCGCGGGACCGGTCACCAAAAAAAGCGATCTGCCGAGGTTGGAGACGGAGTCGAAGAAGTCCATTTCGCGTTCGCGGTAGTCCCGCGGGTTCAGGCGCAGTCCGCCCTTTGCGCCGCCGAAGAGGATCTTAGCTCGCGAACACTTCCACGTCATAAGGAAAGCCAGCGCCGAGACTTCCGAAAACTCGACGATGTTGTCGATCCGAAGGCCGCCCTTGGCGGTGCCCCTGATGCTCGAGTGGCGGGTCCGAAATCCCTCCGCATTTTTGACTTCACCACCCAGAACGCGCTTGACCCAGAACTCCTCAAAGGCTTCGAATCCGGCGAGGCGGACCACAAGCTCCGGGGCGGCCTCCAGACCCAGGAACTCAGCGGCATCAAAAAAGCCGGAAAGTGCGTGAAGCATAAGCAGGTTGCCGGCATCATCGGAAAGACTCCCATTCGACTCGCGAACAAGCTCCTTTAAGTCACCCTGCACCTCGAAGCGCCGGTCGGTCGGCATGTCGGGACGACTGAGGTCCCGCAAGAGTCGCTCGAGCCGCCCCAGCAAAAGCCGGTTGCCGGTTGATCCCGCCCGCCACGTTGTCTGCCGCAGTGACGCGAGTATCGGCTCGGTCTCGACCGAAGGGTCGACGTAGGCCGAGAGTACGCCTACCGGTGGGTAGTCCTCTTTCCCCTCAAACACGTCGTAGTACGTCCGTCGAAGATTAATATGGGCCTCTCTGATCCGGCGCAGCGCATCGAGAACAAATCCGTTTGA
The DNA here is from genome assembly GCA_964519835.1 of uncultured Spirochaetales bacterium. GTDB lineage: Bacteria > Spirochaetota > Spirochaetia > DSM-27196 > CAZFLD01 > CAZFLD01. The sequence continues at coordinate 28,015 of CAZFLD010000011.1, forward strand.
GGTGTTGGGTGCGGCCACCACAATCCGCGTTTCGTTCGTGGCAAGGCGCTCGGTTTGATCGCCCCGCTCCTCACCCGTCGGCTGACTCTTTACCACGATCCCATTGACTTGGCGGACCTCCTCATAGATATCGAGGTGACGGATAATCCGCTTTGGCACGGAAACGCTGTTGAGTTCCTCGTCCATGTAGTTCACCGGTAGGCTTTGCAAAAAGGCCTCCCCGTAGTCAAAATCCATCTTGCGCGCGTAGAATCGAGCTTCGTCGCAGAGGCGCTCGACCTGCTGCTCATCCGCCGTGCTCATCGGCAACGGCTCGCGTCCATACTTTTCGATCGTGACTATCCGAATGCCGGATCGGGTCTTTACGTCGTCGAAGCCGGCCAGATCGATCTCAGAATTCTCGTCGACGATCTTGGCCAGCCTTCCGGGGGAGTCGCGACCAACGTTGATAAAGTACGTGATCGTGCTGCCGTCGGCGGAGGTCTGCTGCAGGTATTCCGTGGTGGCGTTGAGAAGCTGTGTGATCACAAACACGTGGTTTGCGATTTCCGGCGCGGTGTTGCTGTGAAAGTACCAGGCCGGCAAAAACCGCTCTGCAAAATAGCTGTCGAGCACCTTCTCAACAGTGTTGAAATCCATCTTGAACGCGGACTCCAGAATCGATTCAACTTCGGTCCGAAGCGTCCGCTTTAGCGCCTCATGGCGTCGGCGCGACGCTTCGTGATGCCCTTCGTGTTGGGTGGTCATGCCCCGATTTTAGCGGCTCGGCCCGAGGAAGTCACGAACCAAAACCGCGAACGGCGGCTGAGCCGTCCACCGCGGCACGCGGCCACTGCGGCGTAGTCGATGGGGCGTTTGACAAAGAAGTCGAGCGCGAGAGGCAGCTTCGGCAGAGCCGTGATGGACTCTTAGAGCCTCAAGGTTCGTGACAGTTAACAACGGAAGCGCCTGCACTCAACCGCATGGGCACTTTGGTTGTGCTCGGAAAATTGTCGTAGTTGCCGGAGATCCTCTGCAACAACATCTCCGCCGTTGCGGCTCCCATTCGCGGCAGATCGAACTCGACGAGGGAAAGCTCAGGCTCGATCACCTGGGTCGCCGAGAATCGGTCGTGCCCGATGAGCGACACATCCGTCGGTATTGATAGGCCGGCGTCACGAATCGCAAGCGCGGCGCCGATTGTCGTGTAATAACTGATAGCGTAGCCTGCGGTCGGTGGATCGGGACGATCGAGCGCCCTACCAACAGCGGCGCGGGCTCCGGCCATGCTGTAGTCGGTCCAGAGCACGTCGAGGTTGGCGACGCCGCTTTCCTTGGCTGCCCGCCTTGCACCGGCCAGTCGTTGCCGTGTGCTGTCGCTTTTGCGGCGTCCGGCCACCACGGAGATACGACGATGGCCGGCGGCGGTGAGCATCCGGACGGCAGCGGCGGAAGACTCCGCCTCGTTTCCCGCCACGATGTCGCAGCGTAGGCCTTTGACTCCGTCGTGAACGGCAACGATCGGGACGCCGGCTTCCTGAAGACCGACCAGCGTGTTCACGCATTCGGAACCATACCAGAGAGGAAAAAGAACAAGACCGTCGATGGAACGTTCTTGCAGTCGTCTCAGGCTTGTCTCGAGCCGGGCGGCGCTCGATTCGAAGTCATTAATCAACAGAAGATACTCGTGACGATCGAATACCGATTCCATTGCCTTGATAATCTCGAAGGAAAAGAGTCCCGAGAGGCTGGGAATCAACACGGCAACGGTCATGGACTTGTTTGCCTTGAGGCCCTTGGCGAAAAAGTTCGGCCTAAACGCCAGCTCTTCTATTGCATTCTTGATTCGATGTGCATTGTCCGAACGAAGTGTTTGCCCGTTGAGGTAGCGGGAAACCGAAGCGGTTGAGACACCGGCCCGCGCCGCTACGTCTTTTACCGTTGCCGCCATTGTTACTCTTTGATGCCGCCCGCTAGGACACCTTGCTGTACCTGCCGCTGGGCCAAGATATAGAGGATGACAATCGGAAGACTTACCACCACAAGGGCCGCGGACATCGTTGGAACGGTCACGCCGTACTCACCGTTGAATAGAGCGATGGCGCTCATCAGAGTTCGTTTTGAGCTCGAACGGAGAAGCAGGAGTGCAAATGGAAGCTCGTTCCACACCGCTTGCGATCCTACGATCGCGAGCGTAAGAAGCATTGGACGAGCGAGGGGCACCATCACCCGTGCAAAAATCTGCCAGAGGGTTGCACCGTCGATCGTTGCGGCCTCCATAAAGGTACGGGGCACATTACGAAAGTAGGTTGTCATTAGGTATGCGGCGTACGGACCAAAGTAGCCGAGATAGGCAGCCACGACCCCAAAACGCGTATCCAGCAATCCTAGGCCGGACTGCAGAATGTAAATCTGCACCCCCAATACCATCTGTGGGAATACCATGACCCCGGTGATCAACAACAGAAGCACAGTCCGAAGCGGGAAAGACAGCTTAGCAAAGGCAAAGCCCGCCGCGGTGGCGATTGCCAAGTAGGGAACCATGGTAGCAACCAAAATCACCACCGTGTTTAGAAAGTTCGATGCCAGATTAAGCTGCCGGAAAACCTCGACGTAGTTCTCGCCGACCGGTTCAGACGGCGGCAGAAGCTGCTCGGCCACATAGGCGGCGTCGCTCTTGAAGCTGGTCGCTATCATCAAATAAAAAGGCACCAGCGTAACAATGCCCAGAATCAATATCAGAATCGTGGAGAGGGACCAGCGGCGTTTCATGCCTTTCCCCTGTCTTCATTTCGCATAAGCGCTATCTGGACGGCTACAATAATAAAGGTCAGAAGGTTTACAAACACGGCCCAGGTCGAAGAGTAACCGAGCTGAAAGTTTTGGAACGCGTGAAAGTAGATACCAAACTCAGGCACAAAGGAGGCATAACCGGGTCCACCGCCCGTCATCGTGTGGATGATGGGAAACATCCGCGCGAAGTAGGTGATAAATCCGAGGACGATAAAAAACTCAATGGTGTGCCGAATCCCGGGAACGGTCACCACCATCAGGGTCTGAAAGGGCGAGCATCCGTCGACCTTGGCGGCGTCGTACAAGGACTCAGAGATCTTACCCATTGCCCCGACGTACAAAAGCACACCAAAGCCAAAAAACTTAAAAAGCGTAGCGATTGCCACGACGTGGATGGGCCACGCGGTGGACGAGAGCCACTCCGGCGTTACTTCGGCCAACCCTATCGCTTCGAAAAGCGAGTTGACCGGCCCGTTGGTCCGCAGCAATGCCCGAAACAACACACCGAGAATCACGGGTGAAATAAGAAAAGGAATCAAAGACACCGAACGGAAAAAACCGACGCCGCGCGCCGGCTCGCGAATGGCCGCGGCAACCAAGAGCGGAAGAACCGTCCACGGCGCCACGTAAACCGCAAGGATCAGGATGTTTTTCACAGCGGCGTGAAAACTGCCGTCGTTAAACAGCTTGACGACGTTCCGAAGCCCCGTCCATTCGGGAGATCCGATGCCGTTCCACTCGGTAAATCCGTAGTAAAAGGTTGTAAGGGCCGGATACAGCGTGAACACGAGGACAAACAGAAGCAAGGGCAGAACAAAAAAGTAGGCCTGGTAGGTGTGCTTCCGCCGCTGCATTTCGACTCCTTCCGACTCCTATAGGCTAAGAAGACGGAGCATCCGCCGTGGCGGATGCCCCAATAACAAAGTAACTCGCGTTACCCTAACGGGCCTGTTCGATCGTCGCGCCGTACTCGGCAGGAGTGATCTCACCGGAGAAAAGCAGCGGTCCGTGACTTCTGATCACGTTCCACAGCGGGGTCGGCGTAAAAGCCTTGGTGGGCGAAACAAGACTGTTCGCGACAAGCTCCATGACTTCGACGCCTACTTGGTTCGCCACCAAGCTTTCATCCGCCTGGCCGTTCGCCGGGACCGCCCCACCGTTGGCGAGCAGGATGTTTGCGCCTTCCTCGCCGGCCGCAAAGCGCACCCACTCAATGGCGGCGGCTTGGTTGTCGCTGTAGGTAGGAACGGCGTAGGCTATTCCGCCCGCGGCGCCGACGACACCCTCGTGGGCGGACCCTTCAAAATAGAAATTGGGGATAACGCCGAGGTTTTCCGCCCCAAGCGCCTCGCCAAATTCATACCAGTTGAATATGTCGGACACAAAACCACGGAAGATGGCACTCTCTCCGGCCATGAACTCCTCGCCCTTGTCTCGGAGCAATGGAACCGTCATGCCCTCGGGATCGATGTAGCCCGCCTGGTAGAGGTCTTGAAACCGCTGGAAGGTCTCCAAGATGATAGGTGCCTCAAAGGTTATATCGCCCGCCAGCAGATCTCGCTTCTGAGATTCGGAAAGGACCTGATCGAGGGTGCCCGCAATCATCATCTCCGCGTGAATGCCCTGGCCAAAACCGATGGGCGTGATGCCTGCAGCCTGCAGTGCCTCGGCCGCGGAGATAAGACCATCCCAGGTGGTGGGAGGATTCTCGGGATCGAGCCCCGCCTCTTCGAAAAGTGCCTTGTTGTAGTACCAAACCCAGCCTTGGACGGTCACGGGAAGGCCACGGACGCCTTGGCTAATGTCACGCTCGGGCGCCGTGTCGGCCAGGGTCGCCTCGGGAAACTGGTCCCAGATGTCTTGTATGTGATCGTCGAGTACGACAAAGGCCTCGCCAAGATCCTGGAAGTTCTGACCGTTGGCGTGTACAAGAATCGCGTCCGCTCCACTCCGTGCCGCGATTGCCGCCTGGTAGACCTCATAGGGAGGGTGAGGCACGGACTCGTGGTTGAGCGCAATGTCCGGAAATCGTTCTTCGAACGCCGCCCCAAGAGCCTCGGCCAAGACGCCTTGTGAGCCGCTTGAACCCTTAAACCAGTCCCAAACCGTGATTTCGCCCCCGGCGCTTTCCTCTTCGGATCCGCCGGTAGCAAAACAGAGCGCCGTCGCAAGAAACAGCAACGCGCCGACCAGAAACCATCGCTTCGTAGTCATGGCAACCTCCTAATGGTTGTGTCGTGTGGGCCGGCGACCTTTTGCCGGCACGGCTCACAAACTGTAATCGATTACAGTTTAACACTGCTTTCTGAACGCCGTCAATAAAGATCACTGCTGTTTAGTAGTAGGAAGCACCGACTCCGGTGCGACTTCCACCGTTGCGGTTGGCCGGGGCTCGTTCGACAAATAAACGCGACCACCAAGCTGGGTCGACAATACGTCTACCATGGACAGGCCAAAACCGTATTCGCCGTTGATTGTCTGTTCCGCGAAGGGCCCTCCTTTGTTCGAGACCGACAGCTTCAGGGAGTCCCCGGCGTCCTGCTTTATCGTTACCCACACATGCGGTGCCTCACCTCCGGGAGCACCGTACTTCAGGGCGTTTGCTTCAGGGCGTTTGTAAGAAGCTCGTTCACGATAATCCCCAGCAAAACGGCGGTTTTCCGATGCACGGTTACGTCGTCGATGTCGGTCTTGATCGCCCCCGATGCTGCCCACCCCGCCTCGCGAAGCGCCTCTTTTGCCTCGGAGGATTCGACGCGATTCTCTTTTAGGGCGAGGAAGGAACTCATCAGCATGATGTCGTTTTTGACACGGTGATGGACCTCGCCGAGCAAAGTCTGAAGCTCCGCGGTCCGTTCGTCTACGATATGGGAAAGCTCCTCCGTCTCCGCGATTGACTTATTATCAAAAGCAAGCGTGTCCCGGATTGCGGTATAGATGCCGCCGTCGCCGGCAATCGGGCTCATCGCGTAGCCGTCGGCGACGGTGGGGAAAACGTAGGCGGCAGCCTCATTTGTCATCACGGCGGGAAACTGATCAGGCGTGAGGTAGGCGTCGAGGTAAAGCGCAAACTCCTCTCGAATACGAGTTCTGCTCGGCAACTGAAGGGACAGTTGAACCGCCTGGTCAAAAAAGCTCGCTACATCATTGACGACCAGCCGGGGCCGCGCAAGAAACTCGTCACGCTCCCGTTGCTGAAGCGCCGATTGGACCGGACCCAGGACGACAACTGCCAAGGAAGCTGCGAGGACGACAACAAATACCAGACTGAGCCGAACTATCCGCTTCTGGAACCGACGGGTCGGCTCCTAACCGGAACGGGCGCCACGCGGGTGCTCGCAGGCAGTGTGCAACTGCGGTACTATAAAACCACACCATGGACCAGGATCACGATCTGCGGTCTCGTGCAGCCACCCGCGTAACACTACTCGGCATCGTCGCCAACGGCTTGCTGTCGGTGGGCAAGTTGGCCGCCGGGGTGGCCGGCAGCAGTGCGGCAATGGTGGCGGATGGTGTGCACTCTGTATCAGATCTCGCAACCGATCTGGTCGTGCTTGTGAGCTTGCGTATAGCCCGGGCACCGGAAGATCCGGGCCATGAGTATGGTCACGGCAAGTTTGAGACCTTGGCAGCTCTTTTTGTCGGCGCCGCACTCATCGGCGTTGCAATTGGTCTCGCGTACTCGAGTGTCGCCTCCATAATACGCGTCGCGGAAGGCGGGCTGTTGCCACGCCCCGGCATGATAGCCCTGATCGCCGCGGCCGCGTCCATCTTGGTCAAAGAGATGGTGTTTCGCCTGACCCGACGAACCGGCCGCCGCATCGCAAGCAAGGTGCTCGAGGCCAACGCGTGGCACCACCGTTCCGACGCACTCTCGTCTGTGGGCGCGCTCCTGGGGATCGGTTTGGCCGCCTTCCTCGGACCCGGATTTCGCATACTTGACCCAATCGCAGGTCTTGTAATCAGCACTGTCATCTGCGTTGTAGCAGTCCGGATCATAAAAGACACCCTGAGCGAATTGGCGGAGGCAAGCGTGGACTCGGAAACACACGACCGCGTTCTTGCACTTGCCGCCGATGTGCCGGGCGTGACCGATCCGCACAGGCTGCGGATGCGGCGCGTGGGGAGCTACGTGGTTCTCGACCTCCACGTGCGGATGGCCGGCTCGATTAGCCTTGCCGACGCCCATCGACTCGCGCACCAAGTCGAGGACGCGATCACGGAAGAGCTCGGCAAAGCTACGATCGTCACAATTCACACCGAGCCGACGGGGAGCCCCGACCAATGATCCTTACCCTGAGCAAACCGATTATGGCGATAGACCTCACCCGCACATCGGAGTTTCTTCACACCCGACGATAGCGACCGTAGCCGGACTCAGCGAAGAGACGGATCGGGCACAGTAATGTCCGTTACAAAGACCCGTCCCGCCGGCTCTCCGCCGGCGCCAAACTCTGCGACGGCAGTAGTGACCGCCTCGATGATCAGATCCTCAAACAATGCCTCCGGGTCTTGCCCTTCGACGCCGACGTTTACCCTAAAAACAGAGTCGTTTGTCGGCAGCTCGATCTCAGATTCAAGAGCAACAACCACCAATAGCGCGTAGCCGTCGGTGTAATCGTAAACGTAGTCACTGACGGTGCGAACGCCGGATCGCGTTGCGGTTCGAGCACCGGTGCTTCCGGATGCGCGCCATGGCCAAACGAGCTCGATCCGGCCGTCATCGGCTTTTTTGCCTAAACAAAAACGTCCCGGTCTCTGCATCGCCACTTGGATACGTGTGTGTGCTCGACTGTCGCGACGATCCCTTTTTTATCCGCTGACGCTGAACTCCGTTATCCGCTCAACCGGAATTGTGGCCTCCTCGAGTACCCCGTGCAACCATGTCCACGCCTGCGGGGTATATGTGGTGACGGACGTGAGTCCCCAAACGCCCCGGCCGGCGGTAACGCGGAGCCGAGAACCAGACGAGGTGAACCATGGATGATAAAAACGATAGCGCAGCTCAATCGCCGGAAGAGGCGCTTCGGCGTCTCAAAGAACAGATGGAGTATTTGGAACGGCGAGGACTTATGGAAACAGCAGAGACGTTGCGCAAGCGAAACAGAGACAAACAAAAGCCGGACTTCGATCGGGAGAGAGCGCGGCGGTGAAGCCGGTCCCCGGTACGGAGCGTGGCCACAAGGCTGGAGGAGATGAAGTGACACAAAAAGCGTATTAAGAGATAATAGATGTAAATGAGTTGCGTCTGCCGGCGGATCCTCTGGACTACACTGTTTGTTATCACCTGCGCGGCGCCTCTTCCCGCTCAACAAGTGGCAAGGGTGTTGGTTCTTCACTCGTATAACACAGACTATCAGTGGACGCGCGATCTGGATGCCGGGATTCGACAAGCATTCGCCGAAGAGAACGACCGCGCCATTATCGCCTACACCGAATACCTGGATGTCCGTCACTTCAGCTCTGCCGAGTACCTTTCCGACCGAGCATCCGGATTGGAATCAAAATACTCTTCGACGCAGCTCGACGGCATTATCGTTGCAGACGACATGGCCTTGCACTTTATGCGCGACCACCGTGACCGGCTGTTCGGACCTGTGCCCCTGGTATTCGCGGGCATCAACGGGTTTTCGTCGAGGCTGGTCGACGCCCTTGGAAACGTGACGGGAGTTGTTGAGAACATCTCCGTAAAAGAGACCTTACGCTATGTACACGCTGCCTTCGATCGCGGCATTCGGCTCTACATTCTGGCCGACTCTACCACCACGGGACAGCTGAATCTTGCCCGGGTTCTCGACGAGCTGAGAGAGACACACCGGGATTTCGAACCGTCGGTGCGGGTTTTGCGGGACGCTACGCCAACCGACTTGCGGCGCATCAACAGTAATGAAAAAAGTAGGCGTGGATCGGCGGTAGCACTCCTGATCGGCGCACTATTCGAGAGCGACGGTTCCTCTATGCCCTTCGACCGTGCTCGACGACTGGCTCCGGAACTATTGCACGCGGTCCCGATCGTTACGATGTGGGACTTCTACCTGGGTGATGGAATCCTCGGGGGTCGAGTCACCCGCGCCGGGGTACAGGGTGAGAGGGCCGGCGAAATGATGGTGGAAATACTAGATGGCCGGCCGGCCAACACCATCCCTATGGTGTTGGACAGTCCTAATGAGTGGGTATTTGATGCCCGGACGATAAGCGCATTTGGGCTTGATCCCCAAAACTTGCCCGACGGTGCGATCCTGATCAACAACGAACCGACCGTCTGGGATCTCTACAGCGAACAAATCATTGCGGCCGGGATTGTAGTGGTATCTCTGGTGTTTGTGGTCGTCGTCCTGCTGATTACCGTGCGGCAGCGGTCGGAGGCAGCCAGGAAGGTACAAGAGTCGCTTGAAGAGAAGGAAGTGCTTCTCCAAGAAATACATCACCGGGTCAAAAACAACCTGCAGGTGATTTCGAGCATTCTCAGCATGCAAAGTGCAAGTATCGCAGACGTCCAAGCAGTGGCATTTTTTCGTGAGTGTGAGTCCCGCGTGCGATCTATGGCTCTTGTTCACGACCAATTCTATCAATCGCGCTCGCTCAAACGGATTTCGATGAGGGCATACCTCCAGGATCTTGTTGACTCTGTTGCAGGACTGATGAGCCCTCCGGCAGCACAGGTTAGCGTCACTTGTACGTTGGACGAGATTTGCCTGGACCTCGACACGGCCATTCCCATCGGGCTGCTTGTGAACGAGCTGGTATCCAACGCATTCAAATATGGGTCCAAGAGCTCGAGGCTGGACGTCTCGGTCTTACTACAGATCGAAGGGACATCACATAAAAAAACGCCGGAGGCCCGGCTTATCGTAACCGACCATGGCCCGGGTTTGACGGGCCCGCCGGATACAACTAAAACACTCGGTTTTGCTCTTGTATCGACACTCGCCGATCAGATAGGCGCTTCGGTAGCATTTGAGCGCAATGATCCGACAGGACTTCGCGTTGAGGTTCGCTTCCCGTTCGCTCACACGGCCCTGTCGGAACAGGGGAATGGTGGATATCGGCGCAAGACGGGATAGGCGCGGAACGGAAGCAGCGTTTACCCCTGGCGAACAAGCCTGACTTGGTTTATAATAAAAAAATACAAATACCTATCTATCGGGAGGCTCGCTTGCGGCGAACCGAAAATCTACGTTATGTGCCTCGGAGTGCACTCAAAGATAAAGAGTGGGACGAAGAGGCAAAGCTATGGGATCGACCCAAAATCGATCGCGAGACACTCAAACAACTAAACAAGAGAAGTGTACTCGAGGGCAGTGTCCGGGTCGTTGTGCACCTCGGCCTTATTGTGGCAACGGGGTGGCTAACGATCTTTGCGGGCGGCTTTTATATCCTCCTTGCCGTCCCGCCCTTCATCGCCTACTGCTGGCTTGTGGGATTCCTCCACGGCATCGAGCACGAGATGCGCCACAAGATCATCTTCCCGCGGCAGTTGGATTGGTTGAGCGATACCGTGTACTTCCTCATCCACGTCCTCTGGAAAGCCGGGTCCCGGAACCAGCGGGTGTCCCATGTGATTCACCACCGCTACACAATGGTCCGCGACGTGGATCCCGAGCCGGCATTCCCCGAGGACATTACGGCAACGTTTGTTAAGCAGGAGCTGCTGCGAATGCTGTTTACGGTTCTTACTCTCGGAATCGTCGACTTCTTCAAGGCCATGTGGGAGCTTATCAAACGCACGAGTGGGCGACTGCATCCTATGATTCAGGCCCAGTGTAGCGAGAAGGACCTGAAGTTTATCCAGCGCGAGTCCTTTGCCGTTCTGTTTCTGAATGGTGCGGGTTTGGCGGCCCTAATCGCCTTCCAACGTTGGGACCTTATCATTCTGCTTATGCTTGGACCACAGGTCGGGCATGCAATCGGCGCCTTCTACCATCGCACCGAGCACATCGCCATGATGCACAACACAAACGATCAGCGTTTGGCGACACGCGGTGTAAAGGTCTCTCCAGTCACCAAGTTTTTCTACGGCGGCCTCGATGAACATGTGGAGCATCACCTCTTTCCGGGAGTTCCGTCTCGAAATCTGACCAAGCTCCGAGAGACGGTGGACATCCCGATCCCCAACCGGAAAAACGTCATCGCCTGTTGGCGAGAGATGTATGCGATCGCCAAACACAGAGAAGAGCATCGGGAAGACGTGTTTATCCCGGAAGGCATCTTGTTGCCGTAAAGCCGGCCGCATTTCTTGGCGCGCCACGCAGCGGGAGCTTGTTGTTGTTGGCGTCGGCGGGTGGTAGCCTTGTATAACGATGTCGACAAAAAAGCGGGGCCGCCGCGCTACCGCGATACGCGCTTTATTTATCGCCGGACCTTACTTGCTTGTCGGCACGGCGTGGATTCTCTTTTCAGACCACATCGCTCTGCTGATCGCAGGTGATGGCGCGCTTTTGGCGCGAGCACAACTCTTTAAGGGCCTGGGCTATGTCGTAGTTACGGCCGGCGCATTGTTCTTCTTGGTGCGGCACCAATTGCGCGAGCTGCAGCGGTCGGAGCAGGCAATACAGGTCCAGCTTCGGGCGCGACAACGCCTTGGCGTGTATCTCGAGACGATTATCGAAGCATCGCCGTCCGCGATTTTTGATCTCGATACCCAAGGATGCGTCGCGGGCATCTGGAACCCCGCAGCGGCAATGTTGCTCGGCTACACACGGGCCGAAGTGGTCGGAACGTATGCCGTGACAATCCCGGAGAACATCCGGATTCTCACGGAAACAATAGATTCAGCGCCCGAGCCAACGTGGCGCAGTTGCGGAACGGAGACGGAGCTCCGGTGCAAGGACGGGTCTCTGGTTCCGGTATTGGTGGCAACCGCGCCACTCGTGCACAACGGCGCCGGTGAAGCCTCGGCCGTGCACCGGACCCTTGTAATGGTTACCGACATCGGCGATCTGCGTAGAACCACCGACCAGCTCGAGGACGCCGTGGCGGAGCGGGACACGTTGCTCCGCGAGGTTCATCATCGTGTAAAAAACAACCTACAGCTCATCTCGAGCTTGCTCTCCATCGAGGGCCATGCCGCCCGATGCCCCGACGCCGATCGGGTCGTGGCTCGAACGCGCTCCCGGATTCAGGCGTTTGCACACATACACGAGCAGCTTTACCAGCGCCGGGACTTGTCCCGAATCCGCGTTGACCGGTACATCGGCGCCGTGGCCACGGAAACAATCACGTTCTACGGCAAATCGCGAGGAATCGAGCTCCAAACCAACCTCGATAGCTGTGAGACGACGCTCGAGACGGCCCTGCCGATGGGACTCATCGTGCACGAATCCCTTTTGACGTGGCTGGAGGCGACTCAGGGCTTGAACCAAAAGCTTCTTGCCCGTGTCACGTTGCAAGAAGTCGACGGCTCGGTGGAGCTTAGGATCACCGGGAGTGGAGAGGCAGGAGTCACGGTGGACTTGGGGACTACAGGTGCCGGCGCCGGGACGGGACTGATGCTTGTGGGCGTCCTTACAAAACAGCTTGGCGGCGAGATCGTGAGGCTCGCCGACGGCTGCTCAGACGTGCACATTCGCCTTGCGCGTTTAAAAGAAACCACAACCTGGCCGTAGCAACCGTGCCACCGAAGCCTAGGGCGGGCACAACCCGCTGCGCCATGCCGGAGCCTGAAGCCGGCGCCCAAATTCGGAGCTTGGGGCCGCGTTTGGGTAGACGGCGAAAGGTCCTCCGGACCGGCAGCTGATCACACGCGCTCTTCACAACTCTTTACTGGGGAATTTGACGCGCGCCGGTCGTCACGGTACAATTAAAACATTGCTTAATCGTTAAGGGAGTTTGAGCCATGTCACATAGCACAACCCGCAGGTCGGCACCTGACCTATGTTCCGAGCCGGGTGTTACCTGCCAAGGGAGCCAACAAGGAGAGACGGAGCTCCGCGCCAAACTACTCGACGTTGCGGGTCTCTCGGAGCTTTTCAAAGCGATGGCGGACGAGACCCGGATCAAGATTCTCTATCTTTTGGCTCAACGGGAACTGTGCGTCTGCGACCTTGCGCGCGTCCTGGAAATGACGTTGCCGGCGATCTCCCACCACTTGCGGCTGCTGAGGACAATGCGGCTGATACGCGGTCGGCGCGACGGCAAACAGGTCTTCTACGCGCTGGACGACGACCATGTTCCGACGCTCATAGAGGTGGCGCGCGAACACTACATCAATCAGATCTAAGGGGATATAGGCGATGGGTTCTACGGAGTTCAAGAGGTACCACATCGAGGGTCTCGACTGCGCCAATTGCGCAAACGACAGTAAAGCAGCCCCGCGCCGCAAGAATCTGTGGCGCATCGGTCGCTTCGGATTCGCTTTGGTCCTAACCACCCTTGGCGTGATCTTCCAAGACACTCTGCAAGACACTCCGCTTCAGCTCGCCGAGTACGCGGTTTTCCTCACGGCCTACGTGCTCGTTGGATGGTCGGTCTTGTACAAGGCGGCACAAAACATCGTCCGCGGTCGAGTGTTCGACGAGATGTTCTTGATGAGTATCGCCACCCTCGGTGCAATTGTTATCCACGAGTTGGCGGAGGCGGTGGCGGTGATGCTTTTCTATTCCGTCGGCGAGTACGTGCAAGATCTCGCCGTAGACCGCTCCCGCCGCTCGATCTCATCGCTTATGGACCTACGACCGGACTTCGCTCGCCTGGTGACGAGCGACGGCACCAATGAGGTCGAACCTGAGGCGGTTACGGTCGGGCAAACAATCGAGGTGCACGCGGGCGAACGGGTTGCCCTCGACGGCGAGGTCGTAAGCGGGTTTACGGCCGTGGATACCTCCGCCCTCACCGGCGAGTCGGTACCACGTACGGTGGAAATAGGTGACTCGGTACTCGCAGGCTTTATCAACGCGGGCGGAACCATCCGGGTCCGTGTCGCAAAGCCGTTTTCCGAGTCGTCGGTCTCTCGGATCATAGAGCTGGTGGAGGATTCCGCCGCGCGTAAGGCGCCGACGGAGCGCTTTGTCTCACGCCTTGCGGCGGTTTACACGCCAATCGTCGTGGGCATCGCCGCCACAATTGCGTTTTTGCCGCCGCTTTTTGTGCCCGGAGCAACCCTTGGCGAGTGGGTGTATCGAGCCCTGGTGATGCTGGTTATCTCCTGTCCCTGCGCTCTTGTTGTCTCTATTCCGCTAGGCTACTTCGGCGGCATCGGCGGTGCGTCGCGCAACGGCATCTTGGTGAAGGGAGCCAACTATCTCGATACCCTTCTGGATGTTTCGACGGTCGTGATGGACAAGACCGGTACCCTTACACACGGCACCTTTACAGTCATTCACACCGAGACACGCAACGGCTACACACCACAAGAGGTCTTACGCTTGGCCGCTCTCTCCGAATCACACTCCACCCACCCCATCGCCACATCCATTCGCGCGGCGTACAAGAAAAGCACGGAAACAGGCCCGCCCGGAGCGCCGGATGAACAGGCCGTTACGGAAGTCCACGAGGAGAGGGGCTTTGGCGTTATTGCAACCGTCGGCGGAACCACGGTGGTTGCCGGCAGTGACAGACTCCTGCACCGCGAAAACATCGACCACGGAGACTGCGACGCGGAGGGAACGGTCGTCTACGTTGCTGTCGACGGTCGGTACATGGGCTACATCGTTATCTCCGATGAGATAAAGGAGGGCGCCACGGAAGCGGTAGCGGAGCTCAAGTCCCTCGGCGTGGAAAGGATCGTTATGCTCACGGGTGACAACAAGACAATCGCGCAGCGTGTCGCTCAGAAAACGTCGATCGACACCTACTTCGCTGAGCTGTTACCCGAGGAGAAGGTCGCCAAGGTCGAGGAGCTTGTCGGCACCCTCCCTAAGGGCAAGAAAGTCGCCTTTGTGGGAGACGGAATCAATGACGCACCCGTGTTGATGCGCGCGGATGTGGGCATAGCCATGGGAGCAATGGGCTCCGACGCCGCGATCGAGGCCGCCGATGTGGTCCTTATGGACGACAAGCCCGTCGGGGTGGCGAACTCGATTCGCTTGGCCCGGAAAACCAGGGCGGTCGTAATCCAGAATATCGTCCTGGCCCTATTGGTAAAGGTCGTATTTTTGACCATGGGGGCGTTAGGCATCGCAACGATGTGGGAGGCGGTTATCGCCGACATGGGAACCTCGCTCTTAGCGGTGTTCAACGCCACACGAACCCTCCGGGCGCTCCGCTAGTTTTCGTCGCTTACGTAGTTTTCGTCGCTCGAGACCGTCATCCGGTCCTCGTTTTTTTCTTCGACCCGAGGACCACGCATTTGACGTTGCTGTAGCCGGAGTGGCCGCGTTGAGGTGGCGCTGGAGCGGCCGGCGGCCTTTTTGTGGAAGCCTATAGTTTGCGGGCGATGTAAAAGCCGTAGCTAAAGGCGGCGCCGAACCGTTTGTACAGGGCGATCTCGGTCTTGGTTCCTTCTACAATCGCCTCAGCCTCCGCGCTGTTGCCATGGCGGCATAAAAAGGGTTCGAACTCCGCCTGGAGCGGCTTGTAGAACTCGTCCATCCAACAGCTCGCCGGGAGCGCGAAGTAGCCAAGTGGTGAGTAGCCGGCTTCCTCGAGTACGGCGATCTTTGCCGCGGCCGTGTCCACTTCCGGGTACTCGGTCTCCCAGTGACTCCGAATGACATCGGGAGGGTTGGGTCTGATCCAGGTGAGTTCGGAAACGCCGAGTATGCCGCCGGGCTTTAGGAACCTTCGCCAACCAACAACACCGGCCTTGAACCCCATGATGTAGATCGCTCCCTCGGACCAGATCACATCAAGCTCTTCGTCGCCAAAAGGCAATGCATCCATCGCCGCAACTTTGGTCTCTACTCGGTGTTTGAGACGGCGCTTGTCAGCTTGCGCGTCGAGGACCTTCAAAAACTCTTCGGAAAGGTCGACGGCGGTCACTTCTGCGTCGAGCGCCTCGGCAATGACAAGTGTCGAGGCACCTGTGCCACAGCCGACGTCCGCAATGCAAAAGGGGCGCCCGCCGCCGGAGACCTCACCGGGGCGGTTGCCGCGGCTGCAAATCCCCGCCGGCTCCAGGGCCAGGAGGGTAGTCTCTGCGCTTCCGGGACCCTGCCGCGGAACACGTCGGTAGAGGTCCACGATAAGACTAAACTGATCCATGACCACACACAGTAATCGGCAAAGGAGTCTACAACAAGGCGAGGTATTACCGGCGGATGTTCCGGTAAGGAAATCGAGTCAACGCGCGTCCGGTCCACCGAGGTGTGGGGGCGATCCTCACGCTCGGCGTTTCCGCGGTGGCCGGGGAGCAGCGAGCTTACGGACGTCGGCCGGCACCTCTGCATTGTCGAGCCACTCGTCAACGACGGCGCTGTCGATGCGTCGGAGGTCGCGGGCATGGTTTCCTACCGAGCGACGGACGTAGGCCGACTTGTCCACGGCAAGTGCGCGAACAGTCTCAAAGTAGTTCAGCGAGTGCTCGGCATCGACGGCAAGTCGGCCGCTCCACGGCAGTACCAGCCGAGTGCCCTCGCTTGCCAAACGGCGGACGTGGAAGCTTTCGCTTTCGACCCAGCGGCGGATCACGGCCAGTATCTCCGTCGGGCGTGCCTCGATAAACCGCCGCACGGCAAACTCTGCCGTGCCACGCTGAGTCAGCTCTTCGAGTGCCGCTACTGCGGTCTCAGGGTGATCTAGATGATAATGCGTCCAATAGGCGGCGAGTGGGAGCATCCAATAGCCGTCGTTGAAAACCTGCCCCTCGGGGCCAAGGGGCTCCGGTAGGACCCGGCGCATGATGTCCCACGCCGACTCGGCCTCCGAAGGTAAAACGGCCCCGAGTCCCCGGCCAATCGCATCGACTCGTTCCATCAGTTTTTTGGCGGTGAGGGGGCTCACGGAAGACGTAAAGGCATCGACGTCAAATTCAACATCAACCGATCGAAACATGCCGGCGATTCTTTCGACAAGCTCGTCGCCGAAGTATTGGGTCAGACTACCCTCGGGCATCTTTGCACCTCTTGTGTTCTCACAACTCACCGGCCGGCTCGCCGTTATTCCATTCTGATCAACAAGCTTTGGACCGGTTCGATAACGGCCGGCCCGGGCGTTGGGTTCCGGCGATATCCCGCGCATCACCACGGCCGTGGGACTGGAGACCGGCCCCGTGATAGCCGTGATTAGCATTTCGGAAAGCGAGTTGTTAATCAACGCCGCGTTGGTGATGTGACAAGGCGCTCCACCACACGGCGGGCCACTTGCACCTCACTCAGAACGGAAGTATCTTTGTCTATATAGGGTAGGGGGGTATACTATGTCGGTCGAGCAAGCAAACAAGACAAAAAAGGCACATCACCCGTATGCCACCAAGGAAAACATGGTGCGCAGGCTCAATCGAATCGAGGGGCAGGTCCGGGGCCTTGCCCGCATGATCAACGAAGACGTGTACTGCGACGACATCTTGCACCAGTTTGCCAGCGTGCAAGCTGCGATCGACGGTGTTAAGCGGACTCTGCTCGATGCCCACGTGCGTAGCTGCGTCGTGGAACAAATCGCCGAAGGTCGCCTCGAGGTTGTCGATGAGCTTATGGCCACAATCGGCAAGCTGTCGCGATAGGAGGAAGAAACGTGGAGATTCTCCAACTCGATGTAAAGGGGATGACTTGTGCCTCATGCGTTGCGCACGTGGAAAAGGGAATAAAAAAGACAAACGGTGCTCAGAGGGCAACCGTGAACCTGGCCGACGGCCGCGCCACGGTTTCCTACGACCCTGCGCTCACCTCGTCTAAGGATATCATCTCGGCAATTCGCGCGGCGGGTTATGACGCCGGCCTTGCCGAGGACCGCGCCAAGTCGGAGGCCGACCGCGTTGCACACGAGCGGCGATTGCGGACCCAGGTTATCGTTGCCTCCGTTCTGACCGCGCCCCTTTTGGTATCAATGCTCCCGATGCTCTTGGGCATCGAAGCGCTGATGTTCCTTCACAACCCGATCTTGCAGCTCGCTTTTGCCACTCCGGTGCAGTTTGTTCTCGGCTTTCGATTCTACAAGGCCGCCGCGCGGACCATCCGGGCCGGCGCACCGGGCATGGATGTGCTCGTGGCCATAGGAACAACGGCGGCGTTTGGTTTTAGCATCTACAGCGGGTTTTTTGCCGACCATACGATGGGTCTCTACTTCGAGGCCTCCGCCGTGATCATCACCCTGGTGCTGTTGGGCCGCTACCTGGAGAGCAAGGCAAAAGCCAAGACATCCGAGGCGTTGCGGAAGCTCATGGACCTGCAGCCGGCGCGCGCGACCGTTGTACAAAACGGCACAACTGTTGTGTTTGACCTAGCGAAGGTCGTGAAGGGCGATATCGTGTTGGTGCGGCCCGGGGAAAAGGTCCCCGTCGACGGGAGCATCGTCGACGGCAACACCGCGATAGATGAAAGCATGATCAGCGGCGAGAGCATGCCGGTAGAGAAGACCGTGGGCGACACCGTGGTCGGGGGATCGGTCAATCAGTTTGGTGCAATCTCGATCCGCGCCGAGCGGCTCGGGAACGAATCGGTTCTCGCCCGGATCGTGGCAGCCGTGGAGGAGGCGCAGGCATCAAAGGCGCCGGTGCAGCGTCTGGCCGACCGCATAGCCGCGGTCTTTGTGCCTGTGGTGTTGGGTGTTGCCGCCGTGACGTTTGTGGTGCACCTGCTGACCGGGGGCGAGCTCGAGGCTGCGTTGATCCCGGCGGTTGCCGTCCTGGTGATTGCCTGTCCCTGCGCGCTGGGGTTGGCCACGCCGACCGCTCTTATGGTTGCCTCCGGCGTTGGCGCCGGACGGGGCATTCTCTTTCGTGACGGCGAGGCCCTGCAGCGACTCGCCGGGGTGGACACAGTGGTGTTCGACAAGACCGGAACGCTCACAGAGGGCCGCCCGCGAGTATCTACCATCACCCCAATGTCCGGCGTGGTCGGCCCGGTCGGTCTAGATCTCCTTCAGATTGCCGCCTCCCTCGAGCAGGCTTCTGAACACCCCGTGGGGCGGGCGATAGTCGAGGCTGCGGCGGACCGCGGCCTGTCGCTTTTGAACTGCACTGAATTTCGGGCCGTTCCCGGTAAGGGCATCTCCGGAACGGTGGACGGCCGGGAGTTCAAGATCGGAACACCACGCTTCCTATCGGCGTCGGGCGTCGGCGTAGAGCAGGCACAGGATAAGGTCTCGGCGCTCGAGTCACAGGGTCAAACCGTTGTGGTCCTCGCCCGTGATTCCGAACCCCTCGCGGTCATTGCCATTTCCGACAAGGCACGCAAAACTTCAGAGGAGGGCGTTAGGCTGCTCAAGGATATGGGCAAGACGGTCTACATGATAAGCGGCGACAACACGCGTACCGCCAATGCAGTGGCACGGGAGCTCGGAATCGACCATGTCATGGCCGAAGTGCTTCCCGAAAAAAAGGCCTCGAAAGTCGAGGAGCTCCGTAGTGGCGGGGCCACGGTTCTTATGGTAGGCGACGGCATCAACGACGCCCCCGCGCCGGCAACAGCCGACGTGGGGATGGCTATGGGAACCGGCACGGATATAGCCATGGAGGCAGGAACGGTCACGCTTATGCGCCCGGATATTCGCGAGGTATCGGCGGCGGCGGGCTAGTTGAGCCCGGCCATCGCGGGCGCGGCAATGGCCTTGAGCTCGGTGAGTGTTGTGCTCAACTCGCTAGGCATAAAGCGGTTTCGCCCCGCCCATGCAAAGGGGCAGACGGCCCGCGGTACGCCGAGGCCCACGGTTGATACGCGCCTTGATACCAAGGCGGAGGAGAGCGCTATGGAGCTTCAGATACGGGTCGACGGAATGAGCTGCAATCATTGCAAAGCCACCGTCGAGTCCGCCGCATCATCTGTGCCGACGGTCAAGTCGGCCGAGGTCGACCTGCAAGCAGGGATTCTCACGGTCGAGGTACCCGCGGGTCTTGATGTAGACGCAAAGGTCAGGGAAGCGGTCAAAACCGCCGGGTACACCCCTGTGTAGAGGCACGTTGCCGTTCGGAGCTTACAGCCCAAGCATCCGCTCGATAAGATAGGCGCCCAAGACGTTGTGCCGGAATCCAAACGGCATGCGTCCGGCACCGCCCCACAATCTGAGCGTTGTGGCGTATACGTTCGCGGTTTCGCTGCCGCCGGCATCCGCCGCACACAGGTAGTAGCTCGTGGTAAAAACCCGAGCGTCCAAGCGGGTGATGATCGGGCGTATCCGTCCCGGAAACCATCGGTCTATAACCTCCGGGACAAGCGTATGATCGGGGGCCACACCGGCAAAGGCCGTACCGGCGTAGCCGCCGTGCGGAAGCGGCGACAACAGCGGGTCCTCGTGGACGAGGGGTATTGCTTCCCGAAAGAAAGGCGCCCCTGCGGAGATCGGCTCGGCGGAATCGCCGAGGGCCAAGACGACGCGTCTGCCGCTTTTCGCCTGTTCCAGCACCCATGGCTCCGCCACCGTTGCCACGAGCGGGAGACTCGGCGGAAGACCACGTGCTTCATCGGCTGTAACACGCCGACCAGCCCCACCCGGCGGGAGCGCGGCGCTGAGCTCGCCTATCGGATCAAAGAACAGGAACCGCGGTAGCTCCTCCGGCGCGCGATCTTCCCGACGGGTACGCCACAAGGCGCTCGTCGGCAACACCCAGTAGACAAAGTCGTTCTTGGCAATCTCTTTTCCGTTGGCTCGAAGCGTCAATTCCAAGGAGCAGAGACGGGCCTCGGCACCGGTTGGAGCTGCGGTTAGGTCCAACGCGGCAATTAAACTCGGCGCCCCGTCACCGTCAATCGCGCCCACGGTTATTGTGCCTTGGGAGACCGGCGTGCGACTGCTCGGGTCGTCGCCGGCCTGATCCGCCGGATTTCCGGCAACGGCAAAACAAAACTCCAGCTCGGCCGAGTCGAGGTTTGTACCAACGTGTGACAAGAGCACGTGTAAGCGAAACGACTCACCGGATCGGAGGCAGTGCTCGTCCAAGAACTGCCTCCGGTCTCCGCCACGAAGCCACAGGCGCCGTCGTCCACGAGCTACCGTCAAGACCGAGTCGGCGTTGAAGCGACTGAACTCCAAAGGGTCAAACTTGTGCCGGCACAGATCGTCGAGCATTCCCGAGGTCGTCACCGGTGTGTCCTGAAGGTTGGTAACGACATACCCCGACGCGGACGGATGCGCGCGAGTTTGTTCGATGATGCTCTTGCGGTATTCGAGGGAGCGGCGATAGGATCGCTCGCGGATGTCGGCAAACTCAATTCCCAGGTCGAGCTCCCTCAGGCGAGACTCGTTTGTGACGATGTTGTAGTCCCATCGAACGCCTTGGGGATTGAGGACGGGATCATCGTGGGTCCAGTAGAGATCACGGCCGAGCTCTTGCTTGAGCGACGCGACATCTCTAAAGGTATCGCTGTCGCAGTATTCGCCCAAGTAGAGCGGTTTTTCGCTTTTCCAGCTCGGCACAAAGTAGTCCAACAGATCGGTGAACTGAGTTGCCTCGGCGTAGAAGTGATAGTCGTGGAAATCGGCAAACTCCTGGTCGACGCCACCGTACGCCTCCGCGCTTCCGGAGTTGTCCCGCACCAGGGGCGAGCCCGTCTCGGCCTTGACCAACTCGTGCATCTCCTCCAGGAACGCGGCCTCCGTTTCGGCGGATAGCTCGCAGCCGATGGTATACATCAGCACGCTCGGGTGACGCCGTGTACTCCGAAGAATCTGCCTGTACTGGTCCTTTGCGCGCTGTTTGTACTCCGGGTCGATTTTGGGGTCCCACATCGGCATTTCGACCCACAGCAGCATTCCCATCTCGTCGGCAATCTCGAAGTAGTAGTCCGGCGGGACCACAAGACACAGCTTGATCATGTTGTACCCGAGCTCGCGTGCCCGCTCGAACTCGTCACGCACGGTCTGCGGGGTGGGAGCCGGTGCAAAGAGATCCGGATAGGCCATCCAATGCAGGAGTCCCCGCGGGTAGATCGGATCTCCGTTCAAAAACGCCCGCTTGCCCCGAACCTCGATATCCGCTATCGCGGTCTTGCATCGATACACCGTCTGCGACAGGCCGGCATCGATCGCAATCTCGAGTTGCTCGAGCCCGGGTGACTCCGGGCTCCACGCCCGCAATTCAGGCGCCGGAACCCGCAGCTCGGTAGTCCCTTCTGTGACATCCACCAGAGCCGTGCGCTCACCCCGTCGCGATCTGGCAACAACACTCACTTGGCCGACAGCATGTGCCGAATCGAGCCGCAACTGGACAACCGGTTCGCCGTTACGACCACGCCGGGCCCAGGCACTCTCGACAATCACGTCGCCGCGAGGCTCGACCTTTGCAGGCTGCCAGATTCCTCCAAACGTCGTTGTCACGTAGGGTATAAAACCCGCCAGGCTCTCTCTGACCGCAAACCGGTCCCAGGGCTTGTAGACTTCCACCGCCAAGAGCCCACCGGAGGCCTCGGCCGGAGGCACATCAAAGTGGAATTCGTCCCAAATGCCGACATGCTCTCCAAGGCGGAGACCGTTTAGCCAGACCGTCGCAAAGTAGGACACCGCGCCAAAGGTGATTCGAACGGCCGGCTCCTCCGCGGTGATCTGTGGAAGTCGCGTCGCAAACCAAACAGGACCTTCAAGTGTCTTTGGCAGCCCCTCCCGCTCCCAGGTCGTGGGAACCACAACCGACTGAACGACATAGCCCGCGGCGGACGCCCCTTCGGCCCACTTCTCCAGCAGCAACGGCGGCGGAGAGCCGGGCGCTCGCGCCGGTGCCGATCGGCCGGCCGCCGCGGCCTCCACAACCTCGGTCTCACAAGCCATTATCCAGGTATCAAGCATCATATAAGCGTAACCTCCTGGAGCGCCCCGTTGGCGGTTGGCAAGCTGAACTCGTGGACCGCCGCCGGACCACCCTGGTAGATGATCTCGTCCCCACAGCGGACCTCGAGACTCCGGATCTCCTCGATGCCTAGACGACACGTCCAAGATCCTGCGTTGCGGGTGTAGGCCACCGAGATCCGGCCTTCTCCGTGCGCCAGATTCTCAACGCCGTACTCACCTCGCCGGCGCAGCCACTGAGAAAACGCCGGCCGCAGGCGTAGGCCTAGTTCCTGCCCTGAGTCGCCTACAGCGCCGTCGGTGCGCGCGGCCGTCGAGTCGTCGTTCCGTCGGCTGATCCCGTACACGGGACGTATGCCGAGTATGTGGCGGACGATAAATGCGGCACTCTGAGCGCCCCAGGCATATGCATCGTTTCCTAGAAACTCTTTTGGGTCGTAGGGCCAGTACTCCGGCGAGGCACCGGGCATGGGGCGTTCGACGCTACCACCGACCTCTTTTATGGAGCGCCGGTCGCTTGTTGCCGACGTTCGGCGCACAATCTCCCAGCTCATCTCACCGGCCGTCTCAAACATATCGATCGCCGCCGCCGCTTCGAGCACAAACGTCGACCACGAAGGCCAAATCGTAAACGGTGAGCGGAAAAACGCCGCTACCTCCGGCCGCATGGCCTCTCGCTGCTCCGGTGTTGCTGTGTCGAGGAGAAGCGCGATCAGGGAGAGGGGCGATTGACGTGTGAAATCGGCGCCCCAGTAGCTCTCCTCACCGGCAACCTCCACAAAGGCGCCGTTTAGCCGGTCCCAATCGCGAAATCGCTGCGCTGCCGGGTCCCAAAGGCTCTGCGTCTTTTTGAAAAACTCGTTTTGGAGCGAAGCAAATCGTTTGCCGTCCTCGCTTTTTCCGAGAATTGCGGAAAGCTCAATGAGGATCGCCGCCGCGTGCGCCATCGACGCCTGAAGCTCCACCGGACGCACGTAGTCGGAGATGACATTGTCACCGGTCGCCTTGGGATCGATTCGTGGATTATTGTCCTCTCCCGCCTCCCACGTGCACTTATAGGTGAGCCATCCTTCCGGATCGGTCCGTTGATCGAGCCAGTAGTCCACGAGCGCGACAAGATGTGGATACACGGCATCGAGCCAAGCCGTGTCACCGACGCGGCGGTAGACATCGTAGATGTTGATAAAGGGGATACACCACGCCGGAGACGTACCGCACCTCGTTCCGTCCGTAGCCACCATGTTGAACTCGCCGGAGGCAAATACACACGGGGTGTTTTCCAGAGGGGTATCACGAAGCATCGTCAAGATCGATTCCTTCGCGAGCTCGGGATCGGCGTAGGCAAGACGCGCCATGTCCATGGAGCCCTCCGCTAGTACGACCCGCGGCATGTTGATCATCCATGTGGGCCAGTGCCCACCAAACACGCCCGCCGGGGGCACGGTGCAGGTTCGCGTAGTCTCGAAGTCGTAATAGAAGCCGCGCTTGACCTCCGGCGGGAAATCACCGGTTAGTCGCGGCACGCTCGACACAAACTTCACCGCAGCGGTCCGTGTCGCCTGGGCCGCCGCCTGACGACCGCCGGCGGCGATCGGGACGGGACTCGGGCCGCAGGCCCGGCCGTTTGTGGCGCGCACGGCGATTGGCGCCGGCCAGTCCGCCACCGCAACCGGGTGCTCGCCCCCGGCCAGGCGCAAGCGCGCGAGAGAACCGGGCTCAAACACTACAAGCCACTCCTCCGCCCTCGCCTGGGGCACCGCGGCCGCGGAACCGGCGTAGAGCAACTCTATCGGCGGCGTTTTACACTTTGGGTGCGGCGGTCGCGAGACCTGCCATTTGTCCGCCTCGAGGGTTGCCTCGATACCGCCGTCGGAGCTCCGCGCTCGCGCGACCAACACGGGCCGCGGCCCACCGACCAGGCCTGTATTGCCGGCGCCGGGGTCCGCCGCCGCACCGCGTTCAGGCGCCGGCCGGTCAATCGGTGGCGGACCATCCTGTGACAAACGGCATGCTAAAAGGTCCCGATCCTCGAGGTAAAAGTCGGCGTAGTAAGCACGGAACCCGGTGTCGATGCGGTAGACAAATCGGAAGGGCGTGTGAACGACGGCCTCTACGTCAAAGACGGATAGTTCATCGCGGGTTAAAAGTAGGTCGGTTCCAATTTGAAGCCCGAGTCCCACGGACACCTCCCACTGCGGTCGTTTCGAGAACGGGAGCACCCAGCCAAAACCAACAATCTTTGGATCACTACGCAGGACGCCACTTTGCACGTCCCAGTAGCTCGAGACGCACTGATAGTAGGGATTCTGCAAGTAGCCAAAGGGAGTAAACGAGTCGATGTGCATGTGATCTCCTAGAATCTTACTTCGAGTACGGATCCACCGCGTCGCGCGCGCCGTCGCCGAGGAAGCTAAACGCCAACACGACGACGACCACAAAGAGCCCGGGTATCATCAACCACGGGTGGAGCGCAACGGAGCGGATGTTCTGCGCCTGCTGCAGGAGCACGCCCCAGCTAATCGCCGGCGCGCGGAGTCCCAGACCCAGGAAGCTCAACGCCGTCTCGCCGAGAATCATTCCTGGAATCGACAGCGTGATGTGCACAATCACGTAGCTCATAAACGCCGGAATCAAGTGTTTCCGGATGATCCATCCCTGCGAAGCCCCAAACGTTCGCGAGGCAGCGACAAAGTCCTCCTGCCTAAGAGCAAGAAACTTGCCACGCACCACACGCGCCACGCCGGTCCACCCAACGATGGATAAAATCACGGTGATTCCGAAGTAGACTGCGAGCTGTGGCCAGGTCGGCGGTAAGGCGGCACTGAGCGCCATCCATAACGGTATTGTTGGTATTGAGAGCAGGGTCTCGATAACTCGCTGAATTGCCGTATCCACGGCACCGCCGATCAGGCCGGAGATACCGCCGATAATAAGACCCAGGACCAAGCTGAGGGTCACCCCAACAAGCCCGACGGTGAGTGAGATCCGACTCCCGTACAGAATTCGCGAAAAGACGTCACGCCCAAGTCTATCTGTTCCGAACAAAAAGATGGGCTGTCTCTCCGTGTCGGTACCAAAGAGGTGGATATTGGTGGGGATCAGGCCAAAGAGCTTATACTCCTCTGCCTGTACAAAAAAGCGAACACGAACCGGTTTCTCACGCTGGGGCTCATAGATCTTTCGCCAGGTCTCCGGATCTTCGGTGAGCTCAAACTCGTAGATATGAAACGCGAGGGGGAACCCCTCGGGCCGCGAGAACACGCGGACGAGCTGGGGTGGAGCGTTTTGATAGTTGGGGAATCGGGTCGTAGGTGCATACGGGGCAACAAAGTCCGCCAAGAGGGCGGTCAGATAAAAAAGGAGGAGTATAATCCCCGAGACCACGGCGACTTTGTGTTTTTTGAAGCGCCGCCAGATGAGTTGAGGCTGAGAAAGACTCGGGGGCAGTTTGGGTGAGCCTGTCGCTGATGTAGCCGGTGATTCAATCATAACGAATCCGTGGGTCAACCCAGGCCAGGAGCATGTCGGATATCAACGTTCCGATCACGGTGAGTACACTCAAGAGAAACACAAAGCTTCCCGCAAGGTACATATCTTGGTTGAGAAGCGCCGCCAACAGTAGCGGGCCGGTTGTCGGAAGCGAGAGTACTTGCGACGTGATAATGGCACCGGAAAGCACCGTCGGCAGGAGCCAGCCGATCGTACTAATAAGCGGATTGATGGCTACCCGAAGGGGGTGGCGGAGCAAAATCTGCCGTTCGGACAGTCCCTTGGCTCGCGCCGTTCGCACGTAATCCTTGCCGAGCTCATCTAAAAGACTCGACCTGAGAACGCGGATCGTTTGCGCGGTACCGGCTGTGCCCACAACAACAATCGGCACCCAAATGTGTTTCAACAGATCAATAAACTTACCCCAGCTCCAGGCTGCAAGTAAGTACTCCCTTGAAAACAGACCACCGATACTCACCCCAAAAAAGCGAAAGCCCACGTACATCAGGATAATCGCCAGGAAAAAGTTCGGAATAGAGAGCCCAATAAACCCAAGCGTGCTGACAACGTAGTCGCCCACGGAGTACTGCTTTACCGCGCTGTAGATCGCTATCGGTATCGCCACCACCCAACTGAACAGGATCGTGGTGAGGCTGATTGCGATCGTATACGGCAGTCGCTCGGCAATAAGCTCATTTACCGGTCGTGAGTAGGTGTAGGAAAACCCCATGTCGCCTGAAACCAGGTTGGTTATCCACCTGAGGTAGCGCTCGTGGATGGGCCTGTCGAAGCCGTAGCGTTCGCGCAATGCCTCGACCTGAGTCCGGCTGATCTCGTAGCCCGTAGAACGGAGGGCCTGGACATAGCTGGTGACATAGTCGCCCGGCGGCAGCTCGATAATGATAAACGCGATTACCGAGATGAGAAAGATGGTTGGAATCGCCAGAAAAAACCGGCGAATCAGAAACTTGATGATGCTCATACGTCCACCAGGCCCGGCGACATGTGTGATGCCGGGAAAGGTGACCCCCGCCGACCGGCTCCCATCTCAAGATGGGGGCGGACGACGACGGCCCCGTAATTAGCGATCGCTAGCGATCATTCTGTTGCCGATCGCTAGCGATCATTCTGTTGCCGATCGCTAGCGATCATTCTGTTGCCGATC
>CAZFLD010000011.1:55349-63066 GCA_964519835.1 uncultured Spirochaetales bacterium
CGATCGCTAGCGATCATTCTGTTGCCGATCGCTAGCGATCATTCTGTTGCCGATCGCTAGCGATCGAGATAAAACTGTTCGGGGTCGTAGGTGTGGAGCCACAAGATGTCTCCACTCCAGACGCCCTCCTCCGGGAAGTTCCGGAGATCTTCGGTCACAATAACCGGGTATGGGGCCATGCCCACGGTTCCGATGGACCAGACCTCGTCGGCCTGCGCCTGCCACAGCTCTTCGGCGATCTCCTCGCGGCGATCTTCGTCGAGGGTGTTCTGCAGCTCGTAGCCCATCTCGAAGTACTGCATATACTCCTGAGGCGGCTCGATTCCCTCGTCGCCGTCGGATGTGTACCACTGCGCCCACGCCGAGGCCCAACCAATAACGGCGGAAAGCGGTGGCGAAGCGATATTCTGCCAGGAGCTGTCCGTGGTGCCACCGCCGTGCCAGATGTTCATCTGGATCTCGTTGGCTTCGGCTCGCTGTGAGTTCAAGCTCCGGTCCTGGGGCTGAAGCGTCACGTCGACGCCGATCTCCGCCCAGTACTCCTTCACAAGCTCGCTCATAGGCGTCTTTGTCGCCGGCTCTTCCGGCCAGTACTGGATCGTAAACGCGAGACGACGACCATCGGGCATCAGTCGGAAGCCGGCGTTGTCGGTCTCGGTCAGACCCATCTCATCGAGGAGCGCGTTGGCCCGGTCGGGATCGTGGTCGGCAAAGGACTCGGCCCATGCGGGCTCGAAGAACCGGCTCGAGGGATGCAGCGTAAACTGCCGGGGCACGGCACGACCAAAGTATAGCTGGTCGTTGATCTCCTCGCGGTCAATTGCAAGGGACAGTGCCTGACGGAACCTTCTGTCCTGGAAGACCTCACGCAAGGTGTCGTCGCCGATGGACTGATTCGGCATGTAGTTCACCTCTGACCCACGGTCGGAGGTCCATAGCAGGGTTCGGTAACCACCGGCATCTTCGTTTTCGCGGTAGAGCGTGAAGTTTTCGAGGGAGTTGGTCCACACCTCGATGTCCACCTCACCACTGATCACCTGGCCTTGAATGGTCTCGGCGGTCTCGATTCGACGAACGATAACACGGTCGATGTAGGGGAGTTGATTCCCTTCGGTATCTACCTTCCAGTAATACGGATTGCGTTCCCAGACCCAGGTGTCGGGAGACGTCTCGACAAGATCGTAGGCAATAAGCGTCGGGGTGTCGACGTGGACGGGCTTTGCAGACCATCCCGCCCGCGAGCGGTAGTAGTCGCGGATTGTGTCGAAGCCTTCGTCCTGTGCCTCTTCGAGAAGCTCGTCCGGATCGCGGTAGCTCGGGTGGAAGTCGCGCAGGTAATGCGCGGGGCGCCACCACTTCCCGAGATAGCCCCACTGCTTGGCGAGTGTGTACTCGAATAGCGGTTGGGGCTCGGCGGTCGTCAAGCGGACCGTGTAGTCGTCCAGCGCCTCGATCTCCATTCCGCGGAACACACCGATGTAGATGCTCTCGGTGAGGTCGGTGTTGTTTACCTCGTCCTCCCACCAAAACAGGATGTCTTCGGTGGTAAACGGCTCACCATCGGACCACTTCATACCTTCACGAAGGTTCAGAGTCCATGTGCGTCCGTTGTTCGAGACATCCCAGCTTTCCACAACGTTTGGACCAACGCTGGAGTCGGGGTACAGATCGAGAGGTGGCTCGAATCCGACCACGTGAAGGTCGGTGCCAAAACCGCGAAGTCCGGTGGCGGCTAAGTACAACTCCCCGCCGTACTCGCCTATGCGGTCGCGTGGCTCCACGACAAGTGGGTTCTCCGGAAGCCGTTCTTCGAGCGGCGGAAGGTCGCCGGCAGCCACCATTTCGGCGAGCATAGGCGATTCGTTGGTTGAGCCTCCCGTCGGCTCGCCCGTTGTTGGGCCGGTGTCTTCCGTTCCACCACCGGCGAAGGCAAAGACGCCCACAACGGCCAGAGTGATCAACGTAAGCAGTGTTTTTTTTGCTGACATACGTTCCTCCTTTGCAAAAGCTTTTGCCCGCTCAACGAGCGGGTTGTGTCCTGAGATCCGAGCCTGGTGGCTCGGAGCCCGGACCTTCCCGGACACGAAGATCTTCGTATCCGCGAAGCTCCATCTCAGTCTTCCGAATGCACGCGGCGGCACGGCGTCCTTCGTCGGTTAACGATTCGAGCACCGGGTCGACCTCCCGACATTGGTCAATCGCGTATGGACAGCGTGGGTGGAAATGGCACCCCGGTGGCGGATTCGCGGGACTCGGCACTCCCCCGCGCGGCGGTGTCTCGCGTTTTTTCGCCCGCGGGTCGGGGGTCGGGATCGAAGCCATAAGGGCTTCCGTATACGGATGCTTGGGCCGGGAATAGATCTCATCCGGCGTACCGGTCTCCACGATGCGACCCAAGTACATGACCATAATCCTGTCGCTCACGTAGTCGACGACGCTCAAGTCGTGGGCGATAAAGAGATAAGTAAAGTTGAAGTCCTGCTGAAGCTCTTTTAGCAGGTTTAGAACTTGTGCTTGGACCGAAACGTCGAGCGCCGAGACGGGTTCGTCGCAGATGATAAGGCGCGGCTCGAGCATCAACGCCCGAGCCACAACTATGCGTTGGCGCTGACCACCGGAGAACTCATTTGGGTAGCGTTGCAGCATCTCTTTATTGAGTCCCACCCGTTCGAGAAGCTCCGCGGCACGGTTCTTACGCTCGCGGGGAGAGCCGACGCCGGCTACGGCAAGGGGTTCGGTAAGCACCCGCTCGATCGACATTCGAGCGTTGAGCGACGAGTACGGATCCTGAAAGATGTACTGGATCTCTTTTCGTAGCGGGCGAATTGTCGCCTGCCTGAGCCGAGCCAAGTCAACCAGGCCCTCTTCCGGGTCGATAGCGTCTTGGCTGATGTTTTCAACCGCCTCCTGGATGTTTTGCTCCGGCCGATACAGGATCTGACCGGCCGTGGGCTCCAACAACCGTATGACGGTACGCGCAAGTGTTGTCTTACCGCACCCACTTTCGCCGACCAGACCAAGCGTCTCCCCTGGGTAGAGGTCAAAGGAGACACCGTCCACCGCTTTTACGTAGTTGCTAATCCTCTGCAAAAGGCCGGAGCGAATGGGGAAGTGCATCTTGAGGTTTCGAACGCTCAAAATCGGCTTGCTCATACTGGGCCGCCCCCATTGGCGTGATCGACGTAGCCACCGGTCGTACCCCCAATCGGCGACGACCCGCGCGCCTTCATGACCTCTTTATCGTACAAAAAGCACTTCGCGCGGTGGCCGGCTTCCGTCTCGTACATACCCGGAGCTCGCTGCGAGCAGACCTCCATCGCATAGGGGCAGCGCGGGTGATACAGACATCCGTCCGGTAAAGCGTAGGCATTTGGCGTGGAACCCGCGATCGCCTCCAATTTCGTCCGGCGCCCGATCGACGGAATCGAATAAAGAAGTCCTTCGGTGTAGGGGTGTCGGCGACGACTGTGGAAGATTGCGTCACACGTTCCTTCGTCGACCAGGTTTCCCATATACATCACAAGAACACGATCCGCCATCTCGCCGATCACCGAAAGGTCGTGGGTGATCAGGATGATGGACATACCCCGTTCGTTCTGGATGTCGCGGAGCAATTTAAGAATCTGAGCTTCGACCGTCACGTCGAGCGCCGTTGTCGGTTCATCGGCGATTAGTACGCTCGGGTCACAGGAGAGTGCCATCGCGATCATTGCGCGCTGCCGCATACCGCCGGAAAACTGATGCGGATACTCGTCGTACCGCCTCTGCGGATCACTGATGCCGACGTAATCGAGCAGCTCGACGGCCCTCTGCTTGGCCTGCTTTTTGTCGAGCTGTTGGTGGGTAAGGATTGCCTCTTGAATTTGGCGACCGATGGTGTAGACCGGTGTAAACGCGGTCATCGGTTCCTGAAAGATCATCGCGATATTGCCGCCTCTGATATCGCGAACCTCCCGGCTCTTTGGCTCGTGGTCCGTAATAACAAAGAACTCACCGTTATCTTTTTGTAGGCGCACGGAACCGGAAACGATCCGGCCGGGAGTCGGAACCATGTTCAAGATCGAGAGCGACGTTATGCTCTTTCCGCATCCGCTCTCGCCAACTATTCCGAGAGTCTCGCCGCGGCAAACATCAAACGAAACGCCGTCGACCGCCCGAACCACGCCGTCGTCGGTAAAGAAATGCGCCTGAAGGTCTTCGACTTCAAGTATCGAGTTGTCTTTCACGAAGTCCTCAACGTTTGTAAAACGTTCTACATCGAGTGTAGAGCCTGATCGCCGCGGCGTCAAGCATTAGTCTCAACAACCACCTAAACCCGGCGGCATGTCAGAGTCCTGAACGTGCTGCCGGTGGCGGCGCGTGCGTAACATCAGGCGCCCACCGGCAGGACGACAGCGGACACAGCAAATCACGTCCCCGCCGGCGGACCCGTCGACTCGCCAACAACAAGGGTCAACGGCAGCACCTCGGGCATCACGGCAACCGCGTCGTCCGCATCCTTCCCTTCGATCTGTTCGAGAAGCTTGAGTGCCACCCGCGACCCAACGTCGACCTCGGGCTGATCCAGATAGGTCAGCCGCCGCCCAAGTGCTCCTACGACGGGATGATGACCAAAGGAAATCAAAGATACGGAGTCCGGAATGGCAAAACCGTGCTTGCGCGCGTATTCCATAAAGCCGAGAGCCTGCTTGCCTGATGCGGCGAACACCGCGGTCGCCGGCGTGGACTTGGAAAACACCTTGACCGCGCATTCCATTCCACTCGCCTCGCTGAATTCGCCGTAGACGACTTGATCGAGCTCCCATTCAAGACCCGCGTTTTTGAACGCCCGGTGTACGCCGGCGATAAGTTGTTTGGTAAACATAAGAAGTTGAGGCCCGGCAAGGAGCGTCACGCGCCTATGCCCCAGGGAAATGAGGTGCTCCGCGGCCTTTGCCGCGCCATCTTCGACATCGTTGTCGACAAATCGGGTGACCGCCTTATCGGCACGGCCGACAAACATCACCGGTAGCGAGCTCTCCCCGAAGGCGTCGATAAAGGGATCGCGCTCCTCGACGTCGAAGAAGATAATGCCGTCGACGATGCCTCGCGTAAGGCTGCGCAGGTAGCTGACTTCGGCACGCCCCTTGTCTTTGGTCGTGAGAATCATCGCACGATAGCCGTTGTCATCGAGTATGCCCGCGATGCCACGCATGACTTCCGCAAAGTAGGTGTGGTGGAAGGTATAGTCCACGTTGTGCGGAATGACGATACAAATTGTATGGGTTTGTCTCTTCCGCGGAAGCGCCTGCGCACCAAGGCTGGGGTAGTAGCCGAGACTCTCGATGGCGGCGGCTACACGGTCACGGGTCTGACTCGACATGTTGCCAAAACGACCGTTGAGGTAATTGGAGACGGTCGAGATTGACACCTCCGCCTGCTTGGCAACCTCGCGAATCGTGGTCCGGCGGTTCATACTGCTCCTGTTTGCGAAAGGGCCTAAAACGTTTTACACTTCTGCCCATTGTCCACGGCAATCGCGGGCGTTGTCAACCAATTCGGCCGTTACAAACGCTGTGGTTGACCTGAGACCTGTTCCAAGGGGTCCACGCCGCCACCTGTGGCGGGAGAAGAACGTCATGACAAAGAAACTATATTACACGTTTGGTAATCACATGCACTGGGTCGACATGGAATGGCTGTGGGGTTATTTCGTGCTGCCGGCCTCGATCCGGGACATGCTCGCGTACTGCCGCAGCTCCAAGCTCAAGGGCAACATAAACTTCGATGCACCGGGGTACGAGAAGCTTAGCTCGGAGAATCCTGAAGCGCTGTCCGAGCTACGGACGGCCGTTCAAGCGGGCACCGTGGAGGTGGTCGGTGGCTCCTACGCTCAGCCGTACGGGTTGTTCCACGGAGGTGAATCGAACGTCCGACAGCGTGTGTACGGGGTACGGTCCGTAATGGGGGTT
Organism: uncultured Spirochaetales bacterium; assembly: GCA_964519835.1. Lineage (GTDB taxonomy): Bacteria > Spirochaetota > Spirochaetia > DSM-27196 > CAZFLD01 > CAZFLD01. The sequence goes on from CAZFLD010000011.1 coordinate 61,301, forward strand.
CTCGGAACCAGGCCAAAGACCTTCTGGGAAGAGGAGTTTGACTTCTTCCCACAGCTTCCTCAGATGCTCCGTGGCGTTGGTTATGAGTACGCCTCGCTCTTTTTTCAGTGGACGTGGCATACGCCCCACATCCCGGAAGAGGAGGTGCCCGCGATAATGTGGGAAGGCATCGACGGCTCCCAACTTCTTGCCGCAACACGGAACGGACTATCGATCCACCAGTGGCCCGAAGACTTCCAGGAGATTCTCGCCGGGGAGCAGATTCAGACGATGGAAGGCGCCGGGCTCGTCCAGTGGCTGGAGCTTATGCCCTCTCCGGACTGGATGTGTCGGTCCGAGCTCATGACCCCCCTCCTCGAGCAGCTCGCAATGGACAGTCGCTTTGACCTGGTGCCCGTCACACTCTCCGAGTATCTCGAGGCGATCCGGTCGACGGCGCACCCGAAGCGCTACACGATGGCCGAGGTGTATCACGGCATGAGCCTCGGCAAAAACGGAGACGTATTTCGGCGCATGTCGATCGAAGGCGAGGCGACACTTCTTGCCGCGGAGACCGCGGCGACGATAGTTGGGTATTTTGGGAGGCCCTACGCCCACTGGGACGCCTATCCGACCTGGGAGCTCGAAGAGGCTTGGCGTGAGCTACTGGCGGCACAGCACCACGACAACGATGAATGCGAGGGTCTCTGTGGTCATGTCGGACGATTCTCATACGAGCGGAGCAAGGCGCTGGCGGACCATGTGTTACGGCGGAGCGTAGAACATCTTGCCCGGCGGAGCGCCGCCGAGCCCGGCTCCACGGTCGTCTATAACCCGCTCGGCTTCGACCGGCGGCCGGCCCTGGCCGGCTCGGTCGACCGCTGGGTCACGATTCCGGCGCTCAGCTACGCGACCTTGCCTCCGGGAAGCAGAGTCGCGGGCAGCGAACGAGACGAGGCGCAAGAGCCCTTTGGTGCGTTGCTTTCGGCCGACCCGGCTTTCGACATCGGCTCCATGCGCGCCGAGCCGTCGCCCGCCCCCCCTCTCGAGTTCGACTCGGACACGCTGACCCTCAATCTGGGCGGGAGACCGCTGGCGCGACTCGAGCTTGGCCGCAACGACCGGCCGCGCCCCCTGCCGTCGTCCTGTAAAGCCGGACCGCTGGTTGTGGAACGTGTCAAAAAAGCCAACGGCGGCCTATGTGTTTTGCTCCGCGCTCAAGGGGCGGACGGCGAAATCGGCACCCTCGAGCTCACAGCCACGACCTTGGAAGGCGGCGTTGACATCGAGGTGCGGTCGGAAAGGATCCCGGTTCCCGAGCCTGCCGACGCGGGAGCACTGCGGATTGTTTGGCTCGTTGGCGCCAAGGGACCTATAGTCCACGACCACCCGTACAGCGTCGATGAGATTACACGTCCCGGAACCTTCGTCCGGAAGTATCCCACCGGTGACTGGATGACGTCTCCACAGGTCTACGAGGATGTGGAGGGGCCATTTACAGCTCACAGCTTTGTCGACTTCGCAGTGGACTTCGCAACCGGTGCCGGAATTACCGCGGACAACGCCGGGCACCCGGCCACGCCGGGCGGCTCGCGTTTCGCCACGGCCGGGGGCTCGCAAGACGGCATCGCCGGCGCGCCGCGGCCCGACAAAGCCCCACGTCGCTTGCAAATCATTCACGACGGGTCACAGGGCATGGCCTTCTATCCACATGCCCCGGGCAGCGGCGCTTATGCGGACGGCGACGGCAGCGTGGACCGGGGCTCCCGCGCGGCCGACGGCAACCA
>CAZFLD010000011.1:63166-80889 GCA_964519835.1 uncultured Spirochaetales bacterium
GCGGACACGCCGGCCTTTATCGAAACCCTCCTCTCGATGAATGACCCGTGGGATGAGGCTTACTTCGACGCGCGCCTTGCGGCCCGGTTTCGCCTTCGCTTTTATTCGGGGGACGACTACGCCCAGCTGACCCGGTGGGCACTGGCGTTCCGCCGGCCGATGTTTGCGGCCGTGGTGCCCCAGGTCGACTCCCCGCGACGTCGCGGCGAGACCGGCACCGGTCCCATCGAGGGTGCGGCACCGTTGCCAACGACGTTTTCCATGGCGAGCGTCGATGTAACAAACGTCTTGGTTACCGCCGCATTCCGGGCGGGTGATTTGGGCTCGGCAGGTATGCGCGGATCGGCCCATCATCAAGTGGACCTGCCAAGTGTGGTACGACTCGTTGAGTACAATGGCGAGGCTGCGACCGTGCGCCTTTCCGTGGCAGGGACCGTCGGAAACGCGTGGAAAACAAACCTGCTTGGGGAGATATCCCGGGAGCTCGAGGTAACACACTCCGACAACGGTGAGAGCACCGTGGTGTTGGAGGTGGATCCTCGTGAGATCGCAACGGTCTATCTCGGCATCAAAGAGGCGGAGCGAGTGCCGCGAAACCTCGACGAGCACCGGGACGTATGGGCGCACGCGCATCGCGTCGGGTCTTCATAAAAGACACCGAGGCGCGCCGCAGGTGGGCATCGGATGGAAAACCTTGGATGGAAAAAAGAGGAGTATCGGATAAATGACGACCTATCAAAGCCACAGTACACCGGTTCCCCCTACCAAGATTAGGCCGCTCGGCTGGCTCAAAAGCCGTCTCGAAGTACAGGCCGCCGGACTCACGGGAAATATCGATGAGTTCTGGCCCGACATTCGCGACAGCGGCTGGATCGGCGGAACGGCGGAGGGCTGGGAGCGGGGCCCCTACTGGCTCGACGGTTTGGTCCCGCTGGCATTTTTGCTCGGCGACGCGCGCCTTGTAGAAAAGGCCCATCGATGGGTCGGCCATATCGTGGACCATCAGCAGGCCGACGGCTGGATTGGCCCGGAAACCCAAAACGTTGAGAAGGGCAGCCATACCCGGGATCCGTGGCCGCTGTACGTCGCTCTCAAGGCGCTAACCCAGTACTACGACGCAACCACCGATGAGCGCGTGCGCACCTGCGTCGAAAGGACTCTCCAAGCGATCGACATCCACCTGGACCGTCACCCTTTGGCCAACTGGGCACAGTTTCGGTGGCAGGACCTCCTTGTGACAATTAGGTGGATGATGGACCACGGCGGCGATAAAAAGAGCCTCGGAAAGCTTGCACGTCGTATATTCGACGAGGGTTACGACTGGACACACCACTTTCGGGAGTTTCGGTTTGCCGATCCAGCCGACCGGTGGCAATACGACAGCCATGTTGTGAACAATGCGATGGGAATCAAGGCACCGGGACTATGGAGGCACATGGCGGGTCGGTCGATAGATGCCGCAGAGGTCCTGCGCCCGATTGAGGTCCTCGACCGATACCATGGACAAGTAACCGGCGTGTTTTCGGGAGACGAGTGTTTGGCCGGTCGAAGTCCGTCTCGGGGGACGGAGCTCTGCGCCGTTGTCGAGTACATGTACTCACTCGAGACCCTGCTGGCAGTCGTGCCCGACGTGGAGCTGAGCGACCGTCTGGAGAGCATTGCCTTCAACGCGCTGCCGGCGACGCTCAAGCCGGACATGTGGGCACACCAGTACGACCAACAGGTCAACCAGGCCCTTTGCGCGCGGTCGGATCCCCCGGTGTTCGGCACAAACGGTCCGGATGCAAACCTCTATGGGCTCGAGCCGAACTTTGGTTGCTGCACGGCGAATTTGCATCAGGGGTATCCCAAGTTCGCGTCACACCTGCTGCTGTCGTCACCCGACGGGAATCTCAGGCTCACAAGCTACGCCCCCGCCGCCTTTACCGCCTCGCACGAAGCACTCGGAGATGTGGAGGTCGAAGTGGCCGGCAACTACCCCTTTTCCGACCACATCGTCATAACCGCCCGCTCGAGCCGCCCATCCACCACGTTCCTGGACCTCCCCGTTCCCTCATGGGCGGAGGGAGCGACGCTTGCCAAAGCAAGCGACAAGGCAAGCGACGGGCTCGAGCCGGGCGGGTTACACAGGGTCGCGGTTCCACCGGGGGATCGAACAATCCTTCATCTGCACCTGCCGGCCCGGCTTCGTGCCGAGTTTCGCACCAACCGGGCGGTCAGCTTTTGTCGTGGCCCCCTGGTGTATGCTTTGGCAATCGATGAGGATTGGCGGAAGGTGGGCGGGGAAGAGCCTCACGCGGACTGGGAGGTACATCCCAAGAGCTCCTGGAACGTGGCAGTTGCTCTTGATCCGGCGGACCCGACCCGATCCCTCGAACTATCCGACCCCAACCAAGCGCGCACATCCGGCCACGGCGGGGAATCCGGCGGGGCTACAGGCACCGCCGCCGCTGCGGATGATCCATTTGCAAACCCGGCGGCGGCACCTACGATATATGCGCGCGGGGGCGGGCTCGAATCGTGGCAACTCGACCGCGGCGCGGCCGAGGATCCCCCGGTCAGCCCCGTTCGCCGCCCCAACGACGAGACGGAAGTACGTCTGGTGCCCTACGGTGTGACAAACCTGCGGATAGCGGAGATTCCCTGGTACGTCGCAGAGCGTTGAGAACCGCCCTCAGCGATCCGGTCTCGGCACAAGAGCCGCCTTGGCCGGCAGATCCGGATAGGGGTCGTGAGGTTCGGTCTGGTACCAGTAGGACACGCTTGCGTAGTCGTTTGTGAGGACGTTGTTGTGCCCGTGCTCGATCGTCACGCGAATCGAGCGACGGAATCGAATGGGATCGGGGATGTGGAACCGATACATCGTGTTTTTACCGGACCACGGACGACCGAGCCGGCCTCCGTTGTACGCCGTTATGCCGAAGTACGGTGTGCTGAACACCGTCTTTGGACCAAAGGCGGTGTTGAAGTAGTCTTCCGTACCGGTACCGTGCAGCTGCGGGGGCCACGGCTCCCCGTCGACAAAGATCATGTCGTCCCCTTCGCCGTACCAATCGTTGCTCTGCTCACTAACGTTGTCCACGCCGAAAACACACCCCACATAGTGGCCTCGGCCCTTGGCATCGAGCATCACGTAGTTTCCAACGCCGTCCACGTTTGTTTTGTCCCAGTGCTCGGGCCACCAGTCAGGTCGTTTCCCGCCGGCATGTGGGCTCTTCTTGTCCCAAGAGGACTTGGTGACGTCGGGATTGCCGTCGGTCGGCGTCTCTTGGCGGAACTGCGCGTGGAACAACCCCAGACCGGCTACTCCGCGGTCAAAAAGTGTAGCTGCTTGCCACGAGTCCCTGTAGTCATCCCAATCCAAGTAGAAGTAGAACATGATGGGGAGGTCGGAACGGTTCTCGACCTCCATACGCGCCGACTCGAAAAAGGGCATCGGGAAGTAGGAGACCATCCCGCGGCCCTCGTTGGGCGCGGCAATCAACGGCAATGACGTAAACTCAACCCGGCGACCAAAGACAAGGCCGAAAAAGTCACCGATCGGCGCTTCAACGCTGGGCATGTCCTCTCCGTCCCAAAAAAAGCGAACGATCACGTGCCTCAGGACGTCGTGGTCTTCCGAGCCGATGGTGCACCACATGTGCCGGACGATCCCCGGACCCCGGATGAGCTCGGTGGAAAACCCGGTTTCCGCGGGCACGTCCACCCAGTCGTGATTGCTTCCGTCACGAGCGTAGCTCGATAGACGCCGCTGCCGGTTGTCCTGAATCAAAAAAAGTGTGTCGAGACTATTGCCGAGCACCGGAAACATCGTAGGCCTCCTTGATCTTGCGCCCCGGTTCGAGGTGTCGTTTTTTGTCGTTGATGCAAACCTCGAGCCCGGGGCCCTCTCTATGGCCAACCGTCACGGTTGTGTTGTCCACCTCGATGTTCAGGCGAGTGCCCCGCCACACCAAGGGTGACGCAATAGACTCCACGGCCGCCGGAAGACAGGGCCGGATTGTCAAAACGGAAGCCGCATTGGCCGGGACGACACCCAAAAAACCAAAAACCGCCACCATCCAGTTGCCACCGGCATTGGCGATGTGGACCCCTTCGGCGGCGTCGCCGTGAACGACCCCGATGTCGATATCGATGGACCGCGCGAGGTAGCGCCACGCGTCTTCCGCCCTGCCCAGCCGGGCGGAGACAAGGGCGTGTGTTGTCGGTGACAGCGAGCTATCGTGGGTTGTCATCGGCTCGTAGAAATCGAGGCATCGCGCAACGGTGTCCGGGGCGTACTCCTCCGGGAAGAGCGCGAGCATTGCCACCACGTCGGCTTGTTTTAGCGCCCGGCGACGATACAAGAGCTCTTGCGGCGCTTGAGCGGCAGCAGACTTTGTTGGATCGAGCGAGGCAAAGTCCAGGAGCGGGTAGTTCATAAAATCGGACGATTGCAGAATTATCCCGCTCTCACGGTCGGTGGGAATCGGAAGCGTTGTGGCAAGGGACCGGAATTGCCGTGCTTCCTCACCGGCCGCCGTGTGGTCGGCAACCCGCGCCGCAGCCATAAGACTAAGCTTTGCAAGACGATTGGTAAACGCGTTGTCGTTCCCAAAAGGTGAGTACTCGTCGGGCCCCATTACCCCGAGCAGGTGCGCCCCACCATCTTCCGATATGTCCAGCCGAGAGACAAAAAACCTTCCCGCCTCCAGAACCAGTTCGGCGGCCTCTTCGTAGAGAAAGCGCTCGTCGCCGGTCGCATCAACGTAGTGAAGAATCGCGTAGACGATATCCGCGGTGACGTGGATCTCATGGTCGGCATATTGCCAGTTCGGGCACTGCTCCGCTCCCGAAAGCGACGACTCCCAGGCAAAGCGGGCGCCCCTGTTGCCGTACGCAACGGCATTCTCTCGGGCCCCGTCCAGTGTGCGAATGCGGAACCGCAAGAAATCACGAGCATGCTCAGGATCAGTGTACAAAAAAAAGGGAAACAGGTAGATCTCCGTGTCCCAGAAGTAGCGCCCGAAGTATGCCTCGCCGGCGTGCCCCTTAGGGCAGATCGCAAATCGCGACTCGCCTCTCCGATGCGCTCGCAGAAGGTGGTAGGTCGAAAAATCCAGTGCCCTGCGCAAGTGGGGACCGTCCGTGTGAGGTGCTTCCACGACAACGGCGCGGGCGGCGTGCCACAGTGTTCGCCACTCCTCGATGTGTTCGTGCAGCAAAGCGGAGAAACCCGCCTCTCGCGCGGCTTCAAGAGCGTCGAAAGCCTCCTCGCCTTCCGGCAACGGCCCCGGTAACGGCTTATTGGCAGCGCCCGGCGGTCTCCCGTCTCCGGCGGGCAACGCCCCGACGAACGAGATCTTGTCCACGAAGAGCTCGACTCCCGCCTGCGCTCTGAGTTCCGCCTCGCCGTACACACGGTCCGACGACTCGTCCGTTTTGACCGTGACACCATCGTGGCAAGACGCAACAACAGCTCGGCACCCGAGGTCACTTTCCACCAAGAGGCCAAAACGGTCGTCTTTGATGACCGGCTCTTTGACGACCATGTGTTCGAAGCCGTTTGTCCGCACGTTCCCGTCGACCGACGACTTCATACAAAGCGCAATGTCCGCATCCGACAGTACCACAAAACGCTGCACAACCACGTTGGGCCGAGCTCGGGAGACAAAGCGTCGCTCCGTCAAACTGAGGTGCACCGGACCCGCGCTTGCCGGTAGGCGCCACTCCGATCTTCTCTCCAACACGGCCTGGTCGGGATATAACCGGCGGGCATGGGAAACCAGCCATGGTGACTCTACGCTGAGAGCAATGTTCCCGGATTCAAGGCCGGCTGCGGCGGAGGCTGCATGCCCTGAATCCTGTTGCAGCGGGCCCGCTGCGGAATGTTTCTCCGTGATATCGGCGCTTTTGAGACTAAAGAGGACCGGAAGTGGAGACGGCAGATTTGCTATCACCGTGTTCAGAAGCGGGTGACGCCCCACGACGGAAGGCAGATAGGTCCCCAGACGCGAGACGAACTGCCGGTGGTGTTCAGCCGTTACATTCGTCGGGACACGAAGGTACTCGATAGCTTGAGGCGCGGAGACAAGCGGTTCCGACAACGAGCCGCGGAGATGGACCAGCCCGCTGCCAAGCGTAAACAGACCTTCGTAGTGGCGTAGTCTGTCTGGGGTAAATCCCTCTTCCGTGATCGGCTCCGGGGGCGAACCGGCGTTGTGGTCATACATGGTGTTGCGCGGTTTGTAGAACGTTTTACAAACGCGACTTTAGTGTAGGCCCGTGTCGACCGGCTGTCAAGATTGGAACTGGTCCAACTACCACCTACCACGGCTACTTCAAAGCAAAGTGCACTGTGACCACCGCGCCGCCGTTGTTGAGTAACTCGACGGACCCTTGATTTGACCGGGCAAGCGACTCAACGATGGTAAGCCCGTATCCGAGCCTCCGCCCGTCTAAGACATCCTCGGGCAGGCCGGGACCGTTGTCGGCGACCGTTAGGACCAGGCCGCCGTCAATGTCTGCTCGCGTAGCGACCACGGAAATCCGATGCCCCTGCCCCTCGGTGACCGCGTACTTGATGGAGTTTGTCAGCAACTCATTCAGGACAATACCGAGTGAAACACAGACCCGGGCCGGAGCGGCAAAGGCTTCGATGTTGGCGTCGACGTGTACATTGGATGGTAGTAATCCCTGCTCCATTTCCATCAGCAGCGGACAAAGAAAATCATTGATTGCGATACTCTGAAGCTTGCCGGATCGATGGAGGTGTGAGTAGGTTCGGCTGAGGACAGCAATACGACCCCGCGCCTCTGAAAGTGCAGCGGTCGCCTCACGATTCTCGATGCGCGACTCTTGAAGGGATAGCAAAGCGGCCACGAGCGAAAGGTCGTTTTTGACACGATGGTGGATCTCCGAAGCGAGCGTCGCGCGCTCCTGCAGCCGCGCGTGCAACCGACGGCGGAGTTGATTTGTCGAGTCTACCAATCGATCAAGCTCATCCCCCCGGGGCTTTGACCGTGCCGGTCGGAACTCGGCTTCGAGGTCGGCTTCGCCGGCGCCCCGCAAAAACCGGCTCAACGATTCGAGGTGCCTTGCGATAAGACGACGGAACAGGACGTTGCTCCCGATAGCAAGAACAACGGCGACTGCCGCTACCGCGATCCCGGTACCGATTTGCGATTCCACAGCCGACCTGCGCATTTGTACCGAGTCCGTGAAAATCCAAAGCCGGCCGATCAGCACCTCCGATTCTCGATGTGTGTACAAAAGCGGCTGTTCCGTGACGTCAAACCGCTCGCGAGCGCCAACACCGGCGGCGTAGACCGTGCCGTCGTCGTCAATGACCTCGACGCGCTCGATGTACGGAAAGCGGGAAATTGCCTCCAGCTGCCGTTCAACGGCCGCCGCATTTGTGAGCCACAGACTCGAGACAAGCGGAGGAACGTGGCTCTTTTGGATCTGGAACAACTGGTAGTCGAGGCGACGAAGCTCTTCTCGGTAGCCCAAGTACACGGTTGGGAGCGTAATACTGAGGCCGACCATCAAACTGACCAATACCGAGAACGCCGCGAAGCGGCCGGCAATCGACCTGTGATGACCCGTGGCCGCTCTATTCGCCGGGGCCATCTGCAATACCGTGTTCGGCCAACACCTCTCGAAGGATTTCTTCGTAGGTGCCGTCCGACTTTACCAACCGGATAGCCTCGGCAATCGACTCGACCAGACCCTCGTGCCGCTCGTGGACGTACAAAAACATCTCGCGGCGAGCAAGCGGCGGCGTGAGGGGCGTGACGTTCTCGATGCCGAGTTGGGATAGTAACACAAGCCCGGTGAGGCGCGCATAGAGTGCGACATCAATTCGATCCTTGTCGAGCATCCGAAACAGCTCAACCTCCGATGGAACGTGAACCACGTTCGCGAATCCTGAGGTCGCCTCTTCTAGGATAAGCCAACCCGCCACGTGACCGACGTAGAGCCCCTCCAAATCCGACCATGATTGGAGATCGTAGTCGCGCCGGGAGAAGGCCACGAATTCCATGATCATGTTCGGCTCAGGAACACGAACAAGGTTGGGATAGAGCTCTTCAAAGCCACGTATCCGATTAATCTCGGCATCAAGGAGTCCGGCGTTCACATCGACCACGGACCGGTCGGTGGGCGAGTAAACGAATTCGCAAGGAATCCCGAGCCGCGAAAAGACCTCTCCCAGCATTCGATCGAGAAAGCCGCTGTGGTCCGAGTTCGAGAGCAGATTCTGGTAGGAGGTACTGATAATAAGGGCATCGTGCGCGGGGGCGGGCTGGGCCAACATCACAAACACCATCAATAAAACATATCGGTAACGCATTAGGATTTAGTGAGGATAATACACTTATTATAGGGTTTAAAGATTTTTTTGGCAAGATTCAAGTTCGGCTCGCCCCGGAGGTGGACGAAGGCACGGAGATTGCGTACCGTTGAGTCGTTTATGCTTGTACTCCCCGGAAAACCATATCCGCTCGGCGCAACGTACGACGGCGCCGGCACCAACTTTAGCGTGTTTAGCGGCGTCGCGGACGAGGTCGAGCTATGCCTGTTTGACGAGATGGGGCGCGAGACCCGCGTCGGACTTGTTGAGTCCACCGGCCTTTGCCTTCATGCCTACCTGCCCGAGGTGGGAGCGGGGCAACGGTACGGGTACCGCGCGCACGGACCGTGGAATCCCTCGTCGGGGCAGATTTGCAATCCTGACAAGCTTCTGCTTGATCCATACGCCAAGGCTGTGGACGGCCAGGCGACGTGGCACCCCTCCTTGCGGCCGTTTGAGGAGGATGGTCTCGAGCGCAGCACCTTGGACAGCGCGCCGTTTGTTCCAAAGGGAATTGTGACCAATCCGTTTTTCGACTGGTCCGGTGATGTCCGGCCGGACACGCCGTGGAACAAGACCGTCATTTACGAGACCCACGTGAAGGGGTTCTCGATCCTGGCACAGGACATTCCCGCCTCCGTCAAAGGCACCTACGCCGGCCTCGCGCACCCCACGAGTATCGAATACCTCAAGCGGCTTGGGGTTACCGCCGTGGAGCTGATGCCGGTGCACCAGTTTGTTCACGACGGACATCTCCTGGAAAAGGGGCTCAAGAATTACTGGGGCTACAACACAATCGGCTTTTTTGCCCCGCACAGCGAATACGCCGCCAGGAGCGACCCCTCCTCGGTCGTGCCGGAGTTTAAACACATGGTGAGGAGGCTCCATCAGGCGGGGATCGAGGTCATTCTGGACGTGGTCTACAACCACACGGCGGAGGGAAATCACCTCGGCCCGATGCTGTCCCTCAAGGGTCTGGACAACCAGGCGTACTATCGATTGTCGCAGGAGGATCCTCGGTACTACGTCGACTACACGGGAACGGGCAACTCACTCAACATGCGGGATCCCCACGTCCTTCAGTTGATCATGGACTCGCTGCGCTACTGGATTACCGATATGCACGTGGACGGATTCCGCTTCGACCTTGCCTCCACCCTGGCCCGAGAGCTTCACGATGTCGACAAACTAAGCGCCTTTTTCGACATCATCCAGCAGGATCCGGTAATCAGCCAGGTAAAGCTCATCGCCGAACCGTGGGACATCGGCGCGGGCGGCTATCAGGTGGGCAATTTCCCTCCCCTTTGGTCGGAGTGGAACGGCAAGTACCGAGACTGTATTCGCGACTACTGGCGCGGCCAGGACCAGACGCTTCCGGAGTTTGCCTACCGACTCACGGGTAGCTCGGACCTCTACGAGAGTACCGGCCGGTTGCCCTATGCCAGCATCAACTTTATTACCGCACACGACGGCTTTCCGATGGCCGACCTGGTCTCTTACAACAAAAAGCACAACGAGGCAAACGGCGAAAACAATGCCGACGGCGAGAGCCACAATCGATCGTGGAACTGCGGCGCCGAGGGCCCGACCTCGGACCACAAAGTGCTCTCACTGCGAACCAAACAGCGGCGGAATCTGCTGGCGACGTTGTTTTTGTCGTCGGGCGTGCCCATGCTCCTCGGCGGTGATGAGATCGGCCGAACACAGGGCGGCAACAACAACGCCTACTGCCAGGACAACGAGATATCCTGGTACAACTGGGCGGACGCGGACCTGGAAACGCTTGACTTTGTCAGGCGACTTATTGCGTTTCGCACGGACCATCCGGCATTCCGCCGGCGCAAGTTCTTCGAGGGCCGGCCTATTCACGGTCGAGGACCGGAGGACATCGCGTGGCTTACTCCCGACGGAGAGGAGATGCTGGATGAGTACTGGGACCAGTCCTACGCAAAGTCGATCGCCGTGTATTTAAACGGCGAGGGCATACCGACCACCGACATCCACGGGCGCCGCGTTCGAGACTCGAGCTTTTGTATCCTGTTCAACGGACACTACGAGGCACTCGACTTTGTGCTTCCCGACAAACACTACGGTCGCAGGTGGCGTGTGCGGCTACGGACGGAGGTCGGGTGGGTGACAGGCGATGAGGAGTACGCCGCCGGAGACACCGTGGCAACCGCCGACCGGAGCATGGTGCTCTTGGAAATCCACTCATGATCTGCACCTACCGACTACAACTCAAGCCCGGCTTTGACTTTGACAAGGCCGCAACAGTCGCGAACTACTTGGCCGAGCTCGGCGTCTCCCACGTGTACGCGTCGCCTTACCTACGCGCCCGGGCGGGAAGCGACCACGGCTACGACGTGGTGGACCACACCGAGGTCAACCCCGACCTCGGCGGCGAAAAGGGCCGCGACTGGTTTTGCCGGGCATTAGGCGAACAGGGCTTGAGCCACATACTCGATGTCGTACCAAACCACATGGCAATCGGCACCGCCGAGAATGCATGGTGGTGGGACGTCCTGGAAAACGGGCCGTCGAGTCGATTTGCTTCGTTTTTCGACGTCGACTGGGACTATTCCCCGGGCGCAGGAGCGCACGACAATCGGGTCCTGCTACCGGTCTTAGGCGACCACTTCGGACGCATCCTCGACCGGGGCGAATTGCGCATCGAGCGCCGCGGTGCCGCCTTTATCTTCCGGTACTACGACAGCATCTTTCCGCTTGCGCCGCGGTCGTGTGCGGCTTTTCTCGGCCAGGCCGGGAACGCCGCGGAGTCCGATGAGCTGCGCTTCTTGGCCGTATCGCTGGTGGCGCTCCCCGGACCCCACCGCACCGATCGACCTGCGGTCGAGCGCCGACACCGAGACAAATCCGTCATCCTGACCTACCTGGCTGAGCTGCTCGACACTCGGCCCACCGCAAGAAGAGCGCTGGATGATGAGATCGATGCCATCAATGCATCGGCGGATCGGTTGGACGAGATCCACGCCCGGCAGAACTACCGCCTCGCCCACTGGCGCCTCGCGGGCTCGGACCTCGGCTACCGGAGATTCTTCGACATCAACAGCCTTATCGGCCTGCGCATGGAGGACGAGGTCGTTTTTCGTGCAACACATACGCGCGTTCTCGAGTGGCTCAAAGACCAAAGCCTCGCCGGAATCCGCATCGACCATGTGGACGGATTGCGTGATCCACTGAGATACCTGCGACGAATAAAAGAGGCCGCACCCGGCGCGCTTGTCTATGTCGAGAAGATCCTCGAGGCCGATGAGCCGCTGCGCGAGGAATGGCCGGTAGAGGGCACGACCGGCTATGAGTTTCTCACCGCCGTCGATCGGTTTTTTGTCAAAGCGTCCGCCGAGGACCGATTCAGCCGCTTCTACAGCTATTTCACCGGCGAGCATCGTATGTACGAGGAGATTGTAGCGGAGTGCAAACGGCAGGTCTTGAACGACCTCCTCGCAAGCGACGTCAACCGGCTTGTCGGCCAGTTTCGTCGTATGTGCGAGGCCGATCGTCGTCTTCGGGACTTCGACCGCGAAACCATCACAACGGCGCTTGTAGAAGTCCTGGCCGGCTACCCGGTCTACCGAAGCTACGTTGACTCCGGGCCATACAACGAGCCCAACGAGCTCGACAAGGCGATTATCACCGTGGCCGTGCGCAGTGCCCAAGCGGCAAATCCCGAGATCGATTCGGAAATATTTGATGCCCTCGCACTATACCTGTCACGGATGCACGAAGAGGCGTACACCGCCGAGCCGGAGATCGCGGAGGACTTCGCCCTGCGCGCCCAACAACTGTCGGCGCCGGTCACGGCAAAAGGTGCGGAAGACACGGCCTTGTACGTCTATAACCGTTTTGTCGCTCTAAACGAGGTCGGTGGGAACCCGGCGACCTTTGGCTCCTCCATAGAGGCCTTTGGTACCTTCCTTGCCGAGCGCAACCGCTCCATGCCGCGAGGCCTCAACGCCGCCTCCACCCACGACACCAAACGCGGCGAGGATACACGACACAGGCTCACCACAATCAGCGAGGTACCCGACCGCTGGGAGGAGTTTGTGAACAACCTCTCCGTGATCTGTGACCCTTTTAGGTCCGGCAATGTCCCTGACCGGAACATCGAGTACCTATTCTATCAGAATCTCGTCGGCGCATGGCCCATCAGTAGTAAGCGGATGGTAGGAGCAATCCAGAAGTCTATGCGCGAGGCGAAGGTCCACACGAGCTGGACAAACACAAACAAGGAATACGAAGACGGGGTCGTGCGCTTTGTCGAAGGGGCGATGGAGTCGTCGGAGGTACAACAGCTGGTTCAGGACTTTGTGGACATAGTTGCCCTACCCGGTTGGCAGCGGTCGCTTGCCGCCTGTGTGTTGCGCGTCACCGCGCCGGGGATCCCGGATGTGTACCAAGGAAGCGAGCTTTGGAACCACAGCCTGGTTGATCCGGACAACCGCGGCATCCCGGATTTTGCACTTAGGCAGGAGCTCTTGAAGCGTGTCGGAGCGGCAATCAAGGACGAAAACTACGAGTCGATGTACGAGGAGTGGGAGATAGGGCTTCCAAAGCTCTTTGTGTTACACCGGTCCCTCGCGACACGGAACGCGTATCCGGAGGCATTTGATCCCGCAACGGACGGAACACCGGCCGCTCTCGAGATGCTGGACATCCGTGGTGAGCACCGCCGCAACTACTTTGGTTTTCTCCGTGGCGGCAACGTCGCAACGATTTTGAGGCGCTTCCACGTTTACCCCCAATCGAATGCCGCAGTCGAGCTGCCGAAGGGCGCCTGGCGGGACGTGCTTTCCGGAAACGTCATCGACGGCGGAACAAACAAGCTCTCACAGATCCTGGGACCGGATCGGCCGGATCGGCCGGATCGGAGTAACGACAAACCAAGTCTGCGGCCGGCGGCCCTATTGGTGCGAGGCGAACCCGGCGGACGGCACGATGCCGACGGGCGCCACGAAACCGCCGCGCGGGACCACGCTGAGTGAGAGACCAATCCAAGTAGAGAGTTATTACCATGAGTGACATCGTACAGGTGTGGGCGCCAAAGCCCTCTCGCGTAGAGCTGATCGTTGGTAACAGGCGCCGGCCGATGGACAGTCACGATGAGCTCTGGGTCGCAGAGGTTGACGAAGATCTCTCTTCAGTGCCGTACGGCTTTTTACTGGACGGAGGACCGCTTCGTCCGGATCCAAGATCGGAGTTTCAGCCACAGGGTGTCCACGGGCCGTCCCTGCGAGTACGACACGACGATTTCGATTGGACGGACGATCGCTTCCGCCAAGTGCCGCTGTCGGCTGCGGTGTTTTACGAGGCACACGTCGGCACCTTTAGTAAGGCCGGCACATTCGCGGGAGCTATCGAGCACATAGACCACCTGCAGGACCTCGGCGTGACCCACCTCGAGCTTATGCCGGTGGCGGAGTTCTCGGGCACTCGCGGCTGGGGCTATGACGGGGTGGACCTTTTTGCGCCTCACCACGCCTACGGAACGCCGTACGACCTCAAGCGCCTGGTGGATGCATGTCATGCCGCGGATATCGCGGTAGTACTCGACGTTGTCTACAACCACCTCGGCCCGGAGGGGAACTACCTCCGGGAGTTCGGTCCCTACTTC
Source organism: uncultured Spirochaetales bacterium (assembly GCA_964519835.1). Lineage (GTDB taxonomy): Bacteria > Spirochaetota > Spirochaetia > DSM-27196 > CAZFLD01 > CAZFLD01. Next base: position 77,131 of record CAZFLD010000011.1, read on the forward strand.
ACCGACCGATACTCGACCCCGTGGGGCGACGCGATCAACTTCGACGGTCCGGGCAGCGCCGAGGTCCGGAGTTTTTTTCTTCAGAACATCGCCCTGTGGCTCCGGGACTACCACTTCGACGCCCTGCGGCTCGACGCGGTGCACAGTTACTACGACGAGTCCGCCACGCATATCCTGGAGGATTTTGTCGAGGAGGCCCGCCGCCTCGAGCCGGTGGCAAGGCGACCTCTTCTGCTCATCGCCGAATCGGACAAAAACGATCCCCGAATAATCATGTCGAAGGACGGCGGCGGCTACGGCATCGACGCCCAGTGGAACGACGACTACCACCACGCCCTCCACGTCGCGGTCACGGGTGAGGAGCGCGGTTACTACGCGGACTACGACGGGCTCGCGGATCTCGCTCACGCCCTCGAGCACAATTACGTGCTCGACGGGGAGTACTCGAGCTTTCGAAAACGGGTGCACGGCCGGCCGGGGACACACCTGGACTCGTCCAAGATGCTTGTGTTCCTGCAAAACCACGACCACGTAGGCAACAGGGCACAGGGTGAGCGAATCACTTCTCTGGTAGATGCCGACACCGCCGGAGTCGCGGCAGGCCTTGTCCTGTTATCGCCCTTTGTTCCACTTATGTTTCAGGGTGAAGAGTGGGGCGCCGGTACGCCCTTTTTGTACTTCACGAACCACAGCGACCCCGGGCTGGGAGATGCCGTCTCAAAGGGCCGACGAGCCGAATTCGCGGACTTTGTCGATGCTCCCGAGTTTGTTCCCGACCCGCAGGCAATAACCACCTTCGAGCGTTCCAAGCTACAATGGAAGGAACTGGAGAAGCCGGACCACAAAGAGGTGTTCGATTTCTACAAGCAACTAATCCAGCTTAGGCGCTTGGTCTCGGGCCTGGGCGCAGGGACAGAGAAACCGATAGTAGAAGTGGGGGAAACCGGCGAAGTCATACAGATACTGCGAGGCGTGATCCTTATCGTCGCATCGTTTATTGACGACGACAGCAAGGCGGATGCCGAGTTCCGGCCGGCGGAGGGCGCCAAACGTGTTTTGGCCTTTGGTGCATACACAGACGAGGGCGAAACAATTCGAGTATCCGGCCCGGCGCTTTTGGTGTTTCTGTTGTCGTGAGAGGCGACCGGCGGACTTAGATCACCAGGCTGTGGTGACCGTGGTACAACTCGTCCCGCTGTGTACGGACGGACTCATCAACGAGGTAGTCGTCGAATCGGCTGACCCGGTCGATAACACCCCCCGGTGTGAACTCCACGATTCGGTTTGCGATGGTGTCCACGAACTCGTGGTCGTGGCTTACAAACAGAACAACGCCCTTGAACTCGATAAGTGCATCGTTTAGAGCCGTGATGGACTCGAGGTCCAGGTGGTTTGTCGGCTCGTCGAGGATAAGGACGTTTGCACCAAGAAGCATCAATTTGGCAAGCATACACCTGACCCGTTCGCCCCCCGACAAGACCCGAACCGACTTCAACGCTTCGTCCCCGGAAAAGAGCATTCGCCCTAAGAATCCTCGAACGTAGCTCTCTTCCTCTACCTCGGTAAACTGACGCAACCACTCGATGATCGGTACGTCGTCTGCGAACTGGCCAACGGCGTCCTTTGGGTAGTAGGCGTGCTTGATGGTCCCTCCCCATTCGTATGAACCGGCGTCGGGCTCAACGATGCCGGAAACGATCTCGAAAAGCGCAGTCTTGGCCCGGTGAAAGGGTCCCACAAAGGCGATCTTGTCGCCGGCTTGCACCGAGATGTCAAAGCCCTTGAGGACCGGCTCATCCTCCACAAATTTGGTCATACCCGCAATCTCGAGGACCTTCTTTCCGGGCTCACGGTCGGGGGCGAAGTGGATATACGGGGTTTTTCTGCTCGTCGGTTTGATGTCGTCGATGGTCAGTTTCTCTACGAGTTTCTGGCGACTTGTCGCCTGACGCGACCGGGCCGCGTTTGAGGAGAAGCGCTGGATAAACTCCTTTAGCTCGACGATCTTGTCCTCGCGCCGCTTTTTTTGTTCACGAGCCTGTTTTTTGGCAAGCTGACTGGAGTGATACCAAAAATCGTAGTTGCCGACAAAAACGGATATTCGGCTGAAGTCTATGTCCGCGATGTGCGTGGTCACCCGGTTTAGGAAGTGCCGGTCGTGGGACACGACAATCACCGTATTCTTGAACTGAAGTAAAAACTCCTCGAGCCAGCCAACCGACTCGAGGTCCAGATTATTTGTGGGCTCATCCAAGAGCAGTATGTCCGGATCGCCGAAAAGAGCCTGGGCAAGCAGAACGCGCACTTTTTGCGCGCCGTCGAGGTCCCCCATTGTCACGTCCAAAAGCTCGTCGCCGATGCCGAGACCCGAGAGCAGGCGCCCCGCCTCGGACTCTGCTTCCCAGCCACCGAGCTCGGAAAACTCCCCCTCGAGCTCCGCCGCCCGGATGCCGTCCCCCTCGGAAAAGTCAGGCTTCTCGTAGATCGCATCTTTCTCGGTCATCACCTCGTACAGGTGCTGGTAACCCATGATAACGGTGTGGAGAACGGAGTGCTTATTAAACTGGTTTTGGTCCTGGCGAAGGACGGCAACCCGTTCGCCTGGCGTCACCGCCACCTCCCCCGTGTCGGGCTCGATGTCGCCCGACAAGATGCGGACAAACGTGGACTTGCCGGCGCCGTTGGCGCCGATGATGCCGTAGCAGTTCCCGGCCGTAAACTTGATATTGACGCCGGAAAACAGAGTCCGGTCGCCGAAGGATAAAGAGAGGTTTGTCGCGGTTATCATGTGCGAGCAGAGAATACTAGAGTCACAAACAACTGGCTACCGTCACCCGTCAATTGGCGTTGGCGACGTGGTCCACCTCGTGCTGCATGACCCGAGTCAAAAAGCCGTATATCTTCTCTCGCATGCTGCTATGCTGGATCTCGTCGAAGACAATTACGGACGTGGCCGTGGGACCGCTTCCACGAACACCCGCGATTTTTCCTGAAACCCTTGCAAGCGTTCCCCAGAGTTGCAGCTGAATGTCGTCGAGCATCGATCCGGCGGTGAACTCACGTTCTAAGGTACAGGCGGCGCCCGCGATACTCAGGTCGATGATACGGCCGGCCACGTAGCTTCCGTCCAAGCCCACATTGAGAGACGCCCGCCCAGACGGCGGCTTGACCCGTACAAAGCGGCGCTTGCCACGCGCCTCGGCCGCTTCGAGGGCCCGAACGATTATTCGGGCGCTCTGTTTAAAGCCGAGTGAGAGTGTGACGTACCCGCACGTAGCGCCAATTTCCATGAGGTAGAGACGAGCCGAGTCTGGGTTCTCGTTGTAGGAAAGAACACCGACATCGGTATTGAGCTGTTTATTGGCGCCCACAATCGAGCGCACGACGTGTTCCAACTCTTCCGCGGGAAAACGGGAATCCAGGTTGAAGTACACGATTGAGCACGGAAACCGGGTGAGCACTCGCGTGATGCTCCGCGGGTTTTTTACCACTGCCACTTCGTACTGAGCGGTTACGAGGAAGTGGATCATCTGATCTTCGACCACGCTCGGCGGGTCCACAAAAAAGACCTTGCGGCCGAGTCCGCAGTCTTGGGCGACGGCCATACGTCAAAATACTCATAGCAAGCAATGTAATACAGCTACTTGTGTTCTCCGCTACACAAGCAGGATTCATGAGCGATATTGATCTTTTTAGTTTTTTATGATAAACGAGTTTTTGGTGGCTGGAATCGCCGCACGACATGCGTTCCCCGACGAG